>NZ_CP124855.1:1959913-2613218 GCF_030012525.1 Chryseobacterium gotjawalense
GATTCGCCTTCCTTTGGCAATTCAATTTCAAACTGATCTCTTCCTTTAGGAATAATTGTTATGGGATAATTTACCTGTTGGGGATATGATTTATCAATCTCAAAGAAAACCGGTGAATCATATTTATCAAGGTAGGTTTGTTTGATGAGCCCTTTTGTTGTGTAATTAGCGTACAAGTCAAGTTGTTTTACCAAATACTCATTGTGTGATCTGGAAAGCAACATCTTTTTCAGATATACTCCATCCTGATTACCGGTTTGTCCCCAGATGAAATTAATCGACTGATTGGGAGTGAAATAACTTGCTGAATTATTGGAGATACTTAAAGACAGATTTGAGGCATAAACCCGCTGTGCGTAATACTTGCTGTATACCACCGAAATCCCATATCCTAAAGCAGCCATCAGAAAAAACCAGTACCAGTTTCTCAGTACTTTTCGGATAAAATGTTCGATATCAAAAATTGCAAATGACCCGATTTTATCATGGACTGCAGTCTCACCTGTATTTTCTTTTCCGGGAATCATCTTAAAGTTTTGTAAAGATTAAGTAAATCGTGAGTGCGGTAGTAACCAGGGAAACCCCGGTAGTCAATGTCTGAATAGGATCTTTGCCAAATCCATTCAGGTTTTTAGACCGGGTATTCAGAAATATTTCATCACCATTCTGTACCCAATAGTAGGGAGAATTCATTACATCTTCGCGGGTTAAATCTATTTTGGCTCTTTTAATTCCTTCCGGTAACTTTCTATGAATAACAACATTCGTTCGGTCAACGGTTCTGTTCAAACCTCCGTTAATTGCTAATGCTTCGGTGATTGTTAATGTATTTTTATGTGCTTTTTTCTCGCCGCCTACTCCTATGGTTTCTACATCTCCTAAAATATAATACGTAATACCGTCAATATTAAGTCTCGCTTCAGATTTGCCTGCTACAAAATTCTCATTTACTTTATCCTGAATTTCTTTGGTCATCTCCTCCACTGTCCGTCCTTCTGCTTTGATGTAACCGATTCCGAAAATGTTAACGTCTCCATTAGAATCTACTTTCAGCCCGTTAAAATAGATGGTTGTATTACCACCCTGCCCAGATGCCTGATTAGAAATATTCATGCTTGCTGATCCTGCGATGCCAGCCTGCGCTCCGTTCGGCGGCGACGCATTCAGTGCCGAATAGAATTGTGCAGCATCACCTTGCGGCGTGGTAACAATATTGAGCGTTAAAATATCATTTTTGGTAATCCTGTAAACAGGAATATTATAGGGAACCAAACCTTCTTCATTAATGACCAAACTTTCGTTAGGTTGCATATACCGTACATCTTTACTTGAAATGCACGAAAAAAGGAAAAAAGGCAGAAGCATCAATAAAGCTGTTTTAAGTATTTTCATCGTAGGTATGTAGTTTGCAAATTAACAAATAATTAATGGTTTTTTTCTTTTGTATATAAAATGACATGCGGGATATATGCGCCTATAAACCCAATGGTTAAGATCACAAGCAGTAAGACATTCACATTAATATGTCTTAAAAAATAAGCAACCATAACCACGAATAAATAATATACTAAAATGTAAAAAGAAGACCGCCGGTGTGTTAAACCCAGCTTCAAAAGCGCGTGGTGAATATGGTTTTTATCCGCAATAAAAATAGACTGTTTTTTAAATAAACGGATAAAAATTACATTCAAGGTATCAACAATCGGAAGAATTAAAATAGCTACCGTAACCGCAGGCGCACTTTGGAGGAAATATCTCGGTACATCCGGTAATTTCTTATCAATGAAAATATCGATAAAGCAAATTGCAGTAAAGGCCAATAAAAAGCCTAAAATCATCGAACCCGTATCCCCCATAAAAACCTTATTATTTCTGAAATCAGAAAGATTATAATATAAAAAACCGAGCACCGAACCGATAATTACCGCAGACAACACCACTAACGGATAATTAAATTCCCCTAAGCGAAAATAGCTAATTCCAAATAAAGCACTGCAAATAATTGAATACCCGCCTGATAAACCATCAATACCATCAATTAAATTAAAGGCATTAATTAAAGATATAAAAGTGAAGATACTGAAAATAACACTGAAAGTATAGCTCAGTTCGTAGATTCCGAATAAACCAAAAAAGCTTCTCACCCTTACATCAGAGCCAAGAACCATTAATGAAGTGACGACAACTTGTGCCAGCAGTTTCTTGTAAGCCCGCATTACCACGACGTCATCCATCACCCCGATATACAGCAAAATGACCAGCGACGCGAATAAAAATTTATAGAGTTCAAAAAGTTCAAATGCAAAAATAGAGGCACATACCGCCAAAGAATAAAAAATGGCGACTCCACCAAGATTGGGTATTTTCCGGAGATGAGAACTTCTGGCTCCCGGTTCATCCATCAGGTTTTTTCTTTTAGAAATCTTCACAATGGTAGGAATAGAGAAAAAGGTCAGCATAAAAGAAAACAGCAAGCCCAGCAGTAACTTTGCATAAAACAGGGAAATTCCCAAATTCGCTAAACCATCTTTAATTATATCATTCATCGTAGTTACCAAAGTGCGTTCGTATATTTATCTGATGAGAAACTTCCTTTGTCCCCGTTTCCTTTGCCAAAATAGAAAAACATGGCAACAAAGTAGGTCATAAATCCCAAATAAAGGATTTGCCGAGTTCTGCCTTTGGTCGCGTACACAAGGCTAGTCATGCAAAACATGGTCACAAAAAACATATAAGCTCCGGGAAGCCTCACCGCAAATATTTCATTTGATCTGAAAAAATAAAAAAGAGCCAGACCAAAGACCGCTAAGTTCCTCATGTATTCATACCACAAAACCTCCTGGCAGCCTTTCTTATCAAATTTAATTAAAATTCCGATAAATATTAACTTGACAATATCATTCAAACCTGCTTCTACTTCAGTCCCGTAGTAGTGGTCATCTAAATAACCGGTATAAGCATTTGAAAGATCGTCTGGAGCGAGGAAACTGAACAAACCTCCGCCCAATCGGTAGAGTTCTAAAGGGGAGGATAAAAGCGCAATGATTAATACCCAAAAAATTCTTTTGCTGTTCATCGGTATTTTTACAATCCAGTAAGCCGGCAAAAACACAATCGATGTTTTATGGAAACCCAGTGCAATGTACATGCAGAGTAAAAAAAGAATCAGATTCCGTTCTTTGATAAATTTGAAAGAGGCGACGCAGACAGCAATTCCTAATCCCTGTCGCATCTGTCCTGAATCTTCAAAAAACATGATGGGCATAAAGTAAAACAGTAAAGCTAAGGCGGGAAAAGCAACGTTCTCATAAATTGCAGAGAATTTTAAACTCACCGCGATAACCGCCATAATCAGTGTTACGACATAAAACGGCATTCCGAAATCGAAGACCAGTTTATTAATCAGGACAAAAATCCATTCTATTTCCTCGGAATTGGGGCGAAAAAGCGCCTTGTCTAAAACATCTCCATAAGAGGTATATATTGCAAAGCCCGAGAAAAGCATTTTGTATACCGGGTAATCCGCGCCGGCATTGAGCCGGAAACCTACAGCCACAACAATCAAGATTCCTGCGATCCAAACAAAAATGCTCTGCTTCTTCTCTAACCTGAAAATCTCCCAATAACTCGCAACTGCAAGAAAGAGAAAAATGATCATAAAAATAGGATGTAGAATTGGCATCAATAAAGTTCTGTTTTTACATTAATTTCCTCATGACCTGATGGAGTCCTATAAAAAAATGGAAATAATAAATTTTTTTCTTCAAAGACAAAGATAAGAGATAATTCTTTTCGAATCGTTGATAGATTAATATTTCTTTCTTCGAAATATGATGCTTTTCAATAAAGGTCTTCAGTGCTTTTTCCATCTCCCGGTAAGCGCCTTCTTCTTTCACAAAAGCCAGATAGGCCAGATAGGAATAAACGCCTTCCAGAATATTAAAATTCTTAAGTTCTATCTTTTTATCTGCATACTGTGATTTTTCAAAAGCTGCATTCACCGCTTCTACCGCTTTCAAAATATCCAGTCCCCGCTTCGTATGTGTTTTTGTAATCGAATCGGCTCGTTCTAAATATTGATAATGGTAATTCTGCGTTTGTGCAATCGTTTTGCATTTTAGTAATAATTGTGGAATCAACTGAATATCCTCAAAATGAACCCCTTTTTTAAATCTGCTGTTTTCAAAAAGTTCTCTTTTGAAAATTTTATTACAGGCAAAATAAGAAAGATCTGAAAAAACGGAAAAATTTTCCCGAAGATCTATTTTCTCAGGCATATTGGGAATCTGCGTCAGTTTCTGAGTGATCTTTCCGTGCTGATCAACTTTCTGCAGATTGCAAATCACCATTTCTGCGTCATGCTTTTTGGCTAAAGAATACATTTCTTCAAACATCGTTTTCGAAACCTCATCATCACTGTCTACAAAACCGATAAATTCGCCTGTTGCTTTATCTAATCCAAAATTCCGGGCATCGCTCAAACCGCCATTTTCTTTGATGAAAGCCTTTATTTTTAAAGGAAATTTGTCCTTAAATTCATTAATAATATTTTGCGAATTATCCGGACTTCCATCATTTACAACCAAAATCTCGATATCCTCCAAAGTCTGATTAACCAAAGAATCCAAACATTTTCTAAGGTATTTCTCCACTTGATACACCGGAACAATTATCGAAATTTTTGGCATCTACTTATTGTTTTTCAGAACGTTTTTTATAGAGAAAATAATCTTTACCGATCGGTCTTATTTGATAAATCCATTTTAGCACTGCTGGCGCATTATCGTGAATTCTTGCGATAGGATATGTTTTTACAAGTTCGTAATCATGATCAAACTTTTCCCTGTTTTCCGGCTTCATTTTATAAAAACTGCTGATATCTCCAGGCTTTTTCGCAATGGTCAGAATATAATCGGGATGAAACTTTTCGACTGAATTCATCCACCAGTATTCTTCATCCTTCAGCATTTCATCATTGATTCTGGCATTCACCAGTCCGACCTCATCATAGGTATAAAGTCCCGTATAGAAAGGAATAATACCGGCCGGCTCCAACAAAATCGATTTTTCAATACCTACTTTATCTTTATTAATATCTGCTGCAATGGTCATCCTCTGCCGTCTTTCCATATAACCAACCGTGTAGGACTGCAGCATTTGAAAAACATACAACCCAACAAATAAAATAGAAATCCCCAGAAGAACACTTTTCTTTTTCCAGGTATTAACAGTCAAAAAATAATACAGGATTACCACAAAAAGAAAAACCCGCGGAATCCAGTAATACCAGTCGAAGTATGCTTTAAATAAAGAAAAAATGGTAATTTTCGCCAGCGCAAAAACAAGAACCGAAACTAATATTACTTTGGAAGTTACATTTCCGACTTTTTTGTTTTTAATAATTTTAAAAACCGCATAAGTCAAAAAGACAAGGAAGGCAACGAAAAGCAAAAAGCTGAACAATCCGTATTTCTTAATCAGACCACCATAATATGCCCATTGATAAAGCAAAAATTCAATACTGTTATTCTGCATTAAATTTTTATAGGCGATTTTTTTAGCCGTAATGGTATGATTTACAATTTCGCCGAAATAGAGATAATTAAAGCCAACCACCGTCGCAACTCCTATGACTCCGCCTAAAATATAAATAAAGTTAATCTTTCTTTTAAGATAGAAATCTGCTAAAAAGAAAATCCCAAGAAAAATAACGGCATCCATTCTGGTCCAAAGCAGAAGAACCGGAAAGAGGAAATATGCCCATTTTTTATTTTTATAAAGTCCGAAATAAATCAGTCCATTATAAAGGAAAAACAAAATACCATACTCCATTCCGAGGAAAGAAGCGGTTAAGGCAGGCGGTATGATATTGAGTAATAAAACAAAAAAGCCACGCTTCATCACCTCATCGGGAAAAAGAATTTTCGCCAGCCACCATGAGCCGGCCGCAAACAGAATTCCACTAAAAACAAGCAGAGGATCAATAAATCTTTCGCCAAAAATCAACTGGAAAAACGCCGTTACAAAAACATATAAGTGCGTGGTAGAAGCCGAAATTTTTTCATCACCATTAAAACCAATGACTCCATATTCCACAAAATTTCTCGCAACCCGCCACGTAATAAATGAATCTTCCTGAATATTCCCGGTAAAAAGCAAAGGAATTTTCACCAAAACAGCAAGAAGAATAAGCAAAAAAGGGGCATTAAGAATCTTGGATAGAATTATTTTCATTGGTGTGTTTAAAAAGCTAAAATAAGTATTTTAATCTATCCGCATCATCTGTCCGGAACCGGGTTAATTTCTTAGAAAACGGGGGTTTATCATTCCTCTTTTTGCGGCTTCATAATCCGACAGCGAGCACGGAATTAAATTTTCTTCTTTCTCCTCATCACCAAAATACCACAGATCGCTGAAAGTCTCCCGCTGGAACGCATATTTCCGGTCATCAATCATCAGCCAAAAGGTTTCAAACGTTCTTTCAACCGGATGAGATTTCTGAATATTAATTCCTTCGATGAGGTGCCAAATCATTTGTGCTAAAAGTTGATGATTCAGAAAGTACCGTGAATTGGCGTTATAATTAAAGATGCCCGCCGATTTTAAGTTCTGGCTCAGACCGGTTTCTTTCATATAAGCGCAGATTTCTCTTTTATTTAAACCGTTGACTTGCGGATTTACAGAAAAGCCGTCGCCTAGACTTTCTACCGCGTCACAGTTTAAAGTCACCAAATCTGCGCGACGGAAAAACGGCTCTGTCTTTTCGGTACTGTTCATTAATTCCGCTAAACGAACGACATCGAAGTCTACTTCTTTCATCAGTTTCACCGAATCCATTTCATTCAGATGTTTCTGATAGCCCAGATGGTGATAATTTTTAATATCGAAAGTTTTGGAACTTAAAATTTTAGAAAGAAAATTTTTCTCCGTTAATTCCTCACCCTCATTTGACAAAGAAACGAGATTGGAAATCTGAGTATAATTACTGTTTTTCTGATGAAAACTCAAGGCAGAAAAAAGCGAAAAAGCCAGATCGTTGCTGCCGCCAACAACAACCGGAATCGCATTTTTTTGATGACACATCGACAAAACTTCCTGCAAAACATAATGCGTGTCCTGATGAGACCTTCCGGAAATCAGATCTCCCAAATCACAAACCGGAACTTCAAAATCCAGTTTAGACAATTGATAAAGTTCTTTTCTAACCTGTTTGAAATCAAGAATTTCTGCAGCGCCATTTTCAATTCCACGGTAATCTGAGCAAAAGATAAGCACGATCCCGTTTTCTTGTATTTCATTAGAAATAATGTTTCCGAGTTGCCATTTTTCGGTTTTTATCGCTTTGGCCGGAAGGAGAATATCTTCGAGGTTCATAGTAGGAATTATTGATTTTGAACAAAAATAACAAAAAAGCACCACCAAACGGTGATGCCTCTATTTAAAAATTAAATAATAACTATTGCTTGATTATTTTCTTGGTAATGAAAGACTGATCCTTCATAATAATTTTAACAATGTAAATTCCTTTCAGTAAATTTCCTGCTCTTACGCTTCCGTTTTCTACTTTTGTTTTCAATACTAATTTACCGCTTAGATCATACAATTCTACAAACTGTGCATCTTTACTGTTAATAGTAAATTGATCTTTAAATGGATTGGGATACAGATCTACAGGCTTGCTGTCCGTTGGAATTACAACTTCCTCCGAATTCAGGACTGCTCCTCCATTAACGTGAGAGGTCGGCACTCCCAGCAATCTTTTTTCATCTTTGGCGCATCGAACAGACATTCCTGCCTGTGGGTAAACAGCAGTACCGGTTTGCATTTTAGTTCCCTGAAACTGCATCGCAAGCGCATATCCTGTATTGTAATCCGCCATAGAAGCGGTCCAAACGCCGGATCGGTCAAATGATATTTTATTTTCGCCAAGTTCGCCACGAATTCCATCTTTAGGGAAATTCCCAATTGGGAAGAGCGCGTTTTCAAATTTCCAGCCGTTATTTCCGGCCACAGTTCCTGAGTAATAATTGGCGAGATCGTGCCACTGATCCTGGATAACACCCGCTTTTCCGTAAGCATCTTTCTGGTAACCGTTGAACCACGGTGAATTACCTTTGGATCCTGTATAAAGGTTGGTTAAAGTAACATCGGGCACCCGCCATCCTTCAGGGCATGGATCAAACGGTGATTTTTTATCGGCGTGTCCCCATCTATTATCTGCAGCAGCTCTTTCATCTGAAACCCAGTCTCTCACTTTTGTTAAATCATTGCTGTAATGATTTCCACCATCATAAATTTTTCCAATACCCGAATGATATAAAAAACGCAAAGGATTTTGAACTGAATAAAGAATATTTTCCGCTGTTTTCTTATGTTTCCTGGAATTTTTAGATCCATAATTTTCGTAAGCAACGGTTTGGGAATTCAGATAATCATCGGCACCGGTTTCATTATAACTAAGAAGCATTCCTTTAAAAGCATCCCCAGGCTTCAAGTTCGAACCGTTATCGGAGGAAGTATAAATTACTTTTGGATTCCCTTCCTGAAATAAAGGCAGTGGATCTTTTCTCCCCCACTGGTAATGTAGGCCATTTGCTTTTCCTGATTCCAAAGCATTACTTTCTGCTCCTAAATTCCTGTCCATAAAAACGGTGAGCATCGGAGGCGATTTGCTTGCGGTTGGATTCACAAAATTATAAGAAGTCGGCGCCGGAGTTTCCGTAAGATAAGCAATCGGTTTCGCAGTGGGATCATCACTGGTAGCCCAAATATGCCAGCTCCAAAGCGCAGGACTGTTTACATCACCATTATGAAGAGAGATCACGGCATTTCCGGTTTCGCCAGGCACTGTATTAACAGCAATCACCGAGCTTCTTAAATCTGCCGGATTGGGTTTAAGTGTAATTCCGGAAATTAAATTTTTATTAGTGGTCCAAAGCACTTTCGCCTGTAAATTATCCGTCGGTAACATTCCCTGGTCAGAAAGGTATTGGTTATAAACAGAAAATGCTTTATTAATTGGAATCTCAATATTTCTTTCATTAATGACAATATATGAGTTCGGATGATCTAATCCTACCCGATAGTCTTCTTTTTGAGAGGCATAATATTGGGTTGCAAAATCACCGATTTTTGACATATTGGGATCTCTCATGCATTTTACTGCATTTCCGGATTTTGTAGGATTGGTTTGATTCACATAAATCTCATGAAGGCCAACGGCTGTGTTGTTACGCATCGGATCCGAGATCATAGAAAACAATCTTGCTCCGTCGTAAGCATAAGTAGCACTCCAGATTCCTCCATTTGCGGCATTATCCTGAAACACAATTCCTACAGGCGCATTGGGCGAGACCGAATTGGGATAATAAACATAGCCGCCTGAAACCGACACTAGCCCTAAATTACGCACTCCACCCTGCGCATTACTGAAATCCATTCCTAAACCAGGATACACTTTCATACCATCTAACCGGGCATTAACAGAATTTGGAGAAATTTGTCGCGCAGCCACATCTATGTCATCATTTGCACCGCTGTTTTTTCTTCCGAAAAAAGAGAGATTATTATTCATCGTCTCCCTTCCATAGTAAGACGGGATTCTCCAGCCATTCGGACAGGGATCCAATTCTGATTTCAATTCATAGGAACTGCTTTCCTTTTTTAAAGCGGTATCAGAACTGCTTGCATTGCTGTTTCCGCCTTTTGCATTGTCTGACCACAAATCCCAGGTCTTATAATCCGGACTTGCTCCTGCAACTTTATACCTGCTGCTGGAAAACCAGTTGCCATTCGCATCAGTATTCACGATATAGGTAATGGGATTATTTACTGAATATTGAATGTTTTTTTCAATTTCATTAAATGGCCTCACCGCCACCGGTATTGTGTTCACCGGATCAATCCCAGGGTGTTTTAAAACACCTACTTCCCCGGAAATTTCGTAGAAGTTGGCGTCTTTGTACACCAGCGGTGGAAAAGGATCTTTTCTTCCCCATTCATACATTAATCCACCCGACTTCTGCCACTGATTGTCTAAAAAACTGTTGCTGGTTGCACCCAGATTACGATCCATATACTGAACAGTAATTAGTTTTCCATCAATATCAGTTTCAAATCCTTGCGTATAGGTCACTCCATTTTCGGGATTATCGGTTACCCAAATATGCCAGCTCCAATAAATTGTTCCATTCACTTTGAAGGCGACCACTGCATTTCCCTTGCCTCTTCCTTTATTAATTTCTACAATAATTTTCGAATCAGACGGTTTTGAGCCCCTTTCAATACTTACATTTTCTACCAATCCGGGTACATCTTCCCAATACAAAGAGGCGGTTTGCGCTCCTGCAGGGATCGGACTGGGAGCACCATTCGTTTTTAAATACTCATAATTAGCCCAAATTTCATAGGCTTTTAATACGGGAATTTTTATCCCGCCATAATTATTGGCATTTGCAAGCTCTAAATCGTAAATGTAACTATTGGGCGCCTTTCCTCCATTTGAAGTTTGAGAATAGAGAAAACTTGCGAAAAAACAATAAATTAATAGTTGATACTTAATCATATGTAAAAAAATTATAGAATTATTATAATTTCTTTAACATCCTTTGTGTGTTTTGTGTTGGTTTTTTTCGTATTTGTGCCGAGCCAAATTTAATAAGATTTCAATACAAATGCCCACTTTTTTCAAAAAGAAACGGTGTTTAAATTTTATTAAATGGGCTCATTTTTTAATATTCCATCGCTCAGTTTGGTGCAATCGTACTTTTTCAGAGAACAAAACCTTTCAGAAACCAAACTTAAAACCGCATTTAAAGACCTGTGTTTAAATTAATTATCATCAAAACGGTGGATTTTGACGCAAATTTTGCAATTGAAATTCATTTTTAAGTCCCAAAAAATCAGGAGAACACTCAAAAAACTTTTTAAAACAAAAAAAATCTTCAAATGACAAGCATTTGAAGATTCCAATTTTTAAAAAAAAGTACTGTTTATTTCTTTTTCGGTGCTGCTTTTTTTACAGGAGCTTTTTTAGCAACCGGCTTTTTAGCAGCAGGTTTTTTCGCAGCCGCTTTTTTAGGTTTCTCTTTAAAAGCATTTTTATCCTGTGCGGTTATCCAGTTTTTCACTTCTTCCAAAGAAACTTCAGCCAGTTCTTCGGCCGTAAATTTTTCGTCTTTTTTATTTTTAGGGATTTTAAAAATGTTTTTTCCAAGTTTTACAATGGGACCCCATCTCGCATTTTCTATAGAAATTTTTTCTGCTTCCCACTGTTGAATATAGCGGTTCGCTTCTTTTTCCAATTTCGCTTCAATCAATTCATTGATATCACTTTGTGACAGATTTTCAAAATCATAGCGCTTCGGAACATTGATGAACATTGATTGAAATTTAATAAAAGGACCAAACCTTCCTGTCCCTTTGGTGACCGGTTCTCCTTTATAAGTCGCAATCGGTGCGTCGGCGAGTTTCTTTTCATTGATGATTTCTTCTGCTCTTTCCTGGGTTATTGAAAGCGCGTCTTCACCTTTAGGAATACTGATGAAAGCATCGCCCCATTTTACATAAGGCCCAAATCTTCCCACGCCAATCGTTACCGTTTGACCTTCGAACTCATTTAAGTCAAAAGGGATTTTGAACAGTTCCAAAGCTTCTTCTAAAGTAATGGTTGCGATATTCTGGGTCGCCATCAAACTTGCGAAAATTGGTTTTTCCTCGTCGTCCTGTTCGCCAATCTGCACCATGGGTCCAAATCTGCCGATTCTGGTCAACACATTTTTTCCGGATTTTGGATCTACTCCTAAAATTCTTTCACCGTTTGCACGATCCGCATTTTCTTCTACATCAGCAATTCTCGGGTGAAAATCTTTGTAAAAACCCTGTAAAACATCTTTCCATTTTTCTTCGCCATTTGCGATATGGTCAAAATCCTGCTCTACTTTTGCTGTAAATCCATAATCGAGGATTTCTGCAAAATTCTGGGTCAGGAATTCATTAACTACTTCCCCGATATCAGTGGGAACGAATTTATTTTTATCTCCGCCAAACTTTTCGGTCAATACTTCTTTTTTAAGATTGGTTTTTCCCAAAGTCATCTTCAAAATTTCCCGCTCCTGTGGAATGATTTCTCTCTTATCCACATATTCTCGATTCTGAATCGTTTGAATGGTCGGCGCATACGTTGACGGCCTTCCGATACCGAGTTCTTCTAATTTCTTAACCAAACCGGCCTCGGTATATCTTGCTGAAGGACGGGAAAATTTCTCGGTCGCTTCTATTTTTTTATAATCTAAAGCTTCACCAACAGAAACTTTCGGCAATAATTTTTCGTTGTTTTCTTCATCGTCATCTTCAGCTTTTACAATACCATAAGCTTTAAGAAAACCATCGAAAACAATCACTTCACCTTGTGCTTCAAAATGCTGCGGAAGTTTTGCATCCCCAATTTCAATAACTGTTTTCTCGATTTTAGCATTCGTCATTTGAGACGCTAAAGTTCTTTTATAAATTAACTGATATAATTTATTCAATTGCACATCACCAATCGTTTTCACTGAAAAATCGGTCGGACGGATTGCTTCGTGAGCTTCCTGTGCCGTGGCTGATTTGGTGGTGTAATTTCTTGGATTCGAATATTGTTCGCCATATTCAGAAAGAATCTGGGCTTTTGCTCCGTTAATCGCTTCCTGAGAAAGATTCACGGAATCGGTTCTCATATAAGTAATATATCCTTCTTCGTACAATCTTTGAGCAACTCTCATCGTAGCAGTTACACCGTAACCTAGTCTGTTACTGGCTTCCTGCTGTAAAGTTGACGTTGTAAAAGGTGCAGATGCGGTACGGGTTCCCGGTTTTGTCTCAACATTTAAAACTTTAAAATCCGTATTTTGACATTGATTTAAAAAATCTTCTGCTTCTTTTTCCTGTACAAAATCTTTCTTGAGTTTTGCGGTGATTTCCTGTTTAGAATTATTAAGAAAAATACCTTCGAGTTTAAAAGTAGATTTCGGTTGAAAACCTCTTATTTCCAATTCTCTTTCTACCACCAAACGCACGGCAACGGATTGAACGCGCCCTGCGGAAAGTCCGGTTTTTACTTTTTTCCAAAGGACCGGCGACATTTCAAAACCTACAATTCTGTCGAGAATTCTTCTGGCCTGCTGCGCATTGACCAAATTCTGATCGATTGTTCTGGGATTCTCAATCGCTTTTAAAATCGCATTTTTTGTAATTTCGTGAAAGACAATTCTTCTGGTATTTTCTTCCTTCAATTTTAATTCCTGCGCCAGATGCCAGGCGATAGCTTCCCCTTCCCGGTCTTCATCGGAAGCCAACCAAACAATGTCTGCTTTTTTCACTGCGGCTTTCAGTTCGGTTACCAGTTTCTTTTTATCTGCAGAAACTTCATAATCGGGTGTAAAAGTTTCCAGGTCGATTCCCATTCCTTTTTTAGGCAGATCCCGGATATGGCCGAAACTTGATTTCACCTCAAAATCTTTCCCTAAATATTTTTGAATCGTTTTGGCTTTTGCCGGTGATTCTACAATCACTAAGTTTTTTGACATCCTCGAAATTTTTGCAAAAGTAGAAGTTTTTTTTTAATACTGCGTTTTTCACTTTTATTTCACCGTTTTTACTTTCGAAATAAAAAAGAATCAAAACCCTTACATTTGTGGTAAACAGAAACCGCTTTTGAAAAAATTCATTCAAAATACCATTCAAAGTCAAAAGGTTTTCTACCGCTATTTCCGCAAAAAAGGACTCAAAAAATTCTTAAAGGAAAATGTTTTAGAAAGCACCGGCAGCAATGAAACCAAAGCAAAATCTATTGCATTGGGCGTCTTTATTGGGCTCTCGCCATTTTGGGGCCTGCATTCTTTTCTGGCAATTACTTTATCTGTTTATTTTAAACTGAACAAGCTGCTGACTTTTATGTCAGCCCAAGTTACCTTCCCTCCTTTGATTCCGTTAGTCATATTTCTGTCGATGATGGTCGGTGCTCCTTTTGTGAGCAACACCACCAGTTTAAAAAATCAAAGTTTCGATTTTGAATTTATCAAAAATAATTTAACACAATATATTATAGGGAGCTTTATTTTATCGGTAAGCTGCGCTCTGATTTTAGGCTTTCTGTCGTATTTCATTCTTGAAAGATTTAATCCGCAGCCAAAAAATGATGTAAAAAAAACTTAAAAATTCTTAAGCTAATTGATAACAGAAATTTAAAATACATACTTTTGCAATAACCTTGGTAAACAACTATGTCACAAGTATTCAACACTATTATTGAGCGAGATACTTACGGCAGCATATTATATGCTGTTCTGGGCGGATTACTTTTACTTTCAGTTTACCATTTGGTGCTTTTTTTTCAAAACCGCGACAAATCTTATCTTCTCTACAGTTTCTACACTTTTTTTTCATTTTTAGCCTATATGCCGGCAGCTGAAAGTGGCTTTCTGTCTGACCTTTCAAAATATTTCAATCTTGATTTTCGGTCGAAACAGTTTTTCACTATCATTTTCAACTGTCTTTATTTCTTATTTTTCGTTCAGTTTTTAAGTGTAAAAAAACGGAGCAAAGAATGGCATAACATCATTGTGTATCCTGTTTTTATTTTAATAACAATCGCGACAGTTACTTTTCTTATCCTGAAGTCTGGTATTTCAGATTTTTATTTTGATTCTTTTAAAAGAATATTTCCTTATCTGATAGCGGTTCACACGGTAATTTCCTTTTATATTCTTACCAAGGTTAAAAACAAACTTAAGTATTATATTATTTTTGGAGGAATTATTTTATTCATTTGCTCCCTAATAGGAGAACGTTCGATTCGCGGATTACCCTTTTTGAATTTAACGGTAAGAATGGGTGACTTCATTTATTTTTCCGGGTTAATGGTCGAAAATATTGCGTTTTCACTTGCGTTAGGGCACAGACAAAGAATCACCTATCATGAAAAGGTTGCTTTTAATAAAACCCTGATTGAGGAAATGAAGAAAAATGAAGAATTAAAGGACAAAATAAATCTGCAACACCAGAAAAGACTTTTGGTAGAAAATGAACGCATCAAATACCAGCAGGAAATTTCTGTCCTGAAACTTTCCATTCTGCAAAATCAGATGAACCCTCACTTTATTTTCAATGCTCTTAATTCAATTAAATATTACATTCTAGAACACGACACCGAAAATGCAGTGAACTACCTCACCAAGTTTTCGCAAATCATCCGGACAATTCTGGTTTCTTCCACCGTGAAAGAATTCACTTTAGACCAGGAGTTGCACACGATTAAAGTGTATGTAGATATTGAAAATTTAAGATTTACTAAAAAAATTGATTTCAACATTGTCATTGATGAACAAATAAATTCCGAAAAAATAAAACTACCGCCAATGGTTTTGCAAACGTTCATCGAAAACGCAATCTTACATGGTGTTGCCACTCTGGAAGACAAAAAAATAAATATCGATGTTTTGCGCAAAAACCAACATCTCGAAATTCAGATCAGTGATAATGGAGTTGGGAGAAAAGAGGCTGCAAAAAACCGAAATCGACGTAACAATTCGAGCAAATCATTAGGAACTAAAATAGCCGATGAAATGCTGAAAAACTATTTCGGATCTGAATCGTATAAAATTAAATACTACGATTTGCACAAAAATGATCAACCTACAGGAACCATGGTGGTTTTAGAAATCCCCATTCCATAATCTTTAGCGCATTCCGTACCTCATAATTCCGAGAAAATCATTATATTCGCAACCTTAATTAATTAGAATAATTCTTATTGAACTGTTTGAAAATGAAGAAGTTTACCGAATATAAAAATCTCGATTTAACCACCATTGCCGAGAACATTTCCCAGTTTTGGGAAAAGAACCAGACTTTTAAAAAATCTGTCGAAATCCGCGATGGCAAGCCTGAATATGTATTTTACGAAGGACCACCTTCGGCTAACGGAATGCCTGGAATTCACCACGTTATGGCGAGAGCGCTAAAAGATATTTTCTGCCGCTACCAAACCCAAAACGGAAACCAGGTTTTCCGGAAAGCAGGTTGGGATACCCATGGTTTGCCTATTGAACTGGGCGTAGAAAAAGAACTGGGAATTACGAAAGAAGATATCGGCAAGAAAATTTCTGTTGAAGATTACAACCAGGCCTGTAGAAATGCAGTAATGCGCTATACCGATGTATGGAATGATCTTACCGAAAAAATCGGTTATTGGGTAGATTTAGAAGATCCGTATATCACATACGAACCGAAATACATGGAAACTGTCTGGTGGCTTTTAAAGCAACTTTACGACAAAAAATTAATGTATAAAGGATATACCATCCAACCGTATTCTCCGGCAGCAGGAACAGGTTTGTCTTCTCATGAACTAAATCAGCCGGGAACGTATCGCGATGTTTCTGATACAACCGTGGTAGCACAGTTTAAACTGAAAAAAGCACCGGAAAACGCGGGCGAAACTTGGAAAAAATTATCCGCAATCGCTTACCCTGATTCCAATACAGAACATTCTGAAATAGCAGAAAACACCTGCGGAGGAGCATTGCATTGGGAAGAGTTTGATACTGAGAAAATTCAATCTGATGTTTATTTCCTTGCCTGGACTACAACACCGTGGACTTTACCTTCAAACACTGCTCTTGCAGTTGGGAGAGATATCGAATATATTCTGGTGAAAACTTTGAACCAATATACTTTTGAACCCATTACTGTTGTTTTAGCGAGTGTGCTTTTACAAAAGAATTTCGGTAAAAAATATTTTGAAGGAACCCCCGAGGATTTCGCGAACTACCGTCCCGAAAACAAAACGATCCCTTATCAAATTTTAAAGGAATTTACCGGTGCAGATTTAGCCGGAACCGAATACGAACAGTTGATTCCATGGTTTTTACCTGCCGAAGATGCTGACAAAGCTTTCCGTGTGATTATCGGAGATTTCGTAACGACAGAAGACGGAACCGGAATCGTTCATATCGCGCCAACTTTCGGTGCAGATGATGCCCGTGTTGCCAAAGAAAACGGGATCTCGCCAATGTTAATCAAAGATGAGAACGATAATCTCGTTCCTTTGGTCGATTTGCAGGGCCGTTTTGTAAAAGGAGGAAATACTCCGGAATTATTTGCAGGAAAATTCATTAAAAATGAATATTACGATGATGGAACTGCTCCTGAAAAATCCTGGGATGTAGAATTGGCGATTCTTTTAAAAACAGAAAACAAAGCCTTTAAAGTAGAAAAATACGTACACAGTTATCCGCATTGCTGGAGAACCGACAAACCGGTTTTATATTATCCTCTAGACTCCTGGTTTGTGAAAATGACCGCTGTGAAAGACCGTTTGGTTGCGTTGAATGAAACTATCAACTGGAAACCGAAATCAACCGGTGAAGGTAGATTTGCAAACTGGCTCGTCAATGTAAACGACTGGAATCTTTCCCGATCAAGATATTGGGGAATTCCGTTGCCGATCTGGAGAACCGAAGATTTAAAAGAAGAAATCATCATCGGATCTGTGGAAGAACTGATGGCAGAAATTCAGAAATCAATGGATGCTGGTTTCATGACCGAAAATCCTTTTGCTGCGTTCGAAGTTGGAAATATGTCGAAAGAGAATTATGCAACTATAGATTTGCATAAAAACATTGTGGACGAAATCATTCTGGTTTCAGCCTCAGGAAAACCGATGAATCGTGAATCTGACTTAATTGATGTTTGGTTTGATTCAGGTTCAATGCCTTATGCGCAACTGCATTATCCTTTTGAAAACAAGGAAATGATCGACGAAAGAAAAGCTTTCCCGGCAGATTTTATCGCTGAAGGAGTTGACCAGACAAGAGGTTGGTTTTACACTTTGCATGCGATCGCAACGTCAGTTTTTGATTCGGTAGCGTACAAAAATGTAATGTCAAATGGTTTGGTTCTGGACAAAAACGGCCAAAAAATGTCGAAACGTTTAGGCAATGCCGTTGATCCATTTTCCACTTTAGAAAAATACGGTCCCGATGCTACGCGTTGGTATATGATTGCAAATGCAAATCCTTGGGAAAACCTTAAATTCGATTTAGAAGGAATTGACGAAGTGCGTCGAAAATTCTTCGGAACTTTATATAACACGTATTCATTCTTCGCTCTTTATGCGAATGTTGACGGATTTACTTATGCTGAAAAAGACGTAGAAAACCGCCCAGAAATCGACCGATGGATTTTATCAGAACTTAATTTATTGGTCCAAGAGGTCACCGCTTTCTATGAAGATTACGAACCTACAAAAGTAGCGAGAGCCATTAATAATTTTGTTAATGACAACTTAAGCAACTGGTATGTAAGACTTTGCCGAAGAAGATTCTGGAAAGGCGATTATTCTGAAGATAAAATTTCCGCCTATCAAACGCTGTATATCTGTTTAGAAACAGTTGCTAAAATTTCAGCGCCGATTGCTCCGTTCTTTATGGATCAATTGTATCAGGATTTGAATAAAATCACCGGAAAGAATGAAGCAGAATCGATTCACTTAACCGATTTCCCGAAAGCGAATGAAAGTTTGATCGATCAGGATTTGGTGGAGAAAACGCACCTGGCACAACAAATTACGTCGATGGTATTTTCATTAAGAAAGAAAGAAAACATCAAAGTAAGACAGCCCCTTCAAAAAGTGATGATTCCGGTTTTGGATAAAAAAACAGAAGCACAGATTTTAGCCGTTTCCGAACTGGTAAAACAGGAAGTGAATGTAAAAGAACTGCAATTGATTAATGCAGATGAAGCTGCTGATTTAATTGTAAAGCAGATTAAACCCAACTTCAAAACTTTGGGTGCGCGGCTTGGAAAAGACATGAAAACGGTCGCCGGCGAAATCACCAGTTTTACGGCCGAACAAATTTCTACTTTAGAAAAAGAAGGAAAAATGGAAATTCAAGGGTATGAAATTTCATTAGATGATGTGGAAATTTTCACGAAAGATATCCCGGGCTGGACAGTAACAAGTGAAGGAAAACTAACCGTGGCACTGGATTTGACCTTGACCGACGAATTAAAAGCGGAAGGAATCGCCCGCGAATTCATCAACAGAGTTCAGAATTTAAGAAAAGATAAAGAATTCGACTTAACGGACAGAATTACAATACGTCTGGAAGAAAATAATCCTTTCGAAAAAGAAATTATCAACAATGAGGCATATATTTCAGCAGAAGTATTGTCAGATAGAATAGAAATTGTAAATTCACTCTCAAATTTTGATGAGATTGAGATCGATGAGCTCAAATTCAAAGTAGATGTTCAAAAAAAATAACAAAACACGATGACCTGTTGAAACGGGTTTATTAAAAAAAATACAACTATGGCAGAAGACAGACAAAAGTACAGCGATGCTGACTTACAGGAATTTAAAGTGATTATTCAGGCAAAAATAGATAAAGCAGAAAAAGATTTAATGCTGATCAGAGAAAGTTTCATCAATGACCAAAATAATGGGACTGATGACACCTCGCCAACCTTCAAAGCTTTTGAAGAAGGCGCCGAAACCTTGAGCAAAGAGCAAAACTCGATCCTGGCCGGAAGACAGGAAAAATTTGTGCGTGACTTAAAAAACGCTTTGATTCGTATTGAAAATAAAACTTATGGAATCTGTAGAGTTACCGGAAAATTAATCCCAAAGGAAAGATTGATGGCTGTTCCACACGCTACTTTGAGCATCGAGGCAAAAAATATGCAGCGATAAATCGATCGCGTAACATGAATAATGTACAAAGTATGCTGTATTTCTCTATACAGAATACTTTGTGCATTTATCTTTTACATTCATGAATACCATACTCATCTTACTTGCCCTGGTCGTGATTTTTATCTATTTCTTCCGAAAAGAGATTAAAGAAAAAATAAGCCCAAATCCGGAGAAAAACTACACCATTGATGATCGGTATAATGCTCTAAAAAAAGACCGTGAAAAGGAGATTGACAAAATCCTAAGCAAAATCGGAAAAAACGGATTAAATGATTTGTCATCTGAAGACAGAAAACGACTCGACGAACTTTCAAAAAAATAAAATAAAAATGGAATCACTTATAGTTCACCCAAAAAATCAAATGGAACTCAATGCACTGAAAAGCGTGATGAAAGACATGGGCATTAAATATGAAAAATTTCACACCAGAAATCACAATGCTGCTCCCAAATTTGAACCAAAAACAGCGTCAGATAAATCCGCAAAACCTGTCAGAACTTTTAAAGACAAACCAAAGAACGACTTGTAATGAAGAAAATAGCATTAATTACTTTTATCATTCTTTTAATCGATCAGGTTTCAAAATTTTATATCAAAACGCATTTTAATTTAGGAGAAAGCATTCCTGTATTTCCAGGTTTCAAATTGACTTTTGTAGAAAATCCGGGGATGGCTTATGGATTTCACTTCGGTGGTTTGATTGGAAAATATTTTCTGGTCATCATCCGCGTATTTTTAATTGGCGGAATGGTTTACCTTTTCAGCAAATGGCTGAAAGAAGGAGCTAGCAATTATTTATTAATTCCCATGGCGATGATTTTCGCCGGCGCGATCGGCAATTTAATCGATGGGATGTTCTACGGAATGATCTTCGACAGCGGAACCGTTTATGACGAAAGTATCGGCAGATGGATTGAATATGGCGGAATATCTAAAACCGTTCCTTTCAGTGAAGGCTATTCTACCTTTATGAAAGGCTGTGTCGTAGATATGCTTCATTTCCCATTGGTCGATTGGCATGTTCCTCCAACTTTTCCCTTAATTGGTGGCAGACATATTGAATTCTTTAAATACATTTTTAATGTGGCAGATTCTGCCATTACAGTAGGCGCAGTATTATTATTAATTTTCAGAAAAAAAGCGTTACCACATGGTCTGGATTTTTAAAATGATTAAATGAGACCTACTAAAAATACAGTCACAGCATTCCTGATACTCACGGTATTGGGAATTTTTATTACCTTCCGGGGGAAGTCATACGATTGAATAACTTACTCAGTCAAAGCAAGCCCAATAATCTGCAAAAATCCATGTTTGCCAAAAGAGGTTTTGTTTTGTATTTTTGCTCCTAAATTAGATCAAAATACATGTCCAGAATACTTACAGGAATACAGGCAACCGGAACACCGCATTTGGGAAATCTTTTAGGAGCGATTATTCCCGCCATTGAATTATCTAAAAAGCCGGAAAACGAATCATTTTTGTTTATCGCAAATCTACACTCTTTAACACAGATAAAAAATGCGGCAGAACTGAAACAAAATACCTACGAAATCGCTGCAGCATGGCTTGCCTGTGGTTTAGATACCGACAAAACTTTTTTTTACAGGCAAAGTGACATCCCGGAAACCTGTGAACTGACTTGGTATTTATCCTGTTTTTTTCCTTACCAAAGATTAACGCTGGCGCATTCTTTTAAAGACAAAGCCGACCGCTTAGACGATGTGAATGCTGGATTATTTACCTATCCTGTATTGATGGCCGCAGATATTCTGTTATACGACGCGGAAATTGTTCCAGTAGGAAAAGACCAGTTACAGCACCTGGAAATGGCGCGTGATATGGGTGCGAGATTCAACCATCAAATGGGTGAAGTGTTCGTTTTACCGCAAGCAAAATTACAGGAAGACACGAAATATGTTCCGGGAACCGACGGCCAGAAAATGTCGAAATCGAGAGGGAATATTATCAATATTTTCCTGCCGGAAAAAGAACTGAAAAAACAGGTAATGGGAATAGAAACCGATTCGAAATCTCTGGAAGATCAGAAAGATCCTGCCACAGACAAAGTTTTTGCTTTGTACGAATTGATTGCAACCCCTGAACAAACCGAAACTTTAAGACAAAAATATTTAGCCGGAAATTTCGGGTATGGTCACGCCAAAACAGAATTGCTGAATTTGATTTTAACCCGATTTGCAAAGGAAAGAGAATTGTTCACGTATTATATGAACAACTTGCCGGAACTGGAGGAAAAACTACAGGAAGGCGCAGCGAAAACGAAAGTAATTGCTCTGGAAACATTAGCGCGGGTTCGAAAAAGCGTTGGAGTTTAGTTCAATTAAGACCAAGAAAAAACCTTTCCGATTTTGGAAAGGTTTTCTTTTTATAAAAGTTCTTTTAACTCCATTAATTTCTTGATCACCTGCACGTCATCTGCTTCAAATTTATCATCGAATACATCAAAATAAATTACCTGTAAGCCAAAGGATTTTCCGCCTTCTACATCGGCAATCCAGTCGTCACCAATCATGATGGATTCCGCCGCCGAAGCACCGGCTTTTTTCAAAGCATACTCGTAAATCTCAGGCTGTGGTTTTCTGATGTTGATTTCATCTGCACTTGTTATGGTTTGAAAGTAATTTTGGATTCCCGAAAGTTCACATTTTTTATGCGTAACTTCTTTAAAACCATTAGAGAGAATATGCAGTTTATAGCCTTTATCATAAAGGTATTCTAAAATTTCAAAAGCGCCTTCGACCAAATCATTATAATTAATGATTTCATCCAGAAAATTACTTTCAAAGGTTTGAGCCAAATCGAAATCATCAATCCCAAAAAAGAGGAAAGAATCATAGAAACGGTGTTTTCTCAAATAATCTTTATCTATTTCTCCGTCGCGGATCTGTTCCCAAAGCCGCTCATTGATGGTGAAATATTCCCGGTGGAAATCATCGAACTCTAAATTATATTTATCGCGAACCTGTTGTCTTCTGAAAATTTCCTTTAAAGTTAAAAAGGCGTTTCCGCGGTGATCCCAAAGGGTATTGTCGAGGTCAAAAAAAATGTGCTGAATTTTCATACAGCACAAATTTAAGAAAATAAGATCAGTTTTTAGAAACAATAAGGTTTTTTGATTTCAATTTTATTACCTGAATACTCTGAGAATAGCGGAGCAAAAAATCAATGGTCTGTTTCTTGGGTGTCAATCGTTTTTCGTTCAAAGTGTCAATTTTTTTCATACGCGAAAAGTTTAACTTAAAAACGAAAAAATTTGAATATTATTATCTGGTTAAAACAATTTGATGTTCATCCATAATTTTTCTTAAGTTAATGAGGGCGTAACGAACCCTACCCAATGTGGTATTGATACTGGAACCGGTCTGATCTGCAATTTCTTTAAAAGACAGCCCGTCGAAAAACCGCAACCGGACAACTTCCTGTTGATTCTCCGGCAAATAATCCAGCATCCTCATCAAATCTTCCTGAATTTGCCTGCTGATCAATTGGTCTTCAATATTTTCCTCTTTCCCGGCGATCAAATCAAAAATAGAAAACTCTTCATTATCATAAGACGTTTCTGAGACTTTGTTATGCTTTGCTTTCAGCCGGAAATGATCGATGACCAGATTGTGTGCGATGCGTTTTGCCCATAAGACAAATTTGCCTTCTTCGTTATATTTGCCTTCTTTCAGCGTAACAATAATTTTCATGAAAGTATCCTGGAAAACATCATTTGCCAGGGTTTCGTCCATTATTTTATAAAAAATGAAGGTGAAAATTTCTTTTTGGTGTCTTTCAATAAGTACGGCGAGCGCTTTTTCGTTACCGTTTTTGAAATTCGAGATCAGCCAACTGTCTGTATTATTATCCATAACTCTATTCTGTATTTATTCAGGAATTTATGTCCCATTATATTGGGGCTTTTAAAATTCAGATATTAAAAAACTAATAGAGGTTTATGATCTATAAAATGGACTTTATTGTGATTGGCTAAAGTAGTAAAAAAGTTAATACTCTGTTAACTAATTAATAAAAAAATACAAAAAAATCATTTCAATAAATCGTGAAGCATGACTAATGGTAGGTTTATCGTAAAATTAAAATTGAATCCTTTCAGCTCTTTTCCGTTAATTCCCGCCTGATCAATCGGGAAAGCGTACCCTCCGCTGAAGTCAATCAACCCAAATAAAGTGACTCCTGCTTTTGGTGCGACATATTTCGTAGTTGCTTCGGCTCCTGCCAAAAAATAAATGGAATGGTATAAATCTACATTCCGTGCAAAATTGAGCAAGATATCACCCTGAATTTTGGGTACGACAGCAAATTGACCATTGACACTCCCAATCATTCCGGCAACTCCTAAGCGGTAAATCATATCGTCATTTTTCAGAAAAAGCAATCTTCCGCCCAGTTCTGCAAAACTTTGATTTTGATAAACGTATCCCGCATGAACCATTTTGTGAACGGTGAATTGGGCTTTCGAAACACCGAAAAACATGAAAAATAACAGTATTGAAAAAACAGATTTCTTGGCCATCATCAAATATTTATTGGGGATAAAGATAAAAAAAACTGCTTTAACATTTCTGAAAAAGCAGTTCTTTATATTTTTTAAAGATTAAATTCTTTCTTTATTTCATCAACTTTGTCGAGTTTCTCCCAAGTAAAGAATTCTAAATCTTTAATGGTGAACTCTTCGCCGGTTGCTTTTCTAAAGGTTTTATCAGCAACATAAGGCTCTCTTCCCATGTGTCCGTACGAAGCGGTTTCCTGATAAATCGGATTTCTCAATTTTAGGTTCTGCTCAATTGCATAAGGTCTTAAATCAAAAATTTTCTGAATTCTTTCTGAAATGTCGCCATCATGCAAACCAAGTTTTGAAGTTCCATAAGTATTAACATATAAACCACAAGGTTCAGCAACACCGATCGCGTAAGAAACCTGTACCAAAATCTCATCTGCAATTCCTGCTGCAACTAAGTTTTTCGCAATATGACGAACCGCATAAGCCGCACTTCTATCTACTTTTGACGGGTCTTTTCCGGAGAAAGCACCACCACCGTGCGCGCCTTTTCCGCCATAAGTATCTACGATGATTTTTCGACCCGTCAAACCTGTGTCACCGTGTGGTCCACCGATTACAAATTTTCCGGTCGGGTTAATGTGGTATTTGATCTTATCGTTGAATAAATCCTGAATTTCTTTCTTTTGTTTCGCTTTCACTTTCGGAATCAAGATTTCGATCATGTCTTTCTCGATTTTTGCCGACATCGCTTCATCGCTTCCAAAATCATCGTGCTGGGTAGAAACCACGATGGAGTCTATCCTAACCGGTTTATGGTCATCCGAATACTCGATGGTCACCTGTGATTTTGCATCAGGACGAAGATACTTTACAGCGTCGTTTTCTCTTCTTAAAACAGCTAATTCTTTAAGGATCGTGTGGGCCAGATCAAGTGCCAGCGGCATATAGTTATCGGTCTCGTTGGTTGCGTAACCGAACATCATTCCCTGATCCCCCGCTCCCTGCAGATTGGCTTTGGTATCGAAATCATCACTTTCGTGAGCACGGTCAACTCCCTGATTAATATTGGAAGACTGCTCGTGAATACAGGAAATAACTCCGCAGGAATCCCCCGCGAACATGTATTCTCCTTTGGTATAGCCAATTCCGTTAATTACTCTTCTGGCAATATCCTGTACATCAAGATAAGCAGTTGACTTCACTTCACCTGCCAAAACGACTTGTCCTGTGGTGACTAATGTCTCACAAGCCACTTTTGATTGTGGATCATTAGCGAGGAAGTTATCGATTAAGGCATCTGATATTTGATCAGCCACTTTATCTGGGTGTCCTTCGGATACCGACTCAGAGGTAAATAAATAAGACATATTTCTATTGTTTTTTTAATTAAAAAAATAGAAGAAAATTAGGTGATTGCAAGAGAAACTAAAAGAGAAAATCGGTTTTAGCATTTTTTAATGAGGTTGCAATCAGTACAAATTTTTCCTCTGGTAAATTATTGGTGCAAATTTAGCCACTATTTATTAAAGCACAAAATTTATTTTGTAGTTAAAAATTATTGCGGTTTTATTCCGACAAATTCATCCGGGTTTTTGTTGTAATTAAGTTTGCTATTCAACGAGCCCGCAATAAACTCAATCAGTTCGTCTAGAATTTTCTGTTTGTATGTTGGTTTATAATAAATTACCGAAATCTCGCGGTAAGGAAAAGGAGCTCTGAATCTTTTTACTTTCTTTTTCTGCTGATCGCTTAATTGTTCTACAGCAAGCTCCGGGAGAATACTGATCCCACCTAATTTATCTACCAGTTGAACCAATGTATTGATATTGGAAGCAACGAACTCAAGATTCTTTGGCTTTACCGTATTTTCTTTTAATTCACAAATGTTTTCAAACTGGGTTCTCAGACAGTTTCCTTCTTCCAGAAGCCACACTTTCTGCACATCGATATCTTCCGGAACCACGAAGCTGTCTTTCTTTTCTACTGTACTGTCATCTGCCGCATAAATCATGAGTTCTTCATTAAATAAAAAATCATGATAAAATTCATTGGCAGCGGCGTAAGGAGTAGAAATAATTCCTGCGTCGAGCTCACCGGTTTTCAAGGCTTTAATGATATTCTCGGTGGTCATCTCCTTAAGATTGAGTTCAATTTTAGGATGAGTTTTTAGAAAGTCAAAAATTTCCGTGGGTAAAATAAATCCGGAAATGGTAGGGAGCACGCCCAAATTAAGTTTGCCCGCCAAAACATTATTGAGAAGATTCGCCTTACTTCTTAACTCGTTAATAGCATCCACCACCTTTTTTGCCTCTATAATAATGTGAATTCCTACATCCGTTGTTCTGATGGGATGGGTGGTGCGGTCAAAGATTTTAACATCCATTTCGTCCTCAAACTTTTGAATCATTGCACTCAATGTTGGTTGGGTAATGAAACAGGCTTGAGCGGCATTGCCAAAGTGCTTATATTTATCGACTGCGATAAGGTATTCCAGTTGCTGAATATTCATGAGGTTAATTTAGTCTAGGTCAAATATACTTAGATTTTGCCAAATTGTAATTAATTTTAAATAAATTTGAGGTTTATTAAAATCAACAATATGAGCGATCGCAAACTAACCAACTCGTCCGGAATTGCTTATTACGACCACGAAGATTCCCAAACAGCAGGCCCAAGAGGACCGGTTTTATTACAGGACTTCATCTTACAGGAAAATTTGGCTCATTTCGTCCGGGAAAGGATCCCCGAAAGAGTCGTACACGCAAAAGGTACTGGCGCATACGGGAAATTTACCGTAACCCATGATATTTCACAGTTCACCAAAGCCAAACTCTTTTCTAAAGTGGGAAATTCCTGCCGGATCTTCACAAGATTTTCTACCGTGGGCGGCGAAAAAGGAAGTGCAGATACAGAAAGAGACCCAAGAGGTTTTGCGGTGAAATTTTATACCGAAGATGGAAATTGGGATTTGGTCGGAAACAATACGCCGGTGTTTTTCATTAAAGACGCTAAAAAATTTCCGGATTTTATTCATACCCAAAAACGAATTCCAAAAACGAATCTAAAAAGCGCAACGATGATGTGGGATTTCTGGAGTTTTAATCCGGAATCACTGCACCAGGTTTTAATATTGATGTCGGATCGGGGAACCCCTTATGGCTATAGGCACATGCACGGTTTCGGATCTCACACTTTTTCAATGATTAACGATTCGAATGAAAGAGTTTGGGTGAAGTTCCACTTTAAAACAAAACAGGAAATAAAAAATTTCAGTCATGATGATGCCGTGAAAATGAAGGGAGAAAATCCGGATTTCGCACAGGAAGATTTAATGACCGCGATTGAAGAAGGCAACTTCCCAAAATGGACCTTGTATATCCAGATAATGACCGGTGAGCAGGCCAAAGAATTTCGCTGGAATCCTTTTGATGTTACTAAAGTTTGGTTCCATGATGAATTCCCTTTAATTGAAGTGGGCGAAATGGAACTGAATGAAATTCCGGTCAATTATTTTGCTCATGTAGAACAGTCTACCTTTTCACCGAGCAATTTAGTTAACGGAATCAGTTTTTCTCCGGACAAAATGTTGCAGGGCCGTCTTTTTTCTTACCCGGATGCACACCGATACAGAGTTGGCGCAAACTCCCATTTGCTGGAAGTAAACCGCTGCCCTTTTGCGGTGAACAATTACCAAAGAGATGGCGCGATGGCCGATTCCAGCCAATACAAAGATGCACCCAACTACTACCCCAACAGTTTTGATGAAATCAAACCACAATCTGCGTATAAAAATTTCGAAGAAGACCTGGACAGCAATCATGTTGCGAACTTTAGCCGGAATGAAAATGATGACGACCATTATACCCAACCGGGATTATTGTACACCAAAGCAATGAATGAAACAGACCGGCAAAATCTGGTCTCAAACATTGTAGCTTCGATGAAAGGGATTACCGGACCGAAAAGAGATGAAATTATCAATCGTCAATTGTGTCATTTCTTCCGGGCAAACATCGAACTGGGAATGAAAATCGCCATGGCTTTACAGGTTAATATTGATTCGAACATGATGAGTCATTCTACAAAATAGAAAATCATTACCAAAGAAATTGTCTTAAAAAATCAATATTGTCCCCAGCCCGCCAAAGTGGGAAAAATTCATTAATTTGCACAGTACTAAAACACTTAACAAGGTATTACAATGTCGTACGAAAATATAATTTTAGAAACGGACCAAAAAACTGCGGTTATCACAATTAACCGTCCACAAAGTTTAAATGCACTCAATGCAAAAACCATTCTGGAATTGAGCCAGGCTTTAGACGAAGTTTCTGCCGACTCCCAATACAGAGCCGTGATCATCACCGGCAGCGGTGAAAAATCTTTTGTTGCAGGAGCCGACATCAAAGAGTTTTCTGATTTCGGAACTGCCGCTGCTGAAGATTTGTCCAGAAACGGGCAGCATATTCTTTTTAATAAAATCGAAAACCTCAACAAACCTGTTATCGCTGCGGTAAATGGTTTTGCCTTGGGTGGCGGTTTAGAATTAGCCATGGCCTGCCACATTCGGTATGCTTCAGAAAACGCGCGGTTAGGATTGCCGGAAGTAACTTTAGGACTAATCCCGGGTTATGGAGGAACTCAGCGGTTACCAAAACTAGTCGGAAAAGGCCTGGCCAATGAATTAATTTTCTCCGCAAAGATGATTCCGGCACAACGGGCAAAAGAAATCGGTTTGGTTAACGAAGTTTTTAGTTTAGAAGAACTTTTACCAAAGACCAAAGAACTTGCAAATACCATCGCTCAGAATTCACCTATGGGAATTTCCAAAGCGATTGCTGCCGTCAATCAGTATGATACCGTCCAGGGTTTCGAAACTGAAATGAAATCGTTTGGTGAACTCTTTGAAATGGAAGATAAAAAAGAAGGAGTTGCTGCTTTTTTAGAAAAAAGAAAACCCTCTTTTTAAAACCAATTCCCTAAATCTTAAAAACAATAAATTTTTGATCGTAACCAAATTTGACATTGCCTATTTAAAAATGGCAAATGAATGGGCCAAACTCTCCTACTGCAAACGCAAGCAAGTTGGAGCGCTCATCGTGAAAGACCGCATGATTATTTCAGACGGTTATAACGGAACTCCTTCCGGCTTTGAAAACTGCTGTGAAAATGCCGCCGGCGAAACCCACTGGTTTGTTTTGCATGCCGAAGCGAATGCCATACTGAAATTGGCCCGCTCCACCCAGTCTGCGAAAGACGCCACACTCTACCTTACCTTATCGCCCTGTAAAGAATGCAGTAAACTCATTCTGCAGGCCGGGATTAAAAAACTGGTCTATGTGGATCATTATAAGGATAATGATGGAATTGAATTTCTAAAAAATCACGGAATTGAAATTTTACAAGTTCCCTTTGATGACCTAAAATAAAAAACACAAAAACACAAATCACGATGACTTGGGATGAAAAAATTAAAGACTTCGAAACTTTTTTAAAATTTGAAAGAAACTTTTCAGACAATACCGTCGACGCTTATATGCGGGACATCAGAAAACTCCAGGATTATGCAGAATTCGATCTTGAAAACACCGGTCCTTTAACCATCACTTACGAAAATATTCAGGAATACCTTTATCAACTTTCCAAAAAAAAATTCAGTGAAAGAAGTCAGGCAAGGTGGATCTCGTCCATTAAATCTTTCTTTAAATATCTGGTCGAAGATGAAGTACGCGATGACAACCCCGCAACTTTACTGGAAGGGCCGAAACTGGGAATTTATCTCCCCGATACTTTGAGTTTTGAGGATATAGAAAAAATCATTCGAGCCATCAATACCAACACTGATTTGGGACGAAGAAATCACTGCATGATCGAAGTTCTCTACGGTTGCGGTTTGCGCGTTTCTGAACTCATCGATTTAAAAATCTCCAATATTAATTTTAAAGAATCTTATTTAAAAGTTGAAGGAAAAGGAGACAAATCACGGTTTGTTCCTTTGGCAAAATTTACCTCAAACTCAATTAAAGAGTATATAAATACGGTTCGGTCCAAAGGTAAAATCAATAAAAAACATGAAGATATCGTATTCCTGAACAGTCGTGGATCCGCTATGTCCAGAGTAATTGTCTTTATCATCATCAAAGAATTGACTGAAAAAGCAGGAATCAGCAAAAGCATTTCACCACACACTTTCCGTCATTCTTTTGCCACCCACCTCTTGCAAAACGGCGCCGATTTGCGCTACATTCAGGAAATGCTTGGCCACTCAAGTATTACAACAACCGAGATCTACACCCATTTAAAAAATGAAGAATTACGCGATGTCATTCTTAATTATCATCCGAGAAACAAAGCAGAATGAATGATTTAAAATACTGCCCGAAGTGTGGGAAACCAAATTTAATTTGGGACGGCATAACAAAATGGACGTGCTCTAATTGCGATTATGTTCTGTTTCACAATGTGGCAGGAGCAGTGGCTGTCATCATCAAACATGGCGAAGAAATTCTTTTTACCCGAAGAAATCAGGAACCGAAAAAAGGGAAACTCGATTTAGCCGGCGGATTTGTAGATCCAAAAGAAAGTGCCGAAGAGACCTGCGTTCGTGAACTGTTTGAAGAAATGAAAATTAAAATTGATATTTCTCAATTAAAATATCTGGCAAGTTTACCAAATACGTATGAATACAAAAACATTCTTTATAATACGATTGACTTATTTTACGAATATAAAGTCCCGGAAAAATTAGAATTAACACTGGAATTATCAGAAATCTCTGAAACAATTTGGATTAAAAAGAATCAAATAAATATCGAAGATATCGCTTTTGATTCTCAAAAAACATTTTTCAAAAAATATATCAGTTCTTAATTATCCATTTCTCTCCTTCGATGTTCCGATGTTTTTTTAGCGTAAATTTGCTGTTCGTAAATTCCCACTATGCAAGAACAAATCGTTTTCGAAGACAATCATCTTTTAGTCATCAATAAAAAAGCAGGGCAACTCGTTCAGGGCGACAAAACCGGCGATTTATCTTTGCTTGAATTAATTAAAGATTTCATTAAAAAAAGAGATCATAAACCTGGAAATGTTTTCCTGGGACTGGTTCACCGGATCGACCGCCCAACTTCCGGACTGGTCATTTATGCCAAAACTTCCAAAGCGCTTTCCCGTTTAACGCAAATGGTGAAAAACCGCGAAATCAAAAAAACATATTGGGCAGTTGTTTCCAAAGCTGAGATTCCACAACAGCAAAGGCTGGTTCATTATCTTCAGAAAAACGAGAAGAACAATAAAACTACCGTTTTTCCAAAAGCGACCGAAGGGGCAAAACAAGCAATTCTGAATTACGAAATCATTAAAACGCTGGATAATTTTCTGTTGCTGGAAGTTGATTTGGAAACCGGTCGTCACCATCAGATCCGGGCACAATTATCGAAAATTGGAGTTCCAATTAAAGGCGATTTAAAATACGGTTCGGCACGTTCAAATCCCGATGGCGGCATTCATCTGCATGCGAGAAAGCTGGAATTCATTCATCCTGTCACTTTAGAAAAACTATCCATCACCGCGCCCGTTCCTCAGAATGATCCGGTTTGGAAAGCTTGTGAAGATTAATAAATTATCTAAAAAAACATTGAATTTTTTAACCGCAAAAGGGACAAAAGACGCTAATTGATCCGCTTCGGAACTTGATGAAAAAGAACTTCAACAGGTTGCAAAAATGGCATTCTATATCACTTTTGACATCTTTTGGCTACCTTATTAAACCAATACTTTTGTTTCTTTTGCGGTAAAAAAATCCTTACTGAGCTGGCGGAACAACTCCACCATTACTGTCATTCGGATTATTTTGTTTTAAAATATTGGCATCTTCTTTTGCCAGTTTATTTTTGGTCGGAATTTTATAATTCACAGAAAAACCAAAGTTTCTTGTGTCTGTTTTATTATAAAGAAAAACACTTTCTCCTTCTAATGGTCTGGAATGAAGTTGAGTTACCTGCGTATTGAACAGATCATTTCCGTAAACCGAAAGAGTTAGTTTATCATTCAGGAATTTCTTTGTGAAGGTCAAATCAAATTTTTGATTAAATGGCTTTTCCGACTCGAAATAATAGTAGCCAGCTTTTTTCGATAAGACATTATAATTCGCAGTCATTTTAATTTGAGAAGGAAGTACTACTTGCGCCATCAAATTTATAACCCACATTCCTTTCGGATCTATTTCTTTAATTTCATGCTTCACATAACCTGCATACGCATAAAGAAAATTGATTTTATCAGGATTGAAATTCATCTTCATTATTTCACCGAAAGGCTTAGTGAAAATCATAAATGGAATCGGCATACCGACATTAAAATTATGAATTCTCATGTTCGGAATATTTACCTGCTGATTTTCGATAACATCGCCTTTTCGGGAAAGCAGTTGCGCTACTTGATTGTCAATCGAAGAAACATTATAACCGATAAAAGCGTAATCAAACGCCGAAAGTTTAATTTCGAAATTATCATAGATCGTTGGCTGCAAATAAGGATTTCCAGTTATGGTAGAATTGGGACCTGTAAAGGTATTGTTATTCGGGTTCAGCGCAGAAATGCTCGGCAAGGTGATTTTCTTGTTATAATTCAAAGCCAGATAAACCTGATTCATCAGATTATATTGAATACTTGCATTCGGAAACAGCTTGAATTTATTAAAAGGAATGAGATCTTCCTCCTGCAATATTCCATTAGTATCATTAAATCTCGTCTTTCCGGAAATGTCATAATTCTCGGCTCTTGTTCCTAAAGTAAAATCAAATTTTTTCAATTTTGCCTGAAATTCCAGATAAGTAGAAGCGGTGTTTCTTTGATATTCAAGATTGGTAATTCCTTTACTCTCGGTATCGAAAATCTGATTTTCATACAAACCTCCGAAACTCACTTTCCCTTCATCTAAAATTTTAACCGGCTGCGAAAAATCTACTTTGAAGTTGGAAACCTGCATTAAAGAAGTATTATCGAGCACCCTTCCATAACTTTGGTTACCAAACGAAGTTGAATTATTGTAAATATTATCTTGATAGAAATCATTGTTTGACCGCGTATATCCTGCCTGGAAATCTAACTTTTTATTCTTATCATCAAATCTTTTTTGATAACTGATAACAGCTTCCTGACGAAGTGAATTCGTTTTTGCCGCATCCAGTGCCGTATATTTATTTAAAACCTTACCCGACAGCAAATAGGAACCGTCACTTAAGGTAACATTATCATTATTGTTACTATAAACGTCATAATTCAATAATAACTTATCATTGCCCAAATCGAAAGTTACACCCGCTTTTGCGAAAGTTCCGCGCGCAATTCTATCGGTATTTGATAAAACCAGGTTATCCTGATTGCTGTTCATTTCACTTTCACGGTAGCTTTGACCCACTCTCAGTTGCCAGCCGAAATATTTATTTCTGGCGTTTAAACTTAAAGAATTATTGGTTCTGCTGCGGAATTTTTCCTCATTCGTAAAGGCGTAATTCCCAGAATAAGTTGCAGTTAAATATTTATTAGCGTTTTTATTGGTAATGATATTCATGATCGCACCACCAGAAGAAGCAGGAAATTCTGCACCCGGCTGCGTAATCACTTCAATTCTTTCAATGGAGTTCGCAGGCATTCCTTCCAGAAAAGAAGTCAGATCGTTACTTGAAATATTTAAAGGCCGACCGTTCAGATAAACCGCAAGCATTTTCCCCTGATACATCATTCCGGCAATATCGGTAGCAACCAAACCCGGAAGTTTTTTAATTCCTTCCATCGCGCTCCCGGTATTGAGACTTTCCTGCTCTGAAAAATCAAAAATGGTACGGTCTGCTTTTTGTTCAACGGCTTTTTTAGTTTTGGTGATAACAACGCCTTCTATTTCCTTTTCTTTGGTAGGAGAATTCGTTTTTTCCTGCGAAAAATAGAGTTGGGAAAACAATAAAGCAATAACTGCAACGGTAATTTTTTTGGTCATAAATAGGTTTCTATTCAATTAGACAACGATATATCCGAAAAGTTACAATCATTTATATTTTAAAACACGAAATAAAAAAACCGCCCAATTTCTTGAGCGGTTTATTATAAGTAATCTTAACTAATTATGCATTTCTTGCAGCTTCAGCAGCGATCAGGTTCAATGCAGATCCTGCTTTATACCAATCGATTTGCTGAGCGTTATAAGTATGGTTCGTTACCACCACATCTTTAGTGCCGTCGGCGTGAACCAATTCTAAAGTTAACGGTTTTCCTGGCGCGAACTGCTCTAAATCTAAGAAGTTCACCGTATCATCTTCCTGGAATTTGTCATAGTCAGCTTTGTCAGCAAACGTTAAACCTAGCATTCCTTGTTTCTTCAAATTCGTTTCGTGAATACGCGCGAAAGATTTTACCAAAACAGCTTTTACACCAAGATGTCTCGGCTCCATAGCAGCGTGTTCTCTGGAAGACCCTTCACCATAGTTTTCATCACCAACTACAATGGTTGAAACGCCCGCAGCTTTATACGCTCTCGCTACTGCAGGAACTTCACCGTATTCGCCTGTAAGACTGTTTTTCACGGTATTGGTTTCCATATTGTAAGCGTTGACTGCTCCAATCAACATGTTGTTCGAAATATTATCTAAATGGCCACGGTATTTTAACCACGGTCCCGCCATAGAAATATGGTCGGTTGTACATTTTCCGAAAGCTTTAATTAAAACTTTGGCTCCGGTAATATTTTGACCATCCCAAGGCTGGAAAGGCTCTAATAATTGCAACCTGTCTGAAGTCGGGCTTACCGCAATCTGAACGGAAGAACCGTCTTCTGAAGGAGCTTGATAACCATTATCATCAACCGCAAATCCTTTTTCCGGTAATTCAAAACCTTTCGGCTCGTCTAATTTAATCTGTTCACCTGCCTGGTTCGTTAAAGTATCTGTAATCGGATTAAAATCTAATCTTCCTGCAATCGCAACAGCAGCAACCATTTCCGGTGAAGCTACAAACGCGTGCGTATTTGGATTACCATCTGCTCTTTTCGCGAAGTTTCTGTTGAAAGAATGGATGATCGAGTTTTTCTCTCCTTTATCAGAACCCTCTCTGTCCCACTGACCGATACATGGTCCACAGGCATTGGTAAAGATTCTGGCGTTTTCGAATTTTCTAAATGAATCCAGGAAACCATCTCTCTCAGCAGTGAATTTCACTTGCTCAGAACCTGGGTTAATTCCTAAAATCGCTTTTGGTTTAACGCCTTTAGCAAAAGCATCTTCAACGATAGAAGCCGCTCTTGATAAATCTTCATAAGAAGAGTTGGTACATGAACCGATCAGCGCCCATTCTACTTCGATTGGCCAGCCGTTTGCAACAGCTTTTTCATGGAATTCAGCAACAGGTGTTGCCAAGTCCGGTGTGAAAGGTCCGTTTAAATGTGGCGTTAATTCATCCAGATTAATCTCGATAACCTGGTCAAAATAAAGTTCAGGGTTTGCATAAACCTCAGCATCTCCGGTTAAGTGATCAGCGATTACATCAGCAGCATCTACGACATCCTGTCTTCCGGTTGCAGCTAAATATCTTCTCATGGAATCATCATATCCGAAAGTAGAAGTGGTTGCTCCAATTTCAGCACCCATATTACAGATCGTTCCTTTTCCGGTGGCAGAAAGTGAGTTGGCGCCTTCACCGAAATATTCTACGATACAGCCTGTTCCTCCTTTCACGGTAAGAATCCCGGCCACTTTTAGAATAATATCTTTTGCGGAAGCCCAACCGCTTAGTTTTCCTGTCAATTTGATACCGATTAATTTCGGCATCTTCAGTTCCCAAGCCATTCCAGCCATTACGTCAACAGCATCTGCGCCACCAACACCAATTGCCACCATTCCCAAACCACCGGCATTTACTGTGTGTGAGTCGGTTCCAATCATCATTCCACCCGGGAATGCATAGTTTTCTAAAACCACCTGGTGAATAATCCCAGCACCTGGTTTCCAAAAACCAATACCATATTTATCACAAACAGAACTCAGGAAATTAAATACTTCTGAGTTTTTGTTGATACCATCCTGTAAATCGGCTTCAGCACCTACTCTTGCCTGAATAAGGTGATCAGCGTGTGCGGTAGAAGGAACAGCAACTTTTGATTTTCCGGCTTGCATAAATTGTAATAACGCCATCTGTGCGGTCGCATCCTGCATTGCTACTCGATCCGGTGCGAAATCTACGTAAGAATTTCCACGCTCGTACGCCTGCGTTGCGCTGCCTTCCCAAAGATGGGTATAAAGAATTTTCTCTGCAAGGGTAAGCGGTTTTCCCACAGCTTTACGAGCCGCTTCGATCCTTTCCGGATAACGCGCATACACCTCCTTAATCATATCAATGTCAAAAGTCATATCTGTTGGTTTTTTATTATCTTTTTTTAGAAAGTCAAAAATACGAATTATTTTAAGTATAAGTCCTTTAATCTCATTTAGAATAAATATAAATATAATGTTCTATTTCTATTTCCGAAAGCATCCTGATGTTTTAATACGGTATCATGACCCACATAACAAAAATTCAAAAAACATATTTTAAACCGTAAAAGAACTAAAAAGTCCAATTCAAAAAAAGTTAAAAACAAATAGTGAGCAACAGTAGCGTAATCCTTATCCATATTGCTTTTGAACACTTTTATTTTATCACTTCCAACTTCGTTGAATCTTGAATAGGCGATAGATTTTTTTTCGTGTACTAATCACAATATTACATCATAACGGGATCTGTTCCAAAGGAAGGTAAAAGCTACGCTGAACAGTCCCACTGGAGTCTATGGCGAAAGTACGCGTTAACTACGGGTTAACCTACGCGGATCACTTGCAGCAAAGACTTTGGAAGAAATTAATAAGTAAAAAAGAGACATTTAACAGAAAGTAAAAAAAATACAATATCCTTTCTGTCGATCAGTTGTAAAGATACAAAAAAACTTAAAGCCTGTTTACATAAAATTACAAATAGATTTAGAAACGAAAAATTTGCAGAATAAAATATGATCCGGGAGTTATATGGTTTCACTTTTCGGGTACAAAATTGATATTTAATAAATTTCAACCGCTCTTATTATTTTTAAAAATAAAATCAACTGTCAAAAAAAGAACGTATTTTTCCGTTCATAATTGATTTAAAAAATTGTAGTGGTCAGTAGAAACCTTCAAAACAGTATTTATTTCACCTTCGCAATCTTGCTGGGGTTGCTCTACTATTTTTACAATCCTGCGTATTATCAGCTATTCCCGAACTGTATTTTCAAAAGCTTGACGGGATTAAGCTGTCCCGGTTGTGGCGCGCAAAGAGCGACTCACGAATTACTGCACCTGAACTTTAAAAATGCTTTTGCTTACAACCCTTTGCTCGTCGTTTCTTTACCTTATGCCTTGACGGGCTTATTGTTTTATCAAACCAAATTAAAAGAGCGCTTCCCCAACACCAGGCAGTTTTTGTACGGTCAGAAAGCGATTTTAATTGTTTTAGTGTTGATAATCCTGTTCTTCATTTTCCGGAATTTATAAATTCCTATTTTTGCAAATTACTTCCAATTAATAATGAAAAATATTTTCACTTTACTTTTATTCAGCTTCTCAACGGTTGTTTTTGCACAGAAAAAATCGGTTAACACAAAAGCAAACCTTAAAAAAACAGTTGCTGAAAAAACGACAGTTCCAAAAGTTAATTCAGATCTCATAAAAATCAACGATTCTATTCCGGCGCTTATTCCTTATAAAAAAGAAGGCAAATCCGGTTTTATCAATCAGAAAGGCAAAATCATCATCGCACCGGTTTACAGCAATGTTGGGTTTTTCACCGAAGACTGCAATCTTTTGAATTCCCCCAACAGTAAAGTTCAGAAATTCGGTTCGAAAGAGTACGCTTCCGTAAGGCTCGACGGAGAAGATTACAGAATGGATCAATCCGGAAAAAGAGTGTATCGCTTTAAAGAGGAGGATTTAGGGATTTGCCCTCAACAATTTAAAGCGCAGTTATTCCATGCCTATATTTTAAATAAAGCTTACGGAATTATCGAAGATTCCAAATTCCACGATGCTTCAGATTACCGGCACTTCACCATTTACCCCCAGTTTCAATACCTTCATATTCTGGAAGGAGATGATCTGAAAAACCCGATGATCATCGCCGTGAAAAATGATCAGTTCGGAATTATCGACGTTACCGGAAAAGTCATTATTCCGTTTGAATATGAAGACATCAAAAGAAACTACAGCTGGAAACTCGGCCGTTTGTTTGAAGTGACCAAAGACGGCGAAAATTACTTCTTTATTGATATTGCCAACAAGGCATATTAAGAAAATAGTTGTAAGTTTACACCCAGAAATTAAAGGGGTGCTGTGAAAAGCTGAGATTATACCCAATGAACCTGGAACAGATAATGCTGTTTAGGGAAAGCTGATGAGCTGATTTAACAATTCGATGATTTACTGATTTTGACATCATCATATTTTCAAATTAACTCATTAGCACATTGCAAGTCGCCCCTTTTATTCAATTAATCTTAAAAATTAAAAGAATGAAAGGATTTATTTTTTTAGGACTTCTCGCAGGTCCATTTTACTTTGCACAAAATACCGTGCAGGATTCCCTCAAAACGAAGGAAATTGAAAGTATCAACTTTCTAAAACGGCTGCCCGTCACCAAAGAAATCATCAACGTTGAAAAAGATCTGGGACAAAAAAATCTTGGTCAGGATTTACCGATTTTACTGAAAAACCAAATGTCTGTGATTTCGACTTCCGATGCCGGAAACGGCGTTGGTTATACCGGATTTAGAATTCGTGGTGTTGGCGGAACCGCAATCAATGTAATGCTGAACGGTGTTCCGTACAATGATTCGGAATCTCAGGGAACCTTTTTTGTAAATGTTGGAGATTTAACGAGTTCCGCCTCTCAAATCGTCATTCAGCGCGGCGTCGGGACTTCTTCAAATGGAGTTTCTGCTTTTGGGGCGAGCGTCAATGTGATTACCAAAAGTCCCGAAGAACAGTTTTATGTAAAATCTGATGATTCATACGGATCTTTTAATACCTATAAATATTCTGCAGAAGTGGGAAGCGGAAAATTCTGGAAAGACCGGTTATCAGTAATGGGAAGGTATACCACCATTCATTCTGACGGTTATATTGACCGCGCTTTTTCAAATCTGGATTCTTACAATTTTACTGCGCTTTTTGAAGAGAAGAAAACCAAAATCAGACTCATGGCTTTTGGCGGAAAAGAAAAAACCTACCAAGCCTGGAACGGAATTGACAAAGCAACCTGGGAAACCAACCCGAAATTTAATTATTCCGGAGCAATTTATGATGCGAACTGGGAAAACATTGTTGGGTTTTACGACAACGAAACCGATAATTACCGCCAAAACCATTACCAATTATTGTGGGAACAAAATTTTAACAATCATTGGAATCTTGAGACGACTTTTCATTATACCAAAGGAAAAGGATATTATGAAAACTACAAACAGGACGCGAAGTTTTCGAAATACAATTTACCCGACTTAATCACTGATAATCAAACCATTAAAAGAACAGATTTCATCCGTAAAAAATGGCTGGATAATGATTTTTACGGCGGAGTTTCTACGCTGTATGGAAAGTTTGAAAATCTCGACTTAAATTTCGGAATCGTTGGAAACCAATATTTCGGAAAGCATTTCGGAAACGTTTCCGGCGTTTATTTTCCTGAAATCTTCGAACACGAATATTATAGAAATAACGGAATAAAAACCGAATTCGCTGGTTTTGCAAAAGCAATTGTGAAATTAAACAAGTTTGAACTGTACGGAGATTTGCAGCTGAGAAACATTAATTATGACACTGAAGTCATTCAGCAAGGCGATAATGAAGGCGCCGAATTAAGTAAAAACTGGTTATTCTTTAATCCGAAAATGGGCCTGAATTATAAAATCAATTCCGGAAAATTATTCTTTTCTTACGCTCATGCCCATCGGGAACCGAATCGGGACGACATTTTCGCCAATCCGGAAATCCAACCTGAAAAACTTCACGATTTCGAAGCTGGAATCGAAAAAGCGATTGGAAACTTTTCTTTTACTACCAATTTATACTACATGAATTATGTGAATCAGTTGGTTTTAAACGGTCAGATCAATGATATCGGTGAATTCATCCGCGTGAATTCCGGGAAAAGTTACCGGATGGGAATCGAGGTCGGTGCTTTGGCAAAACTTTCACAACAGTGGACTATTTCCGGGAATTTCACTTTAAGTAAAAATGAAAACAAAGACTTTAAAAATGAAACTGATACAGGATTTGAAAGTTTAGGAAATACTCCCATTTCTTTTTCACCAGATTTCATGGGCAATATCCTGGTCAATTATTCACCAACATCAAAATTCAGCTTAGGACTTCAAAACCAATATGTTGGAAGCCAGTTCTTAGATAACACGAACAACGAAAATTTAAAACTAAATAATTATATCTTAACCGATTTTAATGCGAAATATACTTTAAATATAAAAAGAACTGAAGTTGATCTGAAATTATTAGTGAACAATATTTTCAATAAAAAAGATGTGAATAATGGATTTGTTTATGATCAGAATCCTTTTTACTTTTCACAAGCGGGAACGAATTTCTTATTCGGCGTGAGCATTAAATATCAATAATTAAAAGTTAACGAAACACTATTCATGTTTTTTCGCAATTACCTGATTGAAGACTGCTTTTTGGGCAGTCTTTTTTTATTTTTGATTAAATGAATCAAAAAACATAAATTTGCCAAGTATGAATTTCTCCTTACATCTTCTCGAATATCTAAAAAAACAAGGTAATGTTTCCATTCCTGGTTTTGGAACTTTTTATTTGCACACTATTAACGCTGTGCTGGATCAAGAGGGAAAAAACATTTTGCCACCGGGAACAGAAATAGCATTCAAAACAGATATTTCAGAAAACACAAATGACTTCGCGCAATATCTTTCAAAGCAAAAAAACATTCCGCTCATCGATGCTGAAATCGAAATTAAAAAGCAACTTAATTATTGGAACGCGACACTTCTCAGAGACCAAAAAGTAGAAGTAGATCATTTAGGAACTTTCTTCTTAGAAGACAGCAAGATGATTTTTTCAGGAAACAGAGCTGAAAATCTGTCTGCCGATTTTTACGGATTAGAAGAAATTAATATTTCAGAAATTAAGAACAGCACGAAGAAAAATGGCAATCCTTATCAATTAAAAAAATCATTTTTCTGGATTACTCCTTTACTCATCGGTATTTTAGGTTTAACCTATTTCGGAGTTACCCAACCAGAAATGATTTTCGGTAAGAAATCTTTTAAAGAGGAGACGACAAAAAAAGAAGCAACGCCCATTAAAATAGATACTGTAAAAAGAGATTCACTTAAAACAGTTCAAATGGCTGCGGATTCTATAAAAAATGATTCTTTGCAAAAAGCAATTGCTCCTGTAAAAACTCCAGCTAAAAAATGGAGTTCAAAAACCTATTCAAACTCTAAATGGAAAAAACCAAAACAGCATCAGAATCGCTAACCATAATGACCAATATCGTTTTGCCAAACGAAACGAATTCCCTGCGGAATCTTTTCGGCGGCGAACTTTTAGCAAAAATGGACCGGTGTGCGTCCATCTCTGCGGCGAGACATTGCGAAAGACGTGTGGTAACAGCTTCGGTAAATCACGTCTCTTTTGACAAACCCATACCAGAAGGTGGAATCGTGGTTTTGGAATCGAAAGTTTCCCGCGCTTTTTCAACTTCCATGGAGATTTATGTGGATGTTTGGCTGGATGATCCGATCAATCAGAAGAAAATTCATACCAATTCCGGAATTTACACTTTTGTGGCTGTAGATGAATTCAACCGCCCTATTCCCATTCCGAAAATGACCCCGGAAACCGAAGAAGAAATTCAAAGATTTGATGCGGCCTTGCGCAGAAAGGAACTTTCCCTAATTCTGTCCGGAAGAATGAAAGCTGCAGATTCTGTGGAACTTCGGAAACTGTTTGGTTGATAAATACAAATACTTTAACACCAATAAATACGCACAATAGCGTAAACTTAAACAGTGTATTCCGTGTAAATAATTTGTGAAATTTCTGTCTAAAACACAAGAAAATGAAAATCCTGCTCCTCGATAAAAACCATCCTTTAATTACAGAACAGCTTTCTGCAAAAGGATTTTTGTTTGAAGAAGATTTTACATCGGCTTATGAAGATGTTTTAAAAAAAATTGGGCATTACGACGGAATTATTATCCGAAGCAGAATTCCCATTGATCAAAATTTTCTGGAACATGCAAAAAATCTGAAATTCATTGCCAGAGTCGGTGCCGGAATGGAAAACATCGATGTGGAATTTGCGGAAAAATCAGGGATTCAACTGATCAGTTCACCGGAAGGAAACCGCGATTCGGTTGCGGAACACGTTTTGGGAATGCTTTTGATTTTAATGCACAGATTATTTATTTCTTCTCTGGAAGTAAAAAATGGAATCTGGAAAAGAGAAGAAAACCGCGGTGATGAAATCCTTGGAAAAACAGTCGGTCTTATCGGTTATGGAAATATGGGAAAAGCCGTCGCAAAAAGGTTTTCAGGATTTGGGTGCAACGTTATATTTCATGATATTTTACCCGATATCGGCGACGAATTTGCAACGCAGGTTTCCTTAGAAACATTAAAAAAAGAAGCAGACATTCTTAGCACTCACCTTCCGATCACGAAAGAAACCCATTATATCATTGATGAGAAATTCATTTCGGAAATGGCAAAAGATTTCTATTTCATCAATACGGCAAGAGGAAAAAATGTAAAAACGAACGATTTAGTAAAAGCTTTAAAATCCGGTAAAGTTAAAGGAGCCGCGCTGGATGTTTTGGAGTTTGAAAAAGCATCTTTCGAAAATCTGGACACTGAAAACGACGATTTACAGTTTCTGCTCCAATCCGAAAAAGCAATTGTGACGCCTCATATTGCAGGTTGGACGGTTCAAAGCAAACAAAAACTGGCACAAGTTATTGTAGATAAGATTTTGGCTCAGTTTTCCGGGCATTAACAAATCTTTATGACTTCGGTCTTATTTGTTTTTACGAAAATCCCCTATATTGCGGAGATTTTTAAGCCAAAACTTTTTTAATGAAATTTTCCAAATCCTTCCTTTTCCTTCTTTTAATTACCCTTGTTTTATTCTCCTGTAAAAAAGAAAGTTCTGAAGAAGCGCAAATCAAAACCAGTTTACCCAATTACGGAAATGTCGATTTAGACGATGTTTTTACCCGCAAAGACCGTAAGTTAGAGAACAAAGATTCGATTACTGCTGTACTCAACCGTTACTATAAAAATGTTTGGGAAAAAGGAGATTTGTGGGGCGGATTTATCGTTGCCAAAGGTGACGAAATTCTGTACGAAAATTACCGCGGTTTTGCTCAGGACAAACACCAGGAACCGATTAACGATACCGTCGCCCTGCATGTTGCTTCGATTTCGAAAACGCTTACCGCAATGGCAACCTTAAAATTAGTGGAAGCCGGTAAAATTAAACTGGAGGATCCTTTAACCAAATATTTTCCAAAATTTCCTTATCCGAAAGTGACCGTTTTCACGCTTTTAAGTCAAAGAAGTGGTTTACCAAAATACGAACACTTCGTTGATAAAATAAAACCGGCACCGGCAGAACTTTCAAAAAAATTCCTGACCAATCAGGATATTTTAAATATGCTGATTCAATACCAGCCGGAACTTGCAAGGAATACAGATACGGGTTTTATGTATTGTAACACTAATTACGCTCTGCTGGCTTTAATCATCGAAAAAGTGACCGGAAAAACATTCCCCGAGGCGATGAAACAAATGATATTTCGCCCTTTAAAAATGAAAAACTCGTATATCTTTCAGGAAAAAGATACTGTAACTGCTGCGAAATCTTTTTATCAAAGAGGTCCAAAAGTTTATCCATACGATCAACTTGATTTAATTTACGGTGACAAAAATGTTTACACCACACCAAGAGATTTATTGAATTTTTCAAAAGCCCTTTATTCAAAAGATTTCCTGAGCGCCGATTTAAAAGAAAAAATTTTTGAACCTTACAGCAACGAACGTCCCGGAATCAATAATTACGGCTTAGGTTTCCGCATGAAAATATTTAATAATAATGAAAAACTCACCTATCACAACGGCTGGTGGCACGGAACTAATTCTGTATTTGCCCATTTATTGAAATCCAAAGTGACCATTATCGCAATTGGCAACAAATATTCTACGCGGGTTTATTCGGCATTGGCGCTGTCTGGGTTGTTTGAAAACCTGCCTTATGAAAAGGAAAAAATCCAGAAAATGCTGAATGAAACCGATACGCTGAAACAGAATCAGGCGAATGACAGCTACAGTGAATAAATTTCTTAATTTTGTACAAATTCCTTTCATGAAAAGATTATTCTTTCTGGTTTTCATCAGTCTTCTACTAAACTCCTGCGCAAGAGTCGGCTCGCCGGTTGGAGGAGCAAAAGACAGCATCCCGCCAAAAGTTACCGGAAGCAATATCGACAGTCCGAGAGTGAATGTCCCACGCGATATCAGGGAACTCAGAATCGATTTTGATGAATACATTACCCTGAAAGACATCAACAAACAACTGATTATTTCGCCGCCATTAAAACACATTACCAAAATTCTGCCTTCGGGAATGGCTAATAAATTTCTGCTGATCAAATGGGCAGATACTTTAAAAGAAAACACCACTTATAACTTCAATTTCGGAAACGCGATTGTGGATAATAATGAAGGAAATCCTCTCGGTTATTATAATTTTGCATTTTCTACGGGTTCTAAAATAGACAGTCTTTACATCAGTGGCGAGCTGAAAACCCTCTTTAATGATAAAGATAAAAAAGCAGAAGAAGGAAGTTTGGTCGTCGGACTTTATCAGGAAAAGGATTCGATGGATTACCGCCAAAAACCTTATTATATCACGAAAGCAGATCCGGACGGCTACTTTGAACTCAACTATTTAGCACCAGGAAATTACCGGGTTTTAGCTTTTGAAGACAGCAACTCCAATTCAGTATATGATATCGGAAAAGAAAAGGTAGGTTTCTTAAAAGACAAAATTACTTTAGATAAAAGTATTTCCGGTTTAAAAATCAATCTTTATCCTTCAAAAAAACCATTGAAATATATGGAAATGAAAGAAGTTCCGGGTGGAGTTTTGATGACTTTCGAAGGACAGCCTGATCATGTGAAAATCATTTCATTAAACGAAAAACTGAAAAATTATAAAGTTACCCATTTGCCAAAATCAGATTCGGCAATGATTTGGTTTGACGCGGCTGCACAAAACATCGGAATAACGACCAATGAAAATCTGAAATTCAGTTATGATAACGGCGTTAAAAAAGACAGCGTTTCGCTTTTCTACCATTTAAATACGAAGAATGAAATGTCGATTGCCAATAACCGCGGAAATTTACTTCCTCCTCAACAGGATTTTGTGATCACTTCTAATTATTTCGCAGATAAAATTCAACCCGAAAAATGGTCGTTGGTTTCTGATAGTATTAAACAGGATTTTACCGCAGAAATCTCTGAAAAGAATCCTTTTGAAATTCATATTAAATCTAACTTTAAAGAAGGTAAAAAATATTCACTTACCATTCCAAAGGAGACCCTGTCTTCGTTTTATGAAACCATTAAAAAAACATACCGTTTTGAATTTGAATCTGATAAAATTGAAAACTATGGTGAACTTTCGGTTACTTTAGAAAACGCACCTGAGCAGAAATTCTGGATTCAACTGATCAATGAAAGCGGAGCAGTTTCCTATTCAAAATACGGAACTGAAAAGCAGATAAATTTCAAGTCGCTGAAACCTGGGAAATACGAACTCCGCATTTTAGTTGATGAAAATGAAAATGGTCTTTGGGACGCCGCAGATTTTGCAAAAGACATTTTTGCAGAACCTGTTTATATTTTCGATAAAAAAATAGAGGTGAGGCCACTTTGGGAAATTCGTGAAACCTGGGATCTTTTAAAAGAAAATACAAAAGATGCTTTAAAAGAAACCACAAAAGACGTTGAAAAGCCAAAGAGTATTAAAGCCAAAGAACCTCTAATAATAACAAGCCCGAAATGAAAACTTTTTTAAACATCCTTTATTGGTTTCTGATTGTTATCGCATTGATACAGTTTATTCCGATTGACAGAACCAATAAACCCGTGGATTCAAAAGTAGATTTTGTAAAGGTTTACAACACGCCGAAAAACGTACAGCAACTCCTGAAAACAGCTTGTTACGACTGCCACAGCAATGAAACCGTTTATCCTAAATACGCTTATATCGCACCGATTTCCTGGTCTGTAAAACATCATGTGAATGAGGGGAGAACCTATCTGAATCTTTCTGAATGGGGAAACTTCAACCGGGACTTGAAAAAAGACATGCTTAAAAAAACAGTTAATGCACTGAAAGTGTACAGCATGCCAATGCCTGGTTATATCGCCCAACATCCGGGAGCAAATCTTAACAAAGCAGAAAGAACACTGCTCATCGATTACTTTGAAAATATTTTAAACACAGAAAATTACTAGATTTTCTTTACCGTAAAAAGGACTGACGCAATTGCATCAGTCCTTTTTAAATTCCATTTTAAATGAAATCAGCTTACTGTTGTCTCGGCGCTCTTGGTCTGCTGAAAATCGACATTAAAACACCAGCGAAAAGACCAACCGTTTTCATCGCTGCGAACTGCGAATCAGCCGGGATAAAAGCTCCAATGATGCAAAGTCCCGCCGCAGCGTACATCGGATAGAGAAAGTTTTTGTTGGTTAATGTCGGAGCCTGTACAAAGAAACTTGCACCAATTAAAATGTAAAATAATTTCTGGTATAGAAATTCATTGATTTCCGGTGAAAGAAGATTGAAAAATCCGACCAGGATACAAACTAAAGCACCGATCGATAAAATTCCCTGAATGGTTGTTGTATTTGTTTTCATTGTTTATTTTTTCTGATTAAAAAGCCATTGTGGCATTGCATCTACGAGTTTCGCAGATAATATATTATTATGATATTTGTCTTTGAATTCCCAAAAAAGAACCTGTCCTTTTTCCTTCATCTCTTCGTAAAATTTTAAATTACTGTGAGGAAAATTATCCGTGTCTAAACTTCCATGAACAAGCCATATCGGTGTTCTAAAAAGTTTTTCATTATTGTCAAATTGTGAAATTCCCGAAATATTAATTGCTGCCGCAAACAGATCCGGTCTTTTAGAAATCGCATTCGAAGTTGTCGCTCCGCCCATTGAAAATCCCATCACGTAAATTCGGGACCGGTCGATATTGTTTGAATTTGATAATGAATCGATGGATTTTAAAAGAAGATCCAAATATTCATTCGATTCCGAAACAGGAACTCCCAGTTTTTCATCCAGGTGATAATTGGAAGAACGGACTGGAAATTGAGGAGACAAAACAAACGACGGATATCTCTTTCTGTTTTCCGGCAGCAGCCACATTTTAGACAAAATTCCCATTTGAGATTTGTTGTCGGTACCAATTGCGCCGGAGCCATGAAAAACCACGATCAGCGGATGTTTTTTTTCCAACTTTATTTTTTCCGGGCTTAGCATTCTGTATTTTAAGGATTCTTTTCCATTGCTGAACTGGCCTTCTTTAAATTCAGAATCATCTAAACTTTTAATAAATGAAATTCTACCTATACTTTGGGCTGAATCTTTAGAACCGCGAATTTCTGTCTTTGTTCCAAACTGTGTTTTTTGCGAAATACAGCATTGAAAAAGGCAGAATAAAATGAGTAAAAAAGCGAACTTAATAACTTTCGTTTTCATTAGGAAAATCCCCGGTTTTTACATCTTTCACAAAACTGGAAACTGCGCCCGTAATTTCGGTATATAAATCAAGATATCTTCTTAAGAATTTTGGCGAAAAACCCTTGTTCATACCGACCATATCGTGATAAACAAGAACCTGCCCGTCACATCCTGCGCCTGCTCCGATTCCAATTGTTGGAATTGAAATGCTTTCTGAAACTCTTTTTGCAAGATCAGCCGGAATCTTTTCCAGAACCAACGCAAAGCAACCTAATTCTTCGAGCAACTTCGCATCGCTCATTAATTTCTCAGCCTCTGCATCTTCTTTTGCTCTCACTTTATACGTTCCAAACTGATAGATCGACTGCGGCGTAAGACCCAAATGTCCCATTACAGGAATTCCGGCGTTAATAATTTTAGTAATCGATTCTTCAATTTCTTTTCCCCCTTCAATTTTCACTGAATGCGCACCTCCTTCTTTCATCATTCTAACAGCAGATTCCAGGGCTTTCTCAGAATTACTCTGGTAAGAACCAAAAGGCAGATCTGCTACGATCAAAGCACGGTCTACGCCACGAACCACACATTGGGTATGATAAATCATCTGATCCATCGTGATGGGAAGTGTTGTTTCATGTCCGGCCATCACGTTGGCTGCAGAATCTCCGATGAGGATTGCATCAATTCCACCGGCATCCACCATTTTAGCAGTCGTGAAATCGTATGCGGTAAGCATGGTGATCTTCTCTTTGTCGAATTTCATTTTTCGCAAAGTCTCGGTGGTGATTTTTTTTATTTCTGAATGTACAGACATAATTGTATGTGATAATGGGTTGAGGATGAGGTGATGATATGTTAATGTGGTGATATGATAATGTGACGATGGTTGACCGATACTGAGAGACCGATTTAAAATATTGAAAATAAATTCATTAATATTAATAAAAACAGTTCCTGAATTAACTCATCAGCAAATCAAAACATTATCAAATGATCACGTGACCCAACCTAATTAGTTTTTCGTGGTTCAGGATTTTGATGTTTCTGCCTTCCACTTCAATGAGTTTGTCCTGTTTGAACTCAGAAATCAAACGGATTGCGCTTTCAGTTGCAGTTCCGATGATGTTGGCAATTTCTTCTCTTGTTAAAGAAATCTTAATAAATCCTTCGGGATCTGTTCCTAATTTCTGTTCTAATAAAAGCAGGATTTCTGCCAGTCTTTCACGAACGGTCTTTTGTGCTAAAAAAGTAACGGTATTGGAGGATTCACCTAATTCGAAGGCGATTTTCTGCAGCATAACAAATGAAAACTTTGGCGCTACTTCCAACATTTGAAGAAATAAATCAGACGGTAAAAAAGTCGCTTCCACTTCGGTCATTGCCTCCGCTTTCGCCTGGAAATCCTCACCACAAAGTAAGGAACGGTAGCCGATCAAATCGCCTTCTTTAATAAATCTAAGAATTTGATCTTTACCGTAAACTCCCTGTTTAGAAAGCTTTGCAGTTCCTTTATTTAAAAAATAAACTCCGTTTGGGATTTCACCATCTTCGAAAATAATTCCGCCTTTATTAAATTTTAAAATTTGCTTGGCAGAAATGTATTTTTCATAATCTTCTGCCGGAAGCATTTCTTTGAAAGATTCATCATTAAATAGTTTCTGTAAGTTCTCTTCGATCAGGGTTTGTTTCTCTAACGACATAATTGCATGACATTTATCAGCAAAAATAGGATATTTAAAACCGTAACACAAATATATTTATCATAATTTTGCCACTTCAACTTTAAATAAATTGTCAGAAAACTGTTTTCACTGTGGGCAAACCACAGACAAAGAGCTTATCAACTTCGATGAAAAATCCTTTTGCTGTAATGGATGCAAATCGGTGTACGAAATTCTGAATATGAATAATTTGGGGAATTTCTATGAACTGAATAAAAGTTCTGGAATCAGGCCAAATGATGATAACACTTCACAATTCGATTATTTAGACACCCCGGAAGTATTTGCAAAAGTAACCGATTTCTCAGAAGGCAACACTTCTTTAGTCACTCTTAAAATTCCTGTAATTCACTGTTCGTCATGTATCTGGCTTTTAGAAAGTTTACAGACGCTGAACGGGAATATCAATTATTCGCAGGTCAATTTCACCAGAAAAAATGTTCAGATTTCCTTTAATCATCAGGAGTTAAAACTTAGTGAACTCGCTAAATTCCTCATGAATCTTGGATATAAGCCGGTCATCAATCTGGAAACTGCCGACAAAAAAGAAGAAACTTTCGATAAAACTTTAATTGTTAAATTAGCCATTGCGGGTTTTGCATTTGGGAACGGAATGTTTTTTTCTTATCCGGAATACGCCGAACAGGTGATGGGCACCACCGATTATTGGATGGACACCTACAAAAACATGTTCCGGTTCATCATGTTTCTTTTAGCAACACCTGTGGTTTTTTATTCTGCTTCAGATTATTTTAAATCTGCCTGGTTTGGTTTGAAAAACAAAATCGTAAACATTGATGTTCCAATTGTTTTGGGAGTTCTGATGCTTTATGGCCGAAGTATTTATGAAGTTTTAACCGATTACGGTCCCGGATATTTCGATACTTTATGCGGTCTATTATTCTTCATGCTGCTGGGAAAACTTTTCCAGAAGAGAACCTACAGTGCTTTATCCTACGACCGGGATTATAAATCCTTTTATCCTATCGCTGTGACCAAAGTAGATTTCGATGGGAAACAGCAAAACATTTTATTGAATGAACTGAAAATAGGAGACCGAATTATGGTGCGTAATCAGGAAATCATTCCGGTTGATGCCATTTTAATTCAGGGTGAAGGAAATATTGACAATAGTTTCATCACTGGAGAAAGTGCTTCAATACCGAAAAAACCGGGCGACAAAATCTTTGCCGGCGGAAAACAGGTTGGTTCTGTATTGGAACTGGAAGTCATTAAAAACGTTAATCAAAGTTATCTGACGCAACTCTGGAATAAAGAAGCCTTCAAGAAGTTCGAAACCGGTCTTGATACAATGACCAATGACCTCAGTAAATATTTTACTTTCATCATTTTGGGAATTACGCTTATTGCTGGGATTTATTGGGGTCAACATGATTTTGAAAAAATGTTCCAGGTGGTTGCTGCAATATTGATTGTGGCTTGCCCGTGTGCTTTGGCACTGTCGGCACCATTTACTCTGGGGCATATTATGCGGATTATGGGACGCAATAAATTTTATGTAAAAGACACTTTAACGATTGAGAAATTAGCTAAAATCGACACACTGGTTTTCGACAAAACAGGAACGATTACACATAATAAAAAAGCAAATGTCTTTTTTGAAGGTGAAGAAATATCTGAATTTGATTTAAAGAATTTAAAAAGTTTATTGAAAAATTCAAACCATCCCTTGTCCAAAAGCTTATACCATTTCCTGGAAATTGAGGAGGAATATTTTCCAATCGACCATTTTACAGAAACTCCGGGGAAAGGATATATTGGTAATGTAAGAGGGAAAAACTATAAAATAGGATCGGCCAGTTTTATCGGGCAACCGTCTAAAAACCTTGAGACTGCTGTTTATATTTCAAGAGACGGTCAGTTTTTAGGCAAATATATTTTCACCAACGAGTACCGGGAAAATATGTCGGATATGTTCTCAGAATTAAATGATTATCAAACTCATATCTTAAGTGGTGATAATTCTTCAGAAGAAAGTTCATTAAAGCATTTGGTTCCCAATGTAGATAAAATGAAATTTAATCAAAGTCCGGAAGACAAACTGAATTTCATAAAAGCTCTGCAGGATGACCACAAAAAAGTAGCGATGCTTGGTGACGGACTGAATGACGCTGGAGCTTTAAAACAAAGTAATGTAGGAATCGCTGTGGCAGATGACACACATTCCTTCACGCCATCATCTGATGTCATTATGGGAGGCAATCAAATAAATGAGCTGAAAAAATACTTTGATTTATCAAAAGATGCGGTAAAAATTGTGAAATTCACTTTTGGAATCAGTTTGTTTTACAATGTAATCGGGCTGTCATTCGCTGTTACGGGGCATTTATCTCCGTTAGTAGCTGCGATTTTGATGCCTATCAGTTCTATCAGCGTAGTAATCTTTACTTCACTGGCGACCTGGATCCGATCGGCTAAATATTTTAAAATCAATTAATAAACCTACTTTGACCAATTATTTAGAAATATTTTAAATTAACGACATTTAACATTTAATGATGAATATCATAATTTTTAAGTAAATTTGAACCGGTTAAAAACTAAATTTGCAAAAGATATGGATATATTATATTTAATGATTCTTTGCAGTGTCTCTTTAGCTGTAATTTTCTTGATCATTTTTATAATAAGTGCGAGAAATGGCCAGTTTGAAGATGATGAATCCCCCGCAGTCCGTATATTGCTGGATTCAGAAATTATTAAAGAAGATTCACCCGTTTCTAAAGAAGCAGAATCAACAGAGAAATTAGATAAAAGAACAGAAGAAAAAAGTGATTAGTATATATGGAAACACAGAAGTTTAGTTATGACAATAACATTGTGCGAGCCTTCCTTTATGCAACAATAGTATTTGGTATTGTTGGATTTTTGTTAGGTCTTACGGCGGCATTAATGTTATTCTACCCAGAACTTCCGGAATTCTTTTTCGGAACAGATGATGCAACGATTGTAAGTTTGCGAAGTGGAAATCTACAAGGTCTTATCAACAGCCACGGTGCTCTCGGTTTTGGCCGTATCAGAATGCTTCATACCAGTGCGGTAATTTTTGCATTCGTTTGTAATGGTTTTTTCGCGGGAGCGTACTACTCTATGCAGCGACTCCTTAAAACAAGAATGTACAGTGACACCCTTTCCTGGATCCATTTCTGGGGCTGGCAGCTGATGATTGTATCCGTTGTTATTACTTTTTTAATGGGTATAAATACTTCAAAAGAATACGCAGAGCACGAATGGCCAATCGATATTTTGATTTTAGTGATCTGGTTGGTTTTCGGATTCAACATGTTTGCAACGATTATAAAAAGAAGAGTCCGTCACCTGTATGTTGCCATTTGGTTTTATTTGGGGACATGGGTTGCGATTGCGATGCTTCATATTTTCAACAACTTAGAAGTTCCATTATCATTTACAGGCTGGAAATCTTACTCCGCTTATGCTGGAGTTAAAGATGCTCTTGTACAGTGGTGGTATGGTCACAATGCAGTAGCATTCGTATTGACAACGCCGGTTTTAGGATTAATGTATTATTTCTTGCCAAAAGCTGCCGACAGACCGATCTTCTCTTATAAACTGTCGATTATTCACTTCTGGTCATTGATATTCGTTTATATCTGGGCAGGTCCTCACCACTTGCAATACACCGCAATTCCTGGCTGGGCACAAGCTTTAGCCACAGGATTCTCGATTATGTTGATTGCACCATCTTGGGGTGGAATGCTGAACGGTTTATTAACCCTTCGTGGAGCGTGGGATAAAGTTCGGGAAAACCCTATTCTTAAATTCTTTGTGGTTGCAATTACCTGTTATGGTATGGCAACTTTCGAAGGACCAATTTTAGCAACGAAAACTTTAAATAAAATTGGACACTACACGGACTGGGTAATTGGTCACGTTCACATTGGTGCACTGGGTTGGAATGGTTTCATGACTTTCGGTATGATCTATTATCTGATTCCAATTATGTGGAGAACAAAAATATGGTCTGTAAAATTAGCTAACTGGCATTTCTGGTTAGGTACTTTAGGGATTATTTTCTATGCTGTTCCTTTATATATCGCAGGATTTACCCAAGGTTTAATGTGGAAACAATTTAATCCGGACGGAACATTATTATACAAAAACTGGCTGGATACTGTAACCGCAATCATCCCTTATTATCAAATGAGATTCGTTGGTGGGTTCCTTTATATTGCCGGAGCTATCCTGATGTGTGTGAACGTTGTTGCAACGGTTAGAAACGGTTCATTCCAAAAGAATGTTCCTGCTGAGGCTCCTGCATTAGCAAAAATTTCAAATCAAAGAAAAGAAGGAGAAGGTCTTCACCTTTGGATCGAGCGTATGCCGACACTCCTTACCATATTATCTTTCGTTGCCGTAGCCATCGGTGGTTTTGTAGAAATTGTACCTACGTTATTAATTAAAGAAAATGTGCCGACGATTGCAGCGGTAAAACCTTATTCACCGCTTGAATTAGAAGGTAGAGATTTATATATCAGAGAAGGATGTAATTCTTGTCACACCCAAATGATCCGGCCATTCCGTGATGAAGTTGTACGGTTCAACGGTAAAAACGGTCAGTACTCGAAAGCTGGTGAATTTATCTATGACAGACCTTTCCTTTGGGGATCAAAAAGAACCGGACCGGATTTGCATAGAGAAGGCGGTAAAAACCCAAGTTCCTGGCATTATAAACACATGTTGAATCCAAGAGTAACTTCAGCTGGATCGATTATGCCGCGTTACCCATGGTTAATTGCAAGAGATTTAGACAGAAGCCAAATGGTTGCTAAAATCGAGTTGATGAAGAACACATTTGATGTACCTTACACCAAAGCACAAATCGATTCTGCAGATTCATGGGCAGACAATCAGGCAAGTTTCATCGTTAAGCAGATCTACTCGGAAGCAGCAGACGTGAAAAACGCTTACGAAGCTAAGAAAAAAGCAGACGGTGCGGATTTTGTTCCATTAGAGAAAAAAGAGATCATTGCATTGATTGCCTATTTGCAGAGACTTGGAACTGATATCAAAACAACTGAAATTCAAACCGCAAGTACAAAATAATTCATCTAAAAGGAGCTAAATAATGATACCTCAAAGTGTAAAAGACATTTTATCAAACGGCGAAAATGTGGGTTTTTACCAAACATTATCGATGATTCTATTCTTAATTTTCTTTTTAGGTATTATCTTTTATGTTTTCTCGCGACCGAAAAAGCATTACGATAAAGAAGCCAATGCCCCTTTAGATGATGATATTGAAGATCAAAATCTTTAATTTAAAAAATTAAACTATTATGAGACAAAGAACGCCCGTATATGTAAACATTGCCGTAATACTTACGATTTTATTGGTCGTGTATTATATGTTTGTGCAGGAATCAGCATTCCTATCTTCTCCCTATTTTTGGGGCACGGTGGTAATCAGTATAATCCTCGCTATGATTCAGCATGCAATTGGCGACCTGATCGAAAATGATCAATTCAAAAAATTAACTGATGCAGAGAAAAGCGAATATATCGCAGCTAAGAAAGTACCTTATCTCAAAGGATTATATGCAAGTGCTTTTAAAAAGCAATCTACCACCGAAGAAAAAGACATCCTTATCGACCACGGTTTCGATGGGATTATGGAGTTGGACAATCAGTTGCCAAAATGGTGGTTAGGCCTTTTCTATTTTGGAGTTGCTTATTGTGCGGTTTATATGATTTCCTATTTCACCACGGATTTTGCCCATCAGTATGTAGAATATGACGCAGAATATAAAGCGCAGACCGCAAGTATCGCAGAATATGTTAAAAACACTCCGCCTCCAACCATAGAAAATGCAGTATATACTCCAGACAATATCGCAGCAGGTGAAGAAGTTTTCAAAACAAACTGTGTATCTTGTCACAACGAAGGAGGAAGAGGAGGAATTGGTCCAAACTTAACAGACAACACCTGGATCAACCAACCGGAAAAAACATTGTTTAAAAATGTCTTCCACATTGTAGAAAACGGAGTTACCGGAACTGCGATGCAGGCATGGGGAAAAAATGGTGTACTTACCGGTTTCGATATTCAAAATGTTGCAGCCTATGTTTACCATATCAACCAGGAACAACCTCCTATTACAGTATCAGAAGGTGGAGCAGCTCCGCAGGGAACTCCTGCTAACTGGGAAAAATAAGAACTAAAAACAAAATTACTATGAAAACATAATTCGTTATCTTTAACAAAAGAAGGTAACGGATTATGTTTTTTTTAATTTAAGTAAGAAATGTCAGAAGATAACAATTTCAGAGGCGGACAAGGACAGGTAGTTGAAGCCGAAACTTTCAGAGATTCCGTGGGAACCATGGAACAATCTGGAAAACGGAAATGGGTTTTCCCCAGAAAACCACAGGGCAGATACACCAATTACAGAACCTTGGTAGCCATTTTTTTACTCGCACTTTTTTTTGCACTTCCGTTCATTAAAATTAATGGAAATCCATTTTTACTCCTTAATATTCTCGACCGCCAATTTTTCATTCTCGGCCAACCCTTTTTTCCGCAGGATTTTTTCATTCTTGCATTGGGAGCAATTACATCCATTGTATTTATCATTCTCTTTACGGTAGTTTTCGGAAGAATTTTTTGTGGTTGGATTTGCCCGCAAACAATTTTCCTGGAAATGATTTTCCGCAAAATAGATTACCTCGTTGAAGGTGACCGCAATAAACAAATGAAATTAGACCGCCAGGAATGGAATGCCGAAAAAATAGGAAAACGTGCTTTGAAATATTTTATATTCCTTGTAATATCTTTAATTATCACCCACTGGATGTACATGTACATCGTAGGTTATAAAGAAGTATTTAACATCATGCAGAAAGGTCCTTTCGAGAACTTCTCAAGCTTTTTGGTGATGATTATATTTACCGCAGCATTCTACTTTACGTTTGCCTGGTTCAGAGAGCAGGTTTGCACCTTAGTTTGTCCGTACGGAAGATTACAGGGCGTATTAATCGACAAACAAACCATCAATGTTTATTACGATTTCAAAAGAGGAGAAAACCGCTCTAAATGGAGAAAAGGCGAAGACCGTTCCGCTGAAGGAAAAGGAGACTGTATCGACTGTAACCAATGTGTTGTCGTTTGCCCAACCGGAATCGACATCAGAGACGGTCAGCAATTAGAATGCGTCAACTGTACTGCCTGTATCGATGCTTGCGACGAGGTGATGGTAAAAGTTGGCCTTCCAAAAGGTCTTATTCGATACGCCACCGAAGATGAGATTGAAAAAGAAGTGCCTTTCAAATTCACCAACAAAATGAAAGCGTATACGGCTGTTTTAATATTAATGGTGGGTTTCTTAGGATTTCTCTTAGGTAACAGAGGTTCACTGGAGGCCAAATTCATTAAGCCTGCAGGATCTACATTCTTTGTCAGAGACGGTAATATTACCAACATCTACAATTACACTTTCCTGAATAAATCTACAAAAGATCAAATCGTGACCATCAAAGTAATCGAACCGCAACACGGTAAAATCAGACTGAGCGGTGAGGAAAAAATTCTTCTTAAAAAAGATCAAATAACAAAAGGTACGGTAAACTTAAGTTTTCCTGAAAATGAAATAAAACTGTCGAAACAAAAAGTGAAAATCGGCGTTTATGATCCATCAGGTAAATTACTCGACTCTTTCGAGACCAGTTTCGAAGGACCATTTAAAATTCAATTTTAATTAAAAATATGTTTAAAAAATTAACGTGGGCGCACGGCGTAATTATCGCACTGGGTTCATTTATAGCATTTATTTTGTTTATGGTTTTTGGGTTTACCTACGGCCAGCAAACCTCCGAGTTGGTTTCAAATGACTACTACGGTGACGAATTGCTTTATCAGGAAGTAATCGATGCAAAAAGAAATGCCGAGCATCTGGCTGAAATCCCAAAATACCAGGAAATTGCAGAAGGAATGAAAATCACTTTCCCATCCGAAATCGCGCCGGAAAATAAAAATGTAAAATTTGAACTTTTCCGCACCGACGATGCCAATCTGGACGTGAAGAAAGAAATTAATTTAGATACCAATAATGAGATTCTTGTCCCAAAACAAGTGATATCTAAAGGTCCTTACACTCTTAAAATAAAATGGTCTCATGATAAAAAACCTTATCAGGTTGACTACGACGTTTTATGGAAATAGCACTTATCATTTCTGCGCTGGGATTGGGATTTGCGTCGGGCTTTCACTGTATTGGAATGTGTGGTCCCATTGCATTATCGCTGGGACTTACCAGAAAACAGGCAACTAATTTCTATCTCCAAAATTTAACGTATCAATTTGGCAGGATCATCACCTACTCTATTTTAGGAGCGATTTTAGGAATTATAGGACAAGGTTTTGAAATGGCCGGATTTCAACAATACCTAACTATTGGTGTTGGGATTCTCTTAATTCTGATGGCGGTATTTTCTTTCGGAGGGAAAGATTTTGCCTCCAAAATACCTTTTCTGACTTCCTCATTATTAAAGGTTAAATTAAATTTATCTAAACTCCTTCAAAAAGCGGACTACCGATCAAGATTTGCAACCGGACTTCTCAATGGACTTCTGCCTTGCGGAATGGTTTATATGGCATTAACTGCGAGTTTAGTCTCTGGTGGAATTTGGCAAAGTGCATTATTTATGGGACTTTTCGGATTAGGAACATTGCCATTTATGTTTATGGTGGTGCTGCTGGGAAATTTGATGACCACTGCCTTTCGAATTAAAATTCTAAAATTCGTTCCTGTAATGATGATTGTTTTAGGAGGACTTTTTATTCTTCGTGGTATGGAAGTCGGCATTCCTTATCTTTCCCCAAAGAAAGAAGCAATGAAGGTTATCCACAATGATTCTCCTGACCATTTGAAAGGAAACCATGAAAGCTGCCATTAATATTTTTGAGAAACCGTTAAAAGTAACACTTACAGCAGATTTTAAAAAACATAAAAAACCATCGGAATTCCGATGGTTTTTACTTATTGTAAAGATTTTAAAATTTCTAATTTATTAAATCAAATTTGGCATATTCTGCAACTTTAGCCGGAAGTTGAATTCCGTGCTCTGTTTGGTTATTTTCTAACAAGGCTGCCATAATCCTTGGTAAAGCCATCGCAGAACCGTTTAAAGTATGAACCAGCTGTGTTTTGCCGTCGCCTTTATATCTGCATTTCAATCGGTTTGCTTGGAAAGTTTCAAAATTAGAAACCGATGAAACTTCTAACCACATTTCCTGGGCAGCGCTCCAGACTTCAAAATCGTACGTCATCGCCGCCGCAAAACCGGTATCGCCTCCGCACAATCTTAAAATTCTAAATGGCAATTCCAGATCCATCAGAATTGATTTCACATGTTCCACCATTCCTTCTAAAGCTGCATACGAATTTTCAGGCTTTTCAATACGAACAATCTCTACTTTTTCAAATTGATGCAATCTGTTCAATCCCCGAACATGAGCGCCGTAACTTCCGGCTTCTCTCCGGTAACATTGTGAAAAGGCCGTGTTTTTTATCGGCAGATCTTTTTCATCCAAAATTACATCACGGTAAATATTCGTCACCGGAACTTCTGCTGTAGGAATCAGGTACAAATTATCTTCATTGATGTAATACATCTGCCCTTCTTTGTCCGGCAACTGCCCGGTTCCGTAACCTGAGGCTTCATTCACCACGTGTGGCGGATTCACTTCCATATATCCGGCATCCACATTTTTATCTAAAAAATACTGAACCAAAGCCCGCTGTAATCTTGCCCCTTTCCCCAAATAAACCGGAAAACCTGCACCTGCGATTTTCACGCCCAGTTCAAAATCGATAATATTATATTTTTTTGCCAATTCCCAATGCGGAATCGCGCCTTCGCCCAAACCTTCAACATCATGAGACTGATAAATAATTTCATTATCATCCGCGCCATTTCCGGCCACTACTTTTTCGTAAGGAATATTAGGGATCAGATAAAGAATTTCTAAAAGACGTGCTTCAGCTGCTTTCAGTTTTTGTTGAAGATCTTGTGCATTTTCTTTAAATTCCGAAGTTTTTGATTTAGCAGCTTCGGCCTCCTCTTTTTTACCTTCCCTCATTAATAGACCGATTTCTTTGGAAATGGTATTCATCTCCGCTAAATTCTGATCCAGCTGGAACTGCAATTTTTTTCTTTCGTCATCTACAGAAACCGCCTCACCGACCAATTCCGTTTGTTTGAAATTTCTTTTATGTAAACCTTCTAAAACGCGTTCATTATTATCGCGCAAAAACTGAACTTGTAACATATCCTAATTGATGTATATTTCTGTGAATTTCTTCCTGACAATAGAAGAATGAACTGCAAATTTAGTGATTATTTGACGATTTTTACGGTATTTGGCTGACCTTCAACTTTAGTAAACTGAAGCACGCCGTTATACCATATTTTGGAAACCTGAAAAAGTTCCGGTGTCGATTGATATTGAACCGTCATGGTATCATTGGTAATCCGGTTGGAATTATTAATTTTCTTGGTGAGCTGTAAAGCTATTTTAGATTCATACGTTTTGGAATTTCCTGAGGAATCGATCCCAATTCGTTTTGCACCAGCGAGATATTCAATATAATTAATGGTATCCGCATCTTTTTTAATTGAAAATGAAACCGGAGCGTTATCTGTTAATCCATAAACATCGTTCATCGAAGAAGAAATATAAGATCCCGGTATCTTCACATTCAGCATATCCTGACCCAAAGAATCGATGTATAAATGGATGACCTGATCTATTTTCTGCACCGCCTCCTCTTCATTTCTGCAGGAAAGCAAAGCAAAAAACACCAACATTGTTATAAAAAACAGATTTTTCATTGATACAAAGATAAATTATTTTAAATCTTTCCAATAAAGATAAAAGGAAAACAGCAGTAAAAATCCACCGGTGAGCATGCTTAAGCATAAACTAATTGCCATTCCTTCAATCCCAAATCTTTTTACAAAAAAGAATGAAAACATTAGCAACAATATTAGATTCAAAAAAGAAACTGCCGTGTTCATTTTCATCATACCCACCGCCGAAAGCAAATTCCCGTAAAGGTTTCGCAAAAGCATATTGAAAGAAAACGTTGCTAAAAAAATAACAAAAATCATTTGACTTCCTGAATATTTTGCACTGAAAAAAAATGATAAAACTTCAGTTTTAAATACAAAGCCAACTACAAAAATCACAATTGAAATCGGTATAAATAAACGATAATAATTAGCAATATAATTTTTCAAAAAAAACTTATTCCTGCTGTTTTTAGCTAAAACCGTATAATCACTCTGCATAAATGTAGAAGCCAAAAAAGTAATATTAAAGGGAATTAAAAGACCTACCTTATAACTTGCGACCGCCGTTTCTTTCATTAAAAAACTCAGTAACAAGACATCTGCGGAAAAAAGAGCATCAGAAAGAAGCGCTGTTCCCGCGGCATGAAGACCGAAACTCCATATTTCTTTTTTGGTGAAATTAATCCCTCCAATCACCTTTAGAAAATCTTCTTTTTTGTACCAGATTAAAGATAAAAAAGGAGTGAAAGCAACGGCAAAAAGATAACCAACAAGGCCAAAGAAATAGGATAGCAACAGTAAAAGTATAACCCCAAAAACATTCACGAAGTTGTTTACTTGTGCAAAAGCCCGGTTATTGCCAAAAACTCTTAATTCTGCCTGAATATGATTCAAAAAATAAAATCCGATCAACCGAACGGTAAAAAGTAAAAAGATAAACAAAATATCCTCATACCTGTTGATATAGAATATGCTTATAAGCAAAAAAACGGCACTTATGATCAGCTGATGGATAAAGCCCTGTCTGAGAAGATGGTTCGCAAAAACTTTTTTTTCGGAATCACTCTGTATGATTGAGCCGTAACGCAGCAAACTTTGATGACTGCCGAAACCGCTAAAAGAAACGAAAATAAAAAATATAGAAGCGACAATACTGATGGTCCCAAATTCACTTTCCGGCAAAATTCTGATGATGAAAAGCGATCCTAAAAAACCGCATATTTTGGCAATAAGAAGTGAAAGAAAAACATGGTGTCCTTTATTCTTTAAAAAATCGCTAACAAAAATACTTAAACTTTTCACCCTTTTTTGAAATAAACTATCTTTTATTTACCCTTGCAATCCTTTTCATATTTCACTTTGCTACCAATAATTTCCGGCGGATTTTAAAAATTCAAATTACGGAATTTTTGGGTAACACCTGTAAATTCAACGTAAAATTTGCCTATAAATTTCATCAAACTTTTGGGCAATTTCTTTTACAGAGAAATAATTTACTATATACTCGTGGTGTTTTTTAGGATCATCAAAATTGGTTTCCTGTAACAAAACTTTTTTCATTGCTTCATATAATTCTTTTTCAAAATTAGAAATGAGCACACCATTTTTATCATTAATAATTTCGGGAATGCCGCCAACTCCGGTGGCAATGACGACCGTACCCGTTGAAAGTGATTCCAAAAGGACACACGGAAAATTTTCATACTCGCTGAACAAAACAAAACAATCGCTTTCTCGCATCTTTTCAGCCACTTCATTTAATGACAATATCGGAAAGGTTTTGATGAAACTTTCTGCTTTATTTTCCCCGATTATTTTATTGAGTTTCCCAACATCTCCATCTCCACCGATATGCAATTCAAAATTATCTAATTTATTACGCAACTTCAGAGCAGCGCCTATAATCTTATCTGGATTTTTGAGTGGGACCAAGTTCGAAATATGTAAAAATTTAAATGGATGCTGATTCGTTGGTGATTTTAAACTAAACAAATCGGTATCAACCACATTTCCAACAACCTCAAACTTAGTTTTCAAACCCAGTTCTTTTAAATCATGTAAAAGATATTGGCTGACCGGCAAAACGAATTCTGCTTTATTTGCGATCATCTTGGCTATAAAAAATTGGGCTTTCGAAAGCTTGTTCCTATTCAGTTTCAAAAATCCAGACCAATGTTCTGTAACAACAAACGGAATTTTAAATTTCCGTTTTAAATAAACTGCAAACAACATCGAATTCTGAAGAACATTTGCGTGAACCAAATCTGGTTTTTGCAATCGTGAAAATCCCTTTTTATAGGCTTTCATCCGACGAAAAAAATTTAAAACAGGATTGTTGGATTTTCTATAGTAAACAATTAATGTTCTGATTTCATTAACGGTCTGATCATCGAAAAGATACGTTTGCTTCTGACCTGGATCACTAATAGAATGAAGAACTTCCACATCATGAAGGTGGGAAACCGCCTCCGCATGGCGCTGAACAAAATTCCCGTTGGTAGATTCCAGTTTATTGGGAAACCAGGATGAAATAAAAAGAATTTTGTAACGCATCGATTAACTTAATACACAAAAATACAGTTTTAATCAAGAGAAACAAAAAACCCTTTAAGTATTCTCAAAGGGTTTCGCATCTTGTTTTTAAGATTATATTTAGTCTACATAAATCCCAGCCCAACTTCTTCTTAAAGGCAATAGGAAATCGCTTAAAAAAGCAACATACGTATTTTTAGAAAAATCGAATACTTCGATGTCCGTTGAGAGTTCGCCATTTTTCAAACCGCTTCGGAAATCCTGTAATTTCATGGTTTTAATTTCTCCGTTTTCCACAAAAGAAGCTTTCATACGGTCAAATAAACCGAGTTGAAATTCCTGATCGATCCTTTTCATCACAACGCCTAAAGCGTCAATTGAACAGCCCGAGGCCGCTTCTATCTCTTCGTCAACACAAACAATGATAAACTGGTTTTTCTCAATTTTAAAGGAAGACGACAATGGTTTCCCATGTGCTGCCCAAGTTGCCAAAAAATCATATAATTGCTCGGTAATCACTTTGCTTTCTTTCGCCGTAAAAGGTCTTGAAGCCGGATAAATAATTACCCGATAATCATTGGTTTCTACGATGGTTGATTCTTCAATTTTCATTTTTCTGCTTCTTTTTTAATTCAATAAATCCCAGAATGATCATCATGAGACTTGCTCCCGCACTCCAAAAATTAATTTTATCGGTATCGAAATCTGCTGACCAAAGGTTAAGCACCAATAAAAATGCACCTGCAATCATCAAAAAATAAGGGATGTTCTTTCTCATTATAAATCGTCGGCTTCAGCTAAAAGTTCGGCGATATCTTTTACGGAAACTTCCGTATTATTAAAATGTTTCACGCCATCAGTCATCATTGTATTACAAAACGGACAACCGGTTGCGATAATATTCGGGCTTTCACCTAATGCTTCTTCTGTTCTTTCAACGTTGATGTCTTTATTGCCTTTTTCAGGTTCTTTAAACATCTGAGCGCCGCCTGCGCCACAGCATAAACCATTGGATTTACAACGTTTCATTTCCACCAGTTCTGCATCTAATTTTTGTAAAAGCTGTCTTGGCGCTTCATATTCTCCGTTTCCCCGTCCGAGATAACACGGATCGTGGAAGATGATTTTCTTTCCTTTAAAAGTACCGCCTTCAATTTTCAGGCGACCTTCTTCCATTAATTTTCTTAAGAATTGGGTGTGATGAAGAACTTCATAATTCCCGCCCAATCCCGGATATTCATTTTTGATGATATTGAAACAGTGCGGACAGGCGGTAACAATTTTCTTTACGCCGTATCCGTTCATGATTTCGATATTGGTGTGCGCCATCATCTGAAAGATAAACTCGTTACCGGCACGCTTTGCAGGATCTCCGTTACAGGATTCTTCCTGACCCAATACGGCAAATTCTACCCCGACTTTATGCAAAATTTTACATAACGATTTCGTGACTTTCTTTGCGCGGTCATCAAAACTTCCCATACAGCCTACAAAAAATAGAACCTCTGGCATTTTTCCTTCGGCAGCATATTCTGCCATTGTTTTTATAGTGAAATCCATAATTAGTTTACCCATTTATCAATATAACAATAAATTGCTATGCTGGTACATTAATACATTGTTATTCGCTTGCCCACTTCAATCGGTCAGCCTGATTGTACTGCCATGGAGCGGCGTTGTTTTCGATATTGGTCATCATCTGATTGAGCTCCTGCGGTGCCGCAGATTGCTCCATGACCAGGAATCTCCGCATCTCAATAATGATAGAAAGCGGATCGATCAGAATCGGACAGGCTTCTACGCAAGCATTACATGTGGTGCAAGCCCAAAGTTCTTCTCTTTGAATATGATCGTCTAATAACTTTTTACCGTCATCTACGAATTTTCCATTTTTATTAATGTTTCTGCCCACCTCTTCGATTCGGTCACGGGTATCCATCATAATTTTACGCGGAGATAATTTCTTACCTGTAATATTTGCTGGACAAACGGCGGTACATCTTCCACATTCTGTACAGGAATAGGCGTTGAGCAGCTGAACCTGTTTTAAATCAAAGATATCACTTGCTCCAAATTTTTCTGGAACTGCGTTTGGATCTGCATCCGGTGCTGCAGCATATGGATCAGCATTGGGATCCATCATCAACTTAATTTCTGCGGTAACAGAATCTAAATTATTGAATTTTCCTTTCGGTTCTAAATTAGCGTACCACGTATTCGGGAAAGCCAAAATGATATGAAGATGTTTCGAATAAGACAGATAATTCATAAAAAATAGAATTCCTATAAAATGAAACCACCACGCTCCCCTTTCTGTATAAATTAAAGTTCCATCACCAAAGTTTTGAAAAATTGGGCCTAATAAAGTTGAAGAAACCGGGAAACTGCCATGAGCAGCTAGAACTTGTCTTTGTTGTAAAACCCAATCTGAAGAATTCATGGTTAAGAATGCAACCATTAACGCAAACTCGATAATTAAAATCCAATTTGCATCATGTTTTGGCCAACCAAAAAGCTCCTTCATCGTCAATCTTTTGACACCGTAGAAATTTCTTCTGATAAAGAAAACGACCACCGCAATGATAACAAGAAAAGCTAAAATTTCTAAAGTCGCCGTAAAAGAGCCGTATAAAGAATTACCAAAAATACCTGCTAAAAACCGGTGGGTTCCGAAAATCCCATCAACAATTATTTCGAGCAGCTCGATATTGATAATAACAAATCCCACATAAACGATCACGTGAAAAAATCCTGCAATAGGCCTTTTTCCCATTTTACTTTGACCGAGAGCTACTTTTGCCATGGTTTCCCACCGTTTCGATTTCTGGTCAGAGCGGTTGCTTTCTTTACCGAGTTGAATGTTGCGGTAGATTTCCTTCAAACTTTTAAAAAAAAGGCCAAACCCTATAACCAGGGCGATGAAGAAAATAATATTGTCAATATACTGCATATTGAAGGGGTTTAGTCTTTGTTATTTTTCCCGAAAACCGAGAAATTCAAATATCTTTTTGGATTTGCTTTTAAATCTTCTACCAATTTATTCATGTTTTCGGCAGTTTGATTTAGGTTATCGTAAAGTTGCTCATCTTTTGTGAGTTTACCAAGACTTCCTTCACCGTTTTGTATGCCAGAAATAATACCGTTCATTTTATCTGCAGTAAGACTTAATTTATCAATGGTATTATTTAATTTTTTCACATCAACTTCATCTGCTACCCGACCATATTTATCGATTGCAGCTTTCGCACTTAAAGTGGCAAGATTGGCATTGTCCAGCACTTTTTGTATGCGGGGATCGCTGTTTGCAAGTAGTGAATTGGTCTGTTTGGAAGTTACTTCGAATGCTGCAACGGTTCTATTTAAATTATTGAGCAATTCCCGAATTTCTGCACGGTTCTGCTCATCAAAAATTTTATTGGCATTATTCGTTAATGAATCTACTCTTTTTAAAACGGTCTGCAACTGGTCTTTTACAGGACCTACCTGAGACGAAATATTGTTCATCATCGATAATTGGAAGCTTCCGGAAAGGGTATCGCCATCTTTTGCCATAGGCTTGCCGTACTGCAGATTCAGCCGCATTTCTTTTCCGGACATCAAACCAGGTTCAAAAATCTCTAAGGTTGATTTTTTGGAAAATTCAAAATTATCATCAATTATTACCTTTACCACAAAATGAATCCGGCCGTCTTTTTCGGTAACAGGAATGATCTTGTCAACCTGACCTACTTTCAAACCATTTATGGATACTGGATTAGAAGCCGCTAACCCTTCAACATTGTCGAACTTGGCATAAAAGATATTATCGGTAGTGAAGAGACTTTTTCCCTTCATAAATTGGAATAAAAATACGAATCCAATAATTGCTAAAATAGCGATAAGTCCTGCTTTTATTTCTTTTGTGAATTTCACTTTTCTTTAAATTTTAGGGAACAAATATAATACATTTTAAATAAACCGCCGACAGAAGCCAGAAAACAGAAAACAAAAAAAAGCGACCTTTTACAGTCGCTTTTATCAATTATTTTATTTAAAAATCATTATTGTGAAACTTTATTATAAATTTCGATTCTATAATCTTTAATTTTTGCGTTGTCTTGTAAGCTTTTCAATAATGCCTGACCAAACTGCTGAGAGCTTTGTCTTGCAATAGCTTCAGTCATTTGTTTAAGGTCTCCCGGTTGTTTATTGGTTGTTTCCGCTTTTTTCAAAACTACATACACTCCGGTCATTCCTTCGACAGGATTAGAAAGTTTATTTTTCGCAACTCCAAATGCTGCTCCTGCAACTTTAGGCTCCATCGCACCATTAACCTGTGGATTCAGCATATTTACCTGTGCAGATTGTTTTGTCACTCCAAACTGTTTCGCGATTTGATCTAAGTTTGTCGCTTTGGCTGCATTGATTTTATCAGAAATCTGCTTGGCCATCAATTTGTTTTTCACGATCGGTTCGATTTGCTCTCTTACGGCTTCCGGATTGGCTGTTCCCGCATCCTGAACTCCATTTACATAAGCAATAATTTTATCACCTGTCCCGTCAACCGTAAAAATATCGGTATCTCCTTTTCCTCTTTTCTTATTAAACGCCCAAGCGATGATTTCCTCATCTTTGTCTGTTCCTAAGCCAGGAAGTTGTCCTTGGAATCTTACAACTTCTGTAGGATTAGAGAAGTTATAATTATTTTTCTTCGCGATGTTTGCAAAATCATTGAAGCTTTTCCCCTGAACCTGCTGAATAAACTTGGTCGCTTTCGTATAGACTTCATTTTCCGTTTTATCAGAAGCTTTAACCGCTTTTACTAAGTTAGCCACTTTATAAGTCATCGCACCAGATTTCTTATCTTCGATATTGATGATATGGTAACCGTACTGCGTTTCTACAACCGAAGTTGCGCCTTTCCCATTGGTTGCCAGGAAATGTAAATATTCTGGAACAAATGGTGTCGCAGGTGTAGTCCAGCCTACGCTACCTCCTTGTGCTGCAGAACCTGGATCAGAAGAATATTTTAAGAATTCTGTAAATTTAGATGGATCCGCTTTCACAACAGCACCAATTGAATCTGCCAATTTTTTAGCTTGCTCTTTGGTTCTCGTTTCTTCTCCGCCTGCTTGATTACCTTTATAGCTAACCAAAATATGACGGGACAATGTAGAATCTGATGGTTTTTTATCTAACAGTTTAGAAACCACATAGAAATTCTGTTCTTTATAAGGTCCGAAAGTTGCGCCAACACTGGCAGCAGCAACCTTGTCTCTAATCGGCATCGGTAACTGATCTTTCGAAAAATAGCTTGGGTTAAACGGCAAATCAGAATTCAAAGCAATAAACATGGAATCGTTTTTTGTATTTTGAAAACTTTCTTTCCCGCTCAGGTCATTTCCTTCGGTAAATAATTTATTGATATCTGCCTCGGTAGCCTTATCATCCTGCGCACTTGGTGCAGCCGGAAAATACACAAGTCCTAAATTTCTACTCGCCTCTCTCTTGAACAGGATCGGATGTTTCTTGATATAATCAGCCAAATCATTGGTCGTTACTTTAACCGGATTTTTTTTAGCATATTCTGTATAGTCCACTTTTACAAAATCAATGTCTGCAAGTTGATCTCTTTGCTTCATGATTTCCTCTGCTTCTTTTTTGCTTGCGGTAATCCCGGTAGTAACGTTAGCGAAAAGTTGTCTCGCCATCATTCTGTACTCGATAGATTTTCTCGTCTTCATCCAGTTATTGTATGCTTCAAGATTGGTTCCTTTCATTTGCTCTACCTGACCTTTGATCTCCTGAACTTTGAAATTACCTTTCTCGTCAAACAATTCTTTATTCTGTGCAAACATAGGATCAAACTGCAGTTGATTCCAGAACATATCTTCAGTTAAAGTCAGACCCATTTTTTCAAACTGTTGTTTGATGAGTTTAGACTGTACCAGCAATTGCCAAGCCTGCTCTTCCAAACCTTTTGTAGGCTGGCCTTGCTGTTGCGCTTGTTGCTGAAGCATAAAAAGTTGATCATCGAAATCTTCTTTAGAAATCTCTTCGCCGTTTACTTTACCGTAAACACCTGGCTCTGCGCCAAATAACTTTTCAATACTATCCGGGTTAACCACGAAAGCCAACATTGCTACTGCAATAATTCCCATCAAAAGCCAAGGTCTGTTTCTTATTTGTCCTAAAATTGCCATCTTTTTTGTATAATTTTATCAGTTTGCGAAAATACACATTTTTAACAGATTAGAAAAAAAATTGCACACTTATTTAAAACTGTCTGCAATGTAGTGGTAATTTTGTCTAAATTTTTGCTTGGCATAATGCTTGTCAATTTATGGAAACCTTTTTAGTACCCGTACATATAAGAGAAATCCGGGTAATCACCTTTAATTATTTATAAAAAATGACAATTTGTCATTCCATAATATTATGACAGAATTTGAAGACATCAACTTTGATGAAATTTTAGACGACGCTTTCGGTATTATATCAGAAGGAATTAACATTACCGATATGTTGGATACGGAAGAAAATAGCGAACAAACAGTATTTCCAATCCTTCCGGTAAGGAACATGGTGATGTTTCCCAAAGTAATTATTCCTATTACCGCTGGTAGAGAAATGTCCATTAAACTTTTAGAAGAGGCACAGCGAAATAATGAGTTTATAGGTATTCTGACACAAAACAATTCCAGTATTGAAAACCCTACCACCGGTGATTTATTTCAAGTGGGAACATTGGCGAAAATCCTTAAAATCATTAAACTTCCGGAAGGCAATATCACCGCCATAACGAGAGGTTTCCAAAGATTTAAAATAAAAGAATACACCGGAACAAAACCGTATTTTACCGCAGAAATAACCAAACTCAAAGACACTTCCAGCAAGAAAAAAGAAGAGTACGAAGCGTTATTGGACAACATAAAAGACTTGGCGCTGAAAATAATCGACATCGATCCAAATATTCCGAATGGTGCCAATTTTGCGATTAAAAACATTTCCAATAATGAAGATTTGTTAAACTTCGTTTGTTCCAACGCTAATTTCTCACCAGATCAAAAGCAGAAATTGCTGGAGGAAAAAAGCCTGATGATCCGTGCAGAAAAATGCTACACTCTGATGCATGATGAATATCGAAAACTGGAACTGCGAAGCCAGATTCACAATAAGACATCCAAAGACCTCGACAAACAACAACGGGAATATTTCCTGAATCAACAAATCAGAACTATTCAGGATGAATTGGGCGGCGGTCCCGAATCCGATGTTGATGAACTTTTAGAAAAAGCCAAAAAAGTAAAATGGAACGACGAAGTTGAGGAACATTTCAAAAAAGAAATCAACCGCCTTCAAAGACAAAATCCGAATTCTCCAGATTATAATGTTCAACGGAATTACCTGGATTTCTTCACCGAATTACCTTGGGAAAAATACTCAAAAGACGTTTTTGATATTATTAAGGCCGAAAAAGTTTTAGATAAAGCCCATTATGGTTTAGAAGATATTAAAAAGAGAATTTTAGAACACATGGCGGTTCTGAAATTGAAAAACAATATGAAATCGCCGATTCTCTGTTTGGTAGGTCCTCCGGGAGTTGGTAAAACTTCATTGGGAAAATCGATTGCAGATGCTTTGGGCAGAAAATATGTGCGGGTTTCCTTGGGCGGACTGCATGATGAATCTGAAATCCGTGGCCACCGTAAAACTTATATCGGTGCGATGGCAGGACGAATCCTTCAATCCATTAAAAAAGCAGGAACCTCCAATCCTGTAATTGTTTTGGATGAAATCGATAAAATCGGACAGGGAATTCATGGCGATCCAAGTTCTGCTTTATTAGAAGTTCTGGATCCGGAGCAAAACAATTCGTTCTATGACAATTTCCTAGAAATGGGTTACGACTTATCAAAAGTGATGTTTATTGCGACAGCAAATTCCCTTTCTACCGTTCAAAGACCACTTCTTGACCGAATGGAAATCATCGAAATCGCCGGTTATACTTTAGAAGAAAAAGTAGAAATCGCCAAACGCCATCTCATTAAAAAACAGCAGGAAGAAAATGGTTTAGATGTAAAATCATTCAAACTTGGCAATGCTGAACTGAAACATATTATCGATGCGCACACTTCGGAAAGCGGCGTTCGTGGTTTAGAAAAACAAATCGCTTCCATTGCGAGATGGGTCGCTTTGCAAACTGCGATGGAAAAAGAATATGATCCGAAAATAACAGTAGAAAAAGTGGACGAAATCTTAGGAGTTCCCCGCCCTAAAAGCTTATCAGAAATCACCGGAGTTCCTGGTGTTGTAACCGGTTTAGCCTGGACTCAGGTTGGCGGCGACATCCTCTTCATCGAAAGTATTCTGAGTGAAGGAAAAGGAAACCTGACCATGACCGGAAATCTTGGAAATGTCATGAAAGAATCTGCCACGATCGCGCTGGAATACATTAAAGCAAAACATGATGAATTGGGAATTTCTTCCGAAGACATCCAGAAAAACAACATTCACGTTCACGTCCCGGAAGGCGCCACCCCAAAAGACGGACCTTCTGCCGGAATCGCAATGCTGACGTCGATTGTGTCAAGTTTTAAGAATAAGAAAGTCAAATCACATTTGGCGATGACCGGCGAAATTACGTTGCGCGGAAAAGTGCTTCCTGTTGGTGGAATCAAGGAGAAACTTCTCGCCGCGGCAAGAGCAGGCATCAAAGAAATCATTCTTTGCGAGGCCAACCGAAAAGATGTGGAAGAAATCAAAAAAGATTATCTTAAAAATCTGAAAATCAATTACGTGCAGCGAATGAGTGAAGTCATTGAGCTGGCCATTGAAAAATAGAAAAACATGAAACGCTTCAATTTATTTTGAAGCGTTTTTTATTTAAAAAAAGAAAATTTGTCGTTATTTTGTGATATGAAAGATATTAAACTCCCTTTTGTTGCTAAATTAGCCTTGGTGCTCATCAGTATTTTGGCTTTAGGATATTTGGCCAAAATCGGCAAAGGCGTTTTAGCACCTCTGTTTTTCGCTATTTTAATGGCCTTGTTATTTCTTCCTTTTGCCAATTTTTTGGAGAGGAAGCTGCGGTTTTCAAGAACAGTTTCTACCTTTTCCTCTCTTTTGGTGATGTTTCTTTTTTTAACGGGATTAGTTTATTTTTTCTCCACGCAGTTAAGTGATTTTGTAAATGATTTTCCCGTTTTGAAAGCACAGGTTTCAAGATCATTTAATGAATTACAAATCTGGGTTTCCCACACTTTCCATCTCAATTTTGCCAAACAAATGAGCTATATCAATCAGGCATTAGAAAAATTACTTTCTTCCACAGGACTCATTTTAGGCTTCACCGTTTCCATGTTTTCATCAACGATGGCGTTTTTTCTTTTCAGTGCCTTATTTTTCATCTTCATCTTGAACTATCGTCGGGTTTTATACCAGTTTATTATTTCTGTATTTCAAAACCAACATTTTGAAAAAGTAAATGAAGGAATTGTGGAAATTCAAAAAATAATCAAGAATTATATTTCCGGATTATTTATTCAAATTATTATCGTCAGCAGTTTAACGAGTATTTTGCTTTCCGTTTTGGGAGTAAAATACGCAGTTCTTTTAGGCGTTTTAACCGGCTTGCTGAATGTAATACCATACATCGGCATACTGTCCTCTTGTTTAATCGCCTGTCTGATCTCTTTTGCAACCGGTGGCACTCACACCCTTTTTGTCCTGATCGGCTATGTGGTCATCCATTTGATCGATGGGAATATAACCCTGCCTTTGGTGGTAGGTTCTAAAGTAAAAATCAATGCCCTGTTTACTTTTATCGGCCTTTTAATCGGTGAGGAATTGTGGGGGATTTCCGGTATGTTTTTGAGTATTCCTTTTTTAGCAATTCTGAAAATTATTTTCGAAAGAGTTGAAGGTTTAGAACCCTGGGGCAGAGTTTTAGGGGAAGAAACGAAAGTGAAAAAAGCGCGTAAAAAATACAAAATCACTAAAAATATTACTTTGGAAGAAAAGGAGTAATCTAAGAACTTGTTTATTAGGTCATTGAGTTTTAAAATTGATTATTTGCAACTCCGGGAAACAATTCAAAAATCGCAGTTTTGCTTGATTTCAGTCCAAATTTTAAAAGCGAAAGGTTTTACAGAACCTACTTCTGCAGAACAATTTAATAACAGATAGGATTAATTTTTAAAACCTAAAAACCTCACCTCCAGATATTTCTCGGAGGTTTTATTTTTCCGTAAATTTGCGATTATTTTTAAAACATCAAAGTTTAAAATCTCTAATTTAAAATCTCTAAAATGTTACCCAAAATAAATCCTACCCACACGACAGCCTGGAAAAGTCTCCATCAACATTTTGCGCAAAATGATTTTGATCTGCGCACTCTTTTTCAACATAATCCTGAACGTTTTCAGCAGTTTTCGGTTAAAAGAGAAGATTACCTTTTCGATTTTTCTAAAAATTTAATCGATCAGAAGACCTTTGATCTTTTACAAAGTCTGGCTGAAGAATGTGAATTAACATCTGCAATCGAAGCCATGTTTTCCGGTGAGAAAATCAATGAGACTGAAGGACGGGCAGTTCTTCATACCGCATTACGGGATTTTTCGGATAAAGCGATTTTAGTTGATGGCAAAAATATAAAACCGGCGATTAAAAGAGTTTTGGACCAGATGAAAAACTTCTCCGAGAAAGTAATTTCCGGAGAACACAAAGGTTTTTCAGGGAAAGAAATTACCGATGTCGTGAATATCGGAATCGGTGGTTCAGATTTAGGACCGGTGATGGTTTGTTCAGCATTAAAACATTTTAAAACAAGACTTGATGTTCATTTTGTTTCTAATGTTGATGGAAACCACATCGCAGAAGTTCTGAAAGATTTAGATCCGGAAACAACGCTTTTCATCATCGCTTCTAAAACTTTTACGACTCAGGAAACGATGACCAATGCAGAATCTGCGAAATCATGGTTTTTGAAATCGGGAAAACAGGAAGAAGTAGCGAAACATTTTGTGGCACTTTCTACCAATATCCAGGCAGTGAAGAATTTCGGAATCGCCGAAGAAAACATTTTCGAATTCTGGGACTGGGTTGGCGGAAGATATTCACTTTGGAGCGCGATTGGCTTAAGCATTGTACTTTCGGTCGGTTACGAAAACTTTGAACAGTTACTAAAAGGTGCCAATGAAACCGACATTCATTTTCAAACCGCAGATTTTAAAGAAAACGTTCCTGTATTAATGGGGCTTCTCGGCATTTGGTATCGTAATTTCTTCGATGCCGGCACGTATGCTATACTACCTTACTCTCAATATTTAGATCGTTTTGCGGCATATCTTCAACAGGGAGATATGGAAAGTAATGGAAAAAGTGTAGATAGAAATGGTGAATTTGTAGAATATGAAACCGGTCCGATTATTTGGGGAGAACCAGGCACCAACGGTCAACACGCTTTTTACCAATTGATTCATCAGGGAACAGAATTGATTCCGGCTGATTTTATTGCTTATGCAAAATCGTGTAATGTGGTTTCTGATCATCAGGAAAAATTATTGGCCAACTTTTTTGCCCAAACAGAAGCATTAGCATTCGGAAAAACCGAAGAAGAAGCAAGAGCAGAATTAGAAAAATCAGGAATTTCAGAAGAAGAAATTCAACGGCTGGTAAACTATAAGGTCTTCCACGGAAACACACCGACCAATTCATTAATTATCAATGAATTAACCCCATTTTCACTAGGACAGCTGATCGCCTTATATGAACATAAAATATTTGTTCAGGGCGTCATTTGGAACATCTTCAGTTTTGATCAGTTCGGTGTAGAATTAGGGAAAGTTTTAGCAGGGGAAATTTTATCTGAATTAAAGAATACGGAACCTGTTACCGCTCACGATTCCTCTACGAATGGTTTGATTCAGTATTTCAACGAGAAAAAGTAAATCTAAAATAAATCTAAAGTAAAAACGAAATGGCACAAATTCTCGATGGACTGAAAGTCTCCAAAGAAATTAAAGAAGAAATCCGAATGGACGTTGACAAGATTGTTCAGCACAATAAACGTCCACCACATTTGGTAGCGATTCTGGTTGGGAAAAACGGCGCGAGCATGACTTATGTAAATAACAAAATCAAGGATTGCAAAGAAGTTGGTTTCAAATCTTCCCTAATCGATTTTCCAAGCACGGTTTCTGAAGCGGAACTTTTAGAAAAAATAGATGAACTCAATAAGTCGAAAGAGGTGGATGGATTTATTGTACAGTTGCCTTTGCCAAAACAAATTGATCAGGAAAAAATAATCATGGCGATTGATCCAAGAAAAGATGTAGATGGTTTTCACCCTGAAAATTTCGGAAAAATGGCTTTGGAAATGGATACCTTTTTACCCGCAACTCCATTTGGGATTTTAACTTTATTGGAAAGATATCATATCGACACAAAAGGCAAACACTGTGTAGTGATTGGCAGAAGCAGGATCGTAGGAAAGCCGATGAGTATCCTGATGGGAAGAAAAGATTTCCCCGGAAATTCAACAGTCACCCTCACCCATTCCTACACTCCTCATATCGAAGAATTCACCAAAAAAGCAGACATCATCATTACCGCTTTGGGCGATCCCAATTTCTTAAAAGCAGATATGATTAAAGAAGGTGCAATCATCATCGATGTGGGAATTACCCGTGTTGAAGATCAATCTGAAAAAGGCTACAAGTTGGTCGGCGATGTAGATTTTGAAAGTTGCAAAGAAAAAGCAAGTTGGATCACTCCCGTTCCAGGCGGAGTGGGTCCTATGACGAGAGCCATGTTGATGAAAAACACCATCTTGGCCTATAAAACCTCAGTATATAATGATTAAAAAAGAAGAAAATATTTTATTAGAACAAGGTAAAATGCTCCCCGTGATGGAGCATTTTTACACCTTACAGGGCGAAGGTGCCCATACCGGAAAAGCCGCCTATTTCATCAGACTCGGAGGCTGCGATGTCGGCTGTCACTGGTGTGACGTGAAAGAAAGCTGGGATCCCAATTTACACCCTTTGATGGATACGGAAGAAATTGCCGAAACTGCAGCAAGTTTTTGTAAAACTATCGTTTTAACCGGTGGCGAGCCATTAATGTGGAATCTGGAAATCTTAACCAACAGACTGAAAGAGCTCGGTTGTGAAATTCATATTGAAACTTCCGGCGCGTATGAAATGAGTGGAACTTTGGACTGGATCACCCTTTCCCCAAAAAAAACGGGCTTACCAAAACCAGCAATATATGCTAAAGCGAATGAGCTGAAGATGATTATTTTCAATAATAATGATTTGAAATTTGCGGAAGAACAGGCAGCGAAAGTATCTGCAAACTGCGTTCTTTATCTTCAAAGTGAATGGAGCAAAAGAGATGAAATATATCCGAAAATCACCGATTTTATCCTGGCAAATCCAAGATGGCAGGCATCGGTACAAACACATAAATATTTGAATATTCCATAAATTACATTAGATTTACTTCTAATTAAAAGGTGACATGCAAAGAATCCGATACTCCAGATATTTCAAAACCGGCTTTATTCTCCTTGACGTCTTTGTGATAGCAACAGTTTTTGTCTATTCTTTTCTGCGCAATAATGATCACCTTTTATCACAAGAAACATCAGAGCAAAATATATTATCGATTATCCTGCTTATTTTTTACTGGATTTTACTCAGCAGCAGAACGAAACTATACTCCGTAGCCAGAAATATTACATACACTCTCTATTTGGAAAGATTTGTTACCCATATCTTTATTTTCATTTTCGGTGTTATGTTATTGGCAAAAGTTAGCAATAATGAATTTTTGAAGCAAGACCGTTTTTTACTCGGGCTAAGTCTATTTTTTATCCTTTTCATCATTAAATCAACGCTTTTTTTTGCTTTAAAATACATTAGAACTCTTGGTCTTAACTATCGAAACATAATGTTTCTGTCAAGTGATTCATCATCAGAAATATTAAAAAACATTTTAACCGAACGAAAAGATTATGGATTCAAAATTTATGATTATCCGGAGGAAGACCGATTTAATTTTGGAAAACTGGTAGCATTCTGGAAAAAAAATGGAATACACACCATGTACATTTCTACTGAATTTAAAAAGTACAATAAAAAACAGGAAGCTGAAGTTCATGGTTTAGCAGAAGGCCACAAAGTATGTATCTCACTAATTCCCAATGTAATAGAAAACGATTTCTTTCAATATGATTTGGAATACACCGAAACTCAACCGATATTGGTACGGTCTAAATTTCCTTTGGATTATTTAACGAATGTTGCTTTGAAGCGGACATTTGATCTCCTGTTTTCATTTTTAATATTGGTATTTGTATGTACCTGGCTGTTTCCGATTATCGCGATATTAATTAAATTGGATGGTAAAGGGCCAGTCTTCTTTGTCCAAAAAAGGTATGGCTTTCATGATGAAGTTTTTAATTGTATAAAGTTCCGTACCATGCATATCAATGGTGAATGCACGACTAAAACAACGGAAGAAAATGACCGACGGATAACCAAAATCGGTAAATTTCTCCGAAAGACCAGTTTAGATGAAATGCCGCAATTTCTGAATGTTTTAAAAGGTGAAATGTCAGTTGTAGGACCAAGACCTCACATGCTTTTGGTTGACGATTTTTACAAATTAAAAATCGGCAGATATTCCATAAGAAGCTTAGTAAGACCTGGTGTAACTGGCATGGCTCAGGTAAACGGATTGCGTGGCGATACAGGAAATGTGGACCTCAAAATGCAAAAAAGAATTCTTGCAGACGCGTTTTACGTAAAAAACTGGACGTTAAGTTTGGACTTGGTTATTATTTTGAAAACCATTTTTTTAGTCGTCGGTGGAGATAAGAATGCCAATTAAAGCCATATAAAAAATAAAAAACACTAATTTTGCAACATGCTAAAAAATCTGTTGAGCCAAGTTGGCGCATATTTCTTTCTGTTATCGAAAACATTAAAAAAGCCCCAAAAGGCTTCGATATTTGGTAAATTATTTATGCGTGAGATTTATGATCTGGGAGTAAATTCTTTCGGGCTGGTACTCTTTACGTCCACGTTCGTAGGAGCGGTTGTGGCTATTCAAATGTTCAATAACTTCAATGCATCATCATTTCCGATTCCCAACTCTTTTATTGGTTATGCAACCAAAGTTGTTCTGATATTAGAATTTGCACCAACCATTATATCTGTTATTCTGGCCGGTAAAGTAGGATCGTATATTGCATCAAGTATCGGAACAATGCGTGTTACCGAGCAAATTGATGCTTTAGATATTATGGGAGTTAATTCTCCTAATTTTTTGATTTTACCTAAAGTTTTAGCCAGTGTGATTTTCAACCCTTTACTCATTGCAATCAGTATTGTTTTTGGAATTTGGGGAGGATATCTGGCAGGAACCGCAACAGGAAACTGGAGTAAAGCAGATTATATCACCGGAATCCAAATGTATATGCCACAACATTTTATATGGTACGCATTTTTCAAAACAGCAGTATTTGCTTTTTTAATTGCAACAATCCCCGCTTATTTTGGTTATAATGTAAAAGGCGGCTCGCTGGAAGTTGGCCGCGCAAGTACGCAGGCAGTAGTTTGGACCATTGTCGCCATCATTATTATGAACTTAATATTAACTCAAATGTTCCTCAGCTGATGATAGAAGTAAAAGATTTAAAGAAACGTTTTGATCAGGTAGAAGTATTAAAAGGAATTACGACAACCTTTGAAACAGGCAAAGTAAACCTCATCATCGGTCAGAGTGGCTCTGGAAAAACAGTATTTCTAAAGAGTTTGCTTAATGTTTACCAACCAACTTCCGGTGAAATATTATTTGACGGCAGAAACATCAATAATATGTCACGGGACGAAAAACAGCAGCTTCGGTCTGAAATAGGAACCGTCTTTCAGGGAAGCGCACTTTTCGATTCGATGACAGTGGAAGAGAATATTACTTTCCCTTTGGATATGTTTACCAATTTGACTTTCAGAGAAAAGAAAAGAAGAGTCTTCGACGTTATTGGCCGTGTCCATCTGGAAAAAGCCAATCGTAAATATCCATCGGAGATTTCCGGAGGAATGCAAAAAAGAGTTGCCATCGCAAGAGCAATTGTCAACAACCCGAAATATCTTTTTTGCGATGAACCAAACTCTGGTTTGGATCCCTATACTTCAAATATTATTGATGATCTACTTTTGGAAATCACTAAAGAATATAACACTACAACCATCATTAATTCCCACGACATGAACTCGGTGATGACGATTGGCGAGAAAATTGTATATCTCCGTCTTGGGATAAAGGAATGGGAAGGTAACAAAGACATCCTGATCAATGCAGGCAATAAAAACCTTATCGATTTCGTTTATTCATCAGAGTTATTTAAGGAATTACGCGAGTATTTCTTAGAGACCAAAAAAACCTCAATAGATAATATAATAACAAAACCCCATTCTAATGAATAAATTATTCAGTTTCGTTCTAATTGGTGCAAGTGTTCTGGGTTCTGCACAGATTAAATTTGCAGCAAAAGCCAACTTACTTTTCAAAACCGACAGTCCTAGTTGGGAAAGTGCCGTAAAAACATACAATGATTCCAAAAAGAACAGTGCAGGCTTCAATGTTGGTCTTTCCGCGAAAGTTAATTTACCAGCGTCACTATTTTTAATGCCGGAAATTTATTACACTACTTTTAAATCAGAAATTGATGTGCCGAGCCCTAATGGTACTACCGCTACTACTATAGAAGCAAAAAGCAATCGTGTGGATGTACCTGTCCTTTTGGGATATAAGCTTTTAGGAGACAACTTAGGAGTGTTTATAGGTCCGGTTGCGTCTTATAATCTTTCTACAGATAATCAGTTCAAAGACTTTAAAGAAAATGCCACCAAAGATTTCACAGTAGGTTATCAGTTTGGAGCACAGGTTCAACTTCAAAAACTGATTGTGAATGCGAGATATGAAGGTGCTTTCAGCAGCGACCAAAGAAATTTTATTAATAACAATACCAGCGAAACGATTCGTTATGACAGCCGACCAAGTTTATTCATGGTAGGTTTAGGGTACGAGTTTTAAGAAAAACTGAACTTTAAGAAAAAAAAAGAATCCTCTGAATTAATAATTCGGAGGATTTTGGTTTTCTTCTGTTGTTGTATAAGTTACGGTCTGTTGCCTGGCCAATTCTGCAGCCTGCTTTTCCAGATCTTCTTTTTCTTTTCGGAGCTGTTTGAATTCTCTCCGTTTTTCTTCCTGTTTTAATGCTGTTCCCTTGCTGATATATCCAACGATTCCCCCGATTATTAAACCAATGCCAATGCCTGCAAGAATACCCATTAAATTAGTGGGCTCAAAAAGTTTAACCGCAGAAAACTGAGGGGTAATATAATACAGCAAAAATGCCAAACCAAGTAAAAGAAATCCTATAAAAGTTAAATTTTTCATGTCGATATAAATTAAAAAACCTTTCCAAATTTAAGAAATTTTCGGAAAGGTTTACTATAAATTTAATTAAGTGTTAAATTTTGCCGCCAGCAGCTGCATAGTATTGCAGGGCTTTTGCCATATGTTTTTCTAAATCTGCTCTTCTGGTATCTGGATTAGGGTGAGTAGATAAAAACTCCGGAGGCCTGTTTCCTGTAGATGCCGCCTCCATTCTTTGCCAGAAAGGTTGTGCTTCTCTCGGATCATAGCCAGCCATACTCATTAAATAAAGTCCCATTTCATCGGCTTCTAACTCCTGACTTCTCCCGTATTTCAGTAAAGCTACCTGAGCGCCTAATGGATAAGCCTGTTGGAAAATTGAAGCTAACTGACCATTGGAAATAGTACTTCCTAGAATGGCGCCTCCATATTCTGCGATCATGGCTTGGGAAATTCTTTCATTTCCGTGACCGGCAAGTGCGTGAGAAATTTCATGACCCAAGACCACAGCTAAACCAGCATCAGTTTTAGTGATAGGCAAAATACCCGTATATACTGCTACTTTCCCGCCAGGCATACACCAAGCGTTAACTTGTTTATCGTCGAGTAAATTAAATTCCCATTGGTAATTCGCAAGATCTGCTTCTCTGCCAATTCCCCGGTAATAGTTGTTTGCAGCATTTTTAATCCTTAAGCCAACATTCTGTACACTCTTAGCCTGAGTTGTTCCTGAAATAACTTTTGCCTGTGACAATGCCTGCTTATATTGCTGAAGCGCCATGGCAGAAATTTCCTGATTACTGGCCAATTGTAAAGATTTCCGCCCAGTGATTGGGTTGGTTGTACATGCAATCATCATGACAGACATGACACCGATTCCTAGTATTCTGTTAATATTCTTCATATTAGTATATATTGATTTAAACAGTTAAAACAATTTTTATTCCAAATGAAGACTTAATATTTAATATTGCATAATTTTTGTATACTTATAAAAAAAATCACATGAAAAATTTACTGAAAATCACACTTGCACTGCTGACGCTCACTTTAGCTTTATCATGCAGTTCCCAGAATAATACCTCATCGGCAAACATTAATTCCCTGCTGCAATCCAATGAGTTTACTTTTGTCGCTGAGCGTGCAAGCCCTAACAACGCAGAGGTCATCAATATTTTAAATTCGCTTCCTAATGGATTGCGAATGCTCAATTTAGATCCCGGTTACACTATTGAAATCAGAAAGGGTGAATTAAATGTCACTTTACCCTATTTCGGCAGAATGTACACCCCGAACCTTGATCCCAGTAAAAACTCTTACAGATTCTCTTCTAAAGATTTTACAGTTAACAGAAAAGACGGTAAAAAAGGCAGCGTTATCTTCACGATTATCGCAAACGATCAACAAAACAAAGCAACTATTACAATGCAGGTTTTCCAGAACGGGAAATCATACGTTTTTATGGATTCCAATGACAGACAGCCGATTTCCTATGATGGTTACATTACTGCGAATACTCCGGCAAAAAATTAATTTACCTGCCTATTAATTTCTCAACAAAAATTTTTGCTTCTGTACTTGGATTTGATTTCATTTCAGAAGCATTTTTTTTATGCTCTTCGTAAAAGGTTTCTGTCGATTTATCCGACTTCGTTTTTTGCAGAATATATTCCTGTACCCAGTAGTCAAAACGTTTCTCTGCCTGTTTCTTTCGGGTTTCTCCGAATGAATGATTTGAAATTTTCAAGTCAATAAACTCTTGAATCTTTTCATAAACTTCTTCCAATCCATTATTGTTTAAAGCAGAGCCGAGCAGCACAGGAACTTTCCAGTTTTTCTCTTTGGAAGGCAAAAAGTGAAGAGCGCGCATTAATTCTACTTTTGTGTTTTTAGCTTTAAGACGGTTGTCTTCTTCCACTTTATTAATGAAAATAAGATCGACCATTTCCATAATTCCTCTTTTAATTCCTTGTAGTTCATCGCCGCCACCAATAATTTTTAAAAATAAAAACACATCGGTAATGTCGGAAACCAAAACTTCACTTTGACCAACACCCACGGTTTCTATTAAAATAAAATCATAACCCGCAGCTTCACAGATCAACATCGTTTCAAAAGTCGCATTGGCTACTCCACCCAAAAACCCCGAAGTGGGACTCGGCCGAATGAAGGCATTTTTTTCCTTAGCTAATTCTTCCATTCTGGTTTTGTCGCCTAAAATAGACCCTTTATTTAAAGATGAACTCGGATCAATCGCCAAGACCGCAACTCTTTTTCCGTGTTTTATTGCCAACTTCCCAAAACTTTCGATGAAGGTCGATTTTCCCGCGCCGGGAACCCCTGTAATTCCTATTCTGACTGATTTTCCGGTAAAAGGCAATATTTCTTTTAAAAGTTCTTCTGCTTGCTCGCGGTGTTCCTCTTTTTTACTTTCCACCAACGTGATTGCTTTTCCGAGCAATCGTTTGTCGCCGGACTGTATTCCTTTTATCAGATCTTGGTTAGAAAGGGTTTTCATTGAGTCAAAAATACAATTCTTTTACGAAATAAATTCTGCAACGGCCGAAAGAAGCAACCGGGAAAATACTTTAATTAAATGTGAATACCAACAGGAGAATATTACTTTTTAATGATACCTATCCGATTTCAAATAAAAGTTGATATTTATTGACATTGCCTTAATTTTCTACGACTTAAACAAATCTAATAAGAATTTTACTTATTTTTGAAATGAATTACTATTAAATCAATAAAATGAAAAACCAAAAACAAAGCAGAAACCAGACTGGATACACTTTATTAATCGCTGCATTTATGGCGGCAGGATTAATGGGTTCCTGCAGTCCGAAATCCGCAGTTACAGGAACAAAAGTGATGACCGTGGAATATCTTGCACAAGGCAAAGTCGTTTTCGATAATTCATGCGGAAAATGCCATGACTTACCCAATCCAACCGCTCATTCTGCACAGAACTGGGTGGGAATTATGAACTCGATGGCTCCGAAAGCAAAGCTGAATGACGCTCAACATCAAATGGTTTACGACTATATCGTATCTGTAAAATAGAAATGCTTTTTGAATGATTAAACCAGAAATCAGCTGGACCGACTTTGAAAAAATTGATTTAAGAAGTGGAACAATCGTTTCTGTTTCTGATTTTCAGAGAGCGAAAAACCCTGCCTATCAGTTAGAAATCGATTTTGGCGATTTAGGAATTAAAAAATCTTCAGCTCAAATCTCCGGCTTGTATACAAAAGAAGACCTTATCGGAAAGCAAATCATCGCTGTTGTCAATTTTCCTAAAAAACAAATTGCCAACTTTTTCAGCGAATGCCTGGTCCTGGGCGTTTATGGCGAGAATAAAGAAGTGACTATTCTAACCACCACATTACCGGTGAAAAACGGGCTGAAAATTGGCTGAAAACTTCAATAAAAAAACCAACATTATGATTCAAAATATTCCGTTAGAAAAAGTATTATTTCTGGATATTGAGACCGTTCCGCAATTTGGAAACTGGCAGGATTTAGATGAAACCGACCAATTTCTTTGGGATAAAAAAACAAAATTCCAGCGGAAAGAAGAATTTACCGCAGAAGAATATTACCGCGAAAGAGGCGGGATTATGGCAGAATTCGGTAAAATAATTTGTATTTCGGTCGGAATAGTAGAGAAATCCGGCAAGTTGATGGTAAAGAGTTTTTATGGTGATGACGAAAAGAAATTACTGGAAGATTTCGGCAAAATTTTTAACAGACCAAAACTTCGCGACGTCATTCTCTGTGCCCACAACGGAAAAGAGTTTGACTTTCCGTGGATTGCCAGAAGGTTTTTGATCAATGGAATGCAACCGCCGGTTCCTTTTCAGATGTTTGGGAAAAAACCCTGGGAAATCCCTCATCTAGACACGATGGAACTTTGGAAATTCGGCGACTATAAATCTTTTATCTCACTGGAATTACTGGCGCATCTCTTCGGAATCCCCACACCGAAAGACGATATCGACGGATCAATGGTCGCATCAATTTACCATATAGAGAAAGACTTATTTAGAATCGTTACATATTGTGAAAAAGATGTCTTAACTTTGGCAAATGTTTTCCGGCGGTTGCGCCAGGAAGACCTGTTAGAAAAAAGTGAAAATTAAATGTTCCCAAGTAAATGAAATACACAGACGACAAAATTGCCGAAATCGGTGAAAATATTATTACAGCCCTAAAAACCGTTTACGATCCAGAAATCCCCGTCGATATTTATGAATTAGGATTAATTTATGATGTACAAATCTCTGATGAAGGTAAAGTAAAAGTAATTATGACTTTGACAACACCCAATTGCCCGGTGGCAGAAAGCTTACCTGCAGAGGTCAGAGAGCGCGTCACCGAAGTGGAAGATGTTACAGAAGTTGATTTGGAACTCACCTTTGAACCTTCCTGGAACAAAGATATGATGAGCGAAGAAGCCCGGTTCGAATTGGGAATGATCTAAAATGAATGCCGGAAATTTCCGGCATTCATTATTTAATGGCTTATCCTTCAAACTCAAACATCACTGTTTTCTGAACATTGGGATGTATGGAAAGTGCTACAGGACAGTTCAGTGCTGTTTCTTCTATAAATTTCTTTTCTTTATCCGTAAACTTTCCAGGAATTCTCACGATACAGAAAATCGTTCCTATTCTCTTCGGTTCGGGATGCGTTGATTTTTTCAGTTCACAGGTCGCTCCGGTAATGAAGATTCCTCTGGGCTCACCCAAAACCGCGACCGCCATTAACATCGACTGGCCGTAAGAAATTCCGAAAATATCCGAAGGGGAAAATAATTCTGAAGTCCCGCCTTCTCTTAAAGGAGCGCAGGTTTCAATGGTTGCACCTGATTTCTCATGTTGCGAAACTATTTTAAAGTTGCCCAAATAGGTAATTGTTGAAGTCATAGTTTGTGTTATTTTGACCTAAAGATAACGAAAGTTTCGTCACAAACTATAATTTATAACCTGCTATTAATCAGACCTTAAAAACAAATATTTTTTTATATATTAAGGCTTTTTCCTAATGACTGAAATCCAAAAGCAGACTATGCCGAGTAATTAAAACTGACTGTTTTTATCACATCAGAACTCAGTGACAATGCAACCGGACAGTTCATCGCCGTTTCTTTGATAAACTCCTTTTCACCATCCGAAAAGTTTCCTTTAAAATACAGGTCACAAACAATTTCCGCAATTTTTCTCGGTTTTGGATTCATATTTTTTTGAATTTCTCCATAAGAACCGTCAATAATAATTCCTCTGTCTTTACCCAAAATCGCAATCGTAGTCAGCATGCACTGCACCAAAGAAGTTGCACAAAGATCCGTGGGTGAAAAAGCTTCTCCCTTTCCGTGATTGTCGGTGGGAGCATCGGTGAAAATTTTTGATCCTGATTGCAGATGCTCGGATTCACACCGCAAATCAGTAAGGTAAGTTACTTTTGAAGTTGCCATAAATTAAAAGTTTTAATGGAGATAAATAATTAAAAATGAAAAATATCTTTTGCTTTATTATAAGCACTTTCGAAATTGAGTAAATTTAATGAATGCTCGATTTTTTCTAAGGCCATAAAATTAATCACCTGCTCAGTAGGCATATTTCCGACCAGATCATCTTTCGCCATCGGACAGCCGCCGATTCCTTTAATTGCAGAATCGAATCTGCGACAGCCATGATCGTACGCCGCTTTTAATTTTTTGTAAGAATCTTCATAACGGTTATGAAAATGTCCACCGAAATCGATTTCAGGATATTTTGCCGGAATGGTTTTGAAAAGCAAGGCGATCTGTTCCAGAGTCCCGGTTCCGGTGGTATCAGAAAGCAGTATATTCTTAATTCCTATTTCATTAAATCTTTGCGCCCAATAATCAACATCAGCCGCTTTCCAGATTTCACCATAAGGATTCCCGAAGGCCATCGAAAAATACACATTTAAAACCCGGCCATCCGATTCCAAAACCCGCGTTATTTTTTTAATATCATTAAAAGCTTCTTCCTGATTTTTATTGGTATTTCGGTATTGAAAAGTTTCGGAAATAGAAAAAGGAAATCCTAAGATATCTACCGCTTGATGCGCAAGCGCTTTCTCTGCCCCGCGATAGTTGGCAACAATTACAGAAAGTTTGGTATTCGAAACCCCTTTATCAATCTCATCGACCACGGTTCCGGAATCGGCCATCTGTGGAATTGCTTTCGGGGAAACAAAGCTGCCGCAATCCAGCACATCAAAACCGACTTCCATTAACGAATTAATGTAGTCAATCTTCTTTTGCGTCGGGATAAATTCACCCCAACCTTGCATTGCATCTCGTGGACATTCAGTTAGAAACATTTCTATTTTTTGATGTTCTCAAATATACCAAAACTTTAAAAAAGGTCTGATTAAAATTTAAACACTTTTACAAAGTTGATTATCAATAATTTAAATAAAATTCAATTATAAAAGCGATAAAAATAAATACAACATATTTACCTTAACCTTGGCCTAAAATTTTAACTTTGTTTAAAATATGCAATTATGATAACCATAGATTTTAACCTCGACTGGAAACTGAAATTACAAAACCGTTTTATTAATTATGTAAAAATATATTCAACCAGCGATCCCGAAAGTGAAGCAACGCCTTCCTCGCCGCAACAGTGGGATATTGCCAAATATATTTTTGAAGAACTGAAAACCCTGGGTCTGAGTGATGTTTCCATGGATGAGCACGGCTATATTTACGCTTATGTGCCTTCAAATTTAGAAAACGATGATGAGCCGGTGGTCGGATTTATATCGCATTACGACACCTCTCCAGACTTTAACGGAGAAAATGTGAAACCGCAAATTTGGGATGATTACGACGGTGGCGACTTGGTTTTGAATAATGAAACCGGATTTACCCTTTCTCCTTCAAAATTTGAAACATTAAAAGATTACGTTGGCAAAACATTAATTACGACAGACGGAACAACTTTACTGGGCGCTGACGATAAAGCAGGCATTGCAGAAATCGTTACCGCGGCGGAATATTTATTGGCACACCCGGAAATTAAACACAGCCGAATCGCCATCGGATTTACCCCTGATGAAGAAATCGGAAGAGGTGCACATCAATTTGATGTGAAAAAATTCGGCGCAGAATGGGCCTACACCATGGACGGCAGCGAAGTTGGAGAACTGGAATATGAAAATTTCAATGCCGCCGGAGCAGTGGTGAAAATCCACGGTTTGAGCGTGCATCCCGGTTATGCTTTCGGGAAAATGGTGAATGCTTCTTTACTTGCAGCAGAATTTATTAAAATGCTTCCTGAAAACGAAACTCCCTCTACTACAAAAGGATTTGAAGGTTTCTATCATTTAACCGATTTAAAATCTGAAGTTTCAGAGGCGAAAATTCAGTATATCATTCGTGATCACGATCATGAAAAATTTGAAGCAAGAAAAAAATTCATGAGCGATGTCGTCGGAGAATTCAACAAAAAATTTGGAGCCGGAACTGCCGAAATTGAAATCAAAGAGCAGTACCTCAATATGAAACAGCAGTTTGAGGGGAAAATGCATATTGTAGATATTGCTGAACAGGCAATGAAAGATGCCAATATCGAACCGAAAATAAAAGCCATACGGGGCGGTACAGACGGCGCACAGCTTTCTTATATGGGATTGCCATGTCCGAACATTTTTGCGGGCGGATTAAACTTCCACGGGCCTTATGAATATGTTTGCCTGGAATCAATGGAAAAAGCGGTGAAAGTAATTGTGAACATTGCGAAAGCTTTCAAGAAGAGATAAGCCGGAACAATCCTTATCAGAGCCATCACTATGATTAGTGGTGGTTTTTTTATAAGTTGAAATCTATCTATTGGTCATTGAATAAAAATAAGCAAGTCCCCACTATTTTTCCTTTTCAGATTATCCAAAATTTTGGATCAATCCCAAAACTTGGGGAGAAAAGATAAATTTAATAATTTTGTTAGATGCTAAATGAAACAGAAGTCCTCAAATTTTTATTACCTGAATTTTTAATTGACCATTTTGAGATTGTGAAATTCGAAGAAGTAAGTAAAGTGCTACATCTTTATTTTGAAGAAAAAAATACGATTCCAAAGGAGTTTTCTTCTCTTACTTTGCAGTCAAAGGGTTTTCTGCCGGAAATAATGGTAGATGATTTTCCACTGCGCGGAAAGTCCGTGAAACTGCATATCAAACGCCGAAGATGGACGGATGTAAAATCCGCAAACATTATTCAAAGAGACTGGAATCTCATCGCCAAAGGAACTCGCATGACACATGATTTTGCGGAGTTCTTAAAAAAAATCAGCCGATACTAAAGCGCTTCCCTGTAAGACCATAGCAGAAATGTATGGCGTAAATGGAAAGAAATTTCAAAGACAATATAAAAAAAGCATCAGCGATTTTAAAGACTGGGATCAAAAACAACACGCTGAAGACTGGATCTTATATACTGAAAACCTCTCTGACCAGCTTTCTTTAGATGAAGTCGCTCTTTCAGACGGGGAATTATACACCGTTCTTACTTCCAAGAAAGCGAAAGGCAAAAAAGGAAGCATCGTAGCCATTATTAAAGGTACTCAAAGCGATAAAGTCATTGAACAGATTCTGAAAATCAGCAGAAAATTCCGACAGAAAGTTAAAGAGATCACGCTCGACATGGCAGGTTCAATGAAACTCATTGCCAAAAGATGTTTTCCCAATGCCATTCAGGTCATCGACCGTTTTCATGTTCAGAAGCTCGCCACAGAAGCATTGCAAGACCTCAGGATACAACATCGGTGGCAAGCCATTGAATTGGAAAACAACTGTTTGACAGAAGCAAAAGAAAAGAAGAAAACTCCTGAAATTGAAATTTTTGAAAATGGTGATACCAGAAAGCAACTCTTGGCAAGAAGCCGATATTTACTCTACAAGACCAGGGAAAAGTGGACATCAACACAAAATGAAAGAGCACAAATACTGTTCTATCACTATCCTGATTTAGAAAAAGCGTATAATTTATCAGACGGGCTGAGGAAAATTTACAATCAAAATATTCAAAAGTCTGTAGCAATCCTAAAATTAGCACATTGGTTCAAAGAAGTAGAAGAATGTGGGTTTAAATCATTTTCAGTACTCATGAAGACCATTATGAATCATTACAATGACATTCTCAATTATTTTGACCAAAGAAGCACCAATGCGTCGGCCGAATCTTTTAATGCGAAAATAAAAAACTTCAGATTACAACTTCGAGGGGTAAGAGACAAATCATTTTTCCTTTTCAGATTATCCAAAATTTTTGCGTAGTCCCCAAGTTTTGATACTGATCCCTGATCCCTGATCCGTTTTGAGCTTGACCCTAATTCTCTGGAGTAAAAACACAAAAAAACCACCACATTTCTGTGATGGTTTTGCTCCTCTTCTTGGGCTCGAACCAAGGACCCTCTGATTAACAGTCAGATGCTCTAACCAACTGAGCTAAAGAGGAGTGTAGCTCTTTGCTTTAAGCGTGTGCAAATATAGAAACTTTTTTTATACTACCAAAATAATTTTAAAAATATTTTAAAATTTTCCGGTAATCCATTTTAAAATATCGTTTCCGAAGATCAGAACCATGAGTCCCATTAGGAAAATCACGCCAATCATTTGTGCATTTTCTAAAACTTTCTGCGGAACCGGTTTTCCGGTGATCATTTCCCAAAGTGTGAAAACCACGTGCCCACCGTCTAATCCCGGAATTGGAATCAAATTAAGGAAAGCCAGCCAAACGGAAAACATCGCTGTAAAGCTCCAGAAAAACTCCCAATTAATCGTCTCAGGCATCTGTTTGATAATTCCAATAGGTCCGGAAACTTTTTTATACCCTTGCGTTTTGGTGTTGAAAACAATTTTAAACTGCTTGATCTGCATCGTCAAAACATCAACCGTTCTGGTTAACCCTCTCGGGATTGCTTCGCCAAGAGAATACTTTCTGTTCACCTGTGTCTTCTCAAATTCTTTTTGAGCGATTGACAGGTCATTTGCGAATCCAAGTTTGCCTTCGCTGCTTACTTTTACATTCACTTTTTCAAGATGATTATTTCTTTCAATGTCTAAAACGACTTCTTGATTTTTCAACTTAGACAGTTCAGGTGCCAGCTGATCGAAAAATTTCACCGACTTGCCATTAATCCCAACGATTCTGTCGCCTTTCAGCAATCCGGCCAACTCAGCATTGCCTTTCGGTGCAAGACTGTCAATAACCACAGGATAACGTGGCCCGAAATACAGTTTTGCTTCATTCTCTGCCAATACATCTGCGACACCATCTTCGTTTACAGGAAAAGTAACTTCTTTACCTTCTCTTAAAACGGTGACATGATTAGCGAAAAGCATGTTAATAGTAGAAGTCTCCATTCTTTCTGCCGGTTTTTCATCGATTTTCAAAATTCGATCTCCGTTTTTCAAGCCCATTTTTTGACCTGCAGCCGAAACTGAAATTCCGTTTTCAAACTTGGCATTATCGTGATAGGTTTCCCCTTTAAAATAACTTAATGACGAATAGATGAACCATGCTAAAAAGAAATTCACGGTAACTCCACCCATCATGATGATTAACCGCTGCCACGCCGGCTTACTGCGAAATTCCCATGGCTGAGCAGGTTGCTTCAATTGCTCGGTATCCATACTTTCGTCAACCATTCCTGCGATTTTCACATAACCGCCAAACGGCAACCAACCGATTCCGTATTCTGTACCGCGGAATTTTAATTTAAATAAAGAAAACCATGGATCAAAGAAAAGATAAAATTTTTCAACTCTTGTTTTGAAAAGTTTAGCGGGAATGAAATGTCCCAGTTCGTGGAGGATTACAAGAATTGAGATGCTCAATATAAATTGAAATAACTGTATTAATGTCATTGAATATTTTTAAATTATTTTAAAGATTTGCGAAGATACAAATTATCAAAAGTATGCCAAACAAAAAAGGTCCTCAAAATGAGAACCTTTTGTCTTATATGCCTGAATTTCTTACAAGTTGAAAGAAACCCCGATGCTTCCGTTATTCCCTGCTTCAAGGAAAATACCGACATTATTGTTGAAGAAATATCTAACTCCTAAATGCGCCCCGAAATACGTTCCACTTTTACCCAAAAGACCTAAGTCAACACCTGGATAAATATCCCATTTAGATGGCAATCCTAATGGCTCCTGTAGGTGGAAATTCAATCTCCCAAATACGCCAAAGTCATCATTTCTGTATTTTTCATTGTTGTGATCAAAAAAGAAATTCGCACCTGCTCCTATTGAAATCAGTTTAGACAAACCGTAATCATAAGTTGCAGTAATCCCTGTTCCGTAACCCCAACCATTTAATCCTACCTGGATTTTTTGATCTCCTTTTCCTTGCCATGCTTGCGCAAATGCCATTTGTCCTAAAAAGAATAATGAGCAAACTACTAATAACTTTTTCATAATGTTAAAATTTTAATGTTAATTTATAATAATGCTTTTCACCATTCAAAAATGGGACCACTTTATGATTTTATTAACTTTTTTTAAGAAAAAATATGTATATTGAAGTTCTTTTTATAAAATAACAATCATGAATGATTTAATAGTTAGTGGGTTAAATTTAAATATCGCCTGGAAAAACAAAAGTGAAAATTTTAAGCAAATTGAATTGGCCTTTAAAGAAATCTCCGCAGATCTTTTTATTCTTCCCGAAATGTTTTCGACGGGCTTTTATATGAAGCCTGAGGAAATAGCAGACCAAAAAGAAGAAACACTGCAATGGATGAAAAATTTCGCAAAAGAAAAAAACACAGCTGTCTGCGGAAGCGCTTCTGTATATGAAAATGAAAAATACCTGAATCGATTTTATTTTGTAAAACCCAATGGCGAATATTTTTTCTACGACAAAAGGCATCTTTTTTCTTACTCCGGTGAAGATAAAAAATACAGTTCAGGAAATGAACGGGTGATCGTTCAATATAAAGGATGGCGAATTTTGCTGCAGGTTTGCTACGATTTGCGGTTTCCTGTTTTTTCCAGAAACAATGATGATTACGATGCCATCTTATATGTTGCCAATTGGCCGAAAAGCAGAATCGACGGCTGGCAGACTCTATTAAAAGCCAGAGCAATTGAAAACCAAGCCTATGTTTTTGGTTTAAACAGAATCGGAACTGATGGCAATGATTTAGAATATCCGGAAAGTTCTTATTGCTATTTTGCTGACGGAGGTGAAACCTCAACGACAAATAACAATATCATATCCGCTATTTTTGAAGCAGAAAAACTGGAGAAATATAGAACGAAATTTCCTTTTCTTTCAGACCGTGATGAATTTATATTAAAATAATACTAAGCAAATCCTTTCAACAGATCTGTCAAAGTATTAACATCATGAACACCGCTTTCCTTCCAGAGCATTTCGCCTTTTTTGAAAACGGCTAAAGTAGGAACTCCACGTACATTATATTGTGCGGCAATCGCAGGAAATTGGTCAATATCTATTTTTACGATTCTGGCCAGATCACCAATATTTTCTTTAACAGTTGTCAAAACAGAAGACTGCACTTTGCAGGGACCGCACCAGGTGGCAAAAAAATCAATCAATACAGGACGTTCTGAATCTATAAGTTCTTTAAATTTTTGTGACATCACTTTTAAATAAAATAGTTAATAAAATAACTCAACTAAAACTTTAGTTTAAATGTTTTTTTCCTCTTTTCGTGGTATTTCACAAGCGCCGGCAGCACAACCCAATTTGAAAATTGCCATCGCCATGAAATACAGCCCGAAAGGAATCATCAACCAAACACGGTCATTTGCTGCGATGAGTACAAAAAATATTCCACCAGCCAAATACAGGAATCTGCTTAATGTCCAATTCTGAAATAAACTTTTCATTTGTTTAATTTATTCTGAAGAGAACTCCATCCGCCTCCGTTATACGCTTCGAAACCATTTTGCTGAAGAATTGTTTTGGCAGAAGCGCTTCTCATTCCGCTTGCACAACAGGTGATGATTGGTTTTTTCAAATCCAGTTTCTTCATTTCACTTTGCAGTTGTTGCAAAGGGATATTCGTCGACTGTTTAATATGACCGTTACTGAATTCAGCAGGAGTCCGCACATCAATTATTTGCGCACCAGCTATAAAAAGCTGTTTATAATCGACATTTTTGGCCCCAAAAATATTTTTAATAAAATTAAGCATGTTCTTGTTTTGTTTTTGATTTCTGAAATACCGAAAACATTAAATACCCCATCACCATTCCGTAAACGGTTGAGTTAAAGGGTTTGGATGTTATCGCACAGGTTCCCGTTTCGCAGCCAATAAAGTGATAATAAGCATAACCCAGAATTCCGCCGACCAGGATTCCGATCAATGTAATTTTATATTTTTTTAAAACAGATATCATATTACTTTCTTCTTTTTTAAATTAATGAAAACTTCGCTTCCTTTTCTGGGTTCGATGCTGTTATAGCATTCTTCCATTTTTTGAATATCAAAATTTTCGCTGAAAAGAGTCTGATATTCCGAAACAGTTCCACCAAAAGGCGGTCCGTTTTTCTCAAAAACTTTATTGAACAATACTCCGATTATCCCTCCGTTTTCATTTAATAATGAATGCATTTTTTGTGCATACTGAGTTCTTAACAAAGGAGAAATTGCACAGAAAAAAGTCTGTTCAATAATTAGATCGTAATTTCCTTTATGATTAAAGAAATCTTCGCAAATTACCTTCACACCTTCCGTATCTTTGTATTTTTCTTTTAAAATTTCAACTGCTGTTGCTGAAATATCAACAACGGTAATGTTTTTAAAGCCAAGATTATAAAGTGATTCAACCTCGTAAGCATTTCCACAACCGGGAATCAAAATTTTCGCATCCTTATTTTGATACTGCAGCATATATTCTACAATTGCAGGTGAGGAAAAACCAATATCCCAACCGGTTTTTTTATTTTGCCACCGCGTTTCCCAATAGTTTTTATCGAGGTGGGACAGGTCAGAAAAGGTTTCCATAGGTAGACATATTTTAACTATAATTCCTGAGCAACTGAAAAAAGATTTTCTTCTGTAAGACCCACAACTTCATGCTCCACATTCACCGGGATTTCATAAACATCAAACTGTTTCAATTTGATCTCCTCGTTCTCAATCAAGAAATTGATTTCACCCTTTAAAACCACCAAGGTTGCAGGAACTGGAGCTATATGTTTTTTTAATACCGCACCTTTCCCAAGAGCCACCGCGAAATATTTGATATCATCACTTTTCTTAATCGGAAAAACATTTGCTTTCTCTGTACTAAACTCTATGTTTTCTATAATATTTTTCATTTCTTTTCGCTTTTTATTGCATTGATATTCTGAACAGTTTTCCCGCTGTACACGTTGGTTATTCCGTTCTTTTTTAAAATCTTAATGGCTTCTTCTGTTTGTCTTCCTCTGTTACAGAACAGTACCACTTGCTTTCGCTTTCGGAAAAAATCGAGATTTTCTTCAATCGTTGCTAAAGGAATATTAACTGCGCCTTCGGCTGTTTTTTCTGAAAACTCTTCCGGAATCCTTACATCAACCAAAGTGGTTTCCGAACTGGTGACCATTTTTTTGATTTCTGCACGGGAAACCTCTGAAACTGGCGCTGCTGTTTTACAGGACCATGAAATCATTGAAATCACCGCTACAATAAAAATCTTTCTTAAACTCATTATTTGAAAGTTTTTGTCTGACAAACGAAATTACTTGTGGGAACATTAGTTTCTTTAATTTTATTAAAACCACCTTCGATTTCTGTGAAATTTCTAATCCCTCTGGAATTTAAAATACTTGCAGCGATCATACTTCTGTAACCACCGGCACAATGCAAAAAGAAATGTTCCTCTTTATCCAACGTTGACGCCCATTCATTGATATCAACCAAAGGTCTGCTGTACGCTTCATTCACATGTTCCGCGGCATATTCGGTTTCATTTCTTACATCGATAATTTTCGCATCTTCTTTGAATTTTTCTGAAAAAGTCTGGACAGAAATTCTGTTAACCTGATCAATTTCTTTTCCGGAATTTTTCCATGATTCAAAACCGCCTTTCAAATAACCAATCACATTATCAAAACCCACTCTTGACAAACGCGTAATTGCCTCTTCTTCGGCTCCCAAATCAGTCACCAATAAAAGTGGTTGTTTTACATCATAAATCATGGCTCCAACCCAGGGTGCAAAATCGCCCTGTAAACCAATATTGATTGAATTGGGCACAAATCCTTTATGGAAACCGGCAGCATTTCTGGTATCTAAAATCAATGCTCCGCTATCTTCTGCAACCGCCTCAAAATCCTGGGCAGAAACAGGATGCGATCCTTTTTTAAGAATGACATCAAAATCTTCGTAACCGCCTTTGTTCAGAGCGACATTCATTCCAAAATACTTTGGCGGCGCAGATAAACCATCCAGAACTTCTCTGACGAAGGATTCCTTGTTTGGCTGGTTCAGTGCATAATTGGTTTTCTTCTGATTTCCCAAAGTGTCAACTGTTTCTTTCTGCATATTTTTGCCACAGGCAGAACCGGCGCCATGTGCCGGATAAACTGTGATATCATCAGACAAAGGCATGATCTTATTTTGCAAACTGTCATATAAAATCCCGGCCAGTTCTTCCTGAGTCATACTGGCTGCTTTTTGCGCCAGATCGGGTCTTCCGACATCGCCTAAGAAAAGCGTGTCTCCACTGAAAATCGCAGTTTCTTTTCCGTTTTCATCAATCAAAAGATAGGTGGAACTTTCCATGGTATGACCTGGAGTATGTAAAACTTTAATCTTAATTTTTCCGATTTCAAAAATCTGTCCGTCTTCTGCAATGATGGCATCAAAATCTGGATTTGCTGTCGGTCCGTAAACAATTGGCGCACCCGTTTTTCTGGATAAATCGACATGCCCCGAAACAAAATCTGCATGGAAATGGGTTTCAAAAATATATTTCAATTTGACCTCATCTTTTTCTAACCGGTCGGTATAAGGTTTTGTTTCCCGTAACGGATCGATAATTGCGGCCTCATTTTCTGAAACAATATAGTATGCTCCCTGAGCGAGACATCCTGTATAAATTTGCTCTATTTTCATCATATTCAATTTTTTCGACTTTACACTTTTTAAATAAGATGTAAAGGTATTTTCGTCTTAATTAAAAAAAATAAGGTTTAGTTAATTTCCTCTATTTCCCTATATTGTGTTGCGTTACCTTGATCATCCGTCAGTTTTCCTCCGGCGCCAAGAGCTCCTTCCCACATCATTTTTTCATTGGCGAAAACAGGCTCCCCTTTGGTATTGATTTTTTTTGCAATCAGTATCTCTTCTTTTTTACCGTCCTGCTCCAACTTCACGGCAATATCATCTCCCTGAGCAAAATAAGTAACGTTCATCTCTTCCCCTTTGTCATTTTTCAACTTTGTGGTTTCCTGCACCAAACTCACTTCTTTCGGATCTTTTGCAGAAACCTCAGCGGTGTTTAGGGTTTTTGCCTGTTCTTTGTCACACGCTGTCACTAAAAACAATCCTAAGGTAAAAATCAATAACTTCTTCATATTGCTATTTGTTGTTTAATAAATATTTCTTTAATAATGATAAATAATCCCATAAACAGGACGAGCCAACCAAAAAGGGGTTTTAATTTCCGACCATCCATTTTCTTGGCCAGTACTATTCCGATAAAAATTCCGGCTACCGATAACGAGGAAAAGATAATGAGGAAAGTCCAGTCGTGTGCAACCATCTTCATGGTACTGAGAAAACCAAGAAGCGAATTCAGTGCGATAATAAAAAGCGAAGTTCCTACGGCTCTTTTCATTGGCAATCCGATTAACATAACTAAGGCAGGTACAATTAAAAATCCACCGCCTGCTCCAATTAAACCTGTGATTATTCCGACTAAAAGTCCTTGTGATATTAATAAGGTGTAATTGTTTTCGTTTTGTTTTCTTCCAGAAGGTCTTTCGGTTTTCCTGATCATCTTAGCAGAAGCGATCAACATTAGGATTGCGAATAAAAAAAGCAAAAACATGTCTTTGGTCATGGTAATCCCCCAGCGATTGATAATGTATTCGGGCAAATGTGGCAGAACCAGCCTTCTCGAAAACAGCACGCCCAAAACGGAAGGAATCCCAAAAACGAAAGCCGTTTGAAAATCAATCATTCTTTCTTTTACAAAACCGGCAGAGCCAACCAAACTGGTAACGCCGACCACGAAAAGCGAAAGCGTAGTTGCAGTCATTGGATCAAAACCAAAGACATAAACAAAAACCGGAACACTCAAAATACTTCCGCCACCACCAATTAATCCCATCACGAGACCAATAACGACTGCTGAAAAATATCCTAATAACTCCATTGAAATAATTTCAGCAAAAATACTCTTTAATTTTTTCATAAAAAGTAACCCAGGTTACAGAAGGCAAATCACTCATTTAACAAAAATCAATAATTTGGAGTGATTTTGGGCCAACTTCTATGCTATCGCCCTTGTTTTTTCCTTTTATATTTTGGAAAACAGGGGCATGGTCAGAAAAAGCAATAACATCTTTATTTTCAAATTTGAAAACAGGCACAGAAATTCCAACGAATAAAAAACTCTGATCAGTTTCTATCAGGGCTCCCCTTTCAATTTTATCGTGTGAAGTCTTAAGTTCACCTTCCAGAAAGGCAAGATTTTGTTCCGCTTCTTTCAACGTTTTCTCGTAACGGAGCTGCATATCCTTTGCTTGCGTCTGCTGCGAAAAATCTTCCGGATCATGCGTGCTCTCTTCATCCATGTCAGAGGCAGTTTTGTAACGGTCCACTGTTTGTTTTAAACTGTCTATTACTACTTTCTGTTCTTCAATAATAATGGTGATGATATCTGCTCTTTTCATGATTTCCGATTTTGTGATCTAACAAATTTACAGAAATTTTCCCGGAACTTCTTTTGTAAAACAGCCAACATTTAGCAGGTTTAAACCCTTCTTTCTACCAACTAAAATTGAGATTGATAAATAAATTTCTTCCGGGTTGCGGGATATTATTCCAATCGGAATACGTGGTGTAGTACCGGTCAAAAATATTCTCCACGCCAATTTTCGCATGCATTTTAGCGTCTCCAAGCGGGAATGAATAGCCTAAATTTGCATTTACAACCGCATAATCCGGCGTTTCAGATTCTCCATATTGGGGTGCAAAATCCCGGTATTTTGTATTTCCAAAAACCGAAATTTCCGAAGAAAATTTATTTCTTTCATAGCGCAAGGCGGTTTGGTAACTGAATGGACTCATAAATGGTAAATTGCCTTGTTCATTATCTTTTCCGCACGTGTAAACGAATTGAGTTGTCCATTTCAACGGTTCTACAATCCGCAACTCTGTCGATAAACTGACATTAAATAAAGTTGCATAATCTAAAGCCGTATAAGTTTTCACCCCATTTGCACCAATGGTCATCGGAACAAGATGAGGAATGATTTTCCCTACAATATAATCTGAAATATGAAAATAAGACGATGAAATTTTAGCGTTGTATTTTTCTTTTTTCAAACCAATAAATGCATTGGCTTCAAGGGAAGACTCATTCTTTAAATACGGATTTCCAATATAATCGTATTTCTCAAAACTATTGAACAAATAAAATCCGTAGCCTTCTGAAACGGACGGCGCACGATCACCATATCCTAGACCAAAACCTGCCTGGAATCCATTTTTATCAAACTGATAATTGGCTGCGAAACTTTTCAGAATTCTGTTTTTTTCAGCATTCATTTCAGGGTAAAAAATCTGTAAACTGTTTAAACCAAATTCACTTTCTACTTTATTTTGATGCATGGTGACGGAAGCAGATAATCTCACGCTTGAATTTTGATTAAGGCTGATTTGATCTTCCAGATAAAATGACTGTGCCAAAGTTCTCACATCTGGCCAAGTCAGCATAAACATTAATTTCTCACTTTTGTCCGCTGGATACATGGTCATTTCTGCGGAAGATTTATTGTAAAATCCATTAATATTCAACAAAAAATGATGTTGATTAATAACCGATTTAAGATGAGAATAATATCCAAAAGTTTTGCTCCAACCCGGCATATCCATGTGAATCGCAACATTGGGTCTTTTGGTATCATCCATTCTGTGCATGATCGTATTAAAATAAACTTTTGTTTCCCAACTTTTCAGGAAATCACTTTCGGGCAACATCTGAAATTTCAATGAGGCAATCAACGCTTCTGCGACTGAAACATCCATAGGCAAGGCAGGATAACCGACATCATTTGCTTTGTCATAAATTACAGATGCCTCTAATAATTTGTTTTCCCCCAGTTTTACTCCGGAAATTCCTGAAATATTAATCTTCCGAAATTGTGAATAGGGAATTTCAATATTGCCGCCGGCTTTATAATTCTCCGCATCCCGTGTCATAAAATTAACATCAGTGTAGAATTTTTCTTTCTTAAAACTGGTTCCGGCACCAAAGATTTTTTGCTGATTGACCGTTTCATATCCACTGTTGACATTAAAGTTCCATTTCTTTTGACCAAACATCATTTTATTCCTTTTCAAATCGATGGACCCACCGATCGTATTTCCGTGACAAGAACCTTCCTGACCGGAACTGATGCTGGCTTCCATTAAATTGGAAACTTCAATATAAGAAGTAATGGGATCCATTTTGTCGGTACACGCACCGAAAATCCGCATTCCATCAATGGTAATTAAAGTTCTTTCCGTCGGCATGCCATTAATAAGCGGTTCCCACGCATAAGCTCCACGTTTAATCATATCTACTTTTGCAGATTTTTGCAGGTATTCGTCAATTGAACCTAATGGTTTATTTTCTTTGCTGGAAATTTTGGATGTTCCAATGACGATGACTTCCTGAATATGTTGTGATTTGGTAGAATCTGATGAATATTGTTGCGCAAAACTATTGGTAAACAGAAAGAGGAAAATAGTCATAAGTAGGATTCGTTTCATGATAAAGCGTTTTGGTTAACAGAATACCTCTCAACCTTTTTTAAAAAGGTTCAGCATCCGAGAAATCAAGACTAATCAATATTATTTCAATCAATTAGTCATGATATTTTTTTGTAATAAATAATTAGAAATCGATGTCGAAAAAGATGTTACTGGCAAGATTGGTTGTGGTCACTTCCTCTCCAGCCAAAACGGTTCCGTCTGCCTTCGCCAGCTGTAAATTGATTTTCCAGTAACCGGTCATGGTTAGAGAAAGCTTACCATTATATAATTTACCGGCGGCGGTTTGTGTGGCATTCACATTATTTGGTGAACTGTGATTTCCCATTCCGGGCATTCTTGGATCAACTTTTACAGTATATCCATCTACAACAGGGAAAGTCTCCATATCCTGCATTTTCCAAACTCCCACAACCATATCATTAATGGCAACTTTTGGAGATTTCGGTTCAATATATGCCACCACATATTTTACATTATCGCTTCCCGTAAAAGAGTTGACTGTTTTTTTAGTTTCAACAGGAACATCAATTACTGTAGTTGCCGTATAATTATTTGTCCCAATGGTGTAATCGATTTTTAAATCCCAATATTCGGTCGCGTTACCAGGCATTTGGAAAACGATATATCCAGAATACAAAGACCCATCAGCGGCGACTTTCTGCACGTTTGAGTTCGGGCAGGAATGCGCCATCATGGTCATGTGCATTAATGGTTTCCAGGTAATGGTAGCATTTTTTTCGTACTGATTGGTCGATTTATTTTTAATCCGAAGTTTAATATCATTATATCCTAAACCGGCTGCTCCGGATTTAGAATACAATTCGATAATATGAGTATCGTTGGCAACTTCTTTAATTTTTAATAAACCCTCTATTTCAGTATTAGGATTTGTGGGTTCGATTGGATCATCACCAGATGTTCTACAGGAGGTTACAAGGAATGCCATTGCCAACAAGGCAAGTATAGTTTTGAATGAAAATTTCATTTCTTTTAAATTTAAGTGATAATTTGACTGAAGATTTTTTCTCTTTTAAAAAGAGACAGGCAAACCCCTCCTGTTTCATTTTGAAAAAGAAGAAGAAGCTAGCGATAGAAATCAAATTAGACTTGTGGCGGATGTGGTAAAATACGCAGAGAAATCTCAGGAATGAAAAGTTCTTCGTAGATGAAATCCGCAGATTTTGAATGTGCGAAATTTTGTTTCTCAATAAAATAATCAACCGGCGCTGACGGCAAAATATTAAACTCAAAAGCGTATTTTACCAAGTTAAAAGGATTCGTGGTTTTCTCACTTTCTTTTTTCATCTGGCATTTTCCGTGACAACTAAGCTCCGGTTTCGCTTTATTGACACAGTGAATTTCGTAGAAATCCTGATTAATCTTATAATCAATCATAAAAAGCGAGTTCTGAAAACTTGCTCCAAAAATGATCATTGATAATATGATTGTTATTATGGATTTCATGACAAGTCAAAATTAAGACTTATTTATCTTAATTAAAAATGATTTTCATCATCTAAATCAGGGAATTTTTCACCGAACCCATTTCCTTATCTCTATTATTTTTTATCTTTAACCTCTCAAAGAATATTAAAGATGGCAGATAAAGCAAAATTCGTTCAGGAACTTTCTACAAGATATGCCCCAAAAGGCGAATTCATCACTTTAGGAAAAGCCATGCTCGACGGTGAAGTGGTGACCGAAGTAGATGTAACCATTCCATTAAAAACAATCAACCGCCACGGATTAATCGCGGGTGCCACAGGAACCGGAAAAACAAAAACAGTTCAGGTTTTTGCAGAACAACTTTCCCACGCCGGAATCCCCTCTTTGGTTCTGGATATTAAAGGTGATTTCTCGGGTATTGCAGAACCCGGAACTGAAAACGCCATTATTAATGAAAGATATGCCAAGACAAAACTACCGTATCAACCACAGGCTTTTCCTGTAGAACTCATGTCGATTTCAGGAGAAAAAGGAATTAAATTAAGAGCAACCGTTACCGAATTCGGCCCGCTTTTATTATCGAAAATCCTTAATCTTAATGACACGCAACAAAGCATTATTTCGATCGTTTTTAAATATTGTGATGACAAAGGTTTGCCTTTAATTGATCTGGATGATTTGAAAAAAGTGCTGCAATACGTTACTGATAACCCTCAGGGAAAAGCTGATTTATCCAATAATTACGGATCTATCGCACCCGCTTCACTGGGCGCCATTCTCCGTTCTATTGTAGCTTTGGAGCAACAGGGAGCTGCGCAGTTTTTTGGGGAACCAAGCTTTGATGTTGAAGATTTGCTGAAACAAAGAGACGGAAAAGGAGTGGTAAACATCCTAAGAGTTGGCAATATCCAAAATCAACCTCAACTGTTTTCAACATTCATGCTTTCATTGTTTGCAGAAATTTATATGAACTTTCCTGAAGAAGGGGATTCCGGAAAACCCAAACTGGTACTGTTTATCGATGAAGCGCATTTAATTTTTAATGAAGCCTCCAAAGCACTGCTGAATCAGATAGAAACAATGGTAAAACTGATCCGTTCCAAAGGGGTTGGGATTTATTTTATCACTCAAATTCCCGGAGATGTTCCTGAAAACGTTTTATCGCAGCTTGGATTAAAAATTCAGCATGCACTCCGCGGATTTACAGCAAAAGACAGAAAAGAAATTTCAAAAGCTGTTGAAAACTATCCTATTACAGAATATTATAAGGCAGACCAACTCATCCAGAATCTTGGGATTGGTGAAGCTTTTATCACTGCACTGGATGAAAAAGGAATTCCAACACCATTGGTTCATACTTATCTGATTTCTCCGGAGTCAAGAATGGATATCCTGAACGATGCTGAAGTTTCAGATTTAACATCACGTTCAGCGTTGGTGGCAAAATATGAGCAAACCGTGAATAAAGATTCCGCTTACGAAATGTTGACCAGCAGAATGGAACAGGCTGTACAGAATGCACCTCCTACTCAACCAACCCGCTCTGTAAAAGAAGAACCGGGAGTATTTGAATCTGTAATGAAATCAAGGGCTGGAAGAACCTTTACGACAATGATTGTGCGAGAAGCAACCAATGCTTTTATGGGAATGATTGGCTTGAAAAAAAGAAGATAAAAAACAAATATGTATTCACCACTCGACTTTAATGATGAAAATTTTCAAAGAATTTTCAGAAAAGACTTAAATATATTTCAGCCATATATAAAGGAAATAGCGAACAGCATCGTGAATGATGAATTTACAATAGAATTACGAGACGCTATTTTAGCCAAATATGATGTAGAAAGAAGTAGTGATATTAAAGAAGAGTCTCTAGATTTCCTTTTATATTACATAAACATCATCTTGATAGATGATATCTTAACTGATATAGAATTGAAAAATTTAAAACAATTAAAGAGAATATTTAAATTAAAAGAAGGAGATTTTTATAGTTTAAGAAAAGATAAAATACAAGAAATTTTAAATAGACAACTACATAAAATATACGAAGATAATGTCGTAAATTCAACAGAAGCCCTTTTAAATGTTGGCATACAAGAGCTTTTCGATTTAAGCTATGATCAATACCAAGAATTATCTGTTACTGAAATAAAAAAAACAGTAGACCGAGGAGCACATCTTGATGATTTAGATAATACTGTTAATTTAAGATGAAAATATAATTTGATATGGCATGGCAATTCAGAAGAAGGATCAAAATTGCACCAGGTGTAAAAATTAATCTCAGCAAAAGTGGTATAAGCACATCAGTTGGTGTTAGAGGTGCAAATGTTACTTTTGGCAAAAGCGGGACATATTTAAACACAGGAATTCCGGGAACAGGAATATATAATCGGCAAAGAATATCCGGCGTTACACCGCCTAATATTTCAAGTCCGCAAAATAAATTACAACAGAATACCAATATTCAAAAGGATAATGGGTGTGGAATAATTACCATAATTGTGCTAATTGCTTTATTTATTTTCTTATACAAAGTAGATTTTGAAAATCCTACTCTTGTTTTTTTAAGCCGAACTGTTTCCATAATAATTGCTATTTCTTTACTTGCATTATTCAGTAAAAGTTTGTTCTCTACAACACAAAATAATGAACTTTTAGTTTATGATACCTTAATAAACTCTGCAAAAGAAGAAATAGCAAAGTCCACTGATTCAGTTAAAAACGAAATTTTAAAATGTTACATCAATGATTTACAAATTAGCAAACAGATTGAAATAAAATTATCAAAAATAAAAAGCTTACAAGCAAAAAACGCTAAGAAAACCAATCAAAAATTTTTACAGGAGATCGATATTTTAGATAAAGAAATATCAGTTCTTGAAAATAACCAACTTTCTGCTCAATATAATATTGATGCAACATTAAATGACACGGAGAAACAGGCTTTCGAGCAAATGGTTTATAACTTTGTTGTAATGAGCCAATCTGAAAAAATCTGGTTTAACAATGGCGAGTTTTCGTCTATTTTGCAGGGATTGACGGGTGGTCGGAAAGAAATAAGATTTACTGTTGGGAGTTTTAGTGGTATTTCCCGGGATTTTCAGGTTCCAATCTTGCCAGATAGCGAAGAAAATCATTATTATTTATATCCTAAATTTGTTATAAAAGCGAAATCGTCAACACAATTTGAACTTTTTCCATTAAAAGACTTTAAAGTTGAAGGGGTAATTAAAATACATTATGATAAACAGTTCCCACCTAATGATAGTGAAGTTACCGGGCATTTTTATCGTCATCAAAACAAAGATGGGAGCCCGGATTTAAGATACTCAGATAATCCAAAAATTTACAGTGTCAATTATTACGAATTAAGAATTTGGAATGATAAATCATCTTACATCATAAGTAACTCACAGTCTGCATCCAACTTTGTCTCAATGGCAAATAATTATTTATCAATTGTTAATGGTACAAAAAATACAGTTAGCGAGATTATTCACCCGATAAATAGTCAAAACAAATCTGAATTTGATAATTTGAATCCTCTTTCTGAAAATTATTTTAACTTGATTAGAGACTTCGTCCCCACTTTGTTCGAAATTATTTCAAAGTTAGGACAAAAGAAATTCATCTTAGAATTATTTAAAGTTGAGGATAAAGAGGAAAGCGAAATTCACGAATCAATCAAATCCCTAATCATTTATGATTTACTCAAGATATCCAGATTAATTTCAAGCGAAGTTCTAACGAAAAATACCAGCGAAAGTTGGGGAATAGCTTTAATAACAGGAAGTTTATTAAATGATAATATTAAAGGAAATCTCATATTAAACCATTCTGCTTTTTTAAATATTTACAATTCGAATTATGTCGATAAATTACTTACAATATTGAGCGATTTCGAAAAAAAAGATAATCCTGTCCATGTTACAGCCTATTCAAAATCAAATCCAACTAACGATTTGGTGAAGGAGCAAAATTATTTAGCTTTGCCTATTATATTGAAAGTAAACGATTCTGATTTATTGGACGAGTATGCCACAGTATTATATCAATTCGCAAACATTATTGTTAAGGCCGACAATACCGTTTCCGTTGACGAAGAAAAAAAGTTAACAGAAATATTTGAATTAACCCATAAACCGATGGTTGACTTGCAAGAATCAAAAACAACAGAATCAAAAATTATCAATCCATCTAATGAAACGGAAACCTTGGAAGATGTCTTACAGGAACTAAACTCATTAATTGGATTAAAAGAAGTAAAAGAACAGATTATTTCACTAATGAATTTTATCAAAGTTCAAAAAGCAAGGGAAGATGCTGGACTTAAATCAACAGCACTTTCATATCACTTGGTTTTGTCTGGAAATCCTGGCACAGGAAAAACAACAGTAGCACGATTATTGGCAAGAATTTACAAACTGTTGGGAATTGTGAAAAAAGGTCATATTGTAGAAACTGATCGGTCAGGACTTATAGCCGAATATTCGGGTCAAACAGCAGTAAAAGTAAATAAAACCGTAGATTCTGCCTTAGATGGCATTCTTTTTATTGATGAAGCTTATGCTTTGGTAGGGGAAAACAAAGATGATTTTGGCAAAGAAGCAGTTGCTACTTTAATCAAGCGAATAGAAGACGATCGCGATAAATTAATTGTAATTTTAGCTGGCTACACCGATGAAATGATGTTATTCATAAACACGAATCCCGGCTTTAAATCAAGATTTAATAGGTTTATCGAATTCCCTGACTATAATGTTGATGAATTATATGAAATATTTGAAAGCAATTGTAAAAAATTAGATTATCATTTATCAGATAATGCTAAAGAAAAACTCAAATTATTATTTGAAAATTCATATTCACAAAGAGATATGACATTTGGCAATGGGCGATATGTTAGAAATGTTTTTGAAAAAACATTAGAAAATCAAGCAAATAGAATTGCTAAAGAAATAAATCTCACCAGGGATATTTTAACACAAATAAATGAAGAAGATATACCTGAATAGTATTTTACATATTATTCTTGATAAATATCAATAAAGAATGTATTCAGTAATAGATATAGAAAGTAACGGTGCCCCTTTCCGTAAAGAAAGCATCATCGAAATCGCCGTATATAAATATGACGGCCACCGGATTATCGACCAATTTATTTCTTTGGTCAATCCGGAGAGTGATATCACGCCATTTGTTCAGAAGTTAACCCACATCTCCCCGAAAATGGTGAGAACAGCTCCCAAATTCCATGAGATCGCAAAAAGAATTGTAGAAATCACCGAACACACCACTTTGGTCGGCCACAATATCGAATTCGATTACCGAATGCTTCGACAGGAATTCAAACGCTTAGGTTATGAGTTCAAAATCAATACGATAGATACGATTCCTTTAGCAAAAAAATTAATTCCCACGGCCGAAAGTTATAATTTGGGAAAACTGGTAAAGTCATTAGGAATTCCGTTGGTTGATCAACACCGTGCGTCTGGAGATGCGAAGGCGACTTTGGAATTGTTTAAATTATTAATGATTAAAGACAAAGATTCAGAAATCATTCAGCAACATCACGATGAGGTAAATGCAAAATCTTATCTGAATAAAATCCGAAACTTAACGCAAGATTTGCCCGCAGAAAAAGGGATTCTCTATTTTCAGGATCAAGATGGGAAAATCATCTATTCAGAATTCGTTGATGATCTCAATAAATCTTCCAAAAACATTTTCCACTCCAAATCAAAACGTTGGATAACGATTCAGGAAGAAGTTGAGCAAATTCAATACGAATTAACCGGAAATGATATTCTGGCAAAATTAATGATGGGAACCAAAGGTTTGAAAAAGAAAGAATCTTTGCTATTCGGTCTTTATCATCAAAACGATAAATATTTTGTCGATAAAATCAATAATCAGAAAACTGATAAACCTTTATTGAAATTCAAATCTTTTACCCAGGGAATAAAAGCCGTGAGTTTCATTAATAACAGAAAGGAATTAAAGGAAATTCAAAATCTCAAAGAGTTGATAACCATCAATAAAATAGATCAACTTTGGCTTTCTACTGGTAGAATTCTTGGCGAAAAATCATTCTTACAATTTGAAAAAGGAAAATTAATTGCTTACGGTTTTTACGAATTATATACCCAAATCGAATCTTTGAAGAAGTTATCGAGTTTAAAAATTGACATCGATTTCCCGACTTTAGATTTGGAAAATGATTTGAAAATAGGTCTTTTGCGTGGTGATTTTGAAATAATTGCAACTCCTTTAAAATAAATAGCGCAGAATTAAATTAAAAATTTTAATTTTGACCGAAATTTGACAAAACAAAATAATGAAAGTTCAAAAATCTATAAAAAAGGATGCTTCTAAGGGGAAAAAGTTTTTCTCTAAAGCAAACTCCGTGGATTAAGAGCAGATATTTTAATAATATTGTAAAGCAGGCTCTTTTGGGGTCTGCTTTTTTTAATGTAAAAAATAAATAATATGACAGATAAAAATTTAATTAAAATCGCCGAGGAATTCGGAACGCCCACTTACGTTTATGACGCAGAAAGCATCAAAAATCATTACGAAAAACTAACCACATCGTTTCATAAAAGCACGCGCTTTTTTTATGCTGCAAAAGCTTTGACGAATATTAATATTTTAAAATATATTAAAAATTTAGGAGCCGGTTTAGATTGCGTTTCGATCAACGAGGTGAAATTAGGTTTGAAAGCGGGATTCACTCACAACAATATTCTCTTCACCCCAAACTGTGTCGATTTATTGGAAATCGAAGAAGCGATGAAATTAAAAGTTCATATCAATATCGATAACATTTCAATACTGGAGCAGTTTGGCACCAAATACGGAAATACCTATCCGATTTTTGTGAGGATCAATCCGCATATTTATGCAGGTGGGAATCACAAAATATCGACTGGTCATATCGATTCTAAATTTGGAATTTCTATTCACCAACTTCGTCACATTACCAGAGTAATGAAATCGACAAACCTTTTGATAGAAGGACTTCACATGCATACCGGAAGTGAAATTAAAGATCCGGAAGTATTTATCCAGGGACTCGAGATCATGTTTGAACTGGCCGAACATTTCCCGGACTTAAAATATATCGATATGGGAAGCGGCTTCAAAGTCCCTTACCAGGAAGGCGATATGGAAACCGACGTGAAAACTTTGGGCAAAAAAGTAGAAAAAGTTCTGGCGGAATACCATAAAGAAAGCGGAATCAAATTCGAATTGTGGTTTGAACCAGGAAAATATCTGGTGAGCACAAGCGGTCATTTTTTGGTAAAATCAAACGTCATCAAACAAACAACAGCCACTGTTTTTGTTGGAATTAATTCAGGATTCAATCATTTAATCCGCCCGATGTTTTACGATTCTCACCACATTATCGATAACTTATCAAATCCAAAAGGAGCGGAAAGAATTTATACCGTTGTCGGAAACATCTGTGAAACCGATACTTTTGCCTGGGACAGAAAATTAAATGAAGTGCGGGAAAATGATATTTTAGTTTTCAGAAACGCCGGCGCTTACGGTTTTGAAATGAGCTCTAATTTTAATTCCCGCCTAAAACCTGCAGAAGTTCTGTTCCTTGATGGTAAAGCACATCTGATCAGAAGAAGAGAAGAATTCGATGATTTGCTGAAAAATCAAATCGAGGTTATATAAAAAGCATTCAAAATTAACTGACGGAAATTGATTCCCTAATTTCAGTCATTCGACTTTATACAAAAATCCGATACTCTGTCGGATTTTTTTGGCTCCGGCCAGCTGAAAGGGCAGCGCCAATCGGGAAGTCAGCTAATTTCAATCAGTTTTAACAACTAATATCTCTTTTGTTTTGTTTTTATTTTAAAAATGAATTAACTTTCACTATTAAAATTTCAAACCATGAAAAAAATATTTTTCCTCTTAATTTTTGCTTCTGTTTTTTCTTATGCCCAAGAAATAGAAGATTTGCAGGAAGGTTTTTTTTTCTCTGAAAGCAGCAAGAATTTCTTCAGAGTTGATATTAAGAAACCTTACGATTACTACAAAGTAACCTCTTGTTCCGAGGACTCGCAATTTATAAGAGCACAATTCGAAGGCGGTGATGCCGCTTTTAACAGAGAATTATTCAAATATATTTCGGCTTATGTAGATAAAGAAATTTATGTGGTGAACGGGATTTTCTTTCTTCACCTCAATATCGATAAAGATGGAAAAGTCACCAATCTGGAAGTCACGCCGAAAGTTGCAAACAGCGAAGGATTTTTACGTGATTTGAAATTCGCAGTCAAAAAAATCAAAAAAACCTGGACGCCCTCAAAATGCAATAATGTGCCGGTAGATTCTAAAATCCGGATTAAATTAAATTTCGTCACAGAAAGTGCTGATATTTAAAGACAATTTAAATATATCTTTAAAAACTTTGTGGGTAACCGCAAAGTTTTTTCTGTTTATATAGAGTCAGCGGGAAATTTACCTTGGTTTTTTTATAGATTCTGATGGCCAAATCTGCGTAAACAAAAAATGAAATCTCCTTTCTTCCATGGAATTGCTATAAATCCAGAATATTGGGTCGGATCGGTTTTCTGTTAATTACTATGCGGAACAAACCCTGCCATTCTGTCACAGAAATTTGTATCTTTGCACTCTTATTTTGAATATCAAATTCAAAATCTAAAATTTTATACTGTGCAAGAAAAATATATAGACGAAACCAAACAAGGGGAAGCCTTTGCCATCGCAGAAAAACCGCAAAACTCTAAAAAATTGTTTCTGGAAAGCTACGGCTGCCAGATGAATTTTTCTGATTCGGAAATTGTTGCCTCGATTTTGAACGAGCAAGGTTACAACACAACTTTACTTCCGGAAGAAGCCGATTTAATTTTATTAAATACCTGTTCAATCCGTGAAAAAGCAGAACAAACCGTTCGGATGCGACTTTCTCAGTTTAAAAATTTGAAGAAAGAAAAACCCAATTTAACAGTGGGCGTTTTAGGTTGTATGGCCGAACGATTAAAAACCAAGTTTTTAGAAGAAGAACATTTGGTAGATCTAGTTGTCGGCCCCGATGCTTACAGAGATTTACCAAACTTATTAAAAGAGACCGAAGACGGCCGAGATGCCATCAATGTTATTTTATCCAAAGAAGAAACGTACGCCGATATCAGCCCGGTCCGTTTAGGCGGAAACGGCGTTACCGCTTTCGTGACGATTACCCGTGGTTGCGATAATATGTGCACGTTCTGCGTAGTTCCTTTTACACGTGGTCGTGAGCGCAGTCGTGATCCACATTCGATTATCGAAGAATGCAAAGAATTGTGGACCAATGGTTACAAAGAAATTACGCTTCTCGGACAAAATGTAGATTCGTATCTCTGGTTTGGAGGCGGCGCTAAAAAAGACTTTAAAAAAGCTACTGAAATTCAGCAGTTGACAGCAATTAATTTCGCACAATTAATGGAAATGGTAGCCGTAGCAGTTCCGCAAATGCGGATAAGATTCTCGACTTCTAATCCGCACGACATGAGCACAGATGTATTTAAGGTAATGGCGAAATATGACAATATCTGCAAATATGTTCACCTTCCGGTACAAAGTGGAAGCGATAGAATGCTGGAAAAAATGAACCGTCAACATACCCGTGCAGAATATTTGGCTTTAATTAATAAAGCAAAAGAGCTGATTCCGGAAGTATCATTTTCACAGGATATGATTATCGGATTCTGTGGCGAAACCGAGGAAGACCACCAGTTAACATTAAGTTTAATGCGCGAAGTAGAATATGATTATGGTTATATGTTCTCTTATTCTGAACGACCGGGAACTCCGGCAGAGAAAAAAATGGAAGATGATATTCCTGCTGATGTTAAACAAAGAAGACTGGCAGAAGTGATTGCTTTACAAGGTGAACTTTCCCGAAAAAGAATGCAGGGTTATGTGGGCCGAAATCACGAAATTCTGATTGAAGGAACTTCTAAAAAGAATCCCAACCAGTGGAAAGGCAGAAATTCTCAGAATGCAGTTTGTGTTTTCGATAAACTCGATGGCCAGAAATTAGGCGACATTGTGACTGTTTTCGTTCATGGCAATACACAGGGAACGCTTTTGGGGAAAACGGTTTAGAGTTACCAGCATCAAGTTTTTTAATGACGAAAAAAATTAAAATCAATAAAGCGGTATTAATTTACTTTTCAATAAGTTGGATTCTAGGAATCTTTATTTATTTTTTTGGCTTTTATAAAGAAGATAGTTTTATGATATTCTGGTTTTTTGCTGTTGCATTTAATGCAGTAATCAATCTGACAGCTTTAATTTTTTTATTGATTTTGACTTTAGTTTTTATAGAAAATCGAAAAGAATTTGTCACATCAAGCCTTCTGTTACTTTTTAATTTTCCTTTTATAGTAAGCTTTATAGTATTAGTAAATTCATTATTAGAATAAAAAATAATTTTACAGGAAATAAGTTCCAATAAACTTAAAAAAATGCAAATTCCGCAAACTGCAGATGCAGATGTACGTAAACTATTACGACAGAGAAGTAAAATTAGAGGACGAGAATAAGACCATAGGAATCATTCTTTGTCAAGATAAAAGCGAAGCCTTGGTACGCTATACATTACCAGAAAACAATGAGCAGATATTTGCCAGTAAATACTTAACCGTTTTGCCAAGCAAAGAATCATTGAAAAAATTATTAGAGGAAAACACATTTGAAATCTGATGCCAGGCATCTAAAATTTATTAAAAATGACAGACTTACAATCCATAAAGACACGCTTTGGAATTATCGGAAATTATCCGGTCCTTAATCGGGCATTACAAAAAGCAATTCAAGTTGCGCCAACAGACATTTCAGTTTTGGTAATGGGAGAAAGTGGTGTGGGAAAAGAATTTATTCCTAAAATCATTCACGGGGAATCCAGAAGGAAACACCAACCATATATCGTGGTAAACTGCGGCGCAATACCGGAAGGAACCATTGATTCAGAATTATTTGGCCATGAAAAAGGAGCCTTCACCGGCGCAACTTCTACCCGAAAAGGATATTTCGAAGTCGCAGATGGCGGAACTATTTTCCTGGATGAGGTGGGCGAACTGCCTGTTCAGACGCAAGTCCGTCTTCTACGTGTTTTAGAAAGTGGCGAGTTTATGAAAGTGGGTTCTTCCCAGGTCCAAAAAACCAATGTAAGAATTGTAGCCGCAACCAACGTGAATATGCTGAACGCCATCAATGACGGCAGATTCCGCGAAGATTTATATTACAGATTAAATACCGTACAAATCGACATGCCGGCTTTGCGTGAAAGAAAAGGTGATATCCACTTGCTTTTCAGAAAATTCGCCATCGATTTTGCGGAAAAATACAGAATGCCGGAATTGGTTCTTACCGACGACGCCATTAATTATTTAGAAAACTATCCTTTCCCTGGAAATGTACGTCAGCTGCGAAATCTGGTAGAACAAATGACAGTTGTGGAACAGGAAAGAACGGTCAACTCTGTGAAGTTAGCAGAATACATTCCGATCCAGACCCAACTTCCAGCAGTGATCCAAAATGGAAGCGGCCGATCGTCAAACGATTTTAATTCGGAGCGGGAGATTATGTACAAGATCCTTTTCGACATGCGAAATGACCTTAATGATTTAAAATCCTTAACTTCAGAGTTGATAAAAAATCGTGAAAACAGCGATTTCAGTCATCAGGAAAAAAATCTGATTAACCGTGTTTTCACGCCTGAAACTCAGGTTCAGAATCCGAATTCAATGCTCTATTTCGAAAATCAAAATCAATATCAAAACCCGATTATTTCAAAAACAGAGGAAGAATACAGCGATGTAGAAGATATCGAAATTGAAGAAACAAAAGCAGATTCCTTATCGCTTCAAAACAACGAAAGAGAACTGATTGTAAAGGCCTTAGAAAAACACAAAGGCAGACGGAATAAAGCGGCAGATGAACTGGGAATTTCCCAAAGAACCCTGTACCGAAAAATTAAACAATATAATTTAGAAGACTAATGAAGAGATTTCAAACAGCAAAACCTACATTGCAAGCCGAGAAAACCCGCTTCATCCGGCTCTTTTTCCTTGGCTCCTTTTCCCTGGCTCTTCTAACCAGTTGTTACAGTTTCACCGGATCATCATTAAGCCCCGAAACTAAAACGATTGAAATACGCGATTTCCCTAATAATGCACCTTTGATGAATGCCAGTTTATCGCAGGAATTTTCCACAGCGATCCAAAACAGGTTTTTGCAGCGAACAACCTTAAAAGGGACAAAAGAAAAGCCGGACATTTTAATTGAGGGAGAAATTACAGATTACTCCATTACGCCAACGACCATTTCCAGTTCGGTAAATGCGCCGGGTGGAAATATCCAGGCAGCCCAAAATAAACTGACCATTACCGTGAAAGTACACTATGAAAACCATGTTCCTAATGAGGAAAACAAAAGTTTCGACCGGGTTTATTCTGACGAAGCGGTTTTCAGCAGCGACTTAGATATCAACACCATCGAAACCTCCCAAGTTAAAGTGGTGAATGAGCGGATCATCAATAAAATTTTTAATGATATTGTAGCCAACTGGTAAAATGAACGGACGAATTTTAGAATTAGCAAAAAACCCAGACCAGTTTCAAATCAAAGATTTGGAACTGCTGAGCAGTGAGATCAACAAACATCCTTATATTCAAAGTTTGCGGGCGTTGCACCTTTTAGGGACGCATCGCCTGCAGCCAGAAAACTATTCGAATGAACTTTCCATAACTGCGGCTTACACCACGGATAAAAAAATTCTTTATCAGTTGATTAATGCGGTGACAGAAACTAAACCTTCTGTTGAAAGTATTTCTGAACCCATAATCCAAAAAGAAACCGAAACCGACCCGAAAAACAAATTCACCGAAATTGAATCTAAAGTAACTGAAACTCCAAAAGCAGTTTATGTAAATGGTGAATTGAACAGAATTTTATTTGAAGGGGAAGAAGATTTTCTCGACAGAGAGACCGAAACCATCGATTTAGAATCCTCTCTGGAAGCGGGCCAGATTGTAACTAATCCAGCGGAAAAACAAGAGTTTTCCGAAGTCAGTGATACCGAAACTTTCAGCACAGAAACTATTATTAAAGAAGAGATTATTTCCGAAGAAAAAGCGATCATTGAAAACTCTTCTGAACTTAGTTTTCACGAAACGGCAGAATTTCTACCTGATGCTAAAGTGGAACCGAAGACCATTACTAAAGAAGTTCAGGAATCCGAAGAAAGTTCGGATTCTGAATCCTTCAGCAAAGAAATTATTGTTGAGGAAGATCTTATTTTGCAGGAAAAACCCGGCGTGGAAGATGCAAGTACGTTAAGTTTTCATGCTACAGATGATTTTTTACCCGACGTCAAAATAGCTTCAAATCAAGAAAAAGCGGAAATTCAGCAAATGGCAAAACCTGCTTTGAACAAACATGAAGAAGAAATGAAACGCCTGATTGCCGAAGTGGAGGAAAAAATGAAAGCCTCGAAAAAGCAGAAAGTTTCGTCACAAACAAAAGACGAATCTTCCGAAAGCGCCGAAGTTAATTTTTCTGAAACTCAAAGTTTTGAAATCGAAAAAACAGAAGAATCTGATAGTGAAGAATCTGAAAAAGAAAAGAGCGCAGCTATAGAAAACACTCAAAAAACAGAACCTTTAATTAAAGAAAAAACAGAAATTCAACCCATTGAAATTTCCCCAAACATAATTGAACATGAAAGTGGATCCACTCAAGAAGATAAACCTGTTTGGAAGCCAATGTCATTTTCAACCAACATTCCCGATGCTTTAATTTCAAAAAAAACGGAAGAAAAATCGGTCGAAAAAGAAGAAATAGCTTTTACGGAAACGCCGCCTAAAACTGAAGAAAAAACTGAAACTATTATTGACGAAAACGCCACCGCTGAGCGCCCTGTTTTCAATGTCTCATTTTTCACCCAAAATGTTTCGGCGCTAGAAAAAGCGAACCGGGAAGAGGAAAAACCCACCGAAATCTTAGAAGACAGCAATGTTCCTGATTTCATCAATACTTGGCAAAGCTGGCTGAAAATAGACCGGATTAAACAGGAAGCAAAAGAAAAAATAGAAATATCGATAACGGAAATTAAAAACAAAGTCATCGAAAACTTCATCGAAAAAGAACCGAGAATCTCAAAACTAAAAGAGGAATCTGATTTTGTAATCAAAGAAAGAAATGATGATATTTCACATTTGATGACCGAGACTTTAGCCAACCTTTATACCGAACAAAAACTATACACGAAAGCGATTAAAGCCTTTGGAATCTTATCCGAAAAACATCCTGACAAGAAGCCTCATTTTGACGATAAAATAAAACAAATCAAAGAATTAAGACAAAACAAATAAAAAAAATAACCCACTGAATTTTAGTGGATTATTGGTTATTCTATATTCTTGCGGTCAACCGCTTTGACATTGATTGTTTTCGAAGTTCGGTCGGTCTTAAAGTTTTGAAATTTTCGCCAAAGTTTTCGGCCTAAAACCAAAACAATTATAATTAAAATAATCGTTACAATAAATGCAATAATTGGCGCAGCCATTGCTAAAATTGACATTACTCCGGCGCCAGCAGTTTCGGTGGTTGCGACAACGGAATTTCCTAAACCTCCAGTAGTTGCGGTTGATGCAGCACGAGTTCCGGCAAAACCCGAACTGACTGCAGCAGCCGTTCCGCCACCGGCAATTAATGCTAAAGTCCATTGAGGAAAAGTTCCTAAATCTGCAAACTGACTCGCAAACATCACAGAACCCGCAATGGTTGCCAAGGGCACCGACATGGTATCCAAAAGATGATCTACGAACGGAATATAATAGGCAAGAATTTCAACAACTGTTGCAATACCCGTGGTAATTAAAACAGGTAAACCGGCAAGCCATGCGAAACTCTCATTCATCGGAATCCAGCCCATATAAGAAGCGAGACTTACGGCAAACATCGGCAGAAAAACCCTGAAGCCAGTTGCTGCAGCTAAACCAATGCCCATAAAAGCACTCAGAACATAAGGCAAATAAGGAATATTATCAAACATTTGTGTGGATTTTAAGTGTATTTGTTTTCCAAATTTACAAAAAACGTGCTACGCTTTAAAATTTCACTTCACTGATTCACAAAGCTTTAAAAAATTATCTTCTACGATTTCAAAACACACAGGCATTTCGGTAGAAACCCAAAATAGCATTGACAGTGAATTCGTTCCAAATTTTTCAACGAACAGTTCTTTGTTTAACCGATAACATTCCCGCAATAATCTTTTGATTCTGTTTCGGTCATGGGCTTTTTTAAAATGTCTTTTGGACACAGAAACTCCAACTTTTTGATTGTTAAAAGAGAAACCTTCCTGCGGTTTTTTATCTAAATTGAGCGTTATGATTCTTACATTGTCACACGTTTTCCATTTGCCTTTCTCAAAAAGCAACCCGATTTCTTTCTTATGTTTCAACTTTTCCTCTGTCGGAAATTTGCAATCACTCATCTCTTTTTATTAAATAATTAATGACTTCTGCCGCAGCATAAAGTCCGAAAATAGCGGGAATATAACTGATTGTTCCGTAAAAAGATCTTTTAAAATTCGTTCCGTCGGTCATTTTTAAACTTTTTTCATCCTGAATTTCAGTAGAAAAAACACACCGGATTCCTTTATCTATATTTTCTTTTTTCAGCCGTTTCCGAACCTGTTTGGCAAGATGGCAACTTTGCGTTTTGTGAATGTCGCGTACCAATACTTTTGAAGGATCCATTTTCCCGCCAGCTCCCATACAGCTTACAATTTTCACTTTTCGGCGGCGGGCATTCAGAATCAACGTAACCTTTGGCGAAACACTGTCAATGCAATCTAAAACATAATCATATTGTTGGTTATCGAAAATAGTATCCATATCCTCAGGATTTAGAAACTGATTCAACTGAGTCAATTTTAAATCAGGATTAATATCCAAAAGCCGCTCACCAACTACTTCAACTTTCGGTTTCCCAAGGGTAGAATTCAAGGCTGGAAGTTGGCGGTTAATATTTGTTAAATCAACGGTATCACCATCAACAATCGTCATTTTTCCCACTCCGGCTCTGGCCAAAAACTCCGCAGCAAATGAGCCAACTCCACCCAAACCAATCACCAATAAATTGGCTTTTTGCAGTTTATTTAAACCGTTTTCTTTAATTAGCAATTCTGTTCTTTCGAGCCAGTCTTTTTTCATTTTATCAGGGAAATATTAAAAATTTTCAGATTTTCTTCGATTTGTAAAATGAGATTTTCCACGTTCAAATTTTTCAATTCCGCTACTTTTTGATATAGTAACTGAAGATCAAATTCAGCATCATCAGTTTCCAGAAAAAGTTTATCGGTCGGGAAATGTTTTACAAATTCCTGCAAATTTACATTTTGCAAAACAGATTTTCCAAAACTTAAATAAAAATCGTGCTTTTGTAAATCGTCAGCAATGTTTTTTCTTTTATTAAAACCATGAATAATCATCGGAACTTTTGCTTTTTTCTGAAAATGAATCACTTGCGAAAACCTTCTGACACAATGAATAATTAAAGGTTTCTGCCGTTTATTGGCCAGTTCAATCTGTCTTTTAAAAAGCGCTTCCTGTATCGCATCATCAATGTTGATCAATCCATCCAAACCGCATTCACCGATTGCCACACAATTCTCATGTTTCGAAATTTCTCTGAGCCAGACAAACTGCTCTTCCGAAAATTTCAAGCTTAAATCAGGATGAAAACCAGCAGAGAAAAAGCCATTGGGCGGAGATTCTCCAACGCCCAAATTATAAATCCCAGCCTGTTTTCCGAAATGATGATGATGGAAATCAAAATAAGCCATCTTCAAAAATAACTAAAAGTGATCATTTGCGATTAAACATTTGTTTTAAATTTTGTTATATTTTATTTAACTTTACTTTACTAAAAACTACAACACCGTGAAAAAAAAATTTAACGAAAAACAAATCCACATTTTAAATGTGGCCGAAAAACTGATTGCAAAGAAAGGCTTTGAAGGCACTTCCGTACGGGATATTTCTACAAATGCCAATATCAATGTAGCGATGATTTCCTACTACTTTGGGTCAAAAGAAAAAATGATGTCTTATCTCTACCGGTACCGCGTACAGAAAACAAGAGAAAGCTTTGCAGAATTCGCAGAAATGATCAGAGAAGGAAAACCCGAAATGCAGATGAAAGAATTGATTAAATATGTGGTGAATCAACTGTTTAAGTTTAATTATTTTCATGGTTTTGTCACCCAGGAACTTCGTCATACTGAACATTTAAAAGAAGATTTACTAGGATTTTATACTACTTTCACTTCCAAAATTGATGACGTCATTAAAAAGGGGGTTGCATCGGGAGTTTTCAGCAACGCTCCAAAACCGGAAGATATTTTAACGCTTATCGTGGGTTCTTCATTATTTGTCATCAGAAATAAAAACTTTTATGAATTATATGTTTCAGGTACAGAAGAAAATTACTTCGAAGAAGCAGAGAAAAAAGTGATGGCGAACATTTTAGTAACCGTTTTTTCACTTTTAGGCTACCATGCTGATTAAATTATTAGTTAAATTATCATAAAAAAAAATCTATTGATAAAAAAGTTATATTTTTGCACCCTGAACCGCAGAAATTAGAATTAAATAATTTCTGCTATATTTTATTTATGAAAAAGTATTTGATTATTACACTTGCATTCTTTGCATTATCTGCCTGCAACAAACAACAGGATTTAGCATTGAAAAGTGCAGATAAAGATTATATCCTGAAGGTAGCCAACGAAAAATTCGAAAAGAAAAAGTGGAAAGACGCTTTGGCTTTGTACGAAAGGCTTTCGAATCTGGTAGCAGGAACGGATGACGCACCAAACGTCGTTTATAATTCTGCGTATGCCAACTATTACGATAAGAACTACAAGCTGGCCGGACACCAGTTCAAAAACTTTTCGGTAACATTCCCGCAAGACAAGCGCGCAGAAGATGCGGCTTACATGTCGGCATTATGTTATTATGAAGGAAGTATGGATTATAACTTAGACCAAACGAGCACGGATTTAGCAATTAATGAAATGCAGAATTTTCTAAATAACTATCCGAATTCTGACCGATCCAAAAATATCAATCAATTAATTGATGAGTTAACCTACAAATTAGAGTTCAAGGCTTACGAAAACGCGAAGCAATATTATAAAATGGCTGATTACAAAGCCGCGAGTACCGCTTTTGAAAATGTATTGGATGATTTCCCGAGTACGAAACTGCGTGCTAAAATCTACGATTACATGTTGAAATCGAAATATGAATTAGCCGTTAATTCAATTTACAGCTTAAAGAAAGACCGTATTGAAAGTGCATTGGCGTTTACCAAACAAATCGAAAGAGAGGTACCGGGAACCGATAATGCAAAGACTGCTGCAGATCTTCGAAACAAATTATTAAAAGAAAAAGAAACATTTGCTGAACTTGAGAAAAAAGTAGAAGCACGAAATAAGGAACTCAAAGATAAACAACGAGCAGAGGAAGCAAAAATCAACGCGGAGAAAGACCTGCGTGAGGCAGCAAAGGAAGCTGAACAAACGAAAAGAGACAGCGCTGCTTTGGCAACTCCTGCTCCTGCGGCCACTTTCAAAATCAAAAAGTAATCCGTATATTTGCAAACTCCAATTATAACAACTAACTGAAAATGAGCGTAAAAGATTCTAAAGCCGAATTAAGTACAATAACTTACGATAGAGATAAAATCGAAGAAAACGTAGGTTCTATCTACGAAGCAATCGTAGTGATGGGTAAAAGAGCAGAGCAGATCAATGCAGAAATTCGCTCTGAACTCCATAATAAACTAGATGAATTTGCAGTGCATAATTCAACTCTTGAAGAGGTTTTTGAAAATAAAGAACAAATCGAGATTTCTAAACATTACGAAAAACTTCCAAAACCAACTTCTATTGCAATTCAAGAATGGTTGGATGACGAAATCTACTACAGAAAAACCGAAGAAAGAAACTAATTATTTATTTCTTTAATTATTTTAAAAGTCACAGAACATCTTGTTTTTGTGGCTTTTATATTTAATATAGTCAATGGATTCAATTTAGTTCATAAAAATTTAAGTAAATTCGTTCAACTTTTAAAATTCTAATTAATGAAACTTCAAGGTAAGAAAATCCTCATCTGTATTTCCGGCGGAATTGCCGCATACAAAATCAATTACCTCATCAGAGATTTCATCAGAAAAGGCGCGGAAGTTCAGGTTTTGATGACGCCGTCTGCCGAACAGTTTGTATCGAAACTTACGCTTTCTACTCTTTCTAAAAATCCGGTTTACAGCAATTTTTATTCTGAAAACGGTACCTGGAACAATCATGTGGAATTAGCGCTCTGGGCAGAGGTTATTATAATCGCTCCCTGCACTGCAAATACTTTATCAAAGATGGTTCACGGCCTGTGCGACAATTTAGTTTTAGCAACTTATATGTCGGCGAAATGTCCGGTTTTTATCGCGCCGGCGATGGACTTAGATATGTATCAGCATCCTTCCACGAAGCAGAATTTAGCGTTGGCTGAAGATTTCGGTCATCATATTATTCCAGCAGAAGACGGCGAATTGGCCAGTGGGCTTTCCGGACAAGGAAGAATGGCTGAGCCGGAAACCATCGCTCAGATTATTGAAGAATTCTTTGATTCAAATAAAAAATTTGCAGGCAAAACGGTTCTCATTACGGCTGGACCGACGTACGAAGCCATTGATCCCGTTCGGTTTATAGGAAATCATTCTTCCGGAAAAATGGGTTTTTCATTGGCTGAGGAAGCTGCCAACCGCGGAGCAAAAGTAATTCTGATCTCCGGACCGAGTTCTGAGAAAACAAATCACCAGGATATAGAAGTTCACCGCGTAACTTCTGCAAAAGAAATGTTTGCTAAAGTATTTGAATATTACGAAAATGCCGATATCGCCATTGCAAGCGCGGCTGTAGCAGATTATGCACCGAAAGAAATCGCTCAGGAAAAAATCAAAAAAAATGATGATTCCTTAACGATTGAACTGGTGAAAAATCCGGACATTCTGAAAACAATGGGCGAAAGGAAAACCAAACAATTCCTGGTAGGTTTCGCACTGGAAACCCAAAATGAAGAAGAAAACGCCAAAGGAAAACTCCACAAAAAAAACCTGGACATGATTATTTTGAATTCACTTCGCGATGAAGGTGCTGGTTTCAAAGGGAGAACCAATAAAATTAAAATCATCACAGAATCGTCGCTGACAGAATTTCCTTTAAAATCAAAAGAGGAAGTGGCCAGGGATATTTTAAATTTTGTGGAAGACCAGATGTTGAAATAATATCCTTAAATTTCCGTTTTCAAACTTTAATTTAATAATGAAGAAACTTTCTACGATATTCATCATTCTGCTTTCCTTTAACTTAAGTTTTTCTCAGGAACTTTTGGCAAATGTGCAAGTCAACACCCAGCAGGTAAGCGGAAGCAATATGCAGGTTTATAAAACTTTAGAGAAAAATTTACGGGATTTCATCAACAATACAAGTTGGACAGGAAAGAAATTACAGAACTTCGAAAAGATCAAATGTAATTTCGCCATCGTTATCAATGAAAAAACCGGCAGCAATAATTTCAAAGCAAGTATTGTGGTACAGGCGGTTCGTCCGGTTTTCAACACGACTTATGAAACGCCGCTTCTGAATGTAAACGATACCAACTTTAATTTTGATTATACCGAAAACGAAAACCTTGTTTTCAACGAAAGACAGTTCTCCGGCAAGAATTTGATTGATGTGATCAGTTTTTATGTTTACACTATTTTAGGTTACGATGCCGACAGTTTTAAAGTAAGAGGCGGACAACAGTGGTTTGAAAAAGCACAAAAGATTTCGAACAATGCGCAGAACCAAAAATTCGCCGGTTGGTCTTTGATGGAAGGCACAAGAACGCGGGCGGCTTTGATCGACAACATGTTGAAACCGGATCAGAATACGCTGCGAACCGTTTATTACACCTATCACCGTGCCGGTTTAGACAATCTCGGAAAGCAGGATCAGTCGTCCGGTAAAAAAATTATTGCAGACGCGCTGATGCAGCTGAAAGCCTACGAAAATAATTTTCAGATGAATTATCCTGTGAATATTTTTATTGATACCAAAAAACAGGAAATTTTTGATATTTTTAATAACGGAAATAATACCAACGTCAATATGGCAGATTTAAAAGCACTTTTCAGCACATTATCTCCCAAAGACATTGACAGTAAATGGAATAAGTGGAAATAGTTCCCAGTTTCATTTCACCTTAATTTAAAAGCAAACGTCAGGATTTCATTGTTAAAAATCTGCCAGGACCGCGATTTTAGGCATTTGCAATTTGCTTTTTGTATTTCATAATCTCTTTTAAAGTCTTAAATTTACAGTTCGAAGTTTGATATAAAACTTCCTAATTGATTTTTCAAAATATGCTTTCAAGAATATTCATTCAAAATTTCGCCCTTATTGATTCACTTGAAATCACTTTAAACAAAGGTTTACAGGTAATTACAGGCGAAACCGGTGCAGGAAAATCGATTATTCTGGGCGCGTTGCGTTTGATTTTGGGCGAAAGAGCCGATGTGAAATCGATCCAAAGTACTGAAGCCAAAAGTGTTGTTGAAGCCGAATTCATCATTAATGAAAATTTCAAAAATTTCTTTGAAGAAAATGATCTTGATTTTGAAATCAACACCGTTATCCGAAGAGAAATTTTGCCGACCGGAAAATCACGGGCGTTTATAAATGACGTTCCTGTTACTTTGGAAATACTGAAAAAACTTTCTGAAAAACTGATTGACATTCATTCTCAATTTGAAACTTCTAATCTTTTTGATGAAGAATATCAGTTCCGAATGATTGATGGACTTTCGAAAAACAAAACATTACTTTTAAAATATCAAAAAGAATTTACCGCCTATAAAAAACTGCTGCGGGACTTAGAAAACTTCAAAAAACAACTTTCAGAAGGCAATAAAGAAAGCGATTACAAAGGTTTTTTATTAGAAGAACTGTTAGAAGTTAATCTGGACGAATTCGATCTGGAAGATGTTCAGAACCAGTTAAGCAAACAAGAAAATGCAGAAACCATTATCGAAAATCTTTCGATGATTTTTAATAAAATCGATGCGGAAGAAATCGGCGTTCTTGATTCTCTGCTTGACGTTAAAATGAGATTATCGAAAGTTGCTTCTTTATCGCACGAATATTCCCAACTTAATCAAAGGTTTGAAGAAACTTTTGTAGAGTTCAAAGACTTGCTTTTCGACCTTCAGAATGAGGCCGAGAAAATGGAAACCAATCCGGAAACGCTCGAGCATTTGAGTTCGCAGCTCAGTCGGATTAATTCTTTATTCCTGAAACATAAGGTAAATTCTGTAGAAGAATTAAAGCAAATTCGCGATCAGATTCAAAATGAACAGAGCGGTTTCGCAGATTTAGAATTTCTCATCAGCCAAACTGAGAAGGAAATAGAACTTACGGCGGAACATTTAGAAAAATCTTCTGCGGAATTATCACAGAACCGAAAAAAAGCAATTCCAAATTTCATTAATAAAACCGAGAAATTACTGCACCAATTAGGTTTGGAAAAAGCCAAAATAGAAGTGCAGTTAACCGATCTTGAAAACTTCACTTCATTCGGGAAAGAAGGTATTCAACTGTTATTTCAGGCGAATTCGGGTTTCCCTTTAAAGCCAATTCAAACTGCAATTTCCGGTGGCGAACGTTCCCGGGTTATGCTTTCCATTAAAAAACTCATGGCTGAAAATTCTGAACTTCCGACTTTAATTCTGGATGAAATCGACACCGGAGTTTCCGGAAAAGTCGCGGAAGAAATCGGAAATGTGATGAAAGAAATGTCGGAGAATATGCAGTTGATCGTCATCAGTCATCTTGCACAGGTCGCTGCCAAAGGAAACAACAATTACAAAGTCATCAAACGGGAAATTTCCGGTAAAACCCAAACGACGATTATTTCATTGAATCACGACGAGAAATTACAGGAAATCGCACAATTGCTTTCCGGCAGTAAAATTACCGATGCCGCAATTTCGCAGGCAAAAGAGTTGATGAAATAAAAACTTTAAAGCAATGGATTTTCTTTATGCCGGAGTTTTACTGTTTTTCGCGATCTATCTTCTTTTATTTTTATAAAAATAAAAAGAAAGACGGTTAAAGAAACTTCCAAGTTTAAAGTACCAAGTCCTGATGATTTAGGTGAACTTTTCCAATTGTACTTAACCCTAACGATTCTTGCTGGTTTCATAATTTATTTTATTTTTCGCTAATTTATCTGTAACATTTTGCTTATTTTTAGACTCATCCTAAAAAGTAAGACTATGTACTGGAGACTTCTACAACTTGAATTCAAAAATTTTATACGGAATCCACAATTCGGTGCCAATCTCGCAATGAAGATTCTGATGTTTTTCGGAATGGCCTATTTCAGTGCGATATTCGCAGCATTGCCTTTTATACTTTATTTCTTTGCCAAGGAAAAATTACATGCAGATCCAATTCTTCTCTTCAGCAAATACTTTATTTATTATTGGGCGTTTGATTTATTAATCAGGTATTTCATGCAGCAAATGCCGACGCAGAACATTAAACCTTTTCTCACTTTAGGAATTACCAAGAAAAAACTGGTAAATTATACCCTGTTGAAAATCCTTTTTAATTTCTTCAACTGGGGAAATCTTTTATTTCTTCTTCCGTTTGCCGGCCTACTGATTTTCGATGGCGGTTACTCTGTAATTCATGTCATTCTGTTCACCATCGGGATTTTTGCAATTTTCTACTTTAATAATTTTCTCAATATTTTATTGAATGGAAAAGATATCGTGGTGATTTCAGTTTTTGGATTGATGGCCGTCTCCGGAGCTTTAGAATACTATAAGATCATTGAACTTTCCCAATATTCTCAGAAAATATTTTATAGTTTTTATCAGTATCCGGGCGCTTTTCTGATCCCCGTGATGCTGGCAGCAGCAGTCGCTTATCTCGCTTATCAGGAAATTTACAAAAACTTTTATCTGGACAAAGGGCTTGAATTAAAAGTCGCCGAAGGAAAAACCGAAAACATCGCTTTTCTTAACCGTTATGGCGTAATGGGAACCTTCATTAATAATGATATTCGTTTATTGAAGAGAAGCAAAGCCGCAAAATCTGCTGTAATAATGAGCATCTTCTTTTTATTTTACGGGTTATTGACCTTTTCAAAAGGTTACGAAAACAGTTTCATGCAGTTATTTACCGGAATCTTTGTCACCGGTGGATTTATGCTCATGTTCGGTCAGCGCGTTCCAAGTTGGGACAGTTCTTATTATCCGCTGATGATGACGCAAAACGTTCCTTACAAACAGTATTTAAAAGCAAAATGGGCTTTGATCGTCATGGCAATTTTCATTTCCATTATATTGTCTTCGGCTTATCTTTTTATCAGCTGGGAATTTTATCTCACCGTTCTTGCAGCAGGATTGTATAATCTGGGAGTGAATTCCTACATCACTTTATTGGCGGGAGCTTTTAATAAAAAACCAATCGACCTTAATTCTAAAGCGAAATCTTTCGGCGCAGGCGGCAATAATTTCAACATGAAAATTATGCTGCTCCTGCTTCCACAGATGATTTTACCAATGGGCGTTTTTGCTGTTGCCAAATATTTCTTCGGAATTTATCCGGCGGTTGGGAGTTTGGCCATTTTGGGAATTATCGGTTTTATTTTGAGAGACAAAGTCTTCGATATTATTGTTAAAGTTTACAAAACCGAGAAATATTCAACGCTCGAAGCTTTTAAAAAAGTTTAAATTCTACTAATTATTAATATTCATACCATGATTTCAATTCAAAATATATCTAAAGTTTACGGCAACAAAAAAGTTCTTCACATCGAAAACCTCAAAATTCCGAAAGGCGAAAGTTTCGGTTTGGTCGGTAATAACGGTGCCGGGAAAACAACGCTTTTCAGTCTTCTACTCGATTTAATTCAGCCTACGACAGGTTTTATAGAAATCGACGGCCATAAAGTCAACGAAAATGAAAACTGGAAAAAGAAAGTTTCTGCTTTTATTGACGACACTTTTTTGATCGGTTATTTAACTCCCGAAGAATATTTTTATTTTCTGGGCGAACTTCGCGGACAAAACAAAGCCAGCGTTGATGAATTTCTAAAACAGTTTTCGGATTTTTTCAATGGTGAAATTTTAAATGCTAAAAAATACGTGCGGGATCTCTCGAAAGGAAACCAGAAAAAAGTCGGAATTGTCGGCGCTTTGATCGGCACGCCGGAAATCATTGTTCTCGACGAACCTTTTGCCAATCTGGATCCTTCCACTCAAATTAAACTTAAAAAATTAATCAAAGACTGGTCGCAGAAAGAACAGGTAACCTTTTTAATTTCCAGCCACGATTTAGCGCATACGACAGAAGTCAGCAACAGAATCGTTTTATTAGACAAAGGTCAGATGGTCAAAGATATTATCACGGCGCCAGAAACTTTGCAGGAATTGGAAGATTTCTTCACCAGTTCGGTGGAAGTTTTTATCTAAATTAGGCAAAAGCTGCCTAAACCGTCTGTTCCGGAAGATTTTCAGGACGAGATTATAAATTTTGATTTTAATGCGCTGGTAATTTTAGGCCAACATCCAGATTCGTATCGGATGGTGATCAATCGCTATGTTTTAAAAGATGATCGCATCAGCGTTTTCGTCAGGCGGGATTTCAGTAATTATTTCAAAGACCGATATATCAAAAACGAAAAAGCTTTAATCATTGGTTTGGGGATTGGCTTATAAAATTTCATTGACATTCCAAAACAACAAAGAATTCCGAGCGATTTGCCCGGAATTTTTTATTTTAAAATTGATATGGAAAATTGGTTATTATTATTTGCGTGGGAATAAATTCCCACGCTGTGAAATCGGTCGTTCCTCCGGAACTCTCTTCACATTTTAAAATGTTAAAAGAAACTTTAACTAATCTTTTCGATGTCATATCTATTATCTATCCATCTATTATCTCTTCGTCTATTTTAAACCATATCTTCCGGTTTCACCCATTCATCAAACTGTTCAGAAGTTAGAAGTCCTAAATTGATTGCTTCTTCCTTCAAAGTTGTTCCGTTTTTGTGAGCGGTTTTTGCAATTTTTGCGGCGTTTTCATAACCGATATGCGTATTCAAAGCGGTGACCAACATTAATGATTTGTCTACCAATTCTTTAATTCTCGGTTCATTCGGTTCAATTCCGACAGCACAGTGATCGTTGAAAGAAATACAGGCATCGCCCAACAATTGCGCAGATTGCAGAAAATTATACGCCATTACCGGTTTGAAAACGTTGAGTTCAAAATTCCCCTGCGTTCCGGCAAAAGAAATCGTGGTATCATTTCCTAAAACCTGCGCGCAAACCATGGTTATTGCTTCATTCTGCGTCGGATTTACTTTCCCCGGCATAATCGATGAACCCGGTTCATTTTCAGGAATATGAATTTCGCCAATCCCACTTCTCGGCCCCGAAGCGAGAAAACGAATATCCTGCGCAATCTTATAAAGCGCTACCGCAAGCTGTTTCAGCGCGCCGTGACTTTCAACAATCGCGTCGTGAGCCGCTAAAGCTTCAAATTTATTCGGAGCCGTCTCAAACGAAAGTCCGGTAAATTCTGAAATATATTTCGCGACCAAAACATCATATCCTTTTGGTGTGTTCAATCCCGTTCCGACCGCAGTTCCGCCCAAAGCAATTTCCTGCAGATGTTCGAACGTATTGGTAATCGCTTTCATCGCATAATCTAGCTGCGCCACATAACCGGAAAATTCCTGACCAAGAGTCAATGGAGTTGCATCCATCAAATGCGTTCTGCCGATTTTTACAATGTTTTTGAAATTCTCTGCTTTTTCGTGCAAAGTATTTCTCAGCTTTTCAACTGCCGGCAAAGTATGTTCCACCACTTTCTTATACGCTGCAACGTGCATCGCTGTGGGGAAAGTATCGTTTGAACTTTGAGATTTATTCACGTCATCGTTGGGATGAATTTCAGATTTCTCACCTAAAGTTCCGCCATTATTCACTTGAGCTTTATTTGAAATCACCTCATTAACATTCATGTTCGACTGCGTTCCAGAGCCGGTTTGCCAAATCACCAGCGGAAACTGCCCGTTTAGTTTACCTTCTAGAATTTCATCACAAACCTTCGCAATCATATCTCTTTTTTCAATAGAAAGTACGCCCAATTCAGCATTCGTGTAAGCGGCAGCTTTTTTAAGATACGCAAATGCTTCGATAATTTCATGCGGCATCGAAGCTTCCGGACCGATTTTAAAATTATTTCTGGAACGCTCGGTTTGCGCGCCCCAAAATTTATCTGCAGGCACCTGCACATCGCCCATCGTGTCTTTTTCTGTTCTGTAATTCATTGTTTTATTTTTTTAGGAGCAACAGTATTTTCTCTGTTTTTCAAGTTCAGTCCCGCTTTCCACTATATCTTTTATTCCACTGCGTTTCATAAAAGGATGCCGTTGCAATCGGGGCTATTTACTCAATTTCGTTTTTTCTTCCAAAGGTTTGAAAATCCGGCTCTTTAAAATTAAACAATTATAAATCATCCAACGATTTATAACCATTTTAAATATCAATCAAAAGGACAGATTAAATTTATTAAAAGGTAATATTCTACATTTGAATAAAAACCGGTACATCAATTTTGAATTTACATAGATTTTATTTTGAATTTACATAAATTATAACTATAGTAAACAAGAAGTTACATCTTTAACTATAAATCTATTTTCAATTTACATAAGTTTTATTTTGAATCTACATAAAATTGTTCCTCCAGGAAATAATCTCAATGTTGTTTTTCTTCATCGAGTTTTCGCCTCCATAAATCAACCATTTCTCATCGATCTTCAAAGGAAAAGTTTTCGAAAAATAATGCAGTCCCGAAAATAACTTATCACTAATCGTTTTGGTGGATTTTATTTCTGCAATTTTTAAATTGCCTTTTCCCTCACTTATCAAATCGACCTCGTGCCCATTACTGTCTCTCCAAAACCAAAAATTCTGCAGCGAATAATGGTGTGCATTTTCTTTTTGCAGATCTGCAATGATGAAATTTTCAAAAATATTTCCCATCATTCTGTTTTCCGTGAATTTATCGGCATCTGGAATGTTCAGAAGATAACACAATAATCCCGTGTCATAAAAATACAATTTCGGACTTTTGATAATTCTTTTATTGAAGTTTTCATAATACGGTTCCAGCAAAAAAATAACAAAACTGCCTTCCAAGATTGAAAGCCAGGATTTTGCCGTTGGTTGAGAAATCCCACAGTCTTTTGCCAAAGCACTCAAGTTCAAAATTTGTCCTGCTCTTCCAGCACAAAGCCGTAGAAATCTCCGAAAAGTCATTAAATCCCGAATATTCAAAAGCTCGCTCAAATCTCTTTGAATATAGGTTTCAATATAATTTTGATAAAAAATATCAGAAGGAATTTCGCGGTCGAAAAGGGCTGGATAAAACCCTTTGGTAATTAAAGTTTCAAAATGGGTTGGCAACAGATCCGCCGCAGAAAGCTCCTGATTATCAAAGGGGAAAAGTTTAAACATCGCTACTCTTCCCGCCAGACTTTGGGTAATATTCTGCAAAAGATGAAAATTCTGAGAGCCCGACAGAATATATTGTCCTTGAATTTTGTCGTTATCAACTTTGGTTTGTAAAAAAGAAAAAAGTTTCGGCGTGCGCTGCACTTCATCAAAAATTATTTTATCTGAATATTTTTCCAGAAAAGAATTAGGGTCTGCTTCCGCAATCGTTCGAATGTCAGGATTCTCAAGAGAAATATATTGATATTCAGGAAAAGCAGATTTCAAAAGAGTGGTTTTTCCCGACTGTCTGGGCCCATTCACGGCAATTATAGGAAACAATTGAATGTATTTTCTTATCGTGTCTTCTAATGTTCTTTTTACAATCATAGCCTCATTACTTACCTACAAAGATAATCTTAATTTTGAATTTACATAACTTTTATTTTGAATTTACATAATATTAACAACTGATTAATAGCATATTATAATTCTTGCCTATCTTTATACTTTGAATTTACATAGATTTTATTTTGAATAATAAATCAAAAAGTATTGCCCTAATAATAATCCTGAACATCCGGTTTCGTGACAAGTCTAAAATTCCTTAATTTTACACTTCAAAAAAAATCAAAAAAAATGGAATTCCACTACCAAGAACCTTATCCGATCTTAAAAGACGATACCCAATATAAAAAACTCACCTCTGAATATGTAACCGTGGAACAGCTCGGCGGCAGAGAAATTTTAAATATCGATCCAAAAGGATTAGAACTTCTTGCAGAAAACGCTTTGGCAGACGTTTCTTTTATGTTGCGTTCTGCACATTTACAAAAACTAAGAAACATTATTGAAGATCCTGAAGCAACCGACAACGACCGTTTTGTGGCCTACAATCTTTTACAGAATGCTGCAGTTGCGATTGAAGGAGCACTGCCTTCCTGCCAGGACACAGGAACCGCAATCTGTGTGGCGAAAAAAGGTGAAAACGTTTACACCGGAGCTGATGACGCGGAATGGATTTCAAAAGGAATTTACAATACCTATCAGGAAAAAAACCTAAGATATTCCCAAATAGTTCCTTTAACAATGTTCGAGGAAAAGAATTCGGGCTCTAATCTTCCCGCTCAAATCGACATTTATGCCGAAACTGGAAACGAATACAAGTTTTTATTTTTAGCAAAAGGCGGTGGCTCAGCAAATAAAACTTTTCTTTATCAGAAAACGAAATCTTTGCTCAATGAAAATTCTTTGGACACTTTTGTCCGCGAAAGAATTATGGATCTGGGAACCGCGGCTTGCCCACCATACCATTTGGCTTTGGTGATTGGCGGAACTTCAGCAGAAGCAAATTTAGCAGCAGTGAAAAAAGCGAGTGCCGGATATTACGATCATCTTCCGACTGAAGGTAATATGGGCGGACAGGCATTCCGTGACTTGGAATGGGAGAAAAGAGTTCAGAAAATCTGCCAGGAAAGTTCCATCGGAGCACAGTTTGGCGGAAAATACTTAACCCACGATGTTCGGGTGATCCGACTTCCCCGTCACGCAGCTTCCTGTCCGGTTGGAATGGGCGTTTCCTGTTCTGCCGACAGAAATATCAAAGGAAAAATCACCAAAGACGGAATCTTCCTGGAACAGCTGGAAACCAACCCAAAACGATTTTTACCGGAAACAGCACCGCACCTGGAAGCAGCAGTAAATATCGATCTAAACCAGCTAATGCCGGACATCTTAGCGGAACTATCAAAATATCCAATTAAAACGCGACTAAGTCTCAACGGGACTTTAATCGTCGCCCGGGATATTGCTCACGCAAAAATCAAAGAATTGTTAGACAGCGGAAAATCGATGCCTGACTATTTCAAAAACCACCCGATTTATTACGCAGGTCCGGCAAAAACCCCAACCGGAATGGCCTCCGGAAGTTTTGGCCCTACCACCGCCGGGAGAATGGATGTTTATGTAGACGAATTCCAATCTCATGGAGGAAGCATGATTATGCTCGCCAAAGGAAACCGAAGTAAAGAGGTTACCAACGCCTGTCACAAATATGGCGGATTCTATCTGGGATCGATTGGCGGACCGGCAGCAATCTTAGCAAAAGAAAATATCACCTCCGTAGAAATTGTTGATTTTGAAGAACTTGGAATGGAAGCTGTGCGGAAAATTGAAATTAAGAATTTCCCGGCGTTCATTATTTCGGATGACAAAGGAAATGACTTCTTCGAATCAATCGCCCATTAAGTAAATTTATTATCAATTAAAATAACAAAAATCAGGAGCAAATTTTTTGTCCACATCAAAATTTATCCTATTTTTGCCTAAAATCTATTACAATGATCCTGTTATCATCATTTTGGCCTTTCTACCAGTTCCTTTGGACCATATATTTCGTTTGTATGTTCTTGATCGGATTCTGGTGTATTTTTATGTTTTTCGGATATATCATTCCACTTTGGCTTACTGTCGGATTGGCAGAATATTTTGGAAAAACAAAACCTTTTGATCCAGAAGAAGTAAGAAGAAAAATCATGACCGAGCAGGAAGGAGTAGAACTTCTTTACAGCAACCCAAAAGGACGTGGTCCATTTCTTCACACCGACGGTCATCACTAGTTGATGTCATTGCTTTCCCACATTAATCCCGGGAAAAGCGATCACAAAGCAAAATCATATATAACAATCAGTTTCTATTTTTAGGAACTGATTTTTTTGTGCGGTTCCACTCTCTCAGAGAGCTGTGAATTGACTTGTCGAAGGACGCGGTGTTTTTTTAGGAGCTACAAAATTCCGTTGTTTTACAAAACCCCACCCGTTTTCCGCTGTATCTTTTACTCCACTTCGTTCCGTAAAAGGATGCCGCTGCAACCGGGGCTACAATAACTTTCATTTCATATTTCCACAGGTGAACTCAAAGGTTTCCTCCTCAAGAAAGGGATTTTAAGTGAGAATCCAAACTGCACGCGATTGATTAAAAAAACCATTTCTTCAGCAATCCTATTTAGGAAACCTACTCTTTTTACTTGGCTCATTTTTCTTTATCTTTGCAAACTACAAAAATCCCAAAATGTCAAAGTCCCTTATACCCAAACTCGAAGCCATAAAACAACGCTACAACGAAGTTGCAGACCTTATCATCCAGCCGGAAATCATTTCTGACCAGAAAAAATACTCCACGCTGAATAAAGAATACAGCGACCTGGGGAAAATTGTTGCTGTTTTCGACCAATACATGCAGGCTTTGAACACCATTGAAGAATCAGACGAAATCATCGCCGACGGTTCAGACAAAGAGTTTGTCGAAATGGCAAAAGTAGAAAAATACGAAATGCTCGATAAAATCCCAGGATTAGAAGAACAGTTAAAAGTCCTTCTAATTCCAAAAGATCCAACCGATGACAAAAACGTTATCGTTGAATTAAGAGCCGGAACTGGTGGTGATGAAGCGGCAATTTTTGTAGAAGATGTCTATCGTGCCTACGCCATGTATTTCAAATCAAAAGGTTGGAAACACGAAATTACCGATTCCAGCGAAGCTTCAAAAGGATATAAAGAATTGATTATAAGAGTAGAAGGAAATGATGGCGTTTACGGTATCATGAAATTTGAATCCGGAGTTCACCGGGTACAGCGTGTTCCCGAAACAGAATCGCAAGGAAGAGTTCACACCTCTGCTATTACAGTCGCAGTTTTACCTGAAGCCGAAGAAGTTGATTTTGAATTAAATCCGGCAGACATTGAAATGCAGACTTCCCGATCTGGTGGCGCAGGTGGGCAAAACGTAAATAAAGTAGAAACGAAAGTTCAGCTAACGCACAAACCTTCCGGAATGGTCGTTGTTTGTCAGCAGGCACGTTCGCAGCTGGCTAACCGTGAACTGGCCATGGAAATGCTCCGAACAAAATTATACGATATCGAATTGCAAAAAGCAGTTGGTGATGTTGCCGCCCAAAGAAAATCAATGGTTTCCACCGGTGACCGTTCGGCAAAAATCAAAACCTATAATTATTCCCAAGGAAGAGTTACCGATCACAGAATCAACAAATCAATGTACAACCTTGATGCTTACATGAACGGCGATATTCAGGAAATGATTGATGCCGTTATTATGGCGGAGAATGCAGAGAAAATGAAAGGCGAGGAGGATAATTATTAATATAATCCGTCCACAGTTTCAACATATCTATAAAACTTTCAGATTTTTCTGGAAGTTTTATTTAATAAATATTTTGTTACCCACCTTATTTAATTCGTTAACGCTTCGAAATCAACAGTTACATTGCGAAATTTTTTCTCCCTGAAAAATTTCTTAAAAAACCGTAACTTTACCTCCTCTAAAGCTAAGAACAATGCGCCAAAAAATACAAAACACAAATCCCGACTTTTCCTTAAAACCGGAACAAACAGTTCCCTATTTTTTCGAAAAAGACGGTTTGGAAATGAAATCTTCATACACCGAAAAAGATTCAAAAACATTAACCGAAAAAGAATTTTCCGCAGGAATCGCGCCTTATCTGCGGGGACCATATTCTACGATGTACGTTCAAAAACCTTGGACTATCCGCCAATATGCGGGATTTTCTACGGCGGAAGAATCTAATATATTTTATAAAAAAAATCTCGCTGCCGGACAAAAAGGTTTGTCGGTTGCGTTCGATTTAGCGACGCATCGCGGTTATGATTCTGATCATCCAAGGGTTGAAGGAGATGTTGGGAAAGCAGGTGTAGCCATTAATTCTGTAGAAGACATGAAAATTTTGTTTAATGAAATTCCATTAGATGAAATTTCGGTTTCAATGACCATGAACGGTGCGGTTTTGCCGGTTTTGGCTTTTTATATCGTAGCTGCAGAAGAACAGGGAGTTTCCCAAGATAAGCTTTCAGGAACTATTCAGAATGACATATTAAAGGAGTTCATGGTTCGGAATACTTATATTTATCCGCCAACTCCATCGATGAAAATTATTGCAGACATTTTTGAATATACGGCTAAAAATATCCCCAAATTTAATTCGATTTCCATTTCGGGTTATCACATGCAGGAAGCTGGCGCAACACCGGTTCTGGAAATGGCTTATACTTTGGCTGATGGTCTGGAATATGTAAGAACAGGCATGAAAGCCGGAATGAAAATCGATGATTTTGCCCCACGCTTATCCTTTTTCTGGGCAGTTGGCATGAACCATTTTATGGAAATTGCAAAAATGCGTGCAGCGCGGTATATCTGGGCGAATTTATTAACGCAGTTTAACCCTCAGAATCCTAAATCTCTTGCTTTAAGAACTCATTCTCAAACTTCAGGTTGGAGTTTAACAGAACAGGAACCCTTCAACAATATTACGCGAACCACTATCGAAGCTTTATCCGCCGCTTTGGGTGGAACACAGTCTTTGCATACCAACGCACTGGATGAAGCGATTGCTTTACCGACGGATTATTCCGCGAAAATCGCACGAAACACGCAGATTATTTTACAGCAGGAAAGTGGTATTTGTGATGTTGTAGATCCAATGGGGGGAAGTCATTTGGTGGAAAGTCTGACCCAAAAAATGATTGAGGAAGCGATGAAATTTATTGATGAAGTAGAAAAAGAAGGTGGAATGACGAAAGCCATCGAAGCCGGAATTCCGAAAATGCGCATTGAAGAAGCCGCCGCCAAAAAGCAGGCAAAAATTGATAGCGGGGAAGAATTCATTATTGGAGTTAACTCATTTAAATCCAATCAAAAACAGATGGAACTGGATATTTTAGATATCGATAATTCCGAAGTTCGCAGAAAACAGATTGAAAGATTGCATCAAATCAAGAACGACAGAAATCCTGAAGCGGTAACAGAAATTTTAGAAACCTTAAAAGAAGCTGCGAAATCCGGAGAAGGAAATCTTTTAGAAATTTGCATTGAAGCGGCAAGAAGAAGAGTAACTTTAGGAGAAATGAGCGATGCAATGGAAGAAAGCTTCGGGCGTTACAAAGCCAATATCAGAACCATACAAGGAGTTTATGCCATGAATGCAAGCAAAAATGAATATTTCGGAAAAGCACTTTCTTTAGCAGAGAAATTTGAACAACATGAAGGAAGAAGACCTCGAATTATGGTCGTAAAAATGGGCCAGGACGGTCATGATCGCGGTGCAAAAGTAGTCGCAACCGCATTCGCCGATATGGGATTCGATGTCGATGTTGCACCTTTATTTCAGACTCCCGAAGAAGTGGCAAAACAGGCGGTAGAAAACGACATTCATATTTTGGGCGTTTCCTCTTTGGCGGCCGGCCATAAATTTCTTGTTCCGCAGGTTGTGGCAGAACTAAAAAAACTGGGTGCAGATGATATTACCATCGTTGTTGGAGGAGTAATTCCTAAACAGGATTATGAATTCCTTTATGAAAACGGCGCAGATTTTATTTTCGGACCGGGAACTAATTTACCGAAATCGGCGTGTGAAATTTTGGAAGGATTTTTAAAAAGTTAAAAATATGAAAACTGCATTGCATCAAAATTTATCTGATAAAATCAAAGATATTCCTGATTATTTATTAGAGGAATTATCAGATTATATTGATTTTCTTTTATTTAAAAAAGAAAAAGATTGGGCCGAAAATCTTTCTGAAGAAGAAACGAACAGTATTAATAAAGGAATAGAAGATATTAAAATGGGAAGAACTCATTCACACGAATCCGTAATGGAGGAAATGGAAAACTACATCAAGTTGCGTAAAAATGAATAAGATTGTCTGGTCCGATTCTGCCAAAATAAATTTTAGAAATACGATTGATTATCTATTTGAAAAATGGACATTTAAAGAGGTTATAAACTTTAAAAATAAAGTTGAAATACTAACAGAAAACATTTCTAAAAACAGCTCTTTTTGCCCTAAATCTAAAATTAATAATTTGAGGAAATGCAAAATAGACCGGAATAATTCTTTAATTTATTTTGCTGAAAATAAAGGAATCTATATTGTAACTATTGTCAATAGCAGATCTTTTCATCAATATTAAAGAGAATTAATTAAATTCTCCACTTCAATTTTCTTGTCGGAATATTTCTTTTGTAAATCCGAATTCTCTCCCATTCTTTTATAATATTCCAAAGCTTTTTGTCCGAAGAATTTTTTATGAAAATCAGAAACATCGGGAACTAGTGGAAATTCTTTATGAAAGAGCATTTCGTAATACGACTGAAATTCTCTTTCATTTTTATCTTCTACTAAAGTTTCCCGCGCTTTCTGACGAACGTGCAACATTTCATGAGCAACCATGTTTGCAACCAAATTCAGATCGAAATCAAAAAGGTTTCGGGGAATCATAACCATTTGTTTTTCGCCGAGAACTCCTTCTGTGGTCAACAACATTTTATCAGGTTCCAATTCTGGCCGGAAACCGAAACCTGCAAAGTTTTCGCTTTCTAATCCGAAGAAATTAATGAGAAATTGTGCAGCATCGAAAATCTGATCATGCTGTTTGTAAGCGTTGAGATGGTCTTTGACATGTTCTAAATTCATCACTTAAAGATATTAATTTTTGCTTCAAAACATGATCTGTAACTAAAGTTTTTTAATACAAATGGGCAAAGAAACTACAAATACACTTAAAAAATTACGGTCGCAAAGGCGTTTGACTTCGTCGAATCTTCGGTTCCACTTAGCAAAGTGCGGATTTAAAAATATTAATATTGAATTTACGATTGAATGAAATTTGTAAACCGTTGATTTGGCTAAAGCCACTCACTTGTTTTCATAAAAAAACGAGCCGAAGCCCGTTTCTATTGATGGTTTTGTTTAGAAAACAATTTTATTTTTAAATCCCGGTTGTGACCCGACTTGAGTGGAGCTCTTTTTAATTGTTGGCTGAGCGAAGCAGAAGCCGATAATTAAAAAAGCGGGAACGGAAGGCGGAAAAGTCGCCAAAAAAAATAAAAAATTAACTTTCGACGTAGTCAAATTTGTCGCCCTAATAAATATCTTCAAACTCCATATCCACTTCTAATTTCTCTGCCAGAAGTTTGGAAATTTTAACTCTAAGTGGTTCAATATCGATATTTTCCATTGCGTCATTCGCAAAGGCGAACAATAACATTGCCTGCGCTTCTTTTTTGGAAATTCCACGGGCACGAAGGTAAAACAAAGCGTCTTCATTCAATTGACCGACTGTACAACCGTGAGAACATTTCACATCATCTGCGAAAATTTCGAGTTGTGGTTTGGTGTCAACCGATGCTCCTTCATCCAACAGAATATTATTATTTTGCTGATAAGCATTGGTTTTCTGCGCGATTTTATCTACAAAAACTTTACCGTTGAAAACCCCGTGAGATTTGCCTTTGTAAATTCCTTTGTAGTTTTGGTAACTCTCGCAATGTGGCGTTTTGTGATGAACTGCGGTATGATGATCCACCAATTGCTCGCCATCGATGATCGTAATTCCGTTCATAAACGAGTTGATATTTTCACCGTTATGAATGAAATCCAAGTTATTACGAACTAATTTTCCGCCGAAAGAGAAAGTGTTCACCGTCGTTAAACTGTCACGTTCCTGTTTGGCGAAAGTGTGATCCATCATGTACGAAGTGTCGCTGTCATTCTGCACTTTATGCCAATCTGCTTTTGCATTTTGGTACGTAAAAATTTCAGTCACAGAATTGGTAAAAACGTAAGTTTCATCGAAATTATGGTGGCTTTCGATGACTTCGATTTTAGAGCCTTCTTCAGCAATCAATAGATTCCGGGTGTTGTAAACTGTGTTTTCTTCCTGGTTCTGAGAAATATAGAAAACGTGAATCGGTTTTTCGATGACCACATTTTTGGGGACTTTTAAGAAAAATCCTTGCTTGCAATAAGCAGTATTCAAATTCGTAAACGCTAAATTTTGGTCGGCGATCGTATTGAAATACTGATCGAAAACGTCTTTATGTTTTGGATCGTTGAGTGCATAATTGAACGAAAGCAACTCTACATTTTCAATGGTAATTTTGGACAGTTCTTTATGCAACTTTCCATTAATGAAGACAATCCAGTCGAAATTTTCTTCGCCCAAATGCAGTTCCTCAATCTGTTCTTTGGAAATCGTATGTGCTTCTGTAGGGAAGAAATTATAATTTTTCTCGGTGATTTCCCGTAAGTTCGTGTATTTATATTCCTCGTCTTTTTTAGTGGGAAAACCGTAATGAAAGAACTTTTTGAGTGCTTCATTCCGGGTCTCATCCAGAAAACGGTGTTGAAGCGTTTCTAAAAAAGCGGTGTGGTTATTCTGTATATTTTCTAATAGAGCCATTATTTATATTTGATATTTGAAGTTTGATATTTGAAATTCTTATGCTCAAACATCATTCATTTTCTTTATTCCTATTAAATTTATTGCCTTTATGTTCCGAATTTTTAAGATAAGTAATAAATCCTGACAGCATTTCCGACATGTTAGCTGCTTCATCTTTAAGAGTTAAAAAAGTACTTTCATCCAGATAATTCCGATCAAATGCCCTTATTAACTGAGAACGGACTTCTCCTACAGACCCTTTCGACATGGTAAGGAAATTTACAAATTCTCTGTTTCCCTCCCTTTCGAAACCTTCAGCAATATTATCCATCACAGAAGCAGAAGACCGATCGATTTGATTTTGATCATGTTTTTGAAATTTGATATTTTTAAGACCATGCCTGTCTATATTTTGACAAAAAATCCTTGATTTTTCCAAATTTCCAGATCTTCGAAGTTTTTTATCGTTGGCATAATTTCAAATTTCAAACATCAAATTTCAAATTAATTAAGCAGCCAATCGTATCCTTTTTCTTCCAATTCTAAAGCAAGAGATTTATCACCGGTTTTGATGATTTTTCCGTCAGCTAAAACGTGTACAAAATCTGGCTGAATATAATCTAAAAGTCTTTGATAATGCGTGATCAATAGAACTGCATTTCCTTCACTTCTGAAAGAATTTACGCCGTCTGCAACGATTCTTAAGGCATCAATATCCAAACCGGAATCGGTTTCATCCAGAATCGCTAATTTCGGATTCAACATCATCATTTGGAAGATTTCATTTCTTTTTTTCTCGCCACCGGAAAAACCTTCGTTGAGTGAACGGGCCAGGAAATCTCTTTTGATATTTAATTTCTCAGAATTTTCTTTGACTAAAGCCAACATTTCTTTTGCCGGCATCGCTTCTAAACCTTTTGCTTTTCGGTTTTCGTTGATGGCGGCTTTGATAAAGTTGGTCACGGTTACTCCCGGAATTTCTACGGGATATTGAAAAGAAAGGAAAATTCCTTCGTGTGCTCTTTCTTCTGGAGCGTCTTCGATAATGTCTTTTCCTTCGAAAAGAATTTCACCATCAGTAACTTCATATTCCTCTTTCCCAGCAATAACTGAAGCTAAAGTAGATTTTCCTGCTCCATTTGGCCCCATAATAGCGTGTACTTCGCCGGGATTGATTTGTAGATTGATTCCTTTTAAGATTTCTGCTCCGTCCTGGATTCTAGCGTGTAAGTTTTTGATTTGTAACATATTATTGTTCGTAATGTCCTTTTAAAGACAATATATTTAAAATTTCTATTGTGTTTTCGTTTGCCATCTGATAAATCAGCCGATGTTCCTGGTTGATTCTTCTTGACCAAATTCCTGATAAATTATGTTTTAAAGGTTCAGGTTTTCCAATTCCTTTAAAGGGATTTTCTTGAATAGCACGGACAAGTTCCGAGATTTTTTTCAGGACCAATTTATTTCCCGATCTCTGCCAAAAATCCAAATCGCTTTTTGCTTTTCTAGAAAAAATTATTTCCATAAAGCGTCAAGTTCTTCCATGGTCATTTTTATTCCTTCTCCCGCTTTTATTTCTTTTTGGGCTTTCAAAATTTCTTTTACAAATTCCGGATTGTAGGATTTCTCTTCTTTCTGCTCAATTTCAAAACCCAAAGCTTTTGCAAGCGATTTTATCACCTCAAAATCTTTTTTCTTTACTTTCTTCAGAATAAGTTCCATTTTCTTTAATTTTTTTTTAAAATTACAAAAATCTACCCAACACTTCCTTCTAAAGAAATTTCTAATAATTTTTGTGCTTCAATCGCAAATTCCATCGGTAGCTTATTCAAAACTTCTTTTCCGAAACCGTTTACAATCAATGCAATTGCTTTTTCTGTACTAATTCCTCTTTGGTTGCAATAGAAGATTTGATCTTCCCCGATTTTTGAAGTTGTGGCTTCGTGCTCGAGTTGTGCCGTCGGATTTTTAACTTCGATATAAGGGAAAGTGTGTGCGCCACATTCATTGCCCATTAATAGAGAATCACATTGTGAAAAATTACGCGCTCCTTTTGCAGAAGGCATCATTTTCACTAATCCGCGGTAAGAGTTGTTTGATTTTCCGGCTGAGATTCCTTTAGAAATAATGGTTGATTTGGTATTTTTCCCGATGTGAATCATCTTGGTTCCGGTATCTGCATACTGGCGATGATTGGTTACCGCAATTGAATAAAATTCTCCAACAGAGTTATCTCCTTTTAAAATACAGCTCGGATATTTCCAGGTTACAGCAGAACCGGTTTCAACCTGCGTCCAGGAAATTTTTGCGTTCTTCTCACAAATTCCCCGTTTGGTTACGAAATTGAAAACGCCACCTTTACCTTCTGAATCTCCAGGATACCAGTTTTGAACAGTAGAATATTTGATTTCGGCATCATCCATTGCAATTAACTCTACGACCGCAGCATGCAGCTGATTTTCATCTCTTGCGGGCGCAGTACAGCCTTCCAGGTAAGAAACGTAACTTCCTTCATCAGCGATTAACAAAGTTCTTTCAAACTGACCGCTGCCGGATTTATTAATTCTGAAATAAGTGGAAAGTTCCATCGGGCATTTGACGCCTTTTGGAATATAGCAGAAACTTCCGTCTGAAAATACGGCTGAGTTTAAAGCTGCATAAAAGTTATCACCTCTGGGAACAACTTTCCCGATATATTTGCGGACCAATTCCGGATAATCTCTGATGGCTTCAGAAATTGCGCAAAAAATAATTCCTTTTTCTTTTAAAGTTTTTTGGAAAGTGGTTTTTACAGAAACTGAATCGATAACAATATCCATTGCCACTCCTGATAATCTTTTTTGTTCCTCGATGTTAATCCCAAGTTTAGCGAAAGTTTTCAGTAATTCCGGATCTACTTCATCCAGGCTGGCTAATTCAGGTTTTACGGTTGGTGCAGCATAATATCGAATCGATTGAAAGTCAACTTTTTCGTAATTCACATTGGCCCATTCCGGCTCCTCCATTTTCAGCCACATTCTGTAAGATTCCAAACGCCACTCGGTCATCCATTCCGGTTCTTCTTTTTTCGCAGAAATCATTTTTACGATTTCTTCGGACAAACCCGTCGGAAAATCGTCATATTCAATATCCGTGGTAAACCCGTATTCATATTTTTGATTTTCAAGATCGACCCGAAGATCGTCTTCCGTATATTTTGTTGCCATTTTTTAATGAAAATTAAATGTGTTTTACAGCGAGAAACTCTCACCGCAACCGCAAGTTCTGTTTGCATTGGGATTGTTGAATACAAATCCTTTCCCATTCAACCCTGCTGAAAATTCTAATATTGTTCCTGCTAGATAAAGCACTGATTTTTTATCGACAACGATTTTAATACCATTATCTTCAAAAACCTGATCTGAATCTGTTTTTATATTATCAAATTTCAGAACATATTCTAAACCGGAACAACCGCCGCTTTTTACACCGACTCGTATATAATCTTCCCAAGGATCGAAACCGTCTTCAGTCATTAACTGAATGGCTTTTTCTTTCGCTAGATCGCTAACTTTTATCATTGTTTTTATTTAGAATCATTTTAGATTGCAAAATTACTAATAATATAATGAATATCAAATTTGCTTCGGTATATTTGTCTATCAATGTTATAGACGGTGGAATTTAACTTTCACCCCTAATTATCATCAAAAAATCAAATTATTTAAGAATGAAAAAAATCGCCGTACTCGTCTTGGGCTTAGCTGCCCAAATTATTTTCGCTCAAGCGAACCGTTTTGTATATCAGGTAACTATGAAACCAGACTCTACTGACAGAAGTACCACAAAAACCGAAGTAGCCAATCTCGACATTTCGGGAGGAAATTCTATTTTCTACGCTGAAAACAGATTGAAAAGAGATTCTATTATGGGACGGATGAGACAAACCGGAAGTTTTAATTTTGACAGAAGTCAAATGCAGAGCTTGCGCACAAACATGGACTTCATTATTGAAAAAGATTATAAAACCGCGAAAAAATTATATAAAGCAAGAATTCTGCGCGATCAGTACGCTTATGAAGAAGACCGGCCAATGAATTGGAAAATCCTTCCGGAAACGGCAACAATTGGAGAATATAAAACCCAGAAAGCAGAGACGAACTTTGCTGGAAGAACTTGGTATGCTTGGTTTACACCAGAAGTTCCTTTTCAGGATGGCCCTTATAAATTTTCCGGACTGCCCGGTTTAATTGTTAAAGTTGAAGATGCTAAAGGCGATTACAGTTTCGATTTAAAAGAAGCCAAGAAAATTAATGAGGTTGTGAATTTCGACCAAAGAGGTTCTACGATAAATATTAAAAGAGCGGCCTTCGAAAAGCAACAGGATCAGTTCAGAAAAGATCCAATGGCAGCCATGGCCTCAATGGGTGGTCAAATGAGAATTCAAATGGATCCAAATCAGCGAAAGCAAATGGAGGAACGCCAAAAAGAAGAACAGAAGAAAAACAACAATCCGATTGAATTAAAATAAATCATAAAAAATCCCGGTTAGCAAATGTTAACCGGGATTTTTGTATTGTGAAGTTTTAGATATTCTCCTCAGCCTTCAGCCATTTCGAACTAGAAAGGTATTGATGGTCGGGATAATAAATGAAAAGACAGTTCTTCCCTTTGATGGTATTGATAATCGTTTCAGCTAAAGCGCGGGGAACCGCAGGACATCCCCAACTTCTACCTATTCGTTTTTGATTTTTAATAAAACCTTCGCTCACATAATCTGCACCGTGCATCACGATCGCCCGTCGGAAAGCTGCATCATTGTAGCCCGAATCCATTCCCAAAAGTTTCAACGAATAACCGTTGGAACCATTATACGTACTTTCTGTAATAAAAAAACCAAGACTGCTTTGTAAAGAACTCTCGGTATTTGAAAATTTCTGAGCGAATTCTTCACCTGTGTTTTTTCCGTGAGCAACCAGAGAGTTATAAAGGACTTTTTTTTCATTCAGATCAATGACCCAAAGTCTCTTCTCTGTGGAAGATAACGAAAAATCGCAAATGGTTAATAAATGAGAATCTTCATCTAATTTTCCTTCTTTTTTAAGATTGGTAAATCCTACAAAGGCTTTGGAAAAAACTTCGGACTGGAGTTGATTGATGTTGTCGAAACCGATCGAACTGTAGATTTCTTCCGCATATTTTGCGGTAGACTTCGGCTCTATTTTTAAGACTAAGTTTTGTGACTGTGTGTTTAAAGGAGTTTCTGTTGGGTTTTTCTCTAAGTCTTCTAAGTTATAAAAAGAGGTAGCAAAAAATAAAACAGTTATTAATGGTAAAAGGATCTTCTTCATTCTATATATTATGTTAAACGATTTTTCGCTGGCAAAATTACAATTAATTAATTATCAGACAATTGAATAGTAAGTTTTTAACTTTTCTTAAGAGGATTTAACGATTATCAGGCCAGGTCAATTAAATTTATTAATTTTGCAAAAGCATGTCACGAACTTTGAAAATATTTTTTATGGTTTTGGGATTGAGTATTTTTATTCTTCCCAAGCAGATGCTTTATGCTCAAAGTACAGTTGAATGCTGCGATCAGAAATCGACTAAAGAAGATTGTTGCAAAACAAAAAAACCAACCACCTGTCATTCTGAAAACTCCACAGACAATTCCAAAAAAAACAACTGTGGCGATGATTGTAACAAATGTCATTCATGCACAGTTCATTTCGTAATGAATTATCCTTCATCAGAATTTAATTCAAATTTAAAAAAGCATTTTTTTATTCAGGACCTTAATTTCGGGTATGGGAATTCTTATTTCTCTTCCAATATTCAAAACATCTGGCAACCCCCTAAAATAGGTTAACACAATAGACTACAGCCAAAAGAACGTTCTTTTGGCAACCTTTTATGTTAATTAACTTATTTTAAAAATGAAAACTTTGATAAAAAGTCTTTGCTTATTTTCCCTTATATTCACTTCATTCTTATACGCACAAACAGTCACAAAATCAACTTTCCTGGTTAAAGGAGAATGCGGTATGTGCAAAGAAAGAATAGAAAGTACAGCAAAAAAAACAGGCGCAAAAACCGCCAACTGGAACGCCGATACTCAGCAGCTGGAAGTGGAATTTGATGCAACCAAAACTTCGGCTGATCAAATTTTAAAGAAAATCGCAGATGCCGGGCACGACAACGAAAAATTCACTGCAACTGATGCGGTTTACGAAAAACTTCCTTCCTGCTGTCATTATGATAGAGCGCCTTCTTTTCTAAAAAAAGAAATTTCTTCGAATCCTTTGAAAAATGATCATCAGTTTTTTGTTCGTGGGAACTGCAGTTCATGCAAAGCGAGAATCGAAAAAGCGGCGGCCAGTGCTGGTGCAGATTCGGCAACCTGGGATGCAGAAACGCAGATTGTAACATTAAACTTTAATCCTGAAAAAACTTCAGCGGATTTAATATTAAAAAAGATTGCAGAAGTTGGGCATGATAATGAGAGGTACACTTCGAAAGATGATACTTACAAAAATCTTCCCGGCTGCTGCCTGTACGACCGGGAATTACCTTTGGGCGTGAAAAGTGATTTGGTTCACCATGATGAAGCGCCAGCGCCTAAAAAAGACTTTTCGGAACATGCTGATCATTTCGATAAATCAATTGAAGAAGTCCGGTTAATCAAACTGGCAGATGCAACGGCTTTAAGTAAAAAAGAAACCGGCTTGACCTTTAATATCGGTACCAAAGAATTATTGAAAGCCGCCTGTTGTAACCTATCGGAAAGTTTTGAAACGAATGCGACCGTTGATGTTTCTTTCACGAACGCTGTTACCGGAACCAAGCAATTGAAAATGTTAGGTTTGGATCAAAAATACACTGCGTTGACGAAAGAACTCTTGCCTTCCATTCGTGGTTTAGCAGCACCTTATGGATTGAATTTAATTCCCGGAAGGTGGATTGGCGGCATCCAGCTAACGAAAGGAGGAAGCACCGTGGTTAATGGCTACGAAAGTATCACGGGACAAATTAATACCGAACTTTTAAAAGCAAATGAGAAACCAGAAACGGCGATTAACTTTTTTGCAGACGCGAACGGAAGAGTAGAGAGCAATATTACCGCGACTTCTCAACTGAACGAACATTGGAGTCAGTCGCTCTTGCTTCATGGCAATGCGACTTTAGGAAGAATTGACTCTAACAATGATGGCTTTCTGGATCAACCGACGGGAAATCAAATTAATGCTGCCTATCTTTTAAATTATAATGATTTGGAGCATTCCGGCTTAGGAACTCATTTCGGAATTAGTTTTGTGAAAGATGAACGTTTCGGAGGACAAACTGCGTTTGACAAGAAAACCGACCGTTCTCAACAAAATGCTTATGGGGTTGGAATCGACCTTTCCCGTTTCGAAATCTGGAATAAAACCGGATATATTTTTAAAGGCAAACCTTACCAAAGTATCGGCTGGATGAACCAGTTTACGACACATCAACAGGACAGTTTCTTTGGAAACAGAAATTATTGGGGAAACCAGAATACTTTTTACTCGAATTTGGTTTTTGAAAGCATTATCGGAAATACCAATAATAAATTCAAAACGGGCGCAAGTTTTCTATACGATAAATACGACGAAGATTATCTGACTCAAAATTATAAAAGAACGGAAACCGTACCTGGATTATTTTTCGAATATACTTTGACAGGGCTGAAATACACTTTGGTTGCCGGAGCCAGAACAGATTTTCACAATTTGGCAGGAACGCAGTTTACGCCAAGATTAAACTTTAAATATGATGTTTTGCCTAAAACAATTCTTAGACTTTCGGCCGGAAAAGGTTTTAGAACCGCTAATGTTTTTGCTGAAAGTCAGCAATATTTCGGATCGAACAGACAAATTGAAATCTTAGGAAATGGTGGAAAAATCTATGATTTGAAACCTGAAATTGCCTGGAATTACGGAGCAAGCGTGCAGCAGGAATTCAAATTATTTAACAGAAAAGCGACTTTGATTGCAGATTTCTTCAGAACAGATTTTCAAAATCAAGTCCTGACCGATTTAGATATTTCTCCCCAAAAAATCGTTTTTTATAATCTGGAAGGAGAATCATTTGCCAACAGTTTTCAAACTCAGTTGGATTTTACGCCAGCAAAAAACTTAGAAATGAGATTGGCATATAAGTATTATGATGTTCAGGCAGATTTTACTGGAGGAAAAAGAGAAATTCCCTTTATGGCAAAAAACAGAGGTTTCTTTAATACCTCCTACTCTACTGACAAAACAGACAATGGTGCTTTCTGGAATGTTGATGCAACGCTTCAGCTGATTGGAAAACAGAAACTTCCCAATTTAAATACGAATCCTTCAGCATACAGATTACCGGAATATTCTAAAAGTTACACTACTCTTAATGCCCAGATTTCCAGAAATTTTAATAAAAACATTCGCGCTTATGTCGGCGGAGAAAACCTGTTAGGTTATACGCAGAACAATCCGATTATTGATGCTGAAAATCCTTTCGGGAATTATTTTGATGCAGGAATGGTTTATGCACCGATTATGGGAGCAAATGTGTATTTCGGCCTTGATTTTAAGTTCTAATTAAATTTCATACTTTTGAAAAAAATAGAAAACATGAGAATATTGCCATTATTAATAGCAAGTGCCGCGATTCTTTATTCGTGCGATAAAAAAGTTGCCTCTTCAACAGAAACTGCTGAAGTTGCAACTCCGATGAATGATTCCACAAACGTTGCTGATACAAATTCTGCCAGTGGAGAATCGGTTTCACAGGATGCTACAGCAGTTACTGCAAATAGTACAGGTGAAAAACCCGCCTTGAATCCTGAACATGGCCAACCTTTTCACCGTTGCGAGATTCCTGTTGGAGCGCCAATCGACAGTGCGCCACAGCAAAATGCGGCTCCTCAGGTAATGCCTCAGCAAAATGCTTCAAACAATAATTTTAACACAAGTCCAATTTCACCTGCGCTTTCGCCTTCACCTGCACCAATGCAGGCATCTGGGCCGAAACCTGCTAATAATCCGGCACACGGCGAACCTCATCACCGATGTGATTTAGAAGTTGGCGCTCCTTTAACTTAAAAATTGGGAATTAAAAAAGCGGTAGATATAAAACCTTCCGCTTTTTGAAACTTGACTTTAAAACCTCGGCGATGTCGGGGTTTTTTACTTTAAATAAACCAGATCGCCTTTAAAATCATCTTCTAAACTTTTCAGGACTTTTGCAGTTTTGGTTTTTTCAATAAGTCCTTTCACGAAAAAACTCGTTTCGAAGAATTGGCGGTGAACGCCTGGAAGCAATTCCATGAAATAATCCATTCCTACTTGATTGTTATGCAGATCCATTTTAGTTTCGAGTGGTTTATTGGGAAAAAGTTCTTCGTGCAAATCGGTCATTTTCCTGCAATAATCCAAAGCTTTTTGTGGCGAAGAAATTTTGCAGCAGTACATGAGAATCAGGCAGTTCCAGAGCGCATGTCGAAAAGCATTTCCTTCTCCATTGGTAGCATGGGATTTGGGGAAATGTTTTTGTGCTAAGGAGAAACTTCTCACGGTTGCGTAAAATCCCAGAATTGAAAATAATGGATGCGCAATAATCAACCGCAAAAGTTTCATAATTTTGGTAAAACTTAAGGATCTTAAAGCGTTGAATATTATTTTGATGTTTCTCATAAAAAGAAATCCCACCTTTAATTGAGGTGAGATTTTATTAGTAATTGAAATGTGTTAAGCGTGCGCTAACAATCTTACTGTTTTCGAAACTTTATCTTTGATTTCGGTTCTTTTAACAATGAAATCTACGAATCCTTTTTCCTGCAGAAACTCTGAAGTCTGGAATCCTTCCGGTAAATCTTTTCCTATTGTTTCACGGATCACACGAGGACCGGCGAAACCGATCAAAGCTCCCGGTTCTGCAATAATAATATCAGCGGTCATCGCAAAAGAAGCGGTAATCCCACCAAAAGTTGGATCACATAAATAGGCGATGTACAGCAAGCCGGCTTCTGAAAGCTGAGCCAGTTTCGCCTGTACTTTTGCCAACTGCATCAGTGAATAGGTTGCTTCCTGCATTCTCGCTCCACCAGACTGGCAGATAATCATGTACGGGAGTTTGTGTTCAATGCAATAATCAACTGCACGACGGATTTTCTCACCCATCACGGAACCTAAAGATCCACCGATAAAACTAAAATCCATACAGGAAATCACCATTTTCTCACCATTAACAGTTCCTACTGCATTTCTGATTGAGTCTGTTAATTTCGTTTTGGCTTTTACTTCTTTCAGCCGGTCTGTGTAAGACTTGGTATCTTTGAAACTCAACATATCTACACTTTCAACACCAGCGTCGAGTTCCGTAAATTTGTTGTCATCAAAAAGAATTGAAAAGAATTCTCTACTGCCAATTCTCACGTGGAAACCATCTTCTGGAGACACATAATTATTAGCTTTCAGTTCTTCATGTTCCACAATCTTTCCACTTGGGGTCTGATGCCAAAGTCCTTTGGGAACGTCTTTTTTATCTTCTGTAGAAGTAGTGATGTTTTGTGTTTTCCTTTTAAACCAGTCAAATGCCATTGAGTTTAATTTTAGATTATAAATTTCAGATTGCAAATAAAAACAAATTGCTTTTAAAAACAATATCTAAAATAATTTAATTACAAAGTATTAATATTGTTTAGGTCTTCAAATGCCTGCTCCAATCTTTTGCTAAAGGTTTCTTCGCCTTTTCTCACCCAACCTCTTGGGTCATAATATTTTTTGTTCGGTTTGTCAGCACCGTCAGGATTTCCGATTTGGGTTCTAAGATATTCGATATTATTGACCATGAAATCCCGGATTCCTTCCGTGTAAGCGAACTGTAAATCGGTATCGATATTCATTTTAATTACCCCATAATCGATTGCTTCTCGAATTTCTTCTAAAGAAGAACCCGATCCACCGTGGAAAACGAAATTAATTGGTTTTGCTCCTAATCCGTATTTCTCTTCCACATATTTCTGAGAATTATCAAGAATCTTCGGTGTTAATTTTACATTCCCCGGCTTGTAAACTCCGTGAACATTTCCAAAAGCTGCAGCAATCGTAAAGTTTGGCGAAATAGCATTTAATCTTTCGTAAGCATAAGCAACTTCATCAGGCTGGGTATATAATTTTGAAGAATCTACCCCCGAATTATCTACTCCATCTTCTTCGCCACCGGTAATTCCCAATTCGATTTCTAATGTCATTCCCATTTTTGCCATTCTCTCGAAGTACTTGCAGGAAATGTCCAAATTTTCTTCGATTGGCTCTTCTGATAAATCAAGCATATGAGAAGAATAGAGCGGTTTTCCGGTTTGGGCAAAAAACTCTTCACTCGCATCAAGCAGTCCATCTATCCATGGCAATAATTTCTTCGCACAGTGATCGGTATGCAAAATAACGGTTGCTCCGTAAGCTTCTGCTAAAGTATGAATATGTTTTGCTCCGGCGATCCCTCCTAAAATTGCGGCTTTTTGTCCGTCATTGCTCAATCCTTTTCCTGCGTTAAAAGCAGCACCACCATTAGAAAACTGAATAATTACAGGAGAATTCAGTTTTGCGGCGGTTTCTATCGTTGCATTGACGTTGCTGGAACCAATAACATTCACTGCGGGAAGTGCAAATTTATTTTCCTTTGCGAACTGGAAAATGTCTGAAACCATTTGCCCTGTGGCAACTCCTGCCGGAAATTTCTTGCTCATAGTTGATATTTTTATAGATTTATTTTTTGCTGATTTTGGAACAGTAAAGTTAAGTATTTAAAGTTGAATATCTAATTTCTTTTGTCATTTCCCCACAGCAGTTTCTGACGGATTGTTTCGTAAAAACTAAGATTCGTGGGATGAATCAAGAGTATTTTAAAATGAGCTTTCCGCAAGATGATTTCTACATCAGTTTCCATGTGGAACAGGCGGGAATCCAGTGACAGTGAATATTGTGGAACACGGCTTTTTACCTTTAACAGAATCTCAACATCATCATTTACGATGAGCGGGCGAACATTCAAATTATGGGGAGCAATGGGTGTAATGACAAAAGTGTTGTTATTGGGTGTAATAATGGGACCACCACAACTCAGCGAATAAGCAGTTGATCCCGTTGGAGTCGAAATGATAATTCCATCACCCCAAAAAGTATTAAGAAACTCATCATTAATATAAGATTCCACTGTGATCATCGCAGTAGTTTCTTTTCGTGAGATGGTTAAATCATTTAATGCGTAAGGGAAAAACATTGAATTATTGGGTGAAATAATTTCAATAACCGACCGTTCACTGATTTTCATATCTCCTTTGATAATCCCGTCGAGTTCCAAAAAAACTTCTTCTTTGGTAAAACTTGCCAGAAAACCAAGTCGTCCTGTATTGACGCCCACAACCGGAATCAGTAAATCCTGTACAAAAAGAAGGGAATTCACAATGGTCCCGTCGCCACCGAAAGTAAAAAACAAATCTACTTTCTTTTCTTTCAAATCCTGTTTACCGGCAAAGGTTTCAAAGATTTTAGAAAACTGCATTGCATCTGCCATTTCCTCATACAGAATGGCTTGAACTCCTCTTTTTTCGAGTTCAGATACAAATTTACTCAGATACAAAAAGGTATCTAAATCATTTTTCTGGGAATAAATAGCTGCTTTCATCTTCTTTTTTCATTTGTCAGATATAACACCGACAGATTTTTATTTCTTTTCAATAAGCGGATATTATGTTTCATCTGTTTTAAAATTCCATATATTTTTGAAAAAATCCGAACCGGTCTTTCAGCAGTTCTTCTTTCTCGTCATCATAATATTTCTGAACCACGCTGTATCCGTAGCGTTCAAAAGTTTCATCAATCGAGCTTAAATTTTCGCTGCTTATTTTTAAAGTAATCTGTACATCATCTCCTTCAAAAGCGCTGATATAACAACCATAAATCTTACTGTTATTCGATTCCACGATTTTACAGATATCAGTCATCGAGTAGTTTCTTTTATTGTTTTGAATCACCAACAATGCCCCATTCTCTGAGAATAACGGATATTTTGCAAACTCGCAGAAAACGTCGTCACAGGAAAGATAGCCCTGGTATTTTTCCAATTTATTAATGATCGGAACGACATTGCTGTTGAAAGTATAAAAAAGCTTAATCGAATCTAAAACATTCCCATCGTCAAGCAGGGCAAATTTTTCATAATGATGTTCAAGCGTCTGCAGTGTTCCTTCAGGACTTTCCTCTAGAAACTGCTGACTTAACGCGCCCTGATAAACCCCTTTCTTCTTGATGAAAACGTGGGTATAGCCAAATTCTTTGGCTACTTCATTGGCTTCTTCTATGGAATCGCTGGTATTGAACGCAGGATAATCTTTAGAAATGTAATCTTTGATAAACATTAGCCAAATTTAGCAAAATAATAAAAGAGAATGATCCTTTTTGAAATAATTTAAAATTTACAAAAAAAGATTTGGATAGTATAAATCTAATTATATATCTTTGTCGCCTTTCATTTTTACTTTTTATTAGATTTATTTAAAACCGCACTACTTCAGGGTCTTGCGGTTTTTCTTTTTTAGGGCTTCTCGCCCGCAGAAAAATCAGTCCAGCAAGGATAATAAGTGCCCCTGCAAATTGCATCGCCGTCAGCTTTTCCCCATCCAACAAGCCCCAAATTACAGCAACTACCGGCATTAATAAAGTGACCGTAGAAGCAAATAAAGGCGTGGAGATATTGAGCAGGCGATAATTCAGCATCATGGCCAGCCCCGTTCCAAAAACCGAAAGCAAACTCACAAAGCCCAATCCGATGAACAAATCTTTGTTCGGATGAAGATCATTAAAGAATCCTGCAAATACAAGCGCAATGAGAGATGGGACGATTAACACAAAGGAAAACACAAATGCAGACAGAATTTTCGCCGGTATTTCATGGAGTTTAGATTTTACAGTAGTCATTGAAATGGCATAACCCAGAGTCGCTACCAGAAGCAAAATAATAGGTATTAATTTCAGCTCTCCACCTTCTCCGCCAGAAACCGCTAAAATGCACGCACCAGAAAAACTTATTGCCACGCCAATTAATTGCCTTTTCGTTGTTGAAAATTTCCAAAAAAGAAACCCAACGATGATCACAAAAATAGGCATCATCGAATTGACAATTCCTGCAATACTGCTGCTGACTTTGGTTTCAGCAATCGGAAAAAGAAACATCGGAATAAAATTCCCGGTTAAAGCCGCCAGGACTAACCACTTTAAATGTTTTCTGGGAAATTTTTTAATATTACTTATTGCCATTGGAAGCAAAAGAATTCCGGCGATCAAAACCCGTAAAGCACCCACTTCATAAGGATTAAAATGCTCGAGCGACTTTTTAATAAGAATAAATGAAGAACCCCAAATGATAGAGAGCACTATCAGCAAAACCCATCTTTCTTTTTCAGGATTCATATTTGTTGATTTTTTAATAGATTTAAATAGTCTTTTTTTGAAATCATGGTTGCGCCCAAACTTTCCAAATGTTCGGAATAAATCTGACAGTCGATCAATTCCAGGTTTTCTTTCTGACTTTGAATAAAATGAATAAATCCCGCTTTCGAAGCGTTGCTCACTTTCGCAAACATGCTTTCGCCACAGAATATTTTCCCGATCTGCAGGCCGTAGAATCCACCGACTAACTGATCATTTTGCCAAACTTCAATACTTTTTGCGATCCCATTTTCCTGAAGCTCTACAAAAGAATCGATTAACTCCTCTGAAATCCAGGTTCCGTCCTGATCTTTTCTAAAAGTATTTTTGCATTCTTCCATGACTTCGCGAAAACATGTATTTGTGGTAAAAGTAAAAACCTCATCGCGCAAAATCTTTTTCATCGATTTAGAAATTTTTAAATCTTGGGGAAAAAGCACGAATCTTGGATCGGGACACCACCAAAGGATTTCTTCGCCCGGATTATACCACGGAAACAGCCCGAGCTGATAAGCGAAATACAACCTCTGAGGCGACAGATCGCCACCCATGGCCATGATTCCGGATTCTGACTCCAACAAAGCGGGATCAGGAAAAGAAATTTCATTGGGATCTAGGAGAATCATCTGAAAATTAAATCCTGCCAAAAAAGCAGGATTTATAAAATTTCAATATTAAAACGGCAAATCGTCTTCGTCTTCTTCAAAAACGCCTTTTCCTTCCGCAGGTTTAGTTGCAGATGGTGTTGCCTGAGTTGGTTCAAAACCACCAGCTGATTCTAAGTTTTCAACTTTCCAGCCTGTGATTGAGTTGAAATATTTCACTTCTCCTTGTGGTGAAGTCCACTCTCTCCCTCTAATATTGATAGAAACTTTCACTTTATCACCTTCTTTCAAGGGATTAAGTAAATCTCCTTTTTCTTGAAGAAATTCGATATTAATGGGTTGCGGATACTGCTCTTCGGTTGTTAAAACCATTTCTCTTTTCTGAAATCCGCTCGCAAACGTCTGAACTTCAGTTATTTTCTTTACTGTTCCTTGTAATTCCATGATATAAATTCGTTAAAGCGGTAAAAGTAATAAAAAGGAATCTAAAAAGAAAGTTCTGGGTGTATTTTCGAAAAAATTAAATTTTTTAAAAAATAGTTTGGTTTAGAAAGAAAAAATCTTTTATATTTGCACTCACAAAAAAAAGAACAGTGTTCATTTAGCGGATGTGATGTAATTGGTAGCCATGCCAGACTTAGGATCTGGTGCTGTGAGGCGTGGGGGTTCGAGTCCCTTCATCCGCACGAAAATTTCTGAGGATTTTTTCAAGAAATTGCGAAAATAGCTCAGCTGGTAGAGCACGACCTTGCCAAGGTCGGGGTCGCGGGTTCGAATCCCGTTTTTCGCTCCACTTGCCTTGGTGGTGGAATTGGTAGACACGCAGGACTTAAAATCCTGTGTCCGTAAGGATGTACGGGTTCAAGTCCCGTCCGAGGTACTTTAAACGCTGTTAATCATTGATTAACAGCGTTTTTTTTGTTTCTTGTAAGTCTCGGAAACTTCTTCTTTTTTTTGTTTTCTTTTTTCTAATCCTGAAAACCCCCGCAAGTCCTGGTTTTAAGTGATGGTACTTTTTTTGTTGCTTTAAAATCAAATACCATATCATGTCAGATCACAATTTAAAAACACTTTCCGAAGTGCTCAATATTCTCAGACAACGGGGAATCACCAAAGAAATCACAATGAATTCTCAAAAACAACTGGTTTTGGGAAAAGATGAAAAACTTTATCAACCTGAAGACCTCTGCATCGTGAAGTCTTACCGGTTCGAAGGAGACAGCAGCGCAGATGACAATGCAGTGTTATATCTGATCGAAGACAAAGAAGGTGAATTATCAACGATACTGGATTCCTACGGTGGCGAAAGCAATTATAGCGGTGAGGAATTCGCCGATTTCTTACGAAAAGTACCTGTACAGGAAAATGAGATACACAATATTGATCAATAGAAAATCCGTCCCCATTTAATTAGAAGAAGAATTCTTTTTGAACAGGTTTTTGAAAATGCCCTTCTCCTTCACAACTTCTTTCTTTTCCTGAACTTTTCCTTTAACGTTGTTAAGTTTTTCCTTCACTTCTGCTTTCGTTTCTTTCAGTTCGGTTTTATTTTGTTCCAAAGCAGATTTGGTATTGCCGACTGTATTTTTTATCGACTGTTCTGTTTTAGGCGCATTTTTGCCGATTAAGGTTTTCTTTAAACCCTGTTCTATCCCGCGCCATAACATATTGAAAAAGGATTTCGTTTTATCCCGTTCTACCCCTTCGACTTCTACTGACGCTGGATAATTTCCGGAATTTGATTTTACAAAAATATTAGCCACCGCCGAAAGAAGTTTATTTTTATCGCCGGTTGGTTTCAGGATAGAAACTTTTAAATTCTGATGAACCATTTTCAAGGTTCCCTGAATGCCTTGCTTCGTTCCTTTAAAATCGAAAATCAGATCAGAGATCAAGCCGGTTGCCTGGATTTTCAGATAAGGCTCAATAAACGGATTAATTCTGGATGCCGGCAGATCTGCAATATTCCCCGAAATTGCGAAAGCATCGTTCGTATTTGCCGTATCAAAACTCCATTTGACATTCATCGGAGAAGCATTCATAAACCTGCAGTTGACCGAAATCGGAATCTGCGTAGGTTTTCCTGCCATTTTTGCTGAATTCAGGTTTTTCACATTCATATTGAAATCACTGAAAATAAGTTTTCCAGGCCCGTCACTTTTTTTGGTGTCTTCTTCGTACACCAAAAGTGAGTTTACAATATCTAAATTATTAATGAAAAGAGGAAACTTAATTGATCTCAATAATTCAGAATACATCGGCTTTTCGGTTAAATCATCTTTGGGAATTTTACTCCGGAAAATATTGGCATTTACATTATTAAGAGCAACATTTTCCAGATTGAGATATTGGTTTTCCGAAATCAAATCCCACGTTCCATTTGCGCTGATTTTACTGACCGCAATATCATACAAATCCTTTTCAGACGGAATCATTCGTATAAATTGTGCCCGTGAAACGGTAGGTTTCATCGCAAAATTAGAAATCTGAACCGCATTTTTATTCAATTTTAAAAGTGAAGCCGTCAGATTATAGAATTTAGTTTTATAATTAAAGTTCCTGGTCGTCAAATTGTAATTCCCGGTTTTAAAAGGAATGGCCTCTTTGATGGTTTGCGCATTCATTTCGATATTTTGAAAATTGGCGTTCAACTCTTTAAAAACCAAAGGCTGGTTTTTACGGTCCACAACCAAATTTGAATTCTTTAAAACTACATTTTTCACCGTTAATGGAAACTGAACTCCCTCAAAAGTGGGTTTCTTTTTTTTTGAATTATTGGCAGTTCGAATGGTTCCGTTTAATTGATCGACTACAATATTCTGAACATCTAATTTCAGTTTATTATTGATGAATTGCCAGTCATTAATTTGAAAATTGAGTTGATTTGCGGTAAGATCCAGACTTGTTTTATCAGCATTGACCGCGGTTGGCTTTACCGAAACATTCTGGAAGTCCGCAGACTTTGGCTTCACCGATAAATGGGCAACTTTCACGTTTTCATGGTCCGAAACATAACTGATGTTTTTTCCTTTGATATCAAAATTCTCATATTTAAAAGGAATTTTCCCCTTTACCGTTTCGGCATTCATCTGCAAATGACTGATTTGCACTGTTAAATTTTCGGCAACAAATAAAGGATTCTCTCCGGGTTTAAGAATCGTGATTTTTGCGTTATTTAAAAGTACATTTCCCAGATTCAGCTCATTGGTAAAACTTCTCTTCTTCTCCTTTGGTTTTACATGGGTCGTAAACACCGTTATTTCCGGATTATCAAATTTCACATCACTGAGAGACCATTTATTATCTTTAATAATGAAATCTTTAAAACTCATTTCAGCAGCTTTAATGTCAAATAGATTTCGTTTTTTGGGATAATATTTCAGAAAATTCTGATAGGATAAAAGCGGAATCATGGCGAACTTTTTCACGTTCATTTGCCCATCTTCCGTCGAAATCGATTCTGCGGTAAACGCGTACAAATTATCAGGACGGAAAAAGAAGTTTTTTCCTGTAAGATGGTACTTTTCAAAAGCAATGGGTAATTGATCGCCGAGGGATTTTTCGGTCATTTGAAGATTTTGAACCATCAAAGTCAAATCTTTTACGGACAGCAATTTCTGTTTGGTATGCCGGAAAATCTGAATATTTCCACGACTGATATTGATATTTTTAAACTGAACAGGATTTGCTTTTTCCCCCGTTTTTTCATCAATCGGTTTCGGGAGATTGATATTGAGTTTTGGATTTTTAAGTATTAAATTATCGATAGAAACACTTTTATTAAAAATCAGATCAAAAATCCCTAATCTTGAAACCGATAACGTATCGACCGTCCCCTGCAATCCAACTTTGTCGGTACGATCCGGATTTTGATTATTGATGGTAATTCCGGTGGCAAAAATATTTCCGGTTTCTAACTCGACATCCAGTGTCTTATAAGTAATAATATATTCAGAATTCTTTTTGATGTAACCTGGCAGATTGCTTCTGAGCCACAAGTTCAACCCAAAATTGATGGAGAGAAAAAGCAAAAGCAGAATCCCCAGGATGATTGAAAAAATTCTAAATTTTTTATTCTTCATGGAACCGAAGATACAATTATAGAACCATTTTCACTTCTTTAAAATCACTGATTATCAGGCAGAATTCATATCTCCATCTCAATCACATACCCTTCATGACCTCTGATATTAATAAATTTCCCACCTTCGAAAGCAAGATACTGTCCTTTAATTCCTTTTAGAATCCCTTCAAATTCCGGATTTTTATCTAAAGTAAAAGACGTGATTTTTTCTGGTGCTTCATACGGAAAATCGAGTTTTACAATTTCTTCTTCACCGGAATAGAAATTTTTGAAATCTTCGGGGAAATGGTTTTTTATTTTCTCGCGGAAGTCAGCTAGATCCAAATCATCTTCATAATCATCTTCCAGCATTTTGCGCCAGTTGGTTTTATCGGCAAGATGTTCTTTCATTGCCACTTCAATCATGCCGGCTTCGTAGCGGTTTTCTGTTTTTGCAATCGGAAGTGCGAATGTTGCACCCTGATCGATCCATCTCGTGGGGATTTGCGACGCTCTTGTTACGCCCACTTTCACATCGCCAGTGTAAGCCAGATAAACGATATGCGGTTTTAGCTGAATCGATTCCTCAACTTCTAAATTCCGTTCGCCAATTCCCAAATGCGCCGTAGACAGTTCCGGCCGAATAATCGTCTCGCTGGCAAAAGGGCTTTCGAAAAAACATTTTTTGCAGAAACCCATCCGGTAGATTTTCTCGTCATTGTCGCAACTTACACACTCGTAACCGATATGTTTCAATTTAATATTCTTACCGATCAACTGATTCATATTAATTAAATCATTCGACAGGTTAAGGAAATACTGAATTGGCTGACCATTTTGAGTGGCCATTTTAAGAATCTGTCCGGAGAATTTCATGATTAAATATTTAGAGCCAAATATAAAAAAACATCCTGGATTAGGATGTCTTTTAAGTTTTTAAAAGAGAAAAACTACTTCTCGTGTTCTTCGTCTTTTTTCAGTTTTTCGGCATCTGCTTTTTCATCTTTGACCGCATTTTGCTCCTCATCCTTCACGCCAACTGCCGTTTTCACGGTGGCAGAATCATAACTCAAATCGGTAGAATCATTATGCAACAATGAATCTGAAGCGGGCATTACCACTTCAGGATTTTCAGCCGCCGCAGTTACGGTTTCTTTTTTATTACACGAGACAACAAGCAGAAATGCCACCATCATCACTAACGGATACTTAACAATCATTTGTTTCATAACTTTGGTTTTATTACACAATATTACGGAAAACGCCAATAAAATACTATGCGTTAAATCATACAAAATGAACCACTTAATCCGTTTTAATCAGCAACAATGAAGTACAATATGACTCTTAAAAAAATTACGCAAATCCGTACGCTTCAGGATTGAATTTTTTTATTAAATCCCTATCTTAGCGTTTTAAAAACACACCATGAATTACATCATAACAGGCGGCTCGGGATTTATAGGTTCTCATTTGATCGAGCACTTATTAAAAAATGGACATTCTGTCATTAATGTTGACAACTTTGATGATTTTTATGATTACAAGATTAAAATCAAAAATACGCTGGAATCCGTTGGAGAAATGCTAGAGTTTACCTTCCATGAAAAAGAACTGGACGTTCAGAAATTAATTTTTGAAACCTCATCAAAAAATTATCAGCTATATTATCAGGACATTAGAGATAAAGAAGGATTAGAGAAAATTTTTCAAAAGCATAAAATTGATATCGTGATTCATCTTGCAGCTTTAGCAGGCGTTCGTCCTTCGATCGAGCGGCCGCTTGAGTATGAGGAAGTGAATATCAAAGGAACCATGAATCTTTGGGAGTTGTGCAAAGATTTTAAAATTAAAAAATTCATCAACGCTTCAAGTTCGAGTGTTTACGGGAATAATGAAAAAACGCCTTTTTCAGAAGAAGATGCTGTAGAGAAACCTATTTCGCCTTACGCTGCCACGAAAAAATGTGTTGAGATTTTAGGACATGTTTATCATCATCTTTATGGAATTGATATCATTCATCTGCGGTTTTTTACCGTTTACGGCCCCCGACAAAGGCCTGATCTTGCGATTCATAAATTCACCAAACTCATATCCGAAGACAAAGAAATCCCTTTTTATGGAGATGGCTCTACCGCAAGAGATTATACTTTCATTGAAGACATCATTGAAGGCATTCAGAAATCAATTGTGTATATTGAAACGCACGATCATGTTTACGAAATCATCAATTTGGGTGAAAGTGAAGTGATTTCCCTGGATGAAATGGTGACCGCAATTGAAAATGAACTAGAAAAGAAAGCACTGAAAAAAAATCTGCCAATGCAACCCGGCGATGTGATAAAAACGAGTGCGGATATTGAAAAAGCCAAAACTTTAATCGGTTATCAGCCAAGAACTCATTTCCAAAATGGCATAAAAAAGTTTGTGGAATGGTTTTTGAGAAATGCTTCCTGAAAAAAATAAATATTAATCAAAGTTTGTTGAAAATCAGAGACAAAAATATTTTTATGTCAATGATTTTTATACTTTTGCAAAAAATTATATTATATGTATTGGACATTAGAATTAGCTTCTTATTTAAGCGACGCACCTTGGCCTATGACAAAGGCGGAACTTATTGATTATGCAATTAGAACAGGTGCACCAATGGAAGTGGTAGAAAATCTTCAAGCCATCGAAGATGAAGGGGAAATCTATGACTCGATTGAGGAGGTATGGAGCGATTATCCTACCGATGATGATTATCTTTGGAATGAAGATGAATATTAAAAAACACAGTCGATCGTCGTTTTCGGCAATCGACTTTTCTATTTTAGAAAAATTCTAAAAATTAAAATTTTTAAAATGGCCGCGTGTTCCCACGCATTGAGCCGAAAGCAAATACTATGGGATTTATAGACAATGTTCTTAAAGGTTTTCTTGGTGACAAAAATGTGACTGACCTCAAGGAAGTAAAAAAAGTTTTAAATAAAATAAAAGCAGTAGAGCCGAAAATTCAGGAATTAACTGATGATGGTTTACGAGCGAAAACTGCCGAATTTAAAGAAAAATTAAAAACTGCAACTGCCGGTTTTACCACGCAGATTGAGGAAACCAAAGAACAGATCAAGAATTCTACAAACGTTGATGAGAAAGAATCGCTTTTTTCCAAAATCGAAACCATAAAGAAAGATTCTTACCAAGTCGAAGAAAAAATTCTTAACGAAATTCTTCCAGAAGCTTTTGCACTCATCAAAGAAACTGCCCGCAGATTGGCCCAGAACGGAGAAATCCGCGTTACGGCAACCGATCTGGACCGGGAGTTTGCAGCAACGAAAGATTTCGTTGACTTAGACGGCGACACCGCAGTCTGGAAAAACCATTGGGATGCAGCAGGAACTCCTATCGTTTGGGATATGGTCCACTACGATGTACAATTCATCGGTGGTGTGGTATTGCACAGCGGTAAAATTGCAGAGATGGCCACCGGTGAAGGTAAAACCCTGGTGGGAACATTACCGATTTACCTGAATGCTCTTCCCGGAAGAGGAGTTCACGTAGTAACAGTAAATGATTATCTGGCGAAAAGAGACTCCCTTTGGATGGGACCTATTTATCAGTTCCATGGGATGACCATCGACTGTATTGATAATCACCAGCCAAACTCAGACGCCAGAAGAAAAGCATATCAATCAAGCATCACTTACGGAACCAATAACGAATTTGGTTTTGACTATTTGAGAGACAATATGGTGACTTCCCCTTCCGAACTGGTACAGGGAGAGTTAAACTTTGCCATTGTCGATGAGGTAGATTCAGTATTAGTAGACGATGCGAGAACACCATTAATTATTTCCGGTCCGGTTCCACAGGGAGACAGACAGGAATTTGATACTTTGAAACCATCTGTTGACCGTATTGTTGAAATTCAGAAAAAAACGGTAAGTGCCATTTTCCACGAAGCTAAAAAACTGATCGCTAACGGAAATACCAAAGAAGGAGGATTCAAACTTCTTCAGGCATACAGAGGTTTACCTAAAAACCGACAGCTGATTAAATATCTTTCAGAAAGTGGGCATAAATCACTTCTTCAAAAAGTTGAAGGACAATATATGCAGGACAATAATAAAGATATGCCGATTGCCGATAAAGATTTATACTTCGTCATCGACGAAAAAAACAATCAGATTGATCTTACCGACAAAGGCGTGGAATATATGTCTGCCGGAAATGAAGATAAAGATTTCTTCGTCCTGAATGATATCGGAACTGAGATTGCTGAAATCGAAGCAAAGAATTTAAGCAAAGAAGAAGAATTTGAGGCCAAAGAAAAAGTATTCAGTGAATTTGCGGTAAAATCAGAAAGAGTTCACACCTTAAGCCAGTTGCTGAAAGCGTACACCTTATTTGAAAAAGATGATGAATATGTGGTCATCGACGGTGAGGTGAAAATCGTGGATGAACAAACCGGCCGTATTATGGAAGGAAGACGTTATTCTGACGGACTTCACCAGGCGATTGAAGCGAAAGAAAATGTAAAAATTGAAGCCGCAACACAAACCTTTGCGACCATTACTCTTCAGAATTATTTCAGAATGTACAACAAACTCGCAGGAATGACGGGTACAGCAGAAACTGAAGCAGGCGAACTTTGGGAAATTTACAAACTGGATGTAGTGGTAATTCCTACCAACAGACCCATTCAAAGAGATGACAGACAGGATTTGGTTTATAAAACAAACCGTGAAAAATACAACGCAGTAATTGAAGAAGTTGAAAAATTAACTGCCGCCGGTAGACCGGTTTTGGTGGGAACAACGTCCGTAGAAATTTCTCAGTTATTATCGAAAGCTTTACAATTGAGAAAAATTCAGCATAATGTGCTGAATGCAAAACTTCACGCCAGAGAAGCAGAAATCGTCGCAATGGCAGGTGGTCCTGGTGTGGTAACTATTGCAACCAACATGGCAGGTAGAGGAACGGATATTAAATTGCAGGGCGAAGTCAAGAAAAATGGCGGTCTGGCAATTATCGGTACCGAAAGACATGACTCAAGACGTGTTGACAGACAGCTGAGAGGTCGTGCCGGAAGACAGGGAGATCCGGGAAGTTCACAGTTCTATGTTTCTTTAGAAGACAATTTGATGCGTCTTTTCGGTTCAGAAAGAATCGCGAAAATGATGGACAGAATGGGTCATAAAGAAGGGGAAGTAATTCAGCACGGAATGATTTCTAAATCCATCGAAAGAGCACAGAAAAAAGTAGAAGAGAACAACTTCGGTATCCGAAAAAAACTTTTGGAATATGACGACGTGATGAACAAACAGCGTGACGTTATTTACAAAAGAAGAAAGAACGCCTTATTCGGTGATCACCTGAAATATGATATTTCAAACATGATCTATGACGTGTCACAATCGATCGTTACCCAAGGAAAACTGGAAGGAGATTATAAAGAGTTCGAATACGAAATCATTAAATATTTCACCATGGAAACTCCGGTTACCGAGAGTGAATTCAAAACGAAACAGGTTCCGGAATTGACCAATATTCTTTTCAAAGCGGCAACCGAAGATTACCAAATGAAGTTGAATCTGTTGAAAGAAAAATCATTCCCAATTATCGAGAATGTGTTCCAAAACCAGGGTTCAATGTTCAAAATGATTCAGGTTCCTTTCACCGACGGTACGAAAACAATGACCATCGTTACCGATTTAAAAGAAGCTCATGATACCCATTGTGATTCTTTGATCAATGATTTCGAGAAAAATATTTCTCTTGCTATCATCGATGAAAACTGGAAATTACACTTACGCGAAATGGATGATTTAAGACGTTCTTCACAAGGTGCGGTTTACGAACAAAAAGATCCATTGGTGATTTACAAACAGGAATCTTTTTATCTTTTCACCGAAATGGTAGAAAGAGTCAACAAAGAAATCGTATCATTCTTATACAAAGGAGAAATCCCAGCTTAGGAAAAATAATACTATTCAATAAAAAATCCCAAAGTGAAATTTTACTTTGGGATTTTCTTTTTTAAAACAAAGTCCAACTTGGAAAAATACCCACCAACTCATCAATCAAAAGATTATTTTTTTGAAAAGTTTATACCAAAAATTCATGACAAATATCAACTGAAACCGAACACCTACCAAGTAACTTTCAATCCATCAGCAACATAAGCAGCAATCCCAGTCTGCATTTCATTTCACAACGATCCACCATTAGTGTTCTTTTTTAGCAACAGTTCTAATATTTTTTGTAATTTTAATGATTAAATAATTTCATTAATGGCATTAATAGACCTATCCAAGCAAGTAGCACTCGGCGTTGATATTGGCGGAACCAATACAAAATACGGACTCGTCAATCACCGCGGCGAAATTTTAGAAAAAGGAAGTCTTAAAACCGAGGAATATCCCGAAGTAGAGGATTTTATAAATGCCTTATATGATAAAGTTTCCCCTTTAATAATGAAGCATTGTGGCCAAAGACAGTTCGATGGAATCGGAGTGGGCGCACCCAATGCCAATTATTTCACCGGAACCATCGAACAGGCACCAAATCTCCACTGGAAAGGAATTGTGCCTTTTGCAAAGATGATGACCGATAAATTTGACGTTCCCTGCAAAATGACCAATGATGCCAATGCTGCCGCCTTAGGTGAAATGATGTTTGGTGCAGCCAGAGGAATGAAAGATTTCATCATGATGACCCTAGGAACGGGTGTGGGAAGCGGAATTATTTCGAACGGGAAATTAATTTACGGACACGACGGTTTCGCCGGAGAACTGGGCCATACCATTGTAAAACCAGGTGGCAGAAAACACTGGAGCACCGGTTCTGAAGGTTCCCTGGAAGCGTATGCCTCTGCAACCGGAATCACCATTACCGCAAAAAAAATGCGCGCAGAATTCCCGAATTCAATGCTCAATGATTATCCGGAAGAAGAAGTGAATTCTAAAATTGTATTTGAATGTGCCACACAAGGAGATCCTGTAGCCATTGAAGTTTTCCGTTATACCGGACAAAAACTAGGAGAAGCTTTGGCTAATTTCGTGATGTTTTCTTCACCTGAAGCTATTTTACTTTTTGGCGGTGTAATCAAAGCAGGCGATTTTATTATGAAACCAACCAAACTTCACATGGAAAGAAACCTGTTCCCTATATTCAGAAACAAAGTGAAACTGGTTTTCAGCGAACTTGACGAAGCAGATGCTGCCATCCTTGGCGCAAGTGCTTTGGTTTGGGAGAAGTGACTGGCATGGTTTTCGTGAAAAAACTAATAACTGTTTTTATCGTATATGATTAAAAATAAAAATCAGTTTTATCACAATGAAAAAATTATTAATTCTTATTATCAGTATTTTTTTAATTTCCTGTAATGGTCAGGAAAATAAAAAGTTGGTTACAAATAACAAAAAAATGGACAAACAAAATTTAGAATACGTCACTTTTGGTGGCGGATGTTTTTGGTGCGTTGAAAGTTGTTTCAATTTACTAAAAGGTGTAGATAAAGTAATTTCCGGTTACTCCGGCGGTCATAAAGAAAACCCTACCTATGAAGAAGTCTGTACGGGAGAAACGGGTCATGCAGAAGTAGTACAAATCGCTTATGATCCAAAAATCATCTCTTATGAACAGTTAATGGATGTTTTCTTTTTCCTGCACGATCCCACTACTTTGAACAGACAGGGAAATGATATAGGGACCCAGTACCGCTCCGTGATTTTCTATAAAGACGACGCCGAGAAAGCTAAAGCAGAGGAAGCCATGAAAAAATCTGAAGCTTCCGGAAAATACAGCGGAAAATACGTAACTGAGATTACGAAACTTGAAAAATTTTGGCCTGCTGAACAATACCATCAGGGCTATTATGAAGCGAATCCTACGCAACCTTATTGTAGCGCGGTCGTAGGACCGAAGATTGCCAAATTCAAAAAGCATTATGGCGAACTGGGAATGCTGAGACCCGAAGTTGACTGATAAATAAAGCGAAGAAATTAATCTTCGCTTTTATTTTTTCTAAAAATATAATTGTATAACAGTTTTTCGGTCATAATATAGTTTTTAACGCAAGGGCCTCAAATGTTTTTGACAAACACCCTGCTTTAATCCTTTTTAAAGACATTCAAAGACGCAAAGCAGTTCGACTTGGTCAAATCTACAGCTTCACTCACGCAATGTCTGTTTGGAACCGTAATATCGCCAATGATGATTGTAAGTTGTACGAGTTCCCATTAATAAAAAAAAAGACCGCCGGATCATTTCCAGCGGTCTTTAACAATTTTAAAAAAAAGTTATTTCACCAAAGTCAATTCACTGATTAAGTGACCTGCTTTTCCGTATTTTTCAATCGTCCAGAGGACCATTCTGATATCGACATTAATGGTTTTCTGCCATTTTTTATCGAAGATAATATCTCCACTCAGCGCTTCGCTATTTCCGTCGAACGCTAAACCAAGCAAATTACCCTGACCATCAAGAACTGGAGAACCTGAGTTTCCGCCTGTGATGTCGTTATCTGTTAGGAAATTCACCGGCATAAAGCCTTTTTTATCTTTGTACTGACCGAAATCTTTTTTCTTCACCAGATCAAGGAATCTTTGAGGCAGATCAAATTCTTCATCTCCTTTTTTATACTTCGCTACCATTCCGTTGATTTCGGTATAGTAGTTATTTTTTTCTTTGATTCCTGCATAATTTCTATCAGCTCTTTCTGGCAGAGTAGTAACCTTACCGGTCGTTAATCTCATAGTAGAGTTGGCATCTGGATAGAAAGCAGTTTCTGGCTGGGATTTTCTAAGACCGTCTAAAAACAGTCTGCTGTTTTTTGCAAAAGCGTCATCAACTTTAGCAAATTTGTCTCCGTTTAATTTTTGGTCTGTGATGAATCCGTTAGCTAATTTCAATAAAGGATCCGCATCGATTTTTAAACGGTCGGGATTGTTTAGAAAATTCAGGGCAGATTCTTTGGTTGCAAAAATTGAAGAGAACGCCATGTTGGAAAGATTTTTAGCGTCAGCTGCAAATAATGTAGCAGAACCAACTTCTTTATTCGCTCTCTGTTGATAAAGATTTACCATAGAGTTTAACATTTCACCTTCAAGCTTTACATTAAATTTATCATAAACTCTATCAATCGCATCTGTTACCTTGGTTTTCATCGCAGCTTTTCCGGCCACATCCTGGTCAGCATACGTATTTAGAAGTGAACCCAATTGGTAAGCAATTGTGATATACTTTGCATTTCTCTGTAATTGTGAAGAATAGTTTCTTTCTACATTACGATCAGACATCTGCGCATAGTTTGCTTTAATGTCCTGCAAAATACCACCGTACATTGCTTCATTTTCCGGCAATAAAGCCCAAGTCTGGAATTTTTGTTCTAAAGCCTGTTTTTCTGCAACCGTTCCGTTTTTGATGACCGCATCGATCGTTCCCTGTCTGTTTTTCCAGTAATTGGCTACGGACGCATATTGAGAAGCATAATCAATCTTGGTTGCCTGATCTTTGTCCATATATTTTTTCATGACATCCATGGCAACTTTAGACGCTTCTACATAAGCCGGATAATCTTTGGTAACCATTTGCTCGATACCGTAGGAAGTCAAAAACCGGTTGGTTCTCCCAGGATATCCTAAAATCATCGCAAAATCTCCAGGCTTATACCCTTTCATTGAAATAGGCAGCGCATGCTTTGGTTTCATTGGAACATTGCTCGGGGAATATTCTGCAGGATTACCGTTTGCGTCAGCATATACTCTGAATACTGAAAAATCTACGGTATGTCTTGGCCATTCCCAGTTATCGGTATCGCCACCGAATTTTCCCAACGCATTTGGAGGAGTACCTACCAAACGGACATCTTTGAAATCCTGATATACAAAATAATAGAATTCATTTCCGTTATAGAAATCTCTTACAACAACAGTATATTTCCCGTTTTCGGAGTTTTCTGCCTGAATTAATTTATATTCTGCATCGATGATATTTTTTCTTTCCTCAGCAGACATATTGTTATTAAGTTTGGCGTTGATTCTTTTAGAAACATCATCCATTCTTACCATAAATCTTACCGAAAGTCCTTTTGAAGGAAGTTCTTCACTTTTTTTCATTGCCCAGAAACCATTGGTTAAATGGTCTTTTTCAGGAGTAGAAAGTGCTGCAATATTTCCGTAACCACAGTGGTGATTGGTAAACAGCAAACCTTCTTTAGAAACCATTTCAGCAGTACAACCTCCACCGAACTGTACGATAGCGTCTTTCAGACTAGAATTGTTTACCGAGTAGATTTCGTCGGGTGTTAATTTTAAACCGTCTTTTTTAAGATCGACTCCATTCAGTCTTTTGATCATGCTCAAAAGCCACATCCCCTCATCTGCTTTTAACTGCAGGAAACTCAACATAAACGTGAGTAATAAAAAAATTCTTTTCATTTAATAATTTATTTAAGGTGCTAATTTAAGAAATTCATTTTACTTGACAGATAGCAAAATAAAATGCATGATAAAATCCTTAATCTTTCACTATTAAGTAAAAGATTGCGCTGTTTTGGGTATTGGGAATTTTATCGGAAATAGGATTATAAATACTGCTTTCTTTAAATTCGCAGCATTTCAGAGTGGGGAATATCATCTTCTAAATAACTTTTGCCAGTCGGGATAAACCCAAACTGCGCATAAAAAGCAAGAAGATAATCCTGTGCCGAAATTCGTATTGAAGTTCTGCGGTATCTCGCTTCGATAGTATTGACTGCGAAATTCATCAGGGTTTTCCCCAGATTCATTTTCCGATATTTATAATTGGTCAAAACCCTACCTATCGAGCTTTCGGGATATTTTATTCCTGCTGGAAAAATCCTGCAGTAGGCCGCAACTTCACCATTGTTTTCTGCCCAAAGATGGATGGCTTGCGGATCATAACCGTCAACTTCAGGATAAGGACAGTTTTGTTCTACCACAAATACATCGATTCTGGCTTTTAAAATCCGATGTAATTCATCCGTTGAAAGTTGATCAAAAGTCTTAATGTTCCAAACGAAATCTTCCATTTTCTGATAAGAAATAATTTAAACGTTAGAATTTAACGTGATTATGCATAAGGAATTCATTTGTTTTTGTAATAAAATCCAGTATTCCTTCACCACCCGTTTTTTTCTCGGCAGAGGTCACATAGACTTCCGGCAAATCTTCCCATGTTTTCAGCAGTTCTGATTTATAATGCTCTACGTTTTTAGCGATTACGGTTGGTTTCAACTTATCTGCTTTGGTGAAAACAATTGAAAAAGGGATTGAGTTTTCGCCGCACCATTCAATAAATTCAATATCGATTGCCTGTGGCGTATGTCGGGAATCAATTAAAATAAAGAGATTAACTAAATTTTTCCGATTCAGGATATAGTTTGTAATCAGTTTTTCAAAATCCCGCCGCATGCTTTTGGAAACCCGGGCATAACCATAACCCGGAAGATCGGTAAGAAACCAGCTTTCATTAATAACAAAATGATTAATAAGCTGCGTTTTCCCCGGCGTTCCGGAAGTTTTTGCCAAATACTTATGATTCATCAGCGCATTGATCAACGAGGATTTGCCCACATTTGATCTTCCAATAAATGCATATTCAGGCATGGTCGGTTCTGGGCAATCCTGCCATCTATCACTACTTTTTACAAATTCCGCTGTTTTGATAACCATAATTAGTTCTTTTAAAATATAACTAAAATAAAAAATGGAAGAATAAACTTCCATTCAACTACTTTTTTTGTTTCTGTAACCACGAATATAACAGATCATTAAATTCTTGTGGTCTTTCCATCATTGCGGCGTGACCACACTGATCAATCCAATATAAATCAGAATTGGGTAATGCATTATGCATATCTATTGCCACATCCGGCGGCGTCACATTATCTTGCTTTCCCCAAATCAAACAAACCGGCATTTTTATTTTCGGCAAATCGTTTAACATATTATGTTTGATGGCACTTCTTGCCAACATCACCGTTTTTATTCCTTTCATTCTGTCGTTCACAACAGCAAATACTTCTTCTACCAAATCGTTTGTGGCAACCTTAGGATCAAAAAAAACTTCTTCAGTTTTCTTTCTGATATAATCTTTGTCGCTTTTTCTGGGAAAACTGTCTCCGAAAGATTTTTCATATAAACCGGAACTGCCGGTAAGAACAAGATTCTCGACCAGATCAGGTCGTGCTAAAGCAAGGATTAAACCTACGTGACCACCCATTGAGTTTCCCACAATTGTTGATGCTCTGCCCACTTTTTCTTCGATGAATTTCGCGACATACTTCGCGATGGTCGTAAGATTGGTATTCAGAACGGGCAAATCGTAAATAGGAAGTACAGGAACAAAAACCTTATACCCCTTCTCTGAAAAGTAATTTACGGTATCATCGAAATTACTTAATCCACCCATTAAACCATGTAATAAAATTACAGGGTCACCATCTCCAGCTTCTATAAAAGCGAACTTCTTGTCCTTTTTAGTTTTAAATATCATAAACATTACGCTATAAGCGTTTGCAAAAATACAAATTAAACGCCAAAACCAACTTATTTAGCATTATTTATATATTAAATTTAAGATTTTTTCACCGAACGACCAAGTTCTGCGAAAAAAAATCAAAACAACTTATTAACTTCTTTTTAATCAATACTTTAATCATAAAGTCAAAACTTATTAACATTAAGTCAAAAAGTGGGAAAAAGTGGGAGCTTTTGGAAATTTTTATATAAATTTGTCCCAAATGAAGAATTTCATCGGAACATATGAATGCAGAATAGACGACAAAGGTCGGCTAAAACTCCCCTCTTCGCTGGTAAAACAGATGGGGGACTTTGGCGACGATTCCTTTGTGGTCAAACGTGCTGTATTTCAACCCTGCCTGGAAGTTTACCCAATGCAAGGCTGGGAACAACTGATGAACAAACTCAACAAACTCAACCGTTTCATTAAGAAAAATGCAGATTTTATCCGAATGTTTACGGCGGGAGTGAAAATCGTGGAGCCCGATAATGCGGGACGTTTACAAATTTCAAAAGACCTTACGCTCTTTGCGAACCTTCGAAAAGAAATCGTAATCACCAGCGCAGGCGAACTTTTTGAAATCTGGGACAAAGAGGCCTATGAAAAAGTAATCACCACTTCAGAAGAAGATTTCGCAAAATTGGCTGAAGACGTGATGGGAACGATCAGTTTCGACGGCGAAGAACCGTAAAACGTTCAGAGAAATTTAAATTAAAACACCTAGAAGAAAAAAATGTATCACAATCCTGTTTTGCTGAAAAAAAGTGTAGATGATTTGGTAACGAATCCAGACGGCATCTACGTGGACTGCACCTTTGGCGGCGGCGGTCACTCGCGTGAAATCCTGAGCAGACTTTCTGAAAAAGGCAAACTTTACGCTTTCGACCAGGACTTAGATGCCCTCAAAAATACGATTGACGATCCTCGGTTTACACTCATCAACCAAAATTTCAGGTTTTTGGAAAATGCATTGATGATGTACGGTGTTTCGAAAGTGGATGGAATTCTTGCGGATTTCGGCGTTTCTTCTCATCAGTTCGACGAAGCTGAAAGAGGTTTTTCGACCAGAAGCAATGCGCCGCTGGACATGAGAATGAACGTCATGCAACTTCTGGATGCTAAAAAAGTCATTAATGAATATGAGGAAGAGCATCTCGCAGATATTTTATACCAATACGGTGAAATTCGGGAATCCAGAAAGTTAGCACGGGAAATTGTGAATCACCGAAAACTGAAACCCATTGAAACCACCGAAGATTTGAAAAAACTCTTCAGTTACATTCCGCAGTTTAAGCAGAACAAAGTTTTTGCCCAGATTTTTCAAGCCATCAGAATTGAAGTCAACCAGGAACTGGAAGTCATTAAAGAATTACTGGTTCAGGCGCACAGAATGCTGAAACCCGGTGGCAGATTAGTCGCCATCTCTTACCATTCTCTGGAAGACCGGCTGGTCAAAAGATTTTTGAAAAACGGAATGTTCGAAGGCGAACCGGCAAGAGACATCTACGGAAATTACGACAAGACTTTTGATCTTTTGCAGACCAAAGCAGTCGTTCCGGATAGTGAAGAAATTAAGGAAAACTCGCGGGCGAGAAGCGCAAAATTAAGAACAGGTATTAAATTAAAATAAAAAGGAGGCTCGACTCAATCAACCTCAAGTCATGGCAAAAAGACCAACAAACCGTCCACAGAAAAAACTCACTTTTATTGATATTATAAAAGGGAATTTTTTGAACCGTGACGAAGTCACTATTCATTACAGGTATTTTTTGTTGGTGTTCTTCTTATTAATGTCTATGATTTACAGCAATCACTTAGTGAGTACGAAAATCGAACACGTTAATATTTTAAAAGAACAGACAGAAGAGTTTAAATCGAGAAACGCGTTTGCCCAAAGCAGACTCATAAAAGTAAAATTAGAATCAGAATTAGGAAAAGAAATGGTGCAGGATTCTTTGCTATCATTAGAGAATCATCCCCATAAAATCCTGATAAAAATAGACAGTTTAGATGGCAGTACAAAATGAATTTGAAAAAAAACGCTCAAACACATTGAGATGGGGCTACCTTTTTGCGGGGTTTGCCTTTATTTTGTTTGTGGTGTTTCTTGGGAGAATTCTGTTTTTACAAAACACTAATGTTCAGGAAATTAAAGATGATTACATCAATAAAAACTATCGTGAGGCCACTTTAAAAGCTGCCCGCGGAAATCTCTACGCTTCTGATGGTTCAATCCTCGCCACTACGGTTATGCGGTATGACGTTTATATTGATTTTAAAATAATTAAAGACACGGTTTATTCCAACAACATCGGAGCTCTAACCGATTCTTTATCTAAAATGTTCGGAAAGCCGAGAAGCTATTTCAGAGACCGCTTTGATCAGCAGAAAAAAACCAGAAATCAATATTATTCTTTGGTTAAAGGACTTGATTTTGATGATTATGACCGCATTCGCCAGTTTCCTATTTTCAAAAAAGGTAAAAACAGAGGTGGATTTATCGTTGACAGAAATTATAAACGGGAATTGGCAACCACACAAATTGGAGCAGGAACCATCGGCATGGATAATGCCATTTCCAAATCCGGGCTGGAAGGTGCTTTTTCTAAGTTTCTGACCGGAACCGACGGAACACGACTCGAACAACGCGTTAATTCCAGCCAATGGAAACCTATTGATTATTGGAAAGTGAATGAACCCATCGATGGTCAGGACGTTTATACCACTATTGATATCCGGATTCAGGATATTGTTCATTCCGCTTTGGAAAAACAACTGGTGAAATTCGACGGGGAACACGGTACCGTTTTGGTCATGGAAGTCGCGACTGGAAAAATTAAAGCCATGGTAAATCTTCGCAGAACAGAACCGGGAATTTACGTTGACGCTTACAACTATGCAATAAAAGACAATATTGAACCGGGATCTACCTTTAAAACAATTTCATTATTGGCGGCCATGGATGATGGATTCATTAATGAAAAAACAACCGTGGATGTTGGAAATGGCGTTTGGACTTATGCAAAACAAAGAATTTCTGATGGTCACGGTGGAGGAATTTATGAGATTTCAGATGTTTTGGCCAAATCGAGCAACGTAGGAACCGCAAAGTTGATCACCCAATATTATGCAGATAAACCTCAGGTTTTCTTAGATCACCTGCGCCGCTGGAAACTCTTTGATAAAATGGATATTGAACTTCCGGGAATTACAAAACCAAGAATTTTAACACCGAAAAGCACCACCTGGAATGCTGCGACACTGGCGTCGATTTCTTACGGGTACGCAACCAATATTAACCTTTTGCAGTTAACTACTTTTTACAATGGTATTGCTAATAAAGGTAAAATGCTCGAACCTCTTTTTATTGAAAAAATAGCGAAAGACGGCAGAATACTTTATGAAGCGAAACCCAAAGTAATGGTCAATAAAATGGCTTCTGAAAATGCAATCAGGATGATGACAGGCGCTTTAACGCAAGCGGTGGAGAAAGGAACGGCAAAAAGTATTTTTACACCGAACTTAAAAATGGCCGGAAAAACCGGAACCGCACGATTTGAATACTGGAAACCAGGTCCGATGAAATACAAAGCTTCATTTGCAGGATTCTATCCGGCAGACAATCCGAAATACACTTGTTATGTGATGATTAGTGAGCCCGACAATTCAAAAAGCTTTTATGGTTCAACAGTTGCAGCACCTGTATTTAAAGAAATTGCCGGAAAAACATTCCTGAAAACACCTCAAAACATTGAGAAAGAAATGTTGGTCGATAAAAAAGTGGATCTCAGCAAAATGACTGAACCCAATGTGAAAGTGGCGGTAAAAGACAGAAAAATGCCCAACGTTACCGGTTTAATCGGAAAGAATATTATTCCTCAGTTAGAAAACCAAGGCTACCGGGTGGATTATAAAGGAGTCGGAAAAATAAAAGAACAGTTCCCTCTGGAAGGAACTGTCATTAACAAAAACCAAAGAATTTACCTGCAGTTGCAGAATTAAAATAACACCAGTTCTGAAAGGGACAATTAACAGAGGATAGGAAAAATTTCTATCATATATAAATAAAATGAAATTAGAAGAAATCTTAAGCAGAATCCCGGTTCTGGAAATCATCGGAAATCAAGACCGTGAAATTTCAGCAATAATTTTCGACAGCCGAAAAGCAGTTGAGGATTCCCTTTATGTGGCAGTCAAAGGAACGGAATCTGACGGCCATGATTTCATCAGTTCTTCTGTTGAAAAAGGAGCGACTGTAATTGTCTGCGAAAATATTCCAAATGAAATCAAAGCAGAAATTACCTATATAAAAGTAAAAGATGCCGCAAGAACCTTGGGTCACCTTGCTTCTAATTTTTACGGAAATCCTTCTTCGAAACTAAACCTCATCGGGATTACAGGAACCAACGGAAAAACTTCTACCACTACCCTTTTATTTGATATTTTTAAAATATTAGGTTTTAAATCGGCGTTGATTTCTACTGTGGAATATCGAATCGCTGACGAAATTATTCCTTCTACGCACACAACTCCTGACGTGGTCCGTTTGAACCAAATTCTGGCAAAAGCGGTTGAAGAAGGTTGTGAGTATGCTTTCATGGAAGTTTCTTCGCACGGAATCCATCAGCACAGAACCGAAGGTTTACATTTTAAAATCGCAGGATTTACCAATATAACGCATGATCATCTTGATTACCACAAAACGTTTGAAGAATATCTAAAAACGAAAAAAAGATTTTTTGATGAGTTGAGTTCAGATACAATTGCCATTACGAACGTTGATGACAAAAACGGAAACGTAATGTTGCAAAACACCAAAGCGAAAAAGAAAACTTACGCTTTGAAAACAATGGCAGATTTCCATGGTAAAATCACAGAAATTGATTTTAATGGAATGCTTCTCAACTTTAATGGAAAAGAATTCTGGACCACTTTGACCGGAAAATTCAACGCTTACAACTTGCTTCTTGCGTATGCAGTTGCAATTGAATGCGGTTTTCATGAAGATGATATTTTACCGGCGATTTCACAATTAAAAAGAGTGAACGGCAGGTTTGAAACTTTAAAATCTGACGGCGGAATTTTCTTCGTTGTCGATTATGCACATACTCCCGATGCTTTAGAAAATGTATTGGATTCCATCAACGATATCCGAACCAAAAACGAAAGACTGATCACCGTATTTGGTTGCGGCGGAGACAGGGATCATGCGAAGCGTCCTGAAATGGGAAAAATCGCAACGAGAAAATCTACGCTGGCCATCATCACTTCCGATAATCCAAGAACAGAAGATCCTGCAGAAATCATTAAACAAATTGAAGCAGGCGTAGAACCACAAAACTTCAGCAAATACACTTCAATTCCTGACCGGAGAGAAGCGATTAAAATGGCAATTAAATTTGCAGAACCGAAAGATATTGTCGTAGTAGCCGGCAAAGGACACGAAACTTATCAGGAAATCAATGGCGTAAAAAACCACTTTGATGATAAGGAAACCATTATTGAGTTAGCAAGACTCATGTCTAAATAATTAAAACTGAAAGATTAAATAAAACGTTATGTTATATTACCTCTTCGAATATCTAAGCAGCCACGGAATTCACGTTCCTGGAATGGGAATGTTTAAATTCATCTCTTTCCGTGCAGGAATGGCTGTTTTGTTTTCCCTGCTTATTGCATTGGTTTTCGGTAAAAAAATCATCAACTATCTGCGAAATAAACAGATGGGTGAATTGGTACGCGATTTAGGTTTAGAAGGTCAAAAGCAAAAGGAAGGCACGCCAACGATGGGTGGTTTAATTATCATTTTGGCAACTTTAATTCCGGTCTTACTTTTCACCAGAATTATGAATGTTTATATTGTTTTACTTATCGTATCTGTGGTTTGGATGGGTGTGATCGGGTTTATCGACGACTATTTAAAGAAAATCAAGAAAAATAAGGACGGGCTCAGCGGTAAATTCAAAGTGATCGGTCAGGTTGGTCTCGGTTTAATTGTAGGAGTCACCATGTATTTCCATCCCGATATTACTGTGAAAAGAAAATATGCAGATGCCAAAGAAGTCAACCGAAATAACGTAGAAGCCAATTTTATGAAGACGGAAAAATCTACCGTTTCTACGGTCCCGTTTGTAAAAAATAATGAGTTCGACTACAGCGGTCTTTTATTTTGGATGAGCCCTGAAGATGCTCATGAATGGGCTTGGATTGTTTTCATCCCAATAGTAATTTTCATCGTCACTGCCGTTTCCAATGGTGCCAATATTGCCGACGGAATTGACGGACTGGCCGCAGGCACGAGTGTCGTTATTTTGCTTACACTTTCACTTTTTGCCTACCTCTCCGGGAATATTATTTTTGCGGATTATCTCAATATTATGTTCCTGCCGAATATGGGTGAAACCACCATTTTTGCGCTCGCTCTGGTGGGTGCTGTTATCGGTTTTTTCTGGTACAATACTTATCCCGCTCAAGTATTCATGGGTGATACCGGAAGTTTAATGTTAGGAGGTGTTATCGCAGTTTTAGCAATTATCCTCAGAAAAGAATTACTGATTCCTGTTTTATGTGGAATTTTCTTAATTGAAAATCTTTCAGTCGTACTGCAGGTAGGAGTCTTTAAATACAGAAAAAGAAAATACGGATTGGAGTACGCGCAAAACAACAGACTGTTCAAAATGTCTCCTCTTCATCATCATTATCAAAAAGAAGGATATCACGAAAGCAAAATCGTCAACCGAATGATCATCATCGGGGTTTTGTTTGCCATTATTTGTTTAATCACTTTAAAAGTCAGATAACCAGACCGTTCAGTAGGAACGACCGATATTTTTAGACAGGAAATTGTTCCTGTTAAATTAAAAAACAGAATATGAAAATAGTTGTTTTAGGTGGCGGAGAAAGCGGCGTAGGTGCAGCTTATTTAGCAAAGAAGAAAGGCTTGAATGTTTTTCTTTCGGATAAAGGTGCGATAAAAGACGATTATAAAAAACAGCTGATTGAAGCCGGAATCGAGTTTGAAGAAGGACAGCATGACGAAGCCCGAATTCTTGAAGCAGACTGGGTGATCAAATCTCCCGGAATCCCGAAGAAAGCTGATATTATCTTTAAAATCAACCAAAAGGGAATTCGCCTCTCTTCAGAAATTGAATTTGCCGCTGAATTTACCCAGGCCAAAATTATAGCCATTACCGGAAGTAACGGAAAAACAACAACGACCTCATTAATCTATCATATTTTAAAGAATGATCATCTGAAAGTGGGTTTAGCCGGAAATATCGGAAAAAGCTTCGCAAGACAGGTGGCAGACGAAAATTTCGACTACTATGTCTTAGAAGTGAGCTCTTTCCAGCTGGATGATATTCAAAGTTTCCGGCCTTATATTTCTTTGTTATTGAATTTAAGTCAGGATCATCTTGACCAGTACAATTACAATTATGAAGATTATGCGCTGGCAAAATTCAGGATTGCAGAAAATCAGGAGAACGATAATTTCTTTATCTATAACAAAGATGATGAAATGAGCATGAACCTTCTGGAACAGCTTGCCATCAGAGCGAAGAAGATTCCGTTTTCCACAAAAGACAATTTAAATGAGGGCGGTTTTATCAATAATGATAAAATAGTGGTGAAGATCGAAGATGAGTTTTCAATGAAAATTGCAGAACTTTCTTTAGTTGGAAATCATAATATTGCCAACAGTCTGGCCGCTTCCATCGCCAGTAAAATATTAAAAATAAGCAATGAAAGCATTCGAAATTCATTGATGACCTTTCAGGCAGTTGAGCACCGCTTGGAACAGGTTGCCCAAATTAATGGAGTTACTTTTATTAATGACAGCAAAGCCACGAACGTGAATGCAACATATTTCGCTTTGGAAAGCATGAACCAGCCAACCATCTGGATCGTAGGCGGCGTTGACAAAGGGAATGATTATACCGAAATAGAAAATTTGGTTAAAAGAAAAGTAAAGGCAATTGTCTGCTTAGGAATTGACAATCAGAAAATCATCGACTTCTTTAAAGATAAAAAAGATGCTATTTACAGCACTTCAAGTATGGAAGAAGCGGTAAGAGTCTCCAAATCACTGGCAGAAAAAGGTGATACCGTTTTGCTTTCGCCATGTTGTGCAAGTTTCGATTTATTCGACAATTATGAAGACCGCGGACACCAGTTTAAAAATCAGGTTTTAAAAAAAGCCATCGACTAACCGTAGATTAAAATGCAGGAAAGAGAAAACAAATTCGAGCTGTTAAAAGGCGACAAAGTGCTGTGGAGCGTAATCTTACTGATTTCGTTCTTCTCGGTATTCCCCGTTTATTCTGCAAGTTCTAATTTGGAATATATCGTCAACAGCGGAACCACCACTTCGCACCTCATCAAGCATTCTTTTTTCGTAGTGCTTGGTCTGGCAATCATGCGCGGTGTCGGTTATTTTAAATATGAACATATCGGCAAACTGAGCAGCTACCTTTTGGTATTTACCATTGCGCTCTTAGGTTTAACCATGTTTTCCGGACAAACCATCGATGGTGCTTCGGCCTCTCGTTGGTTAAAAATACCGGGAACACCCATTTCCTTCCAGCCTTCTTCTTTTGCTTATTTAATGTTGATTATTTATCTCTGCAGGTATTTAACAAAGAAAATCAAAAGAGAACGTCTTCCGATTGAAAACATATTTTACATCTTTGGCCCGGTTTTACTGGTCTTTGGTTTGGTCGCAAAAGATAATGGGTCGACGGCTTTAATGATATTAATGGTTTCATTAATTGTAATGCTCATCGGTCAGTTAGATAAAAAATACATCTTTGGGTTTGTAGGTCTTTCATCAGTAATGATCGGGATTTTCATGTTTCTCGCCTTAAAGACCGACCTCATCGGAAGCAACCGGGTTCATACCTGGATGAGCCGTGTAGAAACTTTTACCAAAAAAGAAAATCAAATTGAAGACGAAGCAGATAAAGCAAAAAATTATCAGGTCATGCAGGCAAAAGCCGCAATCGTTCATGGTGGAATCACCGGAATGGGTCCTGGTAAAAGCGCCTTGAAACAAATGCTTCCTCAGTCTGCCTCGGATTTTATTTTCGCCATTATTGTTGAAGAATACGGTTTTATTGGAGCTACGGTTTTGATAGCACTTTACCTCATCATGATTATCCGGATCGTAATGATTGCCAGTAAAATGCCTGCCTTCTTTGGGAGTTTACTGGTCTTAAGTCTCGGGACCATGATTTTTATGCAACTCACCGTGAACATTGCGGTCGCCATAAATCTCATTCCTGTGACGGGACAGCCGTTACCGCTTATCAGTTACGGTGGAACTTCGATGCTGGTAACCTATATTCAATTAGGAATTATCTTAAATGTAAGTTCGAGAATTCAGGTTTATGATGAAGAAGGAATGGGCAAAAAACAAAGTATCGAAGAAATAAATGACATTGCATAAAATCCCGGTGAAACGGTTTAATCAAGCATAGGTGAAAACCTATTAAAATCAAAAAAAGTGAACAATAAAATAAAAATTCTAATGAGCGGCGGCGGAACCGGAGGACATATCTTCCCGGCGATTGCGATTGCGCAGGAAATCCAAAAGAGATTTCCGCAGGCAGAATTTTTGTTCATCGGAGCCAACGGTAAAATGGAAATGGAAAAAGTTCCACAAGCCGGATTCAAAATTATCGGTTTAAATATCGCAGGATTCGACCGTGGTAACGTATTGAAAAATTTAAGATTACCATTTAAATTACTTTCGAGTATTACAACAGCCAGAAAAGCAATTAAAGAATTCCAACCGGATTTCGCCATCGGAACCGGAGGTTTCGCAAGTGGACCTGCGCTTTTTATGGCGGCCAATTTAGGCGTTCCAATTTTTGTTCAGGAGCAAAATTCATTGCCCGGAAAAACCAATACGTTTCTGGCGAAAAAAGCAAAAGCAGTTTTCACCGCTTACCCGAATATGGATCATTTCTTCCCGAAAACAAAAACCCTGTTTTTAGGAAATCCTGTCCGCAAAAATATTATTACAGATTTAATCGAAAAGGATTTAGCGAAGGAGAAATTAGGATTAGACAACAATAAATTAACAATACTTTCTGTCGGTGGATCTTTAGGATCAAGAACATTGAACAACGGCTGGAAAGAAAATATAGAAAAATTAATAGAAAAAGATTTCCAACTGATCTGGCAGACCGGAAAACTGGATTATAAAAGTTTGAATGAAGATTCGAAAATTTCAGATCAATCTCAAATTCAGTTAAAAGAATTTATTGCCGATATGGCTTTAGCCTATTCCGCAGCCGATGTTATTGTTTCGCGCGCCGGAGCAATCGCAATTTCGGAATTGGCGATGGCACAGAAACCGGTGCTTTTGGTTCCGTTTCCGTTCGCAGCAGAAGATCATCAAACCAAAAATGCGATGACCTTAGTTGAAAAAAATGCAGCAAGAATGGTGAAAGACACCGAAATGAAAGAAAAATTCTGGACGACTTTAATGGAAATCTGTGAAAACGAAAATCTAAGAAAAGAGATGAGCGAAAATTTAAAATTCTTCGCAAAACCTCTGGCCACAGAACAAATTGTAGATGAAATTTTATTATCATTAAATATCAAAGCATAAGATGAAAGCTTTAACAACATATCAGAACTTCTACTTCGTAGGAATCGGCGGCATCGGAATGAGTGGTTTGGCGCGTTATTTCAATGCGTCGGGAAAAACCGTTCTGGGTTATGATAAAATGCACACCAAGCTGACAAAAGCTTTGGTGGAAGAAGGAATTGATATTCAGTTCGAAGATCTTGTTAATGATAAAATCAAGAATTTAACACCGGAAAACACTTTGGTGATTTTTACACCGGCAATTAAAAAACTGGATATTCTCACTTATTTTAATGATCAAAAATTCGATGTTTTAAAAAGAGCAAAAGTGCTCGGAATGATTACCGAAAACACCGATTGTATCGCGATTGCAGGAACGCATGGAAAAACCACAACCTCTTCTTTGGTCGCTCATTTGTGCGAAGAAGCAAACCTTCCTTTCTCGTGCTTTTTAGGCGGAATAGCCGAAAACTTTAAATCTAATTTTCATTTTAATGGAAAAGACATATCCGTTGTTGAAGCTGATGAATACGACAGAAGTTTCCTAACGCTCTCTCCGGATTGGGCCGTGATTACGTCCACAGATGCCGATCATTTGGATATTTACGGTGACAATGCCACCATTCAAAAAGGATTTCAGGATTTTGCAGATTTGATTCCGGAAAGTCAGCAACTTTTTGTCCGAAAAGGAATTCAGATTGGGCGCGACGCAAAAACGTATGCGGTGAATGAAGAGGCTGATTATTACTCCGATAACATCAGAGAAATCGGCGATAAAATACATTTTGATTTCCACACTCCGACTGAGGAGTTTGATGATTTTGTATGGGAAATTCCGGGAATTCACAATGTTGAAAATGCTACGGCTGCGATTGCTTTGTTAAATAATTTCGGCGTCGATTTCGAAACTTTAAAAAAAGGAATTGCAAGTTTTAAAGGAATTAAAAGACGTTACACCAAACATAATTTCGAAAGCGGAAAGATTTATATTGACGATTATGCCCATCATCCAACGGAATTGAATGCCGTAATCGGTTCCATTAAAACTTTTTATCCGAAGAAGAAATTATTGGTGGTTTTTCAGCCGCATCTCTTCAGCAGAACAAAAGATTTCGCTGACGGATTCGCAGAAAGTTTAGATAAAGCTGACGAATTAATCCTTCTCGATATCTATCCGGCAAGAGAATTACAGGAAAACTTTGAAGGCATCACTTCAAAATGGTTATTAGAAAAAGTAAAATCAGAAAAAAAGGAAGTTTCCACTTTGGACGACGCCTTTGCTAAAATAAAAGAAAAAGACTTCGATGTATTGTTAACCGTAGGTGCCGGAAGTATCGACACTTTGTATGACGGAATTGTAGAATGGCTCTCCGATAAATAATGAAAAACAAATTCAGAATATTAAAAATTTTTGTTACCGTAATCCTGTTTGGGTTTCTGCTGAGTTTCTCGCTGAAAAGATTCAACGAAAAACCGATGGAAAAAGTCACCGTAAAATTGACGACAACCAAAGATCCGGTTTATTTCATCGATGAAAAAGACATCAAGGAATTGGTGAAAAAATCTAATCCTACAAAAAAAATCGGCGACATTAATATTCCTGATTTAGAAAAAAAATTAAACCAACTCCCGGAGGTTGACAGCGCAAATGTTTATCTGAACCTGAATGGAAACTTAAACCTGGATATCAAGCAACGGGTGCCGGCTTTCCGGCTGAAGAAAGATGACCGCGATTTTTATGTCGATGAAAAAGGGGTCGAATTCCCGATTTCAAAAAATTATTCGTTCCCATGTATGTTGGTTACAGGAAATGTAAAACAGTCGGAATATGTAAAGCTGGCCGAACTCATCGCAAAAATTAACCGTGATGATTTCAGCAGAAACTATTTCATCGGTATTTCTAAAAAGAAAGAAAATTATGAATTATTGACCAGCGAAGGAAATTTCAAAGTTGAAATTGGTGACTTAGAAAAGATAGACCTGAAGGTAAAAGGATTTAAAGCTTTTGTAGAAAAATATCTGATTCATCAGCAGCCAGAAAAATATACGAAAGTTTCTTTGAAATACGATAACCAGATTGTAACAACGCTGAATCCCAATTTTCAAGAAAATGACAGCATAATTGCAGTTGGCAAAAAGGAACTGGCAAAGTTGCCGGTTATTAATCAGAAAAAAATAGATGCTCAAAAAACAGCAGCTAAAACAAATTCTAATTAATGGCAAGAAAGAACAGTAAAACAGAAAGTCACAGAATGACAATCTAAAGAGTAAAAAATAAGAAAACAGAGGATGCAAATCCTTGAAACGATAAAAAATCAAATCGACATATAATGGAAAATCACGAGTATTCAGTAGGCCTCGACATCGGTACCACCAAGATTGTGGCCATTGTCGGACGACGAAACGCCCACGGAAAAATTGAAGTTCTTGGCGTAGGAACGGCAAAAAGTTTAGGCGTTCACAAAGGTATTGTCAACAATATCTCCCAAACTATTCAGTCCATCAAAGCAGCGGTAGCGCAGGCCCAATCAAGTTCTGGCGTACCGATTCAAAAAGTAACTGTCGGGATTGCAGGCAAACATATTCGTTCGCTGCAGCATTCAGATTATATTATGCGGGAAAACCCGGATCAATATATTACGGATGACGATATCGATAAATTAAAAGACCAAGTGAAACAGTTGGTGATGCTGCCTGGTGAAGAAATCATTCATGTACTTCCTCAGGAATACAAAGTGGATTCTCAGGGAGAAATCCAGGAACCGGTCGGAATGCACGGAACCCGTCTCGAGGCAAACTTTCATGTCGTAGTTGGTCAGATGGGAAGCATCAGAAATATCGCCAGATGCGTTCGCGAGGCAGGTTTAGAAATGGAAGCACTGACTCTTGAACCTTTAGCCTCTTCTGAAGCTGTTTTAACCAAAGAAGAAAAAGAAGCCGGAGTGGCAATCGTAGACATCGGTGGAGGAACGACAGATATCGCTATTTTTAAAGATAATATTATTCGCCACACTTGCGTCATTCCTTATGGTGGCGGAATTATTACCGATGATATTAAAGAAGGCTGTTCAATTATTGAAAAGCATGCAGAAAAACTGAAAGTGAATTTTGGTTCCGCAGTTCCGGATTTAGAGAAAGATACTACTTTTGTTACCATCCCAGGATTACACGGCAGACCCGATAAAGAAATTTCCTTAAAAACTTTAGCACAAATCGTGAGCGCCAGAGTAGAAGAAATTTTAGAAATGGTGAATACAGAATTAAAAGCATACGGCGCTTTTGAACAAAAGAAAAAATTAATCGCGGGCATCGTTTTAACCGGAGGCGGTTCTAATCTCCGTCATCTGCGACAGTTGGCCAATTATACTACCGGTTTCGACAGCAGAATTGGTTTTGCCAATGAATATGTGACCAACGATAAAAGCCAGCATTTAAAAGGACCGGAATATGCAACTGCCATTGGTCTGTTAATGGAAAGTCTGAAAATCCGCGACAAGAAAACTGCTCCCGAAAATGTTGAAGAGAAAGTTGAAGTTGCAGCCACACCAAGCGCCAAGTTAACCGCAGATGAAATCTTAAATCAGGACGAATTTATTATTAAAGAGGCTTTTGTGGAACAGGCAGCAGAAAAACGACGGAACAAACTGACTATCGGACAAAAAATAATGGAAAGCGTAAAAAAATTCTTTGAAGAAGTTGAATAACTAAAAAAACCAAGACTATGGAAAATATAAACACCCCTGGATTTTCATTTGATCTACCAAAAGGAAATTCATCAATAATTAAAGTAATCGGCGTAGGCGGCGGCGGAAACAATGCACTGAAACACATGTACGAACGTGGAATCTATGGTGTCGATTTCGTAATCTGTAACACCGATTCACAAACCTTAGATAACAATCCTGTTGCGAACAAAGTGCAGTTGGGATTAACCATCACCGAAGGACTGGGCGCAGGAGCTGATCCCGAAGTTGGTGAAAAAGCAGCGATCGAAAGTATCGAAGATATTAAAGCGGCTATGGGACAGAATACCAAAATGGTTTTCATTACTGCCGGAATGGGCGGTGGTACCGGAACCGGTGCTGCTCCTGTTATTGCAAAAGTGGCCAAAGATATGGGAATCCTTACCGTGGGAATCGTCACCGTACCTTTTAGTTTTGAAGGAAAAAGAAGACTGGATCAGGCAGAATTAGGTTTGGACAAACTAAGAAATAATGTGGATTCACTGATTGTCATTAATAATGATAAATTACGTCAGCAGTTTGGTAACCTGGGTTTTAAATCAGGATTCTCCAAAGCGGATGAAGTGTTAACCAACGCTGCAAAGGGAATGGCAGAAGTTATTACCGGATATTTCGATGTGAATATCGACTTCCGTGATGCGAAATCTGTCCTGGCAAATTCCGGAACGGCCCTAATGTCAAACGGTGTTGCTTCCGGTGAAAACAAAGCGGAAGAAGCCGTGAAAAAAGCATTAGACTCCCCATTATTAAACGACAATAAAATTACCGGAGCGAAAAATGTACTGTTGCTCATCAGAAGTGGTTCTGAAGAAGTAACCATGGACGAAATCGGTGTAATTATGGACCATATCCAACAAGAAGCCGGACATACTGCAGATATTATTTTCGGAGTTGGAACTGATGAAGAATTAGGAGATGCGGTCAGCGTATTGGTTATTGCGACTGGATTTTCCAAAGACCATCAAAAAAAATCAGGCGTCACAGAAAAGGTGAAGTTTACTTTGGCAGATTCTATGGAACCGGCAAAGAAAAGAGAAACCGCTTTTAAAGCTACTCCGGAAAATCAGCAGGCACCAACAGGTTATCCGTCTTCTAAAAATCTGTTTATTTTAGATGATGAAGATGATTTCCCTTCCAATGAATTTCAGGTAAAAACAGTTGAGCAAAGCAGAGTGACCGAAAAAGAAACTCCGACCGAAATCAATCGTTTTGTGGATGACAATCATCCTTCACAAAGCTTTCATCAAGAAGAAGAAACGCCGGAATTTGATCTTTTCTCTTACGATGATGATCTCACCGAAGAGCCGCTTTCACAATCTTTCAGTTTTGAAACTGAACATAAAAAACCGCAAAAACCAGTTGAAAGACGAAACCCATTTGACGAAGAAAAGCCAATGGAATTCAGTTTTTTCGTAAACGAACCGATTGAGGAGCCAAAAGTTGAAACACCGCAACCCAAAGCAATCATCAAGGAAGAACCGGTTCAAAGATCAGAACCTAAGGTGGAAGAAAAGATTGTAGAGCAAAAAACAGTAGAGAAACCGATTTTAGAAGTTCAGGAAGATTTTACTTTCATTAATAAAACTACAAACAGTGATAAAGTTTTAGAAAGAAGGAATAAGTTGAAGGAATTCAATTCAAGATATCAGAACTTCGAACCGGAAAATGATTTTGAGAGCATCCCTGCTTTCCGCAGAAAAAACATTTCAATCGGACAGGAAAATGCTTCGGCACAAAAAATCAGTAATTTCCTGACCGAAAGTGACGGAAAAATGCAGGTTAGAGAAAACCGTTTTTTAAATAAAGACGTAGATTAATAATTTAATGTAACAATGTATTGGTTCACCAATATGACAAATTGGGAAAAAGGCGTCACAAAATAGTAAATTGATACATTGTTTCATTGTTACATTATAAAAAAATATGAGTTTAGAAATCATCATCAGCGACGCGATTAAAGACGCGATGCGCGCAAAAGATAAAGTTGCTCTGGACGCTTTGCGTGCAGTAAAATCCCAAATCCTGTTGTTGAAAACAGAAGCAAAAGGAGCGGAAGTTTCTGCCGAGCAGGAAATTGCAATTTTACAAAGAATGATAAAGCAGCGCAAAGATTCTTATGACCAGTTTATGGCACAAAACAGAGGCGATCTTGCCGAAGTTGAAGAAGCACAGAGCAAAGTCATTGAGGAGTATTTGCCGCAGCAAATGACCAGCGAAGAACTGGAGGCAGCGATAAAAGAAATCATCGCAGAAACCGGCGCAGCCAGCGCCAAAGATTTAGGAAAAGTAATGGGAATGGCAAGTAAATCTCTTGCCGGAAAGAGCGATGGAAAAAGTATTTCCGAGATGGCGAAAAAATTACTTTCTTAAGGTACAGTTAGGATATTCAACCTTTGCATATCGATTTGATTGAAACCCGGAGCATTTATGTTTCGGGTTTTTTGCGGACAAAAAGTCGTACTTTAGAAGATGGAATGGTTTTGATGAAAATACAATTGAAGCAGTCTGATTAATAATACTTAAATTTGCAAATCAGAACAGTTCTAAATAAAAGTACAATTTAAAAAAAATACAATATGTATCCAGAAGATTTAGTAATGCCAATGAAGCATGAGCTAACCGATAAAGGGTTCCAAGACTTAACCTCTGCCGAAGCAGTAAACCAAGCGATTAAAAAAGAAGGTACAACGTTATTAATGGTCAACTCCGTTTGTGGTTGTGCTGCAGGTGCAGCAAGACCAGGCGCGGTTTTTTCTCTTACAGGAGATAAAAAACCTGACCATCTTGTTACCGTGTTCGCTGGTTACGATAAAGAAGCAGTTGAGGAAGCACGTAAGTTTTTGGCACCATTCCCGCCAAGCTCCCCATGTATTGCTCTTTTCAAAGACGGTGAATTGGTTCACATGTTAGAAAGACACCACATCGAAGGAAATCCTGCCGGAGCGATCGCTGCGAATTTACAGGGAGCTTACCAAGAATATTGCTAAACTAAAGTTTTAGTTAATAAATTCCGCTTAATTATAAGCGGAATTTATTTTGTCATCCTCTGCATAATATCATTTCGCAGAAAAATATTATATTTGTCCTTATGGCGACGAAAGCACTTTTCAATACGGTGGTTAATTGGTTTATACGACAGCGGATTGACCAGATTCAGAAATTCATGGATAATCCCATTGAAACTCAAAATGGAGTGCTCTTCTCCCAACTGTATTATGCCGAAAATACCGATTACGGGAAAATCCACGGCTTCAGTTCTATTTCAACGTATCGGGACTTTACGACTAATGTTCCAATCGTTACTTACGAAGATTTCGAACCGTACATTGAGCAGGCAAGACAAGGCAAAAGAGATGTTTTCTGGCCGGGTTTGGTAAAAAACTTTGCCAAATCTTCGGGAACAACCAATGCCAAAAGCAAATTCATTCCTATTACCGATGAGAGTTTAGAATTATGCCACATGAAAGCAGGCAAAGACCTCATCTCTATTTACGCCAACAATCACCCGGATAATCAACTCTTTACCAATAAAAATCTCCGTTTAGGCGGAAGCGCGGATTTCTACGAAAACTTCAATACCAAATTCGGAGATCTTTCTGCCATTTTAATAGACAATCTTCCGTTTTGGGTAGAGATTACGACCACGCCGAGCAAAAAAGTGTCGCTGATGTCGGAATGGGAAACCAAATTAAACGCCATCGTTTCTGAAGTGACCAATGAAGATGTAGGAAGTCTGACCGGCGTACCAAGTTGGATGATGGTTTTGTTGCAAAGGATTTTAAAAGAAACCGGTAAAGAAAACATTTCCGCATTATGGCCGAATCTGGAAGTCTTTTTCCACGGCGGAATCAGTTTCAAACCTTACCGCGAACAGTACAAAAAGATCATTGGAAAAGACATTAATTACTACGAAATTTATAATGCTTCAGAAGGATTCTTTGCCATTCAGGATCAGTACGGAAGCGAAGAAATGCTGCTCATGTTGGATTACGGGATTTTCTATGAATTTATTCCAATGGATCAGTTCGACCCGGAAAATTTGCAGGCAATTCCTTTAGAGGAAGTAGAAATCGGCAAAAATTACGCGATAGTTATTACCACGAACAGCGGACTTTGGCGATATTTAATTGGCGATACCGTTCGGTTCACGTCATTGCAGCCTTTCAGGATTAAAGTTTCCGGAAGAACTAAACATTACATCAATGCTTTTGGGGAAGAACTGATGATCGACAATGTAGAAACGGCACTTTCAAAAGCATGTGAAGCAACAGACTCCTCAATTCTGGATTTTACCGGCGCCCCGGTTTTTATGCAGCAGGGCGAAAGTGGCGCACACGAATGGATTTTCGAATTCACCCAACAGCCTGCTGATTTAGAAAGATTCAGCGAAGTTTTCGATAATCATTTAAAATCCGTAAACTCAGATTACGAAGCGAAAAGGTATAACAATATAACGTTGAAAAAACCGATTATTCACGTTGCCAAACCTCATCTTTTCTACAACTGGATGTCTGAAAGAGGAAAACTCGGCGGCCAGAACAAAGTCCCGCGGTTGAGTAATGACCGCGAATATATCGAGCCGTTATTAAAGATGAATGAATAAAAAAATCTGCTGAATCAACAGCAGATTTTCTTATTTTTTTTTCAGATCTTCTTTTACCTTTCCGGCGCCTTTTTCTACTTTTTCAGCACCTCTGGCCGCGGCATCTTTTACGTCTTCGCCTGCTTTCTTCAGTTGATGAAGGCCTTTGTCTGCCGCAGCATCAATTTTATGTCCGGCTTCATCCAGTTTTTCCTTTGCCTGATCAACGGTCGCATTAATTTTTGCAGAATCAACGGTGGTAGAATGCTCACTTTCTGTCGTGGTAGTGGTTACCGTACCGTCAGGATTTTCTGTGGTTTCAACTTTTGTTTCTGACTTTTTACAGCTCATCAGTCCTAAAGAAATAACTGCCGCAATTAAAAAATAATTTTTCATAGTGTATGTACTTAATTGAATTTCAAATGTAAAACAAAATTACGGATTAACAGTCTCCTGCGTAACCTGTGGTTTTTCTTTAGATTTACCAAGGTCTGTTTTCTTTAGCGCTTCTGCCATTTTTTTCTCAGCATTCAATTTTTCTTCTTTTGCTTTTTTCAGCAGTTGCTCCTCTTCGTTCTTCATTTTAATCTGTTTTAAAGAATCCTGATATTTTACCGAAGATATTTTAATCTTTCTTGCAATATCAACAGATGTCGCCCCTTGCGAGAACGAATCGATGGCGATGGTGTCATAAGGCGGAACAGAGTTGCTTTCCTGCGGGATCACCTTTTGTCTGGCAGTTTCCTTTCCACAGGATATAAAGAATAAAAGAATTATAATAGATGAACTTCTCATTTTTTTAATCAATTTTAAATTCAGCAATAACCGGAAAATGATCCGAAAGTTTAACCGACCGATCGACGTGATAACTGATGGGTTTTATTTCTTTCGAGGTAAAGATATAATCAATTCTGATCGGGAATTTATAATCATGAAAACTGGTTGAACTTCCTCTTCCCACTTCTGCAAAAGCATCTTTCAAACCTCTACCCAACTCATAATATTCGTACGAATTAGGAACCGAATTAAAATCGCCTGCAAGAATGACCGGATAAGGAGAATCATCGATGGCTTTACGGATATCTACAATTTCCTTCTGATGTATTTTAAAGGTCGGCACCAATTTTTTGATAATGTCTTTTATTTTAGTTTTATTTTTCTGCAGATCTTCTACCGGTTTTACCATCTGTTTGTCAAAGGAAAAAGGATTCAGATACACATTGATCACCCGGATTATTTTACCGTTAAACTTAATATCTGCGAAAAAAGCGTTGCCGTTTCCGGTGGTGGCTATCTTTCCCTGTTTCACGATTTCGGTCTTTGAATTAAGAGCAACAATCTCGTATTTATCGCTTTGGTAGGGATAATTAGGGACGTTAAATTCACTTCCATATTCCTGACCAAAGATAATATCAGCATTGGTTTTTTCTAAATACTCACCGATCTTTTTATGCCCTCCTATCGCTCCGCCCTTAATATTCAAGGTAACAATTTTAAGATTTGGTTTTTCTGCAACTTTTTCGGTCCAGTTAACCCATCTTCGAATAGGCATGATAATCATTAATGTGATTGCGATGAAAAACAGCGCCCGTTTCTTCCACAGAAAAATCCAGAAAACACAAAGGATGATATTCAAAATCATCAATACTGGAAATGCTAAAGAAAGCAGATTTAAGTACGGAAATACTTTGGGTGAAACGTAACCGTTCAATACCGTCCCGCCCAGCAAAACAATGATGAAGAGATGAATGAGAATTAAACCAAACCTTAAAATTTTCACCAGTTCAATTTTAATTAATTCTGTACTGATTGTCTTTCCATCTCTTTGCCAGGAGATATCCGACGACGGCACCACCAATATGCGCAAAATGGGCAACTCCCGCCATCGATCCGCTGAATCCTAAATAGAGTGAAATTACAATGATTGCGGGTAATAAATATTTGGCTTTAATACCGAACGGAATAAACATAAAGTAAAGCTTGGAATCCGGAAACATGGTCGAAAACGCAGCAACAACACCAAAAATCGCACCCGAGGCGCCCATCATTGGAATAGCATAGATATCTGCTGGATTTGCGCCCTGGCTGAGCTCAAAATAATTCCAGCCACAGTTTAAAGCATACGCTCCGATACCGCTGGCAAAATAAAGAATAATGTATTTTCTGTCCCCTACAACCTGCTCCAAAACCGGTCCGAAACTCATTAATGTCAACATATTAAAAAGAATATGAGTAATCCCCATCCCGCTTTGCAACGGTGCATGCATAAACATGTGCGTAATGATCTGCCAAACCTTGAAATAAGGAGAAGCGATATAATACACCGAAAACATTTCATACAGTTTTGGAAACATAATGAAATTCGACGCCAAATAAAATATGACATTCAGAATGATGATGTTTTTGGTGATCGGTGTGAGTCTTGGAAACATAATTTAAAATTTATTTTTTAATTCATCTAATGGAACTTCGGTAAAACATCTTTTCCCCGATGGTAAATATTCTGGAAAACCCAGTGCTGTGAAATCTTTTATCACCTGTTCGGCATCCATTTTATATAAGAAATCAAAACGTGATTTGCTCTGGATTTTATTCCATTGGCTGTTATAAAAATCCAGGAATTCCTCTTCCGTCCGGTATTCTAATATTTCAAAAATATTTTCGAGGAATTTCATCACCTGGGTTTCCTTTAATCCTTGCGGCACCGCATCGATCCGCAACACATTATCATTCGCAATAATCATTTCAAAACCCAGTTCCGGAAGATACTTTTTGATGGACCGAAACTTATTTTTTTCCGTTTCATTCATATGATATTCCATCGAAAAAAGAAGCGTGTGTTTTTCAGTACTGCGTTTCTTTTTTGCATTTCTTTCACTCACGATCAGGCGGTGCATTCTGCCCAAGTCGAGCATTAATGTTTTTCCGTTCTTATTAAAAAGCCAATATCCATTCGGAAGACGCATTAAATCCTCATCGAAATCTTCTTCTTCAAATAAATTAATTTTCGAAGGTTCTGCCTGTATATTTTGCTGATACATTTCAGCCATCGCCACTTTTTCACCCGGCGAAACGGTTTCTTCCCGGAAAGGATTGTAATCACGGTCGACCACGATTTCAGGTGCTTTGAAACTTCCACTGGTTTTAGGCTGATTTAAAAAAGCATCCATTCCAGAATCACGTTCAAAATCCAAACTTGGCGAAACATTGTAAATCCCCAAAGATCGCTTGATCGTAGAACGGATCAGAGCGAAAATCAAATTATCGTCTTCAAATTTAACTTCCGTTTTTTGAGGATGAATGTTGACATCAACTTTCTGCGGATCCAGTTCCAGAAACAGGAAAAAAGTCGGAATATACCCCGGCAAAAGCAAACCTTCGAATGCTTCCTGAACCGCTTTATTAAAGTAAGGACTTCTGAAATACCTCCCATTAACAAAGAAAAACTGTTCGCCTCTTGTCTTTTTAGCGCCTTCCGGTTTTGCGACAAAACCGTTGAGTTGAATCCAGCCCAAATCTTCTTTAATAGGAATAAGAAGTGGTTGTAATTTTCGGCCAAAGACATCTACAATCCTCTGCAACAAACTGCCTTTGCGCAGTCTGAAAACAATATCATCATTGTGAAAAAGCTCGAAATCCAGGTTTTCGTGAGCCAAAGCAACCCTTTGAAATTCATCAATAATATGACGGAATTCGATATTGTTGTTTTTCAGAAATTTTCTTCTGGCAGGAACATTATAAAACAAATTCTTCACCGAAAAATTGGAACCTTCCGCTGTTTGAATAGGTTCCTGAAATTGGAATCCTCCACCTTCAATATAAATATTGGTGCCTATTTTAGCATCTTTGGTTTTGGTTTTCAACTCTACTTCTGCCACGGCGGCAATCGAAGCCAAAGCTTCACCACGAAAGCCTTTGGTAGAAATTCTAAAGATATCTTCGGTCGTACTGATCTTTGAAGTTGCGTGTCTTTCGAACGCCAGCCGCGCATCGGTTTCGCTCATGCCGCTTCCGTTATCTACAACTTGAATTAAGTTACGCCCGGCATCCCGAATAATCAGTTCTATTTTTGTGGCACCAGCGTCGATGGAATTTTCCACTAATTCTTTTACGATAGAAGCAGGCCGCTGCACCACTTCACCGGCGGCGATTTGGTTGGCAACATGATCTGGTAAAAGTTTTATAATATCCGACATTTTAATAAAAGGGTCTAATCTGTTTTTGGCAGTTATTCATTATTGCAACTGCATTATTTTTCATTAAATGAATTGCCGAGAAAGTCCGATGTTAAAAGAAATTCCCGTTCATTTTTTCAACGGGTAAAAATAGCGATTTATTTTTTGCTTCAAACAAAAATAACCCCTGGAAATTCCAGAGGTTTTAGGGCAAATTAAATTCAATTACGGTTTGCTCGCCAGAAAATATTCCGCCTCGCCTTTCCCCCAAGTCGGATCTAATGCTGATTTTGGTTGGTAAACTTTGAACTGGTCCAGTGATTTTTGAAATAATTCCAACCCTTTTGTTTTGCTGCCACCAAACTGTTCCGGCGTATAATAAGTATCTTCTGCTTTCAATAAAGTAATTCTGGGGTTTCCGGAATCCAGTTTTTCTGCTTTTCCTAAAGCATCTGCGCCCAACAATCCTTCGCTCATAAATCTCGACTGCGGGTCGACCATCATTTTTAAACCGTGAATCATTTTCTGTAAAATCAGGACTTCTGCATTATCTTTACTCAGTGAATATGCTTTGTCCAAAGATGTTTGTGCTTCTGCCGCAACCGCGTCCAGTTCTGAAAGTTTTCCCGCACGCATTAAATTTCTGCCTTTTTCAATCGAGGCATGAGCCGCGTAATAATAAGGTAGCCACAGTGTTTTTTCTTTATCACCGATTCTTACAAAATCATTTGAAACCGCAGTAAAATCTTCCGCCGTTTTAGATTGTTCTAATTTTGCTATTTTTTCAGTCATTACTTTTTCGAAAGTAGTTTGGGCAAAAAAGCTTGCTGAGCAAACGACAAGCATTATTAATACTAATTTTTTCATTGTTTTAAATTTTTGATGATTATGTTTTTGATAAGTCAAAGGTAATTGAGGTAAAAGCCGGATGAAAATTTTTCTCTCCGAAGGGTTCATTTTATTTTCTGAACCGTATTAAAGATTGTTATTTATTGCATCCTGCGTTCTGTCAATACCAAAATTGATGAAAGCTCCGATAAAAACAAAAGTACTGGCAGATGGTAAAACCGGTTTACTTCTTAAGCCGTCATTTGAAAATTGGTAGCCGTAAATATTCTTTTGTCCCAAAATATTATTCACAGACAATACCAATACTGTAAATACTTTAACTTCTTTTTTACCAAGATTTGGCAGATAATTCAAACTGAAATTCAAAGCATTAAAATCTTTTAATTTTCCTTGACTGTTCAAATAGTACTCTCCATTTTCTTGTGTTTGAAAATTATAAAACGGTCTTCCGGAAGCGTAAGAATAAGAAAGATTAAAACCGGTTTTCCAGTCGGTGACAAATTTTTTAGCCACGACAGAAAGTGTTTGTTTTGCCGCAAAATTGGGAAATAAACTTTGGTCATAATTCAGGAAATTACGCCTGGAATCCAGATAAGAATAGGAAATCCAGTAGTCGATATTTTTGATCGATTTTTTATCCCGCCAGAAAATTTCGAAACCTTTGGCAAAACCACTTCCGTTATTATTAATGGCAATTGGTCGATAATCTAAAACTTTTATTTTAATGAGATCGCTGTAATTTTTATAAAAAGCTTCGAGCCGAAAACTTCTTCCTTCTTCTGATTTTTGTATTTGTAAAATATAATGTTCCGCTTTTTGATAGTTTAAAGGACTGCTTCCAAAATATTTCTGCTCCGGATTTTGGTAGAAAATTCCATACGCTAAAGAACTAGTCCAGTTTTTTGAAATCCGATAAGCCATTGCTAATCTAGGAGCGAGATTCCATTGATTAATTTCAGATGAATATTCAGATCTTAATCCAACTTTTGCGGATAAATTATTACTGAATCCTAAATCAGTTTCAGCGAAAACGGAAGTAATCTGATCATTAGAAATATAAGCAGTTTGTGAAATTGCTACATCGGTTTTTTCTTTAGCTTGATTAAATTCAATTCCACCTCTGATTGCCGAAATTCTATTAATCTTTCTTTCTAAGGTTCCTTTCGCATTGAAATAATTCCCTTTAATCTCTATTGAATTTGGATTAATTTCTGCATTTTCATACGTATTGCTAAGGTGAATAAAACTGGAATTAAAAGTATAAGAACTTCCTAAATTCACCACATATTCGCCCAATTTCTGCCTGAAAGATAAGTTATGAAAAGTGTTTTTCCCTTTTAAAGAAGTCTGATCAAAATCGATATTCGGCTCTAAACTTTCTGCCTGTAATCCGATTGTATTGGTGTCAAAACTTCCGTAATATTTCAGGATTCCTCCTTTTTTATTTTTAAATCTAAAGTTGAAATTCGTCCCAAAACTTGCGGGAGCTTTGGTAAAATCATTATTGAATTTAATTAATTTCGTCATTAATCCCAGATTAGAATAAGAGCCAAAAACACCAAATGACTTCGATTTTTCTCCGTTTACATTTTGAAATCCCGCGGTTATAAATAGAGGAGAAATCCCTAAATCAATTGAATTCTTTTCCGGGAAATCGATACTTTCCAAGACCAAAACTGAAGATAATGCCTGTCCGTAAACGGCAGAATATCCGCCGCTGGAAAACACATTCCCTTTAAATAAAGAAGTATTTAACCGATCCATCGCTTTGATCCCGGGAACTGAATTTCCGAAAAAATTGTTGACTAAATTTCCATCCATAAAAAATTTAGTTTCCTCGCCCGTTCCGCCGCGGACAAATAAACCTTCGATCTCACCGATTTTCTGAACTCCGGGAAGCGTTTCCAAAGCGGCAGAAATTTGTCCGTTTGCACCCGCAGTGGTGTAAATATCAATTGGAGTAAGCAGTGCCGTCGCTCTTTTTTTATCACTCGCTTCAATGGAACCGGCAGAAATAACAACAGCATCGATTTCAGAAATCTGCTCTTTTAGATCAGAATTAACGGTAATATTTTCCATTCCGATCAGAATTGGTTTCTCAACTTCGACAAATTTAGAATTTGAAAAAACCAAGACCTGCGTTCCTTTTTCAGAGGTTTCAAAAGAATAGTTTCCATTTTCGTCAGTTGTTGCACCGTCGTACGTGCCTTTTAAAGTGACTGAAATATCTTTGACCCCTTTATTCTTAAAATTAATTTTCCCCGACACCGTAATCTGCGCATTGGAAAAAATGCCTGCTAAAAAAAACACAAGAAGGAGAACTTTAGAAATAATGAAAGGCTGCATGATGAGAATTTTATACCGCAAATCTATTACGGAATGGCTTTTGATGAAAATATAATCTACCGAATGGTTAAATTTGTAAACCGAATGGTATTTTAAATTATCTTTTAGCTTATTCAAAAACAATTATTTACATTAACCTCAAAATAAATATTATGAAAATCGCTTCATTTTCTATGTTGCTATGCAGCGCAATTGTTGCTGTATCCTGCACCACCACAAAGTCTTATGTCATCAATTCTAAAAGCGGAACCGCCACTCAGGGAACGGCTGCATTTTCTCAAACGGGTAAAAATGTGGAAATGGACCTGAATGTTTACAAATTAACTCCAGGGATCCACGCCGTACATATTCATGAAAAAGGAGACTGCTCGGCGGCGGACGGAAGTTCTGCAGGCGGACACTGGAATCCCACGGCAGAAAAACACGGAAAATGGGAACATGGCGAATTTCACATGGGCGACATCGGGAATCTGGTTGCCGACAAAGATGGAACTGCGAGACTGGTTTTCAAAACCGACAACTGGTGTTTGGGGTGTAAGGATGACACCAAAAATATCATCGGAAAATCAATCATCATTCATGCAGGTGCAGATGATTTTCATACCCAGCCGACGGGAAATGCAGGTGGCAGAGTTGGATGTATAGAAATTAAATAAATGCACAGTCTGCTTTTATTAAAATAAAAATCCGTCCTGTCAAAATAATGACAGGACGGATTTTTTTATAGGTTTACTGAAAAATTATTTTACAGTTGCTTTAGCTTTAACAGGTTCACCTTCTAAACCGTCTTTGGCTTCATTCAGTTTCAAGACTACCGTTCCGCCTTCGGTCAGCAGCTTGTTCACCAGCATTTCTGCCAACAGATCTTCGATGTATTTCTGGATGGCACGTTTTAAAGGTCTGGCTCCAAAGTCTTTGTCCCAGCCTTTTTCAGCGATAAATTCTTTGGCATCGTCTGTCAGTTCAACTTTATAGTTTAATTTTTCGAGACGGCTGTAGAGTTTAGCCAATTCCAGATCGATAATTTTAGAAATATCTTCTTTTTCTAGGTTATTAAAGATCACGATATCATCAATTCTATTTAAGAATTCAGGAGCAAAAGCTTTCTTCAGCGCATTTTCAATGGTGCTTCTGGCTCTTGCATCGGTATTTGATTTCTTCGCATTGGTTCCGAAACCGACTCCATCGCCGAAATCTTTTAAATCTCTGGTTCCAATATTAGAGGTTAAAATGATGATTGTATTTCTAAAGTCGATTTTTCTGCCTAAAGAATCGGTTACAAAACCTTCATCTAAAATCTGCAGCAAAATATTGAATACATCCGGATGGGCTTTTTCAATTTCATCTAAAAGCACCACTGCATAAGGTTTTCTGCGAACCGCTTCTGTCAACTGGCCGCCTTCTTCATAACCCACATATCCCGGAGGCGCACCTACCAATCGGGAAACTGCAAATTTCTCCATGTATTCACTCATGTCGATTCTGATTAAAGCTTCATCGGAATCAAAAAGTTCACGAGCCATTACTTTTGCGAGTTCTGTTTTACCAACACCGGTTGTTCCCAGGAAAATAAATGTTCCGATCGGACGGTTTGGATCTTTCAGTCCGGCTCTGTTTCTCTGGATGGCTTTGACCACTTTTTTCACCGCATCTGCCTGACCAATTACTTTTCCGCTAAGTATCGTTTCCATCTGTGCCAGTTTATCGAGTTCGTTTTTACCGACTTTGGTTACCGGAATCCCACTCATCATGGAAACCACCTCCGCGACACTTTCCTCGTCTACAATTTCTTTTTTCTCTTTGACATCTTTATCCCACTGTTCCTGAGCTGCATTTAATTCCATCTGCAAGCGTTCTTCTTCATCTTTTAGTTTTCGTGCTTCAAGGTAATCCTGCTTTTTAACTGCCGCCTGTTTCAGTTCTTTAATTTCTTCGATGCTTTTTTCGTGCTCGATGATTTCGGTAGGAACTTTCATATTTTTAATATACACTCTGGAACCTGCTTCATCCATCGCATCGATCGCTTTATCCGGCAAAAACCGGTCTGTAATATATCTCGCGGTTAAATTCACACAAGCCAGAATCGCCTCATCAGTATAAGTTACATTGTGGTGATCTTCGTATTTGTCTTTAATTTGATTTAAAATCTGTACGGTTTCCTCCACGGTAGTTGGTTCTACCATCACCTTTTGAAAACGTCTTTCTAAAGCACCATCTTTCTCGATATACTGTCTGTATTCGTCAAGAGTAGTGGCACCAATACATTGAATTTCGCCCCTTGCCAGCGCAGGTTTGAACATATTGGAAGCATCTAAACTTCCGGTTGAACTTCCCGCTCCGACAATCGTGTGCAATTCATCGATAAACAAAATGACATCCCGGTTTTTTTCCAGTTCGGTCATGATGGCTTTCATTCTTTCTTCGAACTGACCACGGTATTTTGTTCCCGCAACTAAACTTGCCAGATCCAAAGTAATCACGCGTTTTCCGTAAAGAACACGGGAAACTTTCTTCTGTTGAATCCGTAAAGCTAGACCTTCCGCTATTGCTGATTTACCAACACCAGGCTCCCCTATTAAAAGAGGATTATTCTTTTTCCGTCTCGATAAAATCTGTGAAACTCTTTCGATTTCTTTTTCACGACCGATTACCGGATCCAGTTTTCCTTCCCGGGCAAGCGTAGTAAGATCTCTTCCGAAATTATCCAAAGTGGGTGTTTTGCTTTTGCCGGTGCCAATATTGCCGGTAGGCCTTCTCATTTGACCGAATTCCTCCCGTTCTTCGTCATCGTCGTAAGCGCTCATTTTAGGACTTTGTCCCGAGTTTTTCAACATCGTCTGATATTCCTTGGTCACTCTTTCATAATCGATATCGTACGAACTTAAAATACTGGTCGTAGGATCCTCTGATTTATAAAGAATACCGAGTAACAAATGAACGGTATTCACTTCAGAACTTTGGTACTGCCTGCATTCTAACTCAGACCTTTTCACCGCTTGGTCAGCCATTTTGGTAAAAGATATCTTTTCACTTTCTGCAGAAAATGGGTTTAAGCTGGCCACGGACATGGTTTCGATTTTTCTTTTGATTTGAGTTAAATCGGCTCCCAAATTATTCATGATTTCTTTGGCAGAGTTGTCTGTTTTAATCATTCCTAAAATGAAATGCTCTGTATTAAGAAACTCGCTGTGCAAGCGTCTTGCTTCGTCTTTACTGTGTTTGAAAACTTGGTTCAAACCGTTTGAAAATTGACTATCCATATTATTGTTTCTCGTCTGTTAATTGAAGATAGATAAAAATCTTTAAATTCTATATGTAAGTTACAAATTCTTTACCAAAATCAATTCAAGACTAAATGGCAGAAATGATTTTCTCATTTCAGTGAAAATCATTACGTTTGTCTCTCAAAAAAGAATACTATGACTCCCGAAATTACCAATTACATCGGTTACGCTGCCTCTTTTTTTATCGTTTTGAGTTTTGCGCTGAAGGACATCAAGAAAATCAGAATTATCAATCTTATCGGTTGTGTCCTGTTTGTATTATATGGTATTTACAGCAATTATCTATGGCCGATTATTATTCCCAACGCTGTGCTTTGCGCTATTCAGGCTTATCATCTGGTGAAAAAATCGTAAATACGCATTATGAAAGTTATTGTTTCAGCATTTAGCAGTTTGTATACCGACCAAAGAATTGAAAAGGTGTGCGAAACTTTGCATAAAAATGGATATGAAGTACTGTTAATAGGGAATGATTGGGGAGGCGCAGGAGCAATGCACCGTCCTTATAAGTTCCTTCGGATAAAACATTTTTCATCTTCGTTAAAAACCGCCTACGCCGAATTTAACTGGAAACTTTATAAAGAACTTAAAAAGAATGCCGATAAAAACACCATCCTTCTCGCCAATGATTTGGATGCGCTGTTGCCCAATACACTGATTTCTAAAAAATTAAATATTCCACTACTATTTGACAGTCATGAAATCTTTACTGAAATGCCTGCCATTCAAGGTAAATTTTCGCAAAAAATATGGAGATTTTTAGAGCAAAAACTGGTGCCCAACATCAAATATATGATGACGGAAAGTTACAGCTATGCAGAATGGTTCGCTGATCAATATGGCGTAAATCCTGTGGTTGTAAGAAATATTCCAAGGCGAATTTCAGAGCCATTTGATATCCCGAAAAATAATCCAAAAATCCTGCTCTATCAAGGAATTATTAACCAGTCGAGGGGAATTTCTCAAGCTATTTTAGCAACTAAACATTTAGACAATGTTATTTTTAAAATTGCTGGCGACGGTCCAAAAAGAGCGGAATACGAAGCGCTTGTAAAAAAAGAGGGATTGGAAAATAAAGTTGAGTTTTTAGGAAAGTTAATTCCAACTGAACTTAGAAAACTTACGAAAACGGCGGATGTCGCTTTAAGCATTGAAGAAAACGGTGGCGTCAGTTATCTTTATTCATTACCTAATAAAGTTTCCGATTGTATTCAGGCAAGGGTTCCATTGGTTTTAATCAATTTTCCAGAAATGATGCGGGTCTATAATGAGTTTAAAGTGGGAGAAATTGTTGAAAATCACGATCCACTCAACCTTGCCGAAAAAATAAAAACAGTTATTGAAAAAGGACGGGAATTCTATCAGCCTGAATTGGAAAGAGCTGCACAGGAGCTGTGTTGGGAAAAGGAAGAACCCAAAATCCTCGCCTTATTCAGACAGGTTGTTGAAGAAAATTTCTAAGACCGAATTTCTTATCTTTGCACAAATTGAACTGAGCAATGACCATCAAAGAAAAACAGCAGGAAACCGTAGACGCATTTGCGTTTATGGAAGATTGGGAACAGAAATACGAGTACATTATCGATCTTGGGAAAGAACTGAAAGGACTGCCTGAGGAGAAGAAAACAGATGACAATTTAATTAAAGGCTGTCAGTCAAAAGTATGGATTGATGCAGAATTCAAAGAGGGAAAACTTTACTTCAATGCTGATTCCGACGGCATTTTACCCAAAGGAATCATTTCGCTTTTAGTCTCGATTTACAGCGGTCATACCACGCAGGAAATATTAGCGTCTGATTTTAAATTCATTGAAGAAATCGGACTGCAGGAATTCCTGTCACCGTCACGAGCCAACGGTTTGATGGCGATGACCAAACAAATTAAGTTTTACGCAGTCGCATTTCAATTAAAGTCTTGATCAGAATATTAGCATATCGTTTTTCTGCTTTCGGAGACGTCGCGATGACCGTTCCCGTTTTCACCGAGTTTCTTCAGCAGAATCCCGACGTAGAAGTGGTCATGGTTTCCAGGGACAACTTCAAAGATTTATTTGAAGGCATTCCTAATCTTATTTTCAGGGGAATTGATGTCGATGATTACAAAGGTTTTTTTGGGCTGAGAAAATTAGGCAGAACTTTATTAAAAGAATACAGACCTGATTATATTGCTGATTTACACGATGTTATCCGAACAAAAACCCTCGATTTATTTTTTATTAAAAATGGTTTTAAAGTCTTTAAAATCAACAAAGAGAAAGAAGAAAAGGAACATCTTACAGATATCTGGAATTTAGATAAGAAAAAGCTGAAACCGACCAGCGAACGGTATGCAGATGTCTTTCGTGCAATGAATTTCAAACTTGAACTTTCTCATCAATACTCACAGAAAAACATCACCAAAAAAGGAATTGGAATTGCACCTTTCGCCCAACACAAAGGAAAAATGCTCCCTTTAGAAAAAACCTTTGAGGTGGTAAAAATCCTTGCACAAAACCATAACGTCTATTTTTTTGGCGGTGGAAAAAATGAAATCACCATTCTCGACGGCTGGCAACGACAAATACCCAATACCGAAAATTTAGCAGGAAAACTGAATCTAAAAGAAGAATTACAAAAAATCGCAGAACTGGAGGTCATGATTTCAATGGATTCAGCCAATATGCATTTGGCAAGTTTAATGGGAACCCGATGCATTTCCGTTTGGGGTTCTACCCATCCTTACGCCGGATTTTTAGGCTACGGACAAAGTGAAAACGATATCGTTCAGGTAAAAGATTTAACCTGCAGACCCTGCTCTGTTTTTGGTGATAAAGAATGTTATCGCGGCGACTGGGCCTGTTTAGAAGAAATTAATATTCAGAGGATTATCAATCTGGTATAAAAAAAAATTCCTTTCAACTCAATGAAAGGAATTTTTTTTTCATGACCTTTTTTTACATAAATTTCTCTCCTTTTTTCAAAGTTTTCAGATCATGCACATAATCTTTGATGAGCTGGTCATTTTCTCTTGGGCAAATCAGCAGTGCTTTTTCGGTATCCACCACGATGTAATTTTCTAATCCATCGATGACAACTGCCTTATTCACATTTTTTAACTTAATCAAATTCCCTTTTGAGTTGTAAGTGACCACATGTTTCGTATTGACGGAGTTTTCATTCTCCCCTTTTTCGGCATTTTCATAAATTGAAGTCCAGGTTCCTAAATCGCTCCAGCCCAAATCTGCAGGAATAACGTACACGTTTTTTGCTTTTTCCAAAATCCCGTTGTCAATCGAGACTTTATTTACTTTAGGATAAATCAAGTCAATACACCGTTCTTCATCTTTTGAATTGTACTCGCAGCTTTCAAAATTTTGGGTCATTTCCGGCAAATAACTGTCAAACGCAGAGAGAATCGATTTTACATTCCAGACAAAAATCCCGGCATTCCATAAGAAATCACCACTTTCCAGGAAGGTTTTGGCAATTTCCAAATCCGGTTTTTCGGTAAATGTTTTAACTTTAAAATATTCAGAATTATGGTTTTCAACGAACTGAATGTATCCATAACCGGTATCAGGACGCGTTGGATTAATTCCCAAAGTGATCAGATAATCATTTTCCTGTGCCAACCTAAAGGCGAGTTCTACTTTTTGCAAAAAGGTATCTTCCTTTAAAATTAAATGATCTGCAGGAAGGACAATGATATTGGCATCTGCATCTTTATCGGCGATTTTTTTGGCCATATAAATATTACATGCGGCCGTATTTTTCATCATCGGTTCACCCACAATATTTTCCGGATTAATTTCGGGCAATTGTTCGGCCGTGAGCGAAATATATTCCTTATTGGTGATAACGTAAATGTTATCGACGGGTACAATTTTTTTAATTCTATCGTAGGTTTGCTGAATCATCGTTCGGCCTGTTCCTAAAATATCCTGAAACTGTTTCGGGTATTGTTGAGTGCTCATTGGCCAGAACCGACTTCCGATTCCTCCTGCCATTATCACACAGTAATTATTTGACATAGACATATTTAACTTATTTTTTCTACTCGCGCCAAGGGTTTAAAAATATATTTTTTATCGGTATCGAGCTGTGTACAAAGATAGTTTTTTTTACGTTTTTCTTCAATGATATAAATCTGCTTTCTGTAAATGAACCGGTCTTTAATTTCCAGATCTTCGATATACGAAGTTTCATCTTCATAATCCTCGATGTGGAAGTATCTTACCAGATCCGGACTCGACATAAAATTGGCTTTGGGAGACTTTAAAAATTTTAAAATAATGGGTTTTAAATCTTCATCATACACCGGAATGCTTTCTAAAAGCATTGTTCTGAAGGTATGTTTCCACTCTGCTCCGTGTGGTGAAATACGGTGACCGAAATTTTCAAATGCCAATAAGTGCGCCAGTTCATGGGTCAGAACAAAGAAAAAAAGCTGCGGCTGTAAGGTTGAATTGATGGTGATCTGATGCGATTTGTCCGGCATTTTCCGATAATCGCCGAGTTTGGAATTTCTGCCTCTGGTGATTTTGATATGAATGGGAGAATCGCCAAACCATTTCTTGAGATGCGGTAAACAGTGGTTCGGTAAATATTTTTCTAAAAGCGAAATCGACATTTTTTATCTTCCGTTTAAAACTAAGAAATACTTTTTTCCCATTTTTACAGGATTAAGAATTTCTCCAAAAATTTTTATAAAGATAAGGGAATCCCCGCATAGAAATTCAACAGTTTCAAACTAAACAAATAATTAAACTTCGATTGTTCAACACTTCCCTGAGCATTAGCGTAATTATTTCTGGCAATATTTAAATCATAAATCGTCGTTTTTCCGGCATTATAGCTTTTCTCAGCAAAATCCAGCGCGAGCTTCGAGCTTTTCTCTGCTTGTGAAGCCGCGAGATATGATTCGTAATTACTTTCTGCATCAAACTGGGCTTGCTGAACATTTTGTAAAACCTGCTGCTTTTGTTGAAGCAAAGCGGTTTTAGCGATATCTTCATTAATTTTCGACTGCTCAACATTTAATCTGGTAATGCCTTTATTGAAAATCGGAATGTTGGCAGAAAGTCCGAGCTGTTGTCCGAAATTATCTTTGTACTGTTTGAAAAAACCGCTTTCTTTAATCGGGTTTCCGTTGATATCACGCCCTGCATAATTGGTCACCAGAGAATTAAAATAGGAAGTTCCGATTCCTGCGCTTGCGGTGACCGTCGGCCAAAAAGCAGTTTCTGTAATTTCAGTTTGTGCCTCGGCAGATTTTATTCTTACTTCTGCAGATTTTATCTGAGGTTGGTTTTCAAATGCTTTATCAATAATTTGGTCTGCGGAAAATAATGGCGCCTGGATCTCACTTTGAATATTGACATTCTGTATGTCAAAGTTTTTATAGTCAGGAAGTTGCAACAGCATCGCCAGAGCGAATAAACTTCGTTCCGTATTAATTTGTGCGGTTTTTACATTTTGTTTTTCTCTTGCCAAAGCCGCTTCTGCTTCTGCTAAAATCGTTTGCGGTGTGGTTCCGACTTCCGTAGTAATTTTAGCTCTTTTGTAGAGTTTGTCTGCATTATCCAAAGCGCTTTCCGAAATTTTAGTAATTTCTCGGTTCAGTAAAATGGAAAGATATTGTTGTGCAATTTGAAGTGAAATATCATTTTTAATCTTTTCGATATCAAAATTGCTGGCCTGAACATCGAACTCTGTTTTTCTAATGTTCTTCTCTAATCTGCCATTATTATAAATCAAAATATCTGCGCCAACGCTCGCTCTATTGCTGAAATTATCATTTCGGTTGGTGGTTCCAAAAACATCAATACCTTGTCCGAAACTGACATTATTGTTGATCGTCCCAGAAACGCCTGGTAAATATTGCCGTTTGGCAATTTGTAAAGAATTATCCTGAAGTTTCTTGTTATAAGTGTTCTGAATAACTTGTAAATTGTTTTCTACAGCGTAATTCACACATTCCTGCAACGTCCATACTTTTTGAGAAAAAACAAAAGTGGACAGCAAACTCAGAAAAAAAACAGCAGATTTCTTCATTGATTAATTTATAGAATAAGACGAAGTTTTTGGTGATTTGTTACAAATTTCTTTAGAGCTTGTTTAAATTAAAATCAGCATCAAAATCTAAAAACTTCAGATTAAATTTATTTTAAACACATAAGTCCCAACTTATAAGTTAAAATTCAAATAATGTTAATCAATAATCCCAAATTTCTTCATCAGATAAATTGCGTTCATGCTTTTGGTAACGCCGTTTTGAAGTTTGTAATCGGTTTCTAATTCCCCATTTTTTTGCTCTAATTCAAAGCAGTAGTTTTTAATCTCAGCAGGAAATTTTTCTTCGATTTTGGTGAGTTCCAAATCGTGGGTGGCAATGAGGCAGGAAAAAAGGGTTTTGCTTTTCATTAATTTTTCCAAGAATAATTCGGAACCAGTGAGTTTATCCTGGGAATTGGTGCCTTTTAAAATCTCATCTAAAATAATGAATTGCGGAATTCCTTTATCTAAATTTTCGACCAGACTTCTGAGGCGAAGAATCTCTGCATTGAAATAAGAAGTTCCATCGTTTAAAGAATCACTCGTCCGCATTGAAGTAAAAAGTTTCATCGGAATAAATGTAAATTCCCTTGCAGCAACGGGACAACCGTTCATAGCGAGCACTAAATTAATTCCCACCGTTCGCAAAAATGTAGATTTTCCCGTCATATTTGCTCCTGTGATGATGGAGATCTCTGTGTTTTGCGCTATCTGAAAATCATTAGAAACCACTTCTGGCTGAAATAAAAGGGGATGAATTATTTGTTCTGCTTTCAGTTTTTCGCCAGAATTAGAAATTTCCGGATAGTGATATTGAGGATTTTTGAAGCGGAAAATCCCCAAAGAAATCAAAGCTTCAAACTCTGAAAAAGCATCAAACCATTGCGGTAAATCCTGCTCAATATTTTTAATCTGATTTTCAATTTTCAGCGCAAAGTTCAGTTTCCAGAGGAAGAAATTATTCAGAATGACTCCGATATTACTTTGTCCATTTTCATAATTCCTAAGGAGACGCGCGAGCTTTTCAATTTCTTTTCGTGACGATTTGCTTTTCCCCGAAATAAATTTCTTCTGAAGCTGTTGATTCAATTCCTCTTTGAATTGTTCTTTTTCGATGTGAGAAAATATGGCTAAAAACTGCTCATACTGTTCAGAATTAAAAGATAAAGTCCCGGAAATATACTCCATTTTTTTACCATAAAACATTAAAATAAATCGGGAACAGGCAAAAATGCCAGCGAAAATTAAAATCAGATATAGAGAGGGAATACTGATAAAAACCAAAGAAAGCAAAACGCCGAAAGTTAAAACAGGAATTACAATGACCGCAATTTTTGCTAAAACGGCGTTTTTAAAAACAGATTCCTTAAGCTCTGGATGTTTAATTTTTCCATTGATATCCAGCGATTTCGCTAAAGTGAGGAAATGAATATTCCATTCAGTTTTTTGCGAAAGCTCATCGATTGACTTTTGCTTGGCGATTATTTTCTCTTTTTCTACCCTTAAATTTAAAAGAAAATCTTTGAGTTTGTTTTTACCTAAAACCGTTTCGCAGTAGCTAATGTAACTGAAAAGTGAGTTTTTGCCCACAATATCCAGGTCTTTAGCAAAAGGATGATTATCAATATCCTCCTCAAAATCAAGTCCTGTATCGAATTCTGTTTTGGTAATTATCTGATTTCCAATATGAATGTAATCTTTATAAAATTGCAGTTCCTGTTTTACATTTAAAAGGAAAAATCCCAAAATGAAAAATAAAACCGTGAAAAAAAACCCCAAATACAAATGACTTTGCAAACCACTTTCAAAGATGAAATATTTTAATAAAAAGTAAGCAATGGAAAGGAATGTCGCAACTCTGATCCAGCCTAAAACCGTCAGCTTTTTCTGTAATTTCTGTAAGGTTTCCTTTTTTGCAGCAAGGAGCTCATGTAATTCTTCCATTCCGTTTTACCCTTTTTTCAGCTCGCCAATTCTGCTTACAACCGGCATGGAAAAAACACCGCTTGTCTGTAAATATTTTTCATAGAAAACGATGGCTTTTGCCGCAAAATCGGGATTAGGATTTTCCTTATTTTTAAAGTAGAACAAATTCCCCAACAGTTCAAAATATGGAATATGATGGCTTTTGTCTTTGTCATTAATCAATTGAACAATTTCATCGACAGATTTCGAAGCTAATGTTTCAAAATCCATTTTGAACGTATCATTCATATTGGTATCGAAAATCCTTTGAAGCTCTGAAAGGTCGCCATTGCTACCTCCCAAAATCATTTTAGAAAGAAATTCTGAAAATTGTTTTACTATTCTGATGATGTAATCTTTGTCGTGGATCATATTAATTTATTTTGGTACAAGTTTAAAGTTTTCATGTTGCAAAAAAGGTGCAATGGGTGCATTAGGAATAAAAGGTGGTTTATTAGGTGCGCCAGTTGCTTTGTACATATTCAATATAATTGTGAATTTTTATACTTAAAGTCCGATAATTTCCTACCAACTTTTCAAGTTCTAATTCAGAGGAAAGATCAGGATAGATACGAATGATTTTTTTAATATGATTCAAGGTTTCATCGCAACTGCTGTGAGAAAACCTCAAAAATCTCAGATAATCATTTTTATAAACTCTTCTTCCGTATCCTTCCACAATGTTTGAGTTTACAGAATCTGAAGAACGCCGGATTTGACTTCCTAACTCATACAGTTCATGTTTGGGGAATTTTAGTGATTTCCGATGAGTTTCAATGAATAAATCAAATGAAATTTTATAAATATCAAGATTCTCGTAGCTCATTTTATTATTTTAAAAAATAGAATAAATCAATCAAATTTCATTCTTTTTGCACCTATTTTGCATCAATTGCACCATTGCACCCATGTACCAATTGTACCAATTTAAGCAAAGAAAATATACGCCAAAATTACCGAAGTAATAATCCCCACCAAATCTGCTAAAAGCATTGCGGTCACCGTATATCTTGTGTTTTTAATTCCTACCGCACCGAAATAAATCGCAATCACGTAAAAAGTCGTGTCTGAACTTCCCTGCAAAACCGCTGCTAATCTTCCCTGGAAACTGTCTGCACCAAAAGTCTGCATCGTGTCAACCATCATTCCCCGTGCTCCTGAACCGGAAAGTGGTTTGATCAAAGCAGTCGGTAAACCATCAACAAAACGGGTATCAAAACCAACGACTTGAGCGACCCATTTCATTCCATCGATCAAAACATCGAAAACACCGGAAGTTCTTAACAAAGAAATTGCGATGAGCATTCCGACTAAATAAGGAATGATTTTCACACAGGTCCAGAAACCTTCTTTTGCCCCGTCAATAAAAGCATCGAAGACATTAATTTTTTTATAAAGCGCTCCTAAAACAATAGCGAAGAAAATCAAAAGGATAATTCCGTTGCTCAATAACATGCTGAAATTATCAAGTCCATCTTTGCTTAAACTTACTAAATAAACCACCAATAAACCAATAATCGCGGAAATCCCTCCAACATAAGCGATGACAACCGGTTGCAATAAATTGATTTTTTGATAAAGAGAAACCACAATCATCGCTGCCAAAGTCGCTGCGAAAGTCGCGATCATACAAGGCAGAAAAATGTCGGTCGGCGTATGAGAACCCATCGAAGCGCGGATTGCAATAATCGAAACCGGAATTAAGGTTAATCCGCCGGCATGCAGACAGAGAAACATAATTTGCGAATTACTTGCGTTGTCTTTGTCGGGATTTAAGGTTTGTAAACTTTCCATCGCCTTGAGTCCGAACGGTGTTGCGGCATTATCTAAACCTAAAAGGTTGGCAGAAAAATTCAGTAACATATGCCCGAAAGACGGATGGTTTTTGGGAATCTCGGGGAAAAGCTTAGAGAAAAAGGGCTGAATCATTCGGGATAAAAGATTGATTCCGCCGGCTTTTTCGGCAATACTCATGAACCCCATGAAGAGCGTCATAATCCCGATTAGGCCTAAACAGATTTTAACGGCAGTTTCAGAAGTACCTATTACCCCATCAGTTTGCTGAACGCGATAAACGGCAACCTGAGATTTAGCGGAATCCGTTTTATAATGAATTCTATGTTGTTCAAAAGCGGGTTTCAGCAATAAGGCATTTTTAATTTCAGGATTTAATTCATTGATATTTTGAGTTGCAATTTGCACGGTATCACCACTTTTACCGACGACCATATCGTTATAAATCGCTTTATAGGAATCCGAAAACAGATACTTTATACTTCCGACGATAATGGCGACAATAATAAATGCGCTCCAAATTCTGCTTAAAACCATGAATTAAAAATTTGAGTAAAAGTAACTAAAAAGTTTATTTTTTAAGAGACTTAGGACAGCAAATTATTGCGACAAAGTCTTTATGCATGATAAAAGCCACAAATGCACTAATTTTTCTCCTGGATTCAAAACAAAAATTCAGTCAGATATGTAGATATTCATTCATAAAAAAAGAGGTATTCTCATTCAATTCGTGCATTAGTGGCAAAATAATTCTAAGCACGAAATTATTTGCCACTAATGATATAGAAAGAACTTCAAAAACAGCCATAAAAAAATTCTGCTTTCAATGAAAACAGAATTTGATTACACTTTTAAATAACTTACCGCACGGCTAAAAACTCAACACCGTCATTTGATTCGTCTTTGTTTTTACGTTCAAAATGGCGATGAAAATCCGCATAATATTCATCATATTCTTTACTTTTTTTTAATAAAAATTTCTTTACACCAAATAAAGTAAGGCCGATTAGAACGCCTACACTTCCCGCTAATATAATTCCTGTTTCTTTTCTCATGTCTTTAATTATGAGTATAAAATTAAGCAAATTGTATTCCTTTTGGATCATGAATTGTTTTAAAGTTTGTTAAAGTTGGGGGCATGAATATTAAAAAGGTTTAACTATAACTTAAAGAGCCTTTTATTTCCCAGAGATTTACTGAGGATTCCGGCCCTTAAAAAATACATTTATGTATTAAAAACCAAAAAGGACTAAAGATTACGCAGGCAATAAAAAAAACGGATTTTTATTAACAAAATGAGCATCGGATATAGGTTTTTCGTATTTCCTGTTTTTTTTCTTCCGGTAAAAAATCTTACTTTTGAGAAAATCCTTAATATATGAATGTTAAAACATTTGCTCTTGGTGCAGCAGGAATAATGCTCGCATCTTGCGCTCCTCAAAAAATGACCAAAAATTTGAACTATCCCGAAACGAAAAAAGTTGAACATACCGATGAGTATTTCGGGACCAAAGTTCAGGATCCATACCGATGGTTAGAAGATGACCGCGCGGAAGACACCAAAGACTGGGTTCAGAGAGAAGTCGCTTTTACGAATGATTATCTGGCAAAAATTCCTTTCCGTGAAGAGATTCGTGCACAACTGAATGACATCTGGAATTACGAGAAAATTGGTGCCCCTTTTAAAGAAGGAGATTTTACTTATTTTTATAAAAATGACGGACTTCAAGCGCAATCCATTTTATACCGAACCGATAAAAACGGCAAGACCGAAGTTTTTCTGGATCCTAATAAATTCTCGGAAAAAGGAACGACTTCTTTAGCAGGAATTTCTTTTAATAAAAAAGGAAATCTGGTTGCTTATTCTATTTCCGAAGGCGGAAGCGACTGGAATAAAATAATCATTATCAATGCTTTAACCAAAGAAAAGATTGATGAAACCATTGTTGATGTGAAGTTTTCCGGAGCGTCCTGGCTGGGTGATGAAGGTTTCTTTTATTCAAGTTACGATAAACCAAAAGGGAGCGAACTCTCTGCCAAAACCGATATGCACAAAGTTTATTTCCATAAATTAGGAACGAAACAAAGTGCCGATCAATTAATTATCGGTGGCGAAAATTTCAAAAGACGCTATATGAGCGTTGGAGTTTCTGATGATGAACGCTACGAGATTTTAAGAGCATCTGAAGCAACCAATGGCAACGAACTGTATATTAAAGATTTACAAAATAAAACAGATTTCATTCCTGTTCAAAAAGGATACGATTTTAATACCAATGTGGTCGATTCGAAAGGCGATTTCATTTACGCCTTAACCGACAAAAATGCGCCAAATATGCGTTTGGTAAAATTCAATATCAATCAGCCAACAGTTTGGACTGATGTGATTCCTGAAACCGAAAACGTGCTTAGCGTTTCGACAGGCGGAGGATATCTATTCGCAAAGTATATGAAAGATGCGGTAACCTCGATGAAGCAGTTTGATTATAACGGTAAATTAATCCGTACGATCGATTTGCCAGGAATCGGAACCGCAGGAGGTTTCAGTGGAAAAGAAAAAGAGAAAGACCTGTATTTTTCTTTCACCAACTACATTACTCCGCCAACCATTTATAAATTCAATGCGGAGACCGGAAAAGCTGAAGTTTATCAAAAACCAAAGGTGAAATTTAACCCTGAAGATTACGTTTCAGAACAAATATTTTTTACTTCAAAAGACGGAACTAAAATTCCGATGATGATCAATTATAAAAAAGGATTGAAACGGGACGGAAAGAACCCGACCATTCTTTATTCTTACGGCGGATTCAACATCAGTTTGCTGCCTTCTTTCTCCGTAGTGAATGCGATTTGGATGGAAAACGGCGGAATTTACGCGGTTCCGAATATTCGTGGCGGAGGTGAGTACGGCAAAAAATGGCATGATGCGGGAACGAAAATGCAGAAGAAAAATGTATTCGAAGATTTCATCGCAGCCGGCGAATATTTGCAGAAAAACGGATATACTTCAAAAGAGCACATGGCGCTTTCCGGCCGATCAAACGGTGGACTTCTCGTTGGAGCAACCATGACTATGAGACCTGATCTGGCAAAAGTAGCTTTCCCCGGAGTGGGTGTTTTGGACATGTTGCGTTACAATAAATTCACAGCTGGAGCGGGCTGGAGTTACGATTACGGAACTGCCGAAGACAGCAAAGAAATGTTCGATTATTTAAAATCTTATTCACCGGTTCATCAGGTTAAAAAAGGAGTTTGCTACCCGTCAACCATGATTATCACAAGCGATCACGATGACAGAGTTGTTCCGGCACACTCATTTAAATTCGGTGCGGAACTGCAGGAAAAACAATCGTGCAGTAATCCGGTTTTGGTAAGAATCGAAACCAATGCGGGACACGGCGCAGGAAGAAGTACAGAACAGGTTATTGGCGAAAACGCTGATATCTTGAGTTTTGCGCTTTATGAAATGGGCTTTAAGACTTTGAAGAAATAAATTAAACTTATGGTAATAAAAAACTTCCCGGGGAATAATTTCCCGGGTAGTTTTGTTTTTAGTAATTCGTACGAGAACACCTGAATAGAAATAATAAATATTCTCCCGCTGATTTAACTGATTATACAGATTCATTTCTTTTTTAAAACCTGCTTAGAGGTTGAAAAATATCTTCTGTGAATTTTTCAAAATATACATTTCATCTCTGTTTTGGTAGAAACATTGTCATGAACTCCTCATGAAGTATCCATGAACTATCCATGAAGCATCTATGGAGTATCTCAGATTAGTTATGATTACAAGCCGAAAACAACTCCGATACTTGGAATAAATCCGCTGCCGAAAACGGATTTGTCTTCTTTGTATAAAACGTTATACATTCCACCAATCTGCATATAAGCGCGGTCGCCAATTTTCTGCATATAGCCGCCACCGAGGTAAAGAGCAGCTTCGTCACCCGAATATTTCACATCGGTCAGTTTATTTTTCTGGTTGAAAAAGTATTCCTGAAACATTCCGCTTAAAAAGAAATTCCGGCCGATATAATAATTCACAAAAGGACCGACGCCGATGGTGCTTGATGAATAATATTTCGCATTAGTCCAGGTGAGGCCAGAAGCGACACCCGTTTCTAAACTTTCGGTAAGCATATACCCGATTCTGGGAGAAATATATACCGATGTTCCACCATTATTGTTGCCAAAACTTCCGCCTAATCCAGCCGAACCGCCGAAAGTCCATTTGGAATCGTTATTACCGAAAGTTTTAGTTGTTCCTATTTGAGCGCGCAATGAAAAGGCAAAGGATATCACCGAAAGAAGAAGGAGTTTTTTCATGTTGTATTTTTAAAGAATTAATAATCAAAAATAAGCCTTTTTTTGAAATCGAAAATTTCTATAATTACTTTGCTGATGAAGAATTGACCTTTTGAAAATTTTCAAAATAATGAAAGGTCTTTCTCTTAGCCCCGATGGAAGCGGCATCCTTTATCTTTTTCGTCAGAAAAGATAAAGATACAGCGGACAGTGGGACGCGTTTCCGAAACTATTGCGGGTCTTGTAGCTCCTGAGATATTGTATAATTATTGTCGTAAATTTGCAAAACTTTTGATGCCTATCATCAAAAATTTATTTCCTTAAAATATGAAAATTGTAGTTGGCCTTTCCGGAGGTGTAGATTCGAGTGTTGCAGCGTATCTGTTGCAAAAACAAGGTCATGAAGTGGTGGCGCTTTTTATGCGGAACTGGAATGATGCATCGGTAACTTTGGAAGATGAATGTCCGTGGATCGAGGACAGTAATGATGCTCTGATGGTGGCCCAAAAACTTGGGATTCCTTATCAGGTCATCGATATGAGCGAACTGTATAAGGAAAAAATCGTGGATTATATGTTCGATGAATACAAAATGGGCCGAACGCCGAATCCTGATGTTTTGTGCAACCGTGAAGTGAAGTTTGACGTGTTCATGAAAACAGCCTTATCACTTGGCGCTGAGAAAGTTGCAACGGGACATTACGCTCAGGTGAACTCTACTTTTGACGAAAACGGCAAGGAAATTTTTCATCTTTTAGCCGGAGCAGATAACAATAAAGATCAGTCGTATTTCCTGTGTCAATTGAGTCAGGATCAGCTGTCGAAATCGCTGTTTCCGATTGGTGGATTAACGAAACCTGAAGTCCGGGAAATCGCCAGAGAAATGGATTTGGTGACGGCAGATAAGAAAGACTCACAAGGATTGTGCTTCATCGGAAAAGTGAGTTTACCGATATTTCTACAACAACAGCTTGAACCAAAAGAAGGTGAAATTGTAGAGATTTTTAAAGATTTCGGTGATTTTCATCAAGAAATACCGGCATTTTTATCAAAACTAGAAGAATTACAGTTTCTTTCCAAGAAAATAAAATACGAAAAATCAGACGGAAAAGTGATTGGCAAACATCAGGGTGCACATTATTTCACGATCGGACAAAGCAAAGGTTTGGGCATTGGCGGACATGCGGAATCCTGTTTCATCATTTCCCGCGATATGGAAACCAACACGATTTTTGTGGGCGAAGGGAAAAATTTCCCGGGATTATTCCGTAAAGCTTTAAAAATCGAAAATTCCGAAGTTCACTGGGTTCGTGACGATCTGCGTCTGCAAAATGGAGAATCGATGAAAGTACAGGCCAGAATCCGGTACCGACAGACTTTGGAAGAAGCTACGCTTTACCAGTTCGAAGAAGGATTTTATATCGAATTTGAAAACCCACAATCTGCCATTGCAGAAGGACAGTTTGCGGCGTGGTATCTGGACGATGAATTGGTGGGAAGCGGTGTAATCGCTTAGTAAGCTTAGCGTAGAATTTTCAAAGTTGGAAAACTGCTCAAATAAAAAGGGAATTATAAAAATTACGTCAGACGATCACTAACCTTTTGTTTTCTGCAAGACAAGAAACCGAAGATTCAGCGAAGAATTTTGGATTGACTAATGAAGATTTCAACATCACAACTCAGCAATAATACAAGATATTATCAGATATAAAAACCTTTAAAAAACGGCAATATCATTTATTTTCAGTATTTACCAATTTTTGGTAACTTTACGGAAATATTGAAAATGAAAAACACATCAGTATCACTCGGAAATTATTTTGATCAGTTCGTTAGCAGCCAAGTATCTGGCGGACGATATAAAAATGTCAGTGAAGTTATTCGTGCGGGGCTTAGACTTTTAGAAAATGAAGAAAGTAAAATTATTGCTTTAAAAAGTGCAATTCAAAATGGTTTGAACAGTCCAAGAATTGAAGATTTTGATTTAGATGAACATTTAGCCAAATTAAAATCTGAAAAAACAAAAAATGGGTAAAGTTATATGGAGGCAAGAAGCAATAAATGATTTAACAGACATTTGGGATTATACATTTGAAGAATGGTCCGAAAATCAGGCTGATAAATATTATGATGCAATAAAATCTGCCTGTAAACATATCGGCGAAAATCCAGATCTTGGTAAAATTTACACTGAAATAAGTGAAAATTTACGCGGATTTAAATCAGGAAAACACATTATATTTTATCATCAAATTTCTGAAGATCAATTAGAGATAATTAGAATATTACACGAAAGAATGGATTTGAAAACGAAGATAAATGAATAAAAACTTTCATCAATTACTAAACTTTCGTTTCGCCAAACCGGCTAAATAAAATCCCAGAAATCTTCATCTTCCTGATGGACAGGATGCATCTATTCTTGCATTAATAAAATTTTATTTTAGGAAACATTTACAATTTTCTATTCCTGCCGCACAAATCCTCAATGAAATTACCAGCTTAATTCAGCCGGTTTCTGCCGATTTTTTAATTGTTTTCTGCCAGATAATTTGAAAGCACTTTATCCATCAATTCTTCTTTCGTCAAATGATGAAAAATGGTTTTAACCTGCTGTCTGACCTCATCTGGAATCTCGCGGTTGGGTTTTGTTTTGAAGACTTTTTTCGCCCAAACCAAAGTATTGTTCCATTCTATCGCTTCGGCATCGGCTTTTTTTATCTCTTTGAATTTAATTCCCAATTCTTGTTCAAAACCGGCAATTTCTTTCACTTCTTCCTGCTGAATTATCGTCATCGAAAGTCCGTTTGCTCCTGCTCTACCCGTTCTGCCGCTGCGATGCACATAGGCTTCGTGCGTGTCCGGCAAATGATAATTCACGACATAGGCTAATTCTTTGACATCGATTCCTCTTGCGACCAAATCGGTAGCCACCAAAATATCGATATATCCTTCGCGGAACTGATCCATAATACGGTCCCGGATTCCCTGCGTTAAACTTCCGTGCAAAGCACCAGAGGAGATTTTACGGATGGCCAGATTTTTCGCCAGTTTATTGACCGCTGCTTTGGTTTTACAGAAAATAATTCCTCTGCCTCCTTCCTGCGAGTTTAAAAAGTGTAAAAGCACATCTAATTTCTCAATCGGCTCTACGACAATATATTGATGATCAATACCTTGATGTCCGACCGTCGCCATTTCAGAATTAATAGAAACCGCATTTCTCGACATGTAATTATGAACAATATCTTTCAGTTCTCCCGGTAGGGTTGCGCTGAATAAATAAGTGCGGCGGTTTTTAGGCATCGCTTTCAAAATCGGCATCAGGTCTTCTTTTAAAGCCTGAAACATTTCATCAGCTTCATCTAAAACTAAGTTTTTCAGGGATTTAATGTCCAGTGCTCCTTTTTCCAACAGATCTAAAAAACGACCTGGGGTTGCCACTACAATATGAGTCGGATTTTTCAACTCTTCTATTTGTGATTTCACCGTATTTCCTCCCGTCAGCAAGACGATGGAAACCTCAGGAATATATTTGGCAAAATCTTTAAGATTATTAAAGATCTGCTGGCTCAGTTCTCTGGTAGGTGCTAAAATAACGGTTTGAATATTCTTATTTTCAACATCGACCAACTGTATCAGCGGCAGTCCGAAAGCGGCAGTTTTACCTGTTCCGGTTTTGGCCAATGCAACCAGATCTTCATTCTGACCGAGAATCACCGGAATAACCTGATCCTGAATATCGGTCGCAACCGTTATTTCTAAATCAGTTAAGGCTTTTTGAAGTGGATGAATTATTCCTAAGTCGGATATCAGTCTGGACATGCTTATTTTTTTACAAAGATAACCACAGTTTTCGTGAATTAGCTGATCTTGTGTTATAAAAACTCCGAAAATAAAGATTCCGCAGCTGATTTATAAAGTAAAACCACTTCATTAATTAGACAGCCAGTCTTTAAAATCCTTTACCCGGTCGCGGCTCACGGTGATTTCTTCTTCGGGCTGAAACTCCATTTCCACTTTATAATAAGGCGATGTATGAATGTTTTTAATGAAACTAGAATTGATAATGAACTGTCGGTTTACTCTGAAAAATTTCTTCTCCTCCAAAACTTCCTGTAATTCATCTAAAGTAAAATCGGTGGGATAAGTTCTCTCTTTCGTCTGAAGGTAAACGATTTTATTTTCACTGTAAAAACAAGATACCTCATCGGTTTGAACAATCTTTAAATTATAGCCGATCTTGACTAAAATACGGGATAATTTCTGTTTCTCTTCTTTAATTAAAGACTTGATTTCCAATGAATTATTGGACGAATCTGAAGGTAAAAAACTTTTAAATTTATTGATGGCTTTTTCCAGATCTTCTTCCATAATCGGTTTTAAAAGATAATCAATGGAATTCAGCTTGAAAGCTTTCAAAGTATATTGGTCAAAAGCTGTTGTATAAATCATAAAACTTCTGGTCGGAACTTTTTCAAAAATATCAAAAGACAATCCGTCGCCTAAAACAATGTCTGAAAATATCAAATCCGGGTGTCGATTATTTTGAAACCAATCCAAACCTTCTTCCACAGAATTAAGCGTCGCAACTAATTCTAAATCAGTGAATAAACTGATTAATCTTTCAAGTTTTCGGGCGGCAGGTTTTTCATCTTCAATGATGACGGTTTTTATCATTTTCTAAAATTAATAAATAAAAGGAATAAGTCTTTTGGTTTTCTTCATATAATCGGTGTACTGTTTCCCGAACTGTTCCGTTAAAACCTGTTCTTCTATTTTAATCCGATTAAGAAACATTAGAAAAACAGGAACCACCAGAATAATTGCAGAAATATAATTGTTTAAAACGATCGCCAAGCCCAAAAAAGTGAGCAGGGAAAAGGAATACGAAGGATGCCTCACATATTTGTAAAATCCATTCGTTTTTAACTGATGGTCTTCTCTGATCGTGACATCTACCGTGAAATATTTCCCTAAATCATTAATGACCATTAACCTCAATACAACGCCCAGGATCAGAAAAGCCAAACCTAACAATTGTATTCCGTCCCTTTGATAAAAAGGGAAAACCGTAGCCTTAGCAACAAAAATCCCGAAAAAGATGCTGAAACCGATGACCAGCCATAAACGTGAAAGTGACTTTTGGTCTTTCCCTTTCGCATCAGCACTTCCAGATCTCATTCTCAGGAGCAGATAAATTTCTGAAAGCCCCCACAGAACCAAAATACTGTTTGTTATTGTATTCATGCTATTTGTATTGATCCATTAATTTTTTAATTTTTTTTCTTCCCAATCTTTTTCCAGAAAGATATTAAGAAAAAAAACCGTGACTCCATGAGCGGTGAGAACGATTCCCCAGATGATCGCTGTCCAGTAATTATCCATATCAGCAAGCGTTTCACCCGACTGCCTGTTGCCGGCGATGATAAATAAATTCACCAATACAAAGACAGTAGCGTGGATATAAAATCCCCTGATCTTTTTCACGCGTTCTTTCGCTCTGATATACCGAAGGTCGTTTTCGCTATAATTTTCCATAGTATTATTGATTGAGTTCCTTGTTCATCATTTTCTTTTCCCACAGTTTGAATTAAAGTGCGATAGAATAATCTATTTCTTGCTTGGTTAAATTTTCCATTATTTTGAATTTTCTTTATCTAAAATTTTCTGGATTTGTTTTTCTTCCCAGTTGCTGCTGATTCCAAACACTTTGACCGCGTTTAAACTTAAACCAAGTCCCCAACCCAACATCGGCCACCAAAACCAGTGGTAGTCGGATGAAGTTCGTAGGTTTATAAAAATCAGAAAAGGAATGACCAAACAATACGAGATGAGATTTCCGTAGAAACCTTTCAGTTCTTTTACTCTTTTCGATGCTTTTTGATAGGCAATCGACTCTTGTGAAAGCGGTGTATTCATTGCTGTTGTTTTTTGGGTAAGTATTGGGATTTTCACTCTGAAAAAATCACTTGATTTTTCGATGAAAACATTTTGTTTTGTAAGTAAAGCGTAACGCTGAACAATATTGGAAAGTCCAATTCCGGCACTTTCTTTCACCTGTTCTCTTTGCTGTAAATTATTTTCGATAAAAAGATAACCGTTTTCCGAATAAATTTTAATATTTAATGGTTTGCCGGAAGTAGCAAAATTATGTTTGATACAATTTTCTAAAAGCAACTGCAGCGATAATGGAACGACGTACGATTTCAGATCTCTTTCATTAACATTAAAATCAAAAGTTACGCTGTCTTCAAATCTCGTTTTTAATAAATCACAGTACGTTCTGGCAAATTCTATTTCTTCTTCTACGGTAACTAATTCTTTGTCTTTCTGTTCCAAAACGTAGCGGTAAATCTTCGACATCGACGATGTAAACCGCTGTGCCTGCTCAGAATTCTCGTCAATTAAAGCACTTAATACATTTAAAGAATTAAATAAAAAATGAGGATCAAGCTGATTCTTTAAACTTTCAAACTGAGCATTGGCAGATTTTGCGATGAGTTTCTGCTGTACGACTTCCTGTCTGGTCGAACTTTTCCAGGCTTCTATAAATCCTTTTGCATGTAAAACTGCAGAAATCAGCAAGGCGATATTAATGGTAAACCAATTCACAAAACCCATTGTTCCTGAGAAAAATTCAGACGTATTTTGTTTCTGAAAAATAATAAAATTTACATAATTACAGAAAAGAACCAAGACGACATTCACCAGCAGTGTTCCTAAAATTCCCAGAACAGTTCTCGTGCGGGTATCTTCCACCCAAGAGTATTTTCTGTTCAGAAAATCATTAACCAAGCCGTTTCCGATAGAGATTGTAAAGCTGTATATAGCTGCAATCACAATGTTTAAAAGATAAAGTTCCGGCGTTTTTTCACGGGTAAAAAACACAAAAGTGAGCGTTCCGATAAAAAACGTAATCCAGGATATCGTGATTAAACTCTTTCTGTTCATGATCTAAATTGTTGGTACAAATGTATGCGTGATTAAAGGTAAATAAAATATTGTTTTGCTGAACGGTAAATTTTGGTCACTGAAGGGCAAAAAAAACAACCACCGGATAATCCGATGGTTGCTGTATCATTAATTTTAGCAATCTATTTCATTTCTGAAATCACGTTGATCGCTTCCTGAAGGTATAAATCCCGCTGAAGATTCTTAGTCCAGTTTTCTGTTTTTTTGGTGAAAGCTTCGTCGGTTTTTTCACGAATTGCTTCATCTGGATTTAAGCTAAATTTCAATCCATTATTGAATTTTTCTAAACCTCTAAACTTTTTGATCTGTGATTTTCTGGTCTGCATGACTTCATTGAATTTCTTTTGATTCAGTGAAATCGTTTCCTCTTTATCCAGATTTTCTTTCCATTGTGCAGATTCCTGTATCAATTGGTAGGTTTTGTTGTTTTTCAATCTTTCTTCAACTCCTTTTTTTAAAGCGGTTACTGAGAAATAGTTGACAGGCTGATATTCTGCGGCAGGAATTTTATCCCAGGCCAACGCATACTCGTCGTAGCGCTCACCAATCTCCGCATAAGTATAGAAATCTTTCATTTGAATATCAGAAACGATTCCTTTTCTCTGGTTGGATTCTCCAGAAATTCTATAAAATTTTTGAATGGTCAGTTTTAAAGATCCGAAATCATCGGTCGTATTCAGGAATCTGTTCAGATCAACAAAAGTCTGAACCGTTCCTTTTCCGAAAGACTGCGGCGAACCGAGGATTAATCCACGACCGTAATCCTGCATTGCTCCGGCCAAAATCTCCGATGCTGACGCAGAAAGTTCATTTTGCATAATCACCAGTGGACCGGTCCAAACCGGAGCATTTGATTTGTTTTTAAGCGTTTGAATTTTTCCGTTACCGTCTTTCACCTGAACATAAGCGCCGGTGTTCATAAACAAGCCCATGATATCGCCGACTTCAGTTAAACTTCCGCCGCCATTATTTCTGAGATCAAGAACGATTCCCTGAACATTTTGGGCTTTTAATTTAACAAGTTCATTTTTTATATCATCAGAAGCATTTCTTCCTTTCGAGTCTTCAAAATCGGCGTTGAAACTTGGCAGATTAATAAACCCATATTTTTTACCATCCGGCGCATTCACAACAATACTTCTGGCAAAAGTATCCTCAATGGCTACTTCTTCGCGGGTCATGGTTACTTCTTTGATTGACTTATCTTTCTTTTCCACGGTCAAAACCACCTTAGTTCCTTCTTTACCACGAATTAATCTTACCGCTTCATCTACCAGCATTCCCACGACACTCACGGCATCCTGATCGGGGCTGGATCTTACTTTTAAGATTTTATCTCCCGCTGAAAGCTGTTTCGATTTCCAGGCAGGTGCACCGATGGTCAATTCACCTAAATATAAAAATCCTTTCTTCTCCTGAATAACAGCACCAATCCCGATGACTTTCCCTTTAAACTGGGTATCGAAATCTTCTTTATTTTTCGGTGAATAATAATTGGTATGGGGGTCAAAAACTTCGGTATACGCGTTCATATAAACCGTAAACCAGTCCATTTTATTTCTCTTCTTAAACCTACGGAAAGTGTCTGTTACCAGATCTTTTACTTCTTCGGTGGCTTTAATTCTTTTAGCTTCCGGAGTTAAAATTTCAAGTTTAATGGTATCTTTCAAATTAAATTTCTGCACAGAATCTTTTTTCTCCTTCTGCATTTCTTCTTTTGCTGTTAAAGATTCCATTTCCTGCAGAATATTATATTTGATATATTTCTTCCACTCTGCAGCAAGTTCGGCTTGGTTGGCAGGATTATTCTTTTTCTTCGGTTCTAAAACAAGCGTTTCATCTTCATCTAAATTTATCGGTTTGCTTAAAATATCCTGAGTGATCTTATCTATTTCATCAACTCTCTGATACAGCCGATCGATGGTTAATTTATAAAACCTTAGATCTCCCTGGTTAAGATAATCATCGAGTTTTGTAGTATGCTGCGCAAATTCTGCCATATCTGACTGCAGAAAGTATCTTTTTGAGTTATCTACCATTTCAAAATAATGCTTATAAACTTCCTGTGAATAAGCATCATTAATAGGTTTTGGCGAATAGTGCAAATAACTGAGCGTGTTTTTCACGCTGATCATAATGGTCGACATTTTCTCGTCGTCATTTTTCGGGGTGTTAAAACAAAACACCAGACTCGTCAACGGAATGAAAAGCAGTAATCTATTGAGGTTAAATTTTTTGAACATATAGTTGTTAAATAATGTAATATATAATTTGTTGAAACTAATCCATAATTGTTACAGGATTTTTCAATGTATCAAAATTAATACCTTATTTAATATAAAGTAAGATTTTTAAAACAATTTACAGAATTCATTCATTTTTATACCAAAAAAAAGCATTTTTTCAGAAATAAAATTGGAAGCCAAACTTAATTCCGAATTTTTTAGCGTCTGGATTTTCGAGATAGTTTCCCCGCCAGTTGAAATCTACTCTTAGAATCCGAACGTTTCCAAACCCGATATTTTCGATTCCAAAACCATATTCATAATACGGTTTTTCTTCCGGCGCTGACAGATTCTGATTTCCTGCATTCATTAGAACAGAACGTTCCATTAAGCTTCCCATCGCAGTTCTGTAAAAAGCAACTTCTCTTAATTTTAATTTTTTAATCAAAGGAATATAAGACAGGATTTTTCCGTTAAAATGATGTTCTGCCTGAAAAGTTACATATTGATCCGCCACAAACTCGTAGTAATTCAGCAAGGCAAAAGTATTGGGCATCAGGTTATAAGACTGGTTTCCGGGAATAATATTCTGCAAAGCCAACGGCAGTTTATTAAAGTTTTTGCCGGCCTCTACATTCAGCATTAATCTTCCGAAGCTTTTTAAAAGAATCGGTTGAAAATAGTAGAGCTGCAGTTTGCTGTAATTAAAATCTGAACCGAGAACTCCTTCCAACCCCTGCGTATATTTCAACATAACCGTTGGCGCCAAAGTGCTGTGTTCATAACGGTCAACACCATATTGTGAAAATACTGCGCCAGGTCTCGCAGTAACACTTAACACTAACTTCGAATCATTCAGTTCAGAATACCGCTGACTATTTTTATAAAAATCTAAAGAAAACTTTTCCGGAAGTGCCGATTTCGTCGTCTGGTTTGTGGCATCTAATCGGACGGTAAAATTTTTAAAAGGATCGATTGCCGCAAACGCACTTACCTGATTTACAGAACTTAAATAAAAATTATCGCCGGAACTCAAAACTCCTGACGAAGCGAAAGAACGCGTCATGATTCCTTCGTCACCAGTCAGTTGCGCTCCTAACTGTAAAATATCCCGACGGGTTCCAACACCCAATGTAAACCGATTATCGCGGTTAAACATTTTTCTAAATTCGAGTCCGTATTTTAGCTGATGATCCTTAAATCCATACGCGGTATAAAAAGCTGCCCGCCAAGTGTCATTCGCAGAAAAATACGTTCTTGCACCGACTCGCAACCGGAAACCTTCCACTTCATTAAATCCGATTATGGAATAAATATCTCCAAAATCGATCGCTTTAAAAGCATTGTAATAACCGGATGAAACGACTTCGTATATTTTGACTGCTTTTTTAAACTGAGGAACATCCTGAAGTTCATCCATCATGGCATAAACATTCGCTTCAGACTTTGATAATTCTTCTTTCCTGTTTTCCTTCCAATAAGCTTCGTCTTTGATATATTCCGCATCCGTTAAAGAAGTTGCTTTAGTCTCAAAAACCGTGTCGCTCAATTTTTGGTTAAAAAGATAATCAGAGAAAATCACCGTTTTCTTAGCAGTAATACTTTTCGAATTTTCTTTCTTGCCGAAAACCGACATTTGAATTTCCTGGTACTTTTTCTTTGGTAAAAAAACAGCATCATTCGGATTGTCAAATTCTAAATCGTAATAAAAACTGTTTACAAAGTTTACATTAATGCTTTTTGTTGATTTTAAAGTCGCTTTTACGACCGCATAATTTTCTTTTGAAATATATAGTACGCCGTACATCGACAATACATCTTTTCTTTTGGGTGAATAGGTAATCCGGTAACAATCATTACCGTTGATACTTTCTTCGCCTAAAAGCTGATAATCGTACGCCGAAAAACCATCTGTGGCAATGGGGCTGGTAAATCCGATGTTGAAGAAATTGAGGACATTATCATAAATATCGATTTCTTTATAAAGATTTTTCGCCGTATTGGCCATCGCATCACTGCTCGAAAGTCCCGATGTTTTATTGGCCAAAATTTCCCGCTTTTCTTTTCTGTCAGGTTCGTTTCTTCCGTAATTTTTATAAAGGGTTTCATTAAAGTAAACCGGCAATGACAGTTGATTGGCCTGATCTAAAGTATCTGCGTATTTAAAAATAAAACCGACTTTGTTGAAGATCTTTTTCCGGGTAAAAGTAGAATCCAGATTGGCGAGATCCAGCTCGATTTTCTCATATTCTTCGTACTGATAATCATGGAACTGAGATAGGCCGTTGCTTTTCTTCCGTTTCCAGACTTCCTGTAAAATAGCGTATGCCGGATTATCTTTCTTTTTAATTTTCTTAGAAACTTTAATTTGCACTTCATCGATATTGGTTTCTCTCACCTGAGAAAATGCAAATACAGAAGCTAAAATAAGAAGCAGAAAAATAATTCTAAAATATTTCATAAATAAATGCGGTCAAAAATCGTTTAAAATTTACGTCTCAGACAACTGGCAAAAGTAATATAAAAATTCACGTTGTCCTGTAATCTCCAACTTCTTAATAAAAAAAGTAGTATTCAAAGCTTTACTTCTATTACAGTGCCAAAAAATATTAAACTTTATTAAGAATGCCCGGATTGTCTTTTTAAAGAATTATTTTTGTAGAAAATCATCTTACATTCATGGAAAAACCCTTAATATTAGTCACCAATGACGACGGAATTACCGCTCCCGGAATTAGAAATCTTGTGAAATTTATGAACGAAATTGGCGAGGTCATCGTGGTTGCTCCCAATTCGCCACAATCCGGAAAAGGTCATGCCATCACCATCGACTCAACTTTAACTTTTGAAGAAATCAATTTAGAAGGTCCGCAGAAAGATTATTCCCTAAGCGGAACGCCGGTGGATTGTGTAAAGTTTGCACTGGATAAAATTTTGACCAGAAGACCCGACCTTGTGGTTTCAGGAATCAATCACGGCGCGAACTCATCCATCAATGTGATCTATTCCGGGACAATGAGTGCCGCGGTAGAAGCAGGTGTAGAAGGTTTGCAGGCAATTGGTTTCTCTCTCCTGGATTTTTCCTGGGATGCAGATTTCTCCCATGCCAAAGAACACATTCAGAATATTGTGAAAAAAGTATTAGAAAATCCTTTGCCGAAAGGAATTGTTCTCAACGTCAATATTCCTAAATTAGCGAAAGAAGAAATAAAAGGATTAAAAGTCTGCCGCCAAGCCAATGCCAAATGGGAAGAAAATTTCGATGAAAGAATTAATCCACATGGCAAAAAATATTTCTGGCTCACCGGTTATTTCAACAATATGGATGATGGTCATGATGCTGATGAAACAGCTCTGGCTGATGGTTATATCTCCATCGTTCCCGTAAAATTTGATATGACTGCTCATGAACATTTGCTGCACTTGCGGAATATATTGGAATAATATCAGCAGTATTATTCTTAAACTCTTATCCTTTCTTTAATTTTTAAAATTTAAAAAATGCGCATAGAAACCGAACTCAAATTAGGATTTAAAGACGTGATGATCCGTCCGAAAAGGTCGACTCTTAAATCCCGGTCACAAGTAAGTTTAGAAAGAATATTCACCTTCAGAAACTCACAGAAAAAATGGACCGGTGTTCCCATTATTGCAGCCAATATGGATACCGTTGGAACTTTTGAAATGGCAGAAGCACTGGCAAAAGATCAAATTATCACTGCGATTCACAAACATTATACTTTAAGTGAATGGTCGGATTTTCTTGAAAACCAAGAAGATTCCATTTACGATTATATCGCTTTGAGCACAGGAATTAGCAAAGCGGATGAGGAAAAAATCCAGCAAATTGTGCAGGCACATCCAAAGATTAATTTTTTATGCATTGATGTGGCCAATGGGTACTCTGAACATTTCGTCAGCTTTGTAAAAAAAATGCGTCAGATTTTTCCTGATAAAACAATCATCGCAGGAAATGTAGTGACCGGTGAAATGGTAGAAGAACTGATCCTGGCGGGTGCCGATATCATCAAAGTCGGGATCGGGCCCGGTTCGGTTTGTACGACGAGAATAAAAACCGGTGTTGGTTATCCACAACTTTCTGCGATTGTAGAATGTGCGGATGCCGCTCATGGACTTGGCGGACATATCATTTCGGATGGCGGCTGTAAAGTTCCAGGCGATGTGGCAAAAGCCTTCGGCGGCGGCGCAGATTTCGTGATGTTGGGCGGAATGTTTGCCGGACACGACGAAAGTGGTGGTGAAATCGTAGAAGAAAACGGCAAGAAATACCGCCTTTTTTACGGAATGAGTTCCCAAACTGCGATGGATAAACATTCTGGCGGCGTTGCAGAATACCGTGCTTCTGAAGGAAAAACCGTGAAAGTTACATACAAAGGCGCCGTTGCTGAAACCGTGAAAGATATTTTAGGCGGCGTGCGGTCAACCTGTACTTATGTTGGTGCTTCTCAATTGCGGGAACTTTCAAAAAGAACGACTTTTATCCGGGTAGCAGAACAGGAAAATCAGGTTTTTGGAAGTTAAAATACGGAATTGAATTATAATCGATAATGCTCTGATTTTTCAGGGCATTATTTTTTTTTGAAAGAAGAACGGTTTTTTATTCCAACCATTTTTCAATCTGCAATTCAGCCATATCGATGCAAGCTTTTTCATTTTTTAAAGCGAAAATCGACAGCTCTGTACATGCGATTACAACAGGATTTTGAGCCGAATATTTTTTTATTAAATTTTTAAAAAATGACTGCTGTGCGGAAGATGCTGTATTTTGGTAAACTTCTTTTCTGAAATCATCCATCCAAATTTGATCTTCTGAGGTGGGTTTTAAAATAACAATTCCTTTTTCAGAAAATTTCTTCGCTAAATATTCAGAATTCACAGTATATAAAGTTCCAAAGAGGAAAATCTTCGAAATTCTGTTTTGAGTTAGATAATCCAAAGTTAACTGCACAGGATGACAGATTTCAAAAGGGCTTTTTATTTGATCCAGTGTTTCGTGCAGCGTGATATTTGGAATCAGCAATTTTGTAATTCCAAGATCTGAAATCTCCCTCAGGATAATTTTCAGTTTCGGAATCAAGACTTTAAAATTATTAGGCAAAAACGGGTTTATCTCCTGAAAATCAATTTGATACAACAGCAACGGACATGTTGAAAACTTAGAATTACATTCCCGGTATTTCCGGTGTATTTGGTTAAGATAATATTCGGTGGAAGCTGAACCTAATCCTAAAATTCCACGACGGGCCAGATCTGCTTTCATTTTTTAGTAAGAATATAATCCGCAAAAAAACGCTTTGAATCCAAAAATTTGCGGGTGATTTCCAATCCGGAATCCTTGAGTAAATTCTGTAAAATTTCATCGGTGTATTTTCGGGAAATCTCGGTGTGAATCGTTTCATTTTCTTCAAAGTCAAAAGACTGTTCCAGTTCTTTGATGTAAACAGAATGCTTTTTTTTGCTTCTCAAATAACTTTTTGCAATACCTTCTTTTTCAGTATATTCGGGAGCATGTTCAAAATTTTCGAGATCAAAATCGGCACCCAGTTCTTTATTAATTCTTTTTAATAAATTTAAATTAAAGGCGCTGGTAATTCCGGAAGCGTCATTATACGCTGGGAGAACGATGTCTTTTGATTTTAAAAGATCTAATCCCAGAAGCAGTTTTTCATTATTTTTTAAATGAGCTGCAATCTTGTGTAAAAATTGAGCTGCAATTCCGTCCGGCATGTTCCCTAAACTGGACCCGATAAATAAAATGACTTTCGGTTTATCCGACGAAAAAAGCTGGTCTAAAACCTGAAAATAATCACCTTGCTTTGGATCAGATTTTAAGTTGGGAAATAAGTTCTGCATTCTTTCGGTAATTACAGAAAGGCTGTTTTTCGAAATATCAACCGGAATATATTTAAACTTAAAGTTCTTGTCGAGTAACGTTTTCAACAGGTATTGTGTTTTCTTTCCGTCGCCGGCTCCCAATTCGATCAATTCAAATTCTTCAGTATTACTGATTTCAAAAGACTGGATGATGGCCTCGCTTTGTTGACTGAAAATCTCCATTTCAGCACTGGTCAGATAATATTCCGGCATTTCCATAATTTGCTGGAAAAGCTCATCTCCTGCTTTATCGTAGAAATAATGCGAAGAAATGTATTTGGGATTTTGGCTGAGACCAGCCTTAATATCTCTTAAAAATGGGTCGTTTTTTTTCATTTTGCTAATCTTATTCCGGTGACTTGCCAACGGTGTTTTGGGTGAAAAAAGTTTCTGTAGGTTTTCCTTTCATGACCTTTGGGTGTTGCCGTTGAAGCTCCCCGCAAAACCATTTGACTGACCATAAATTTGCCGTTGTATTCGCCGACCGCTCCTTCTGCAATCCGGAAATTAGGGTAAGGAAGGTAAGCAGAATACGTCCATTCCCAGCGTTTTCCCCAATCCAGCTGGTCTTCGGCAGCTTCCCATTCAAATTCGGTCGGTAATCTGAGGTCTTTCCAGGTTGCGAAAGCTTGAGCTTCGTAGAAAGAAATGTGCGCCAAAATATGATTGGGCTCAATGGGTTTTAATCCTTCTAAAGTGTACGAAAACCATTTTCCTTCAATTTGTTTCCAGTAAAGTGGCGATTTTACTTGATTTTCGTTCACCCAAGACCAACCTTCATCGAGCCAGAATCTAAAGTTTTCATACCCGCCGGCTTCCATGAATTCAATAAATTCTGCATTGGTAACGAAAGCTTTTGAAATTTGAAATTCATGTAAAAAGACTTTGTGTCTTCCTTTTTCATTATCGAAATGAAAACCTGCTCCTTCATACCCAATTTCGTAGATTCCTTCGGGAATTTTGATCCAACCGGCATCGCTATTTTCCTGAGCGGTAAGGTTGAACTTCTCTTTATAAACAGGAAAAACAGGATTGTAAGAAAAGGTATGTTTCAGATCCGTAATCAGGAGTTCCTGATGTTGCTGCTCATGATTAATTCCTAAAATAAGAAGTTCTTCTAATTCGGAACTGGAATTGGTCTGTAATAATTTTTCGATATGACCGTCGACATATTTTCGGTATTCATAGACTTCTTTAACCGTCGGGCGGGTGATTGTTCCGCGTTCGGTGCGAATGGCGCGATCACCCAAGGTCTGGTAATAACTGTTGAACAAAAAACCAAAATGAGGATTGAAAACCCTGTAACCGGCTAGAAATTTTTTAAGAATCATCTCCTCAAAAAACCACGTGGTGTGACTGAGGTGCCACTTTGGAGGACTTGCAAAATCGACAGGCTGAGGAATGTAATCCTCAATTTCAAGAGGCTCACAAAGGGAAACGGTGTGTGCACGCGTGTTTTGAAATATTTGGAATAGAGCACTCATAAATTTTGGCTAAAAATTATAAGTGTATGAAATACAAAAAATATTCCGCAACGAAAAATAACCAACTGATTACTAATAATTAACAAAAAAAATTCTTACTAAAAATCTAAAGTGGCGAACGATAAATTTTTAGTAAGAAAAACATCATTGTAATCTAGCCCAGATCGAAGCGGCATCCTTTTTCTTTTTTTCCGAAAAAGAAAAAGATATAGCGGAGAGCTGGACTGCATTTTATAAGAAGCGAAAATCCTGTAGCTCCTTTAAAAGAAATTTACAGAATTAAGTCAACATTCCACCATCAACATTTAAAACCTGTCCTGTGATATAATTGGACATATCGCTCGCCAGGAAAACACAGGCATTCGCCACATCTTCCGGCTGACCACCGCGTTTCAAAGGAATTGCATCTCTCCAACCCTGCACGGTTTTTTCGTCTAAAGCAGCCGTCATTTCAGTTTCAATAAATCCTGGGGCAACTGCATTGCAACGGATATTCCGGGAACCCAGCTCGAGCGCAATCGATTTTGAAAAACCGATCACTCCGGCTTTTGATGCCGCATAGTTTGCCTGACCAGCATTACCTTTAACCCCAACGACCGACGTCATATTGATAATTGAGCCTGATCTTGCTTTCATCATCGGTTTAATTACTGCTTTGGTCAGGTTGAATACCGAATCCAAATTCACTTTTATGATGGTATCCCAATCGTCTTTTGACATTCTGAGCATTAAATTATCGCGCGTAATTCCGGCGTTGTTGATCAAAATATCGATTTTACCAAAATCTGCAAGCACATCCGCAGCTAACTGCTGAGCAGCATCGTAATCGGAAGCATCTGACTGGTAGGATTTTACCTTGATTATCTTTCCTAATTCTTCCTCCAAAGCTTTTGCTTTATCGACAGAACCGGCGTAGGTAAAAGCAACTTGCGCTCCTTCTCTCGCAAAAACTTCTGCGATTCCTTTTCCGATTCCGCGTGTTGCTCCTGTGATGAGGGCAACTTTTCCTTCTAATAATCCCATATTCTTTCGTTTATTTTTCTAGGTTTTTGTATTTATTTTTAGACAAAGGTTTTTCGTCTTCATCTTCTTTCGTGTCAACATTATTGATAACTAAAACAATTTCCCCTTTTAAAGTTTTACTTTTGGAAAACTCAATTAACTCATTGATATTGCCTCTTTTAGTTTCTTCAAATTTCTTGGATATTTCACGGCTTAAACTTACTTTCGTCTCTTCCCCAAAAAATTCTTTAATCTGTTCTAAAGTCGTATTTATTTTATGTGGACTTTCGTACAAAACGATGGTTTTTTTCTCTTCTGCGAGTTGTTTTAATTTCGTTTGTCTTCCTTTTTTTTGGGGTAAGAATCCTGCAAATAAAAACTCATTATTCGGCAATCCCGAAACCACCAAAGCCGGAACAAAAGCTGTTGCTCCCGGTAAACACTGCATTTCTAATTTCTGATCGGAAACTGCTTTTGCCAACAAATAACCTGGATCTGAAATTCCAGGTGTTCCCGCATCGGTAATAATGGCAATATTTTGTCCGTTTTTTAAATCGTCAATTACTTTCTGCGTGGTTTGATGTTCATTATGTAAATGATACGATTTTAGTGGTTTAGATATTTCATAATGCTTCAAAAGAAAGCCCGAAGTCCGGGTATCTTCACATAAAATATAATCGACTTCTTTCAGAATTTTTACCGCTCTGAAAGTCATGTCTTCTAAATTCCCAATCGGTGTTGGAACAAAATATAGGAGTCCGCTCATTTTTTATTTTTTTTCTATGGGAATGAATTCCAACATTTTATCTTAATTTGTGTTGGGATAAATTCCGATGCTCATATTCGTTGGAATAAATTCCAACGCTTTAATATCGGCCGTCGCGCTGCGACTGGATGAGGAGTTGTGGAGCAACGGCCGATATTTTGACTGAGATTTTAATCTCAGGGTTTGGATATTTATCTTTAATTATAAATCTCCGGCAAAATTAATCTATTCTTTAAATTAAATCTTCAAACCAATAATTTTCATCATATTCAACTTCAAATTCCTTTATAAGTTTGTGATATTCAGTCTTAAAGTTTTCCTTTTTGTGATGTTCTTCCTGATTCTGAATGTATTTATAAACATTGCTGATGGCAGTCTGGCTGTAACTAAATCCACCGAATCCTCTCTGCCATTCAAACCGCTCGTTTAAAAATCCACTTTCATTAATCCATTTTGAAGATTTTGCTTTTACACTTTTCATCACCTCAGAAAGCGAAATTGCGGATTTCAAAGAAAAGAAACAGTGAATATGATCTTCTACTCCATTTACAATGATTGTTTGGCATCCTGTTTCATTGATCAGATTACCTACTACCGCAAATAATTCTTTTTTAAAATGCTCCTCAATTAAAGCCTTCCTATATTTTACAGAAAAAACCGTCTGCACATATAATTTTACATAAGTGTTTGGCATATTGAAAACATTTTAAAATTATAATTTCGCGATGGAATAAATTTTATTGCATCAAATAAATTCCAATGGTATTAACGGCATTACGCATTATGCGCGTTGGAATAAATTCCGATGCGTGTTTATATCGGTTTATATCGATAATGCACGTTGGAATAAATTCCAACGCTGTAATATCGGCCGTCGCGCTGCGACTGGATGATGAGTTGCGGAGCAACGGCCGATATTTTTGACTGAGATTTTAATCTCAGGGTTCTGTTTATATTTTAATCTCAAAACTGAGCAAAATTGTAATTGATTGATCCCGTAAACATTACAGATTATCAAACAATTCTTTGCAAAAATGCTCTAAACCAGGATCTCTCGCACCCATTAACAACAAAACTGTTCCGGGTTTTAATTCCGGTTTCAGCGCTTCCAGCAATTGATTTCTGTCATCTATAAAATGGGCATTTTTACCTTTTGCTTTAATTCCTTCGATCAAGTCATTGGCTGAAATATCTTTGACCGCGGTTCCGCCAGCGTAGAAAATTTCGCTCATCCAGATTTCATCCTGCGGTCGTAATGCTTCCGAAATTTCTTCAATAAAATCATTTTTCAAAAACCGAGTTGGTCCATAACCGTGTGGTTGAAACCACGCAATCACTTTCTCCGCCAAAGGTTGACAAGCTTTAATCGAAGCGGCACATTTCGCTGGATTGTGCGCGTAATCATCAATCACCCAAACGCCATTTTTCTGTCCAAGGATCTGATGGCGACGGTAAATTCCTTCATATTTCGCTAAACTTTTGGCACAAGTTTTTAAATCAATTCCAATTTGATGCGCGACTGCAATTGCTGCCGTTGCATTTTCCACGGAATGTCTCCCAATGGAATTCATTTCAAAATGTTGATTTAAAACTTGGAAATTTAAATGAAAACCATCTTGATTGAAATTTTTGGCAGAATATCCTGCGTTTTCATCTTCAAAACCAAAATCATTTCCAGGATTTGCCGACAAAGTTTTCGCTAATGTATTCGATTGATTTACAACGAATAAACCCTTTGTGTTGTTTTTAAAAATGGTGAATAATTCTATCAGTTCATCAATTTCCTGGTGATCTTTATCGATGTTTAAAAGCAAGCCAATTTCTGGTTTATATTGAACCACGGAACCATCACTTTCATCGGCTTCGATGATTAACCATTCCCCTTTTCCAACCGCAGCATTTCCTATTTTCCCTTCTTTGATAATGCTTGTTAAACCTGCGCCAGAAATAATACTCGGCTCAAATTGAGCATCAAGTAAAATTTGATATAACATCGCCGAAGTGGTTGATTTTCCTGAAGTTCCGGCAACAGCAATTGTTTTTTTACTTTCAGCAATAATCGATAACAGTTCGCTTCTTTTAATTATTGGGATTCCGAGTTCTTTGGCTTTTTGAACTTCATAAACAGAGTCTTCAATGGCGGTAGAAACAACTATTAAATCAGTTTTTTCAGTGATTCCGCTTCCGTCTTGCAGAAAACAATTGATGCCTTCAGCTTCTAACTGTTCCTTGGTTTTGTTGTATTCGCCGGGATGAAAATAGCGGTCGCTTCCGGAAACTTCTTTTCCATTTCCTTTTAGATATTGAGCAATGGCGCTCATCCCGACTCCCGCAACGCCGATGAAAAAAACATTTTGGAAATCTGCTATATTTTTTATCATATTCAAAGTTTCAGGGCTTACATAAATTTATTTTCTACCAAATTCCAAAGTCGTTGTGCGTATTCGTCAACTTTACTCCAGTCTTTCCGGTAATAAATTTCGCTTAGATATTGTTTTGCTTCGTCCAAAGTATCGAAACTGTTTAGTTTTTCGATGGTTGATTTTAATTCTTCCTCATTGCCGGCAAATAAACTTTTGGCGAATGCTACTTTATCATTAAGGTCGAGTTTGAATTCAGTTTTTTTTCTTTCGGCCTGCATAAAATCTGTTTTAACATTCGATTTCACTAAACTTCCTTCATCACTTTGGTGGTCTTTAATTTCAATTTCCTCTTCTAAAGAATCAATATCAAATAATTGTTGAACCATTTTCAGGCCTTTGATATTTGCGAGCTTGAATTTTTTCTCAGCTTGTTGGTGTGGACTTTCTCCTTTATCTTCGGGAATTTCAGTGGTATCTTCAGGTAAAGATTCGTGTTTACTGAATTGAACGATTTTTCTTCTCCGTTCCTCCATTTCCTCTAAATCTCTTTCTTTCTGCGCAACTCTCTCTGCATAATCAGCTTCCTGATGTTCAATAATTAAAGGGATTTCTTCTTCACTCCATAAATCTGATTCAGAAATGGTGTCTATTTGAATTTCATCATTTTGCTTTTCGATACTTTCAGAATGGAATGGATTATTGACCGTTTTCTCTTCGGTCTTAATTTCATCTTCGAAATCATTCAGTTCATTAGTGAACATTACTTCTTCTTCAATAGTATCATCGGCGAAATCATTTTCGTCAAATTCAACAGGTACAGTTTTCTCACCGATTACTTTATTTTCATTAATAAATTGGTTGTCTGTACTTTCATCACTTAAAATCCGGGCAAAACTGTCCTCATTTTTTTCTAAAATTCTTAAAAAAGCGATTCTGTCTGTCACTTCGGTAAATAAATCCTGTTTCGCCAGAAGTTCATCTTTTGAATTAATTTTACAGAGTGTTTCGAGAATTGTTTTGGTTTCAAAAAAAATTTTATCGTGTATATCTTGGAGACTTTGCATATCAGAATCTTATTAAATTTCCGTAATTTTGGGCTTTTAAATCTTACGGCTAAATTAACAAATGTTTTTAGAAAATACAATAAATCACGCAAAACAAAGCGGCTGGATGGAAGTTATCTGCGGCTCGATGTTTTCGGGAAAAACTGAAGAGTTAATCCGGCGGTTACGGCGTGCAGAAATGGCAGGACAAAACGTAGAAATCTTTAAACCAAAACTGGACACAAGATATGCGGATGAAGACGTGGTTTCTCACAATCAGAATAAAATCCGCAGCACTCCTGTAGAAAGTCCAAGCGAAATTTTATTACTAGGATCTAACTGCGATGTGGTGGGAATTGATGAAGCTCAGTTTTTCGACGAAAGTATTGTAGAAGTTGCCAACAAATTGGCCAACAGCGGAATACGTGTTGTTATAGCCGGTTTGGATATGGATTTTATGGGCAGACCTTTTGGTCCAATACCGAACTTAATGGCGACCGCAGAATATGTGACGAAAGTGCACGCCATCTGCAAAAGAACCGGAAATCTCGCCAACCATTCTATGAGAACCTCTACCAATACAGATTTGGTGCAGTTGGGTGAAACTGAAAGTTATGAAGCCGTAAGCAGAAAAGTTTTCAATGAAGAGTTTCTGAACAACGAAAAAAAATGAATTACACGACCAAACAAATTGCAGAAATTACAGGATCCCAATTAATTGGTGACGAAAATCTGCATATTAAAAATATAGCGTACGACAGCAGAACTTTATTCTCGGTTACTGATACTGCATTTCTTGCAATCAATACTTCAAAAAATTCGGGTGAAAAGTATATTCAGTCTGCTATAGAAAAGGGAATTGACATTATCATTTCTGAACATCATTTTCCACAATATCAAAATATCACCTGGATTATTGTTGATAATTCTATAAAATTTCTCCAAAAAATCGCGAAATATCATCTTAAACAATTTGACCTAAAAACAATCGGAATTACGGGCAGTAACGGTAAAACGATTGTTAAAGAATGGCTTTATCAATCGTTGTTTCATGATTATGCGACGGTGAAAAGTCCGAAGAGTTTCAATTCTCAGTTGGGTCTTCCGCTCTCTTTGCTTGAAATTAATAAAAAACATCAGTTAGGAATTTTTGAAGCGGGAATTTCAAAACCTGGCGAAATGATAATACTTGAAGCTATTTTCCCGCCACAAATCGGAATTCTTACCCACATCGGTTCTGCACATTCTTCAAATTTTAATTCTGTTGAAGAACTTATCGACGAAAAAATTAAATTATTTGAAAATTCAGAAACAATCATTTTTAATGGAGATAATGAATTGGTTTATAATAAAATAACTGACCGTTATTCAAGTAAAAAATTAATCTCATTTGGCTTTAAAAACCGCAATAACGTCTTTATTAAAAATGATTGGAAAGACAAGTCCCAAGAGGTTTTAATTCAATATTTTGAAGAAGAATTTTCTGTTCCTATCAATCAAAGAGATGAAGCTACAATAAGCAATGTTTTGTGTGTGATTTCAGTTTTGAAAGACTTCGGTTTTGATAATTCCAAAATTGTAGAGAAGTTGAATTCTTTGAAATCAGTTGAAATGCGCCTGGAAAGCGTGAATGGAATTCGGGATAATCTCATTATCAATGATTCTTTCAATCTTGATCTGGATTCTTTGAAAATTGCCTTTCAACATATTAATGAATATAAAAAACCGAATAAAGTTTTAATTCTGACCGATTTTGTGGAAGGTAAAAACGCCGACCAGCTATATCAGGAAGTTGCTTCTCTAACCAATGAGCAAAATTTTAATTCCGTCTTTCTAATCGGCAATGAAATCACTAAACTGGAAAGGTTATTTGATGCGAAAACTTTTACTTTTAGTAACACATCAGAACTTATTGATAACGTATATCTTAACCAAATAGAAGATCATTTAATTTTACTCAAAGGTGCACGGAAGTTTGAAATCGATAAAGTAAAATCTTATCTGGAGTTACAGAAACATGACACCGTCTTAGAAGTAAATTTAAATTCGATCCTTCACAACATTAATGTTCATAAAGCATTACTGAAACCTGAAACCAAAATGATGGCGATGGTAAAAGCGTATTCTTATGGCTTAGGCGGTTACGAAATTGCGGAATTTTTGCAGCATCATCACATCGATTATTTAGGTGTAGCTTATGCAGATGAAGGCGTAGATTTACGAAAAAACGGTATTACAACGCCGATTATGGTAATGAATCCGGAACAGCACAGTTACAATATCATCATCGATTATAATCTGGAACCGGAAATTTATAGTTTTCGGGTGCTCGAACTGTTTAATGAAAAGCTGATTCAGAAGGGAATTCAGCATCGATATCCTATCCATATCAAATTAGAGACGGGAATGCACCGTCTTGGTTTTAAGAAAGATGAATTGGGTCTGCTCATTGAAAAGTTGAACTCAATGAACGTAAAAGTAAAGTCTATTTTCAGTCATTTATCTTCATCTGATGATGATCAGGAAAACGAATATACTTTAGAACAAATTCATATCTTTAATGAAAATTCGCTGGCACTTATTCAAGGTTTGAAGGATCAGCCAATCAGACATATTCTTAATACTTCAGGAATTGTCAATTTCTCTGATTATCAATTCGATATGGTTCGGATTGGGATTGGAATGGTGGGGATTTCTGCCAATGCGGAAATTAAAAAGCAGTTGAAAAGTGCAGTTACTTTTAAGACCGTTATTTCCCAAATATCGCTTGTAAATAAAGGCGAATCAGTGGGTTATAACCGAAAGTTTAAAGCATTGCAGAATACTAATATCGCTACAATTCCCGTTGGTTATGCAGATGGAATTCCAAGATTAATAGGAAATAATGCCGGTTTTGTAGGAATTCGAAACAAACTTTTCCCAATTGTTGGGAATGTCTGTATGGATATGATGATGATCGACATAGGAGATTTCGTAGCGAAAGAAGGTGAAGAAGTTATTATCTTTAACTCCAATCCATCGCTCGAAGACTTTGCCGCCTATTGTAAAACAATTTCTTATGAAGTTCTAACTTCAATATCAAGACGCGTTAAACGCATTTATATCAAAGATTAAATGAAAAAATCTCTCATCTATTTATTATTTCTTTTTCTGAACATTTCTTTAAATGCACAGATTAAGGAAGGCTTTACTATCCCTCGTAATCCCAAGATTGGTTTATCTCTTTCAGGTGGCGGAGCAAAAGGATTTGCGCATATTGGTGTTTTAAAGGTTCTGGATTCTTTAGGCGTGAAGGTCGATTACATTTCCGGAACGAGTATGGGCGCTATTGTTGGGGGACTATATGCTTCTGGTTATACCGGAAAAGAAATCGAAAAAATAGTGATGGACACCGACTTTTATTCGATTCTTGCTAATGAAAAAACGAGGCAGGAAACTACTTTTTTTAATAAATCGGTGGATAATTACATTTTAACAGTCCCTATAAAAAATGGGAAAATAAACGTTTTGCCAAAAGCCATTTCTACGGGTCAAAAGAATATCTATCTGCTGAAAGAACTCTTTAAAAACGTTTCTACCATCACCGATTTCTCTAAGTTACCGATTCCTTTTATGTGTGTGGCTACGAATCTTGAAAGTGGAGATATGAAGCTCTTTGAAAGCGGCGATCTGGTAACTGCTATTATGGCCAGTTCTGCTTTTCCGTCTTTAATGGATCCGGTAAAAATTGGGGACTCTCTATATATTGATGGAGCAATGACCATTAACTATCCATCTCAACCATTAAAAGACAAGGGGATCGATATCGTCATTGGAGTAGATTTGAGCCAGGGATTAGCCAGTCGGAAAGATTTACAATCTGCAATTTCAATATTAAATCAGGTGATTGATTTCGGAATTCAAAAAGAAACAAAAATCCAGTACAATTATACAGACATCAATATTCATCCAAATTTAGAAGGGATGGGAGCAACCAGTTACGATGCTAAAAAAGCCATTCTTGATTCCGGTTACGTAGAGGCCCAGAAATACATGCAGACCCTTTCATTATTGCCAAAAAAAGACCAACAATTGCTGCGCGCACCCATGAGTACCATCTATTCTAACATCTATAAAATCGATAGCCTCATTCTTTTTAATGGCTATATTTTTAAAGAGAATTATGTCTTAGGTAAAATGAATTTAAAGGTTCCTTCCCTTCAAACTTATGGCGGAATCAACAAAATGATAGATAAATTATATGCGACAAATAACTACCGTTTAATCAATTATGATATCGTTCAGCAGGATAATAAAAATTATCTGAAATTATATGTTACAGAAGATGACACGCGCTTCTTTTTACGTTTTGGATTGCATTATGATGAAATTTTCAAAACCGGATTAATGCTTAATGCCACAGCCAAAAGACTTTTATTCCGAAATTCAACCGTTTCTCTGGATGTTGTAGTAGGCGACCGACCGCGGTATTATTTTAATTATTTTATCGACAATGGTTACATTCCGGGCCTGGGTGTTTATGCATCAGGGTTATCATTGGAACTAAACGATGAAGCAGGTAATATTTATGATAAGTGGAACTGGTTTCGAAATGAAATATTTATTCAATCGATTTGGCGCGATAAATACGCGGTCGGTGCTGGCTTAAGTAATGATTATTTTGAATCTAAACCCTTTGGAAGTTCAGACTTTACCGCATCTGAGAATTATATCAATGCCTATGCTTTCATTAAAAGTGATACTCAGGATGACCGGAGTTTTCCTACCAAAGGTTTTTTATTGAGTGTAGAAGGAAAAGTTTTGGACATCCTGCATAAGTACGACGATGGCAAAACATTGCAGGCAAAAATAACTACGCAGTTAAATTTTCCTATCAATTCCTGGCTTACTTACCGTCTTGGCTTAGTTGGAGGATTTACAATAGGTGATAATTTAAGTCCCTATTATAATTATCGTTTAGGAGGTATATTTGAGCAAAATTTAGGTAATTTAGTAAGTTTTCAAGGGTATCAATTCGGTGAGGTTATTGGCAGAAACATATTAAGTTCATCAAATATACTTCAGTTCAGGGTGGCAAAAAACTATTATATAGATACCAATATTTCATTTGCTAACCTTTTTGATAACCATAATGTTGATGATATTTTCCATATATCAGAATCCTCAGCAGGACTTACGGCAGGTTATAAATCACCTTTCGGACAAATAAAAATTAATTACAGTCAACCATTAAAAAATAGAAACGGGATTTTCAGCATAATTCTGGGACATTGGTTTTAAATTATGATACAGTATTTCTTTGAAGACGTTGATCCAATAGAAATCACCACCAAAACGAGTGAGTGGTTAACAAAACTTATTACTTTAGAAGAAAAGAAAGTTGGCAAAATAAACTACATTTTCTTATCGGATGAAGGATTGCTTAAAGTAAACCGGGATTTCCTGCAACACGATTATTACACCGACATCATCACGTTCGACTATGTGAAAGGCAAAACTATTTCGGCAGATATTTTTGTATCTTTGCCCCGCATTTCTGACAATGCGATATCGCATCAAAAAGATTTCAATTCAGAACTACACAGAGTTTTAGCCCACGGACTTCTTCATCTGTGTGGATATAAGGATAAAACAGACGAAGAAAAATCCGAAATGCGCAATAAAGAAGATTTCTATCTAAATATTTTTTAGAAGCTTAATCCCGCTGTCCGCTATATCTATTGTTCCGCCTTGGCCTGCCTTGAGCCAGCCGAAAGGCTACACAATAGGATGCCGCTTCCATCGGGGCTAAAGTGCAGAAATTTTAACCAAAATTTATTAATGTTTCACGTGAAACATTTAACACATCAAAATGATAAACGAAATATACGACGTTATTGTAGTAGGCGCTGGACACGCTGGTTCAGAAGCAGCAGCTGCTGCAGCCAACCTTGGTTCCAAAACCTTATTGATAACAATGAACATGCAGACCATCGGACAAATGTCTTGTAATCCAGCAATGGGCGGAATTGCAAAAGGACAGATTGTTCGCGAAATAGATGCCATGGGTGGTTATTCTGGAATCATTGCAGACAAATCTGCAATCCAATTCAAAATGCTTAATCTTTCTAAAGGTCCTGCAATGTGGTCTCCAAGAACACAAAATGATAGAATGCTATTTGCAGAAGAATGGAGAATTGCCCTTGAAAAAACGCCAAATCTGGATTTTTTCCAAGATATGGTGAAAAGCTTGATTATCGAAAATAACAGAGTTGCAGGTGTGATCACTTCTTTAGGCCTTCAAATAAGAGGAAAATCTGTAGTATTAACCAACGGAACATTTCTAAATGGATTAATTCACGTTGGTGATAAACAATTGGGTGGCGGCAGAATGGGAGAACCTCGCGCCTTCGGTATCACAGAACAATTGGTTACTCTCGGTTTTGAATCAGGCCGAATGAAAACTGGAACTCCTCCCAGAGTGGACGGAAGGTCACTGGACTACTCGAAAATGGAAGAACAAAAAGGAGACGAAAATCCTAAAAACTTCTCTTATCTGGAAAGCCCAAAATTAACCAAACAGATGAGCTGTCATATCGTTTACACGAATGAAACCGTACATGAAATACTACGTGAAGGATTTGACAGAAGTCCAATGTTCAACGGTACCATTCAAAGTATAGGACCAAGATATTGCCCAAGTATTGAAGATAAAATCAATCGTTTTGCTGAGCGGGAGCGCCATCAGTTATTTGTAGAACCGGAAGGATGGAGAACGGTTGAAATTTACGTAAACGGTTTCAGTTCTTCACTCCCGGAAGATATTCAGATTAAAGCAATGCGACACATTCCCGGCTTTGCAAATGCGAAAGTATTTCGCCCAGGTTATGCTATTGAATATGATTACTTCCCTCCTACTCAGTTAAATCATACTTTAGAAACAAAGCTCATCGAAAACCTTTACTTTGCTGGTCAGATTAATGGAACAACGGGCTATGAAGAAGCAGCAGGACAAGGATTAATTGCAGGAATCAACGCACATAATAAAGTCTATGAAAAAGAAGCTTTTACTTTAAGCCGAGACGAAGCCTACATTGGCGTTTTAATCGATGATCTCATCACAAAAGGAACTGATGAACCGTACCGTATGTTCACTTCGAGAGCTGAATACAGACTGTTACTAAGACAAGATAATGCTGATATCCGCCTCACCGAAAAATCTTACCATTTAGGCTTAGCAAGAGAAGAAAGACTTATAAAAGTACAGGATAAAATTGCAAAAAGTAATCAATTAGAGAGCTTTCTACGAGATACTTCGTTAAAACCAGGAATTATTAATCCAATCCTTGAAAGTATTTCTTCCGCAGCGGTCGATCAGGCCTACAGGTCAGCTCAGATTTTAACCAGACCAAATATGACTTTAGCAAAATTAGAAGAAATTGATTTTATTAAAGAAGCGACCCAACAGTATTCTACCGAAGTAAAGGAACAGGCTGAAATCAATATTAAATACAAAGGATATATTGAGAAAGAAAGAGATAACGTTGCCAAATTATCGCGCCTGGAAACTATCAAGATTGCAGACGATTTCAATTATGATAATTTAAAATCACTCTCTGCAGAAGCGAAACAAAAGTTCAATAAAATACGACCAAAAACGATTGCACAGGCAGCAAGAATTAGCGGTGTGTCCCCTGCTGATATTAATATTTTATTAATCTATTTAAAATAATGTTTCACGTGAAACATTTATAAATTATACTTGCTCTCTCATCTATGAAAGTTAAAGACCTTTTTCTGACTCAAGAACAGTTCGAAATTAAAGAAACTGCCATTCCCGGAGTTCTGAAAACATCACCAGTACCTCAAAATATTTCTGACTATTATGATAGCGCAGAATATATTTCCCACCACCAAGATTCCGGTTCTCTGAAAGAAACCGTTTATAAATTTTTACAAAATTTCAATCTTAATTACAAACGTAACATTATGATTGACTTTGTAGGAAAACATAAAAAAGTTTTGGATTACGGCTGCGGTGCCGGCGAATTCCTCAAATATATTGAAGATGATTTTGAAACATTTGGCTTTGAACCCAGCGAATCTGCCAGTAAATACGCGATTCAAAAAGTACACAAAACTAAGATTATCAATAATCTTGATTTTATTAAAGAAGGATCATTAGATGCGATTACCCTTTGGCATGTTTTCGAACACATCGAAAATCAAGACGAAATATTAAACGCGTTTTACAGCAAATTGAAACAAAATGGATTATTAATTATTGCAGTTCCTAATATAAATTCCTATGATGCTCTCAAATATAAAGAATTTTGGGCCGCTTACGATGTACCCAGACATCTCTATCATTTTTCAAAATCGGGCATGGAAAAATTAATGAACAACGAATACTGGAAAATCAAAAAAATAAAACCTCTCCTACTCGACTCGTTCTACATTTCAATGTTAAGCGAAAAATATAAAAAATCACCACTTTATTGGCTAAAAGGAATGATTTACGGACTGGTTTCTAACGTAGAAGCTTCAAAAACCGGCGAATACTCCAGTTTGATATACATTATCGAAAAAAAATAGTTATTCGATTTTTAAGCTATTTATGAAAGTCAATTTCAGGCTAATTTGAACAAAAAACTCAATTTTTGTAATTTTACCTTCCATTTAAAAATTAATAAGATTAAATTTTCAAAAATTTTTCAACCAGAAAATATATTCAAATATGTTCCTTTCTTGAAATTCTTTAAAATAAAAGAAAATAAAATTACCGCAGCAAAATCCGATCGATAAAAAAATTCAGTACAAACAAAAAAAGTTTCCTTTTTACAGGAAACTTTTTTATGTTAAACTAATTTTAATTTGAAAACTAATTATTGATTGCTTTTACTCCGGGGAGCTCCATACCCTCTAAACTTTCAAGCATCGCTCCTCCTCCGGTTGAAACATAACTTACTTTATCATCATAACCGAACTGCTTAACAAAGGCCACACTGTCACCTCCACCCACAAGCGAGAAAGCTCCTAACTTGGTAGATTGCGCGATACTGTCACCTAAAGCAACCGTTCCTGCAGCAAAATGAGGCATTTCAAAAACGCCGATTGGACCGTTCCATAAAATAGTTCTGGAATTCATAATGACATCATGAAATATTTTTCTGGATCTAACTCCTGCATCCAAGCCCATCCAACCATTGGGAATTTCAAAAATATCAACTTCTTTTCTTTCGGCATCATTATTAAAATCATCAGCAATGATGGAATCAACCGGCAAATAAACTGCTACATTCTGCGCTTTGGCTTTCTCTAATATTTCTAAAGCCAAAGTCTGTTTATCGACTTCTACCAGGGAATTCCCAATTTCGCCTCCTAATGCTCTGATGAACGTAAAAGCCATTCCTCCACCAATAATCAAATTATCAATTGCAGGTAAAATATTCTCAATAATAGTAATTTTACTGGAAACTTTAGAACCTCCTAAAATCGCAGTAATAGGTTTTTCACCACTTTTCAATACTCTGTCAATAGCTTCTAATTCTTTAGCCATCAATAAACCGAAAAACTTAGTTGAAGAAAAAAACTGAGCAATAACGGCAGTCGAAGCATGCGCCCTGTGCGCAGTTCCAAAAGCATCATTCACATAAGCATCTCCTAATTCTGATAATTGTCTCGCAAAGTCCGGATCACCATCTTCTTCCTCTTTATGAAAACGAAGATTTTCTAACAAAAGAATCTCTCCCGATTGCAAGTCAGCACTCATCTTTTTTGCCTCGTCACCAATACAGTCCGAACAAAATTTCACCGGCTTTCCTAAAACTTTTTCAATTTCGGGAAGGATGTTTTTTAAAGAAAATTGTTCTGATACTTTACCTTTTGGGCGCCCCAAATGCGTCATCAGAATTACCGATCCTCCATCATTCAAAATCTTTTCAACCGTAGGTTTTACCGCCTGAATTCTCGTGCTGTCGGTTACCTTCAAATCAGCGTCCTGTGGAACATTGAAGTCTACTCTTACCAACACCTTTTTGTCTCTGAAGTTAAAATCGTTAATTGTTTTCATAAAATTTTCTCCGTTTTAAGTTTCACAAATTTACTATTTATTCCCTCGATTAAAAATTAATTTCGATTTAAAATTCCACAATTCACAAATACTCATCTTATCTACATTATCTTTTTTTTATATAAAAAGAAATTGAGTAGTGTTGTTGTAGTTCGGTAGTATGTGGAGAAATAAACTTTATTAATTGACCACATTTACTAGTTAAAATAATCAGGTTTTATTAACATTTTAATTAGTTGATTAATAGGTGTTTTAACGACTTATCCATATTTGTGAGTAATTAAAATTTAGGAGATATATTTATAACCCAAATCTTAATAACTTTGGAATTGAAGTCCAACAATTTTATAAAAGATTATTTGGGCTTATCCGAAAATATAGTCCATTATGAATTTAAATCTGAATGTGAAAGACAATGTTCAGGGAACTTATCCACACTCATTCTATAGGTTCTCCCCAAGTTATTCTTTGACCTTTTTAATTAAAAACCATAGGAATCAACTTCTATTTCTCTTAATAGAGATGGAATATAAAGATTTAATCACTAATCGAATGCTTTTTATATTAATAATCTTAAATTTGTATGAACTGAAAATTGAGGTTTAAAAAATAGTCATGAAAAAGATAGCAATAGCATGCGATCATGCAGGTTTCGAATACAAAGAAATCATAAAAAAACATTTGGAAGGCCAATTTGAAGTAGAAGATTTCGGCACTTATTCCCCAGACTCTGTGGATTATCCCGATTTTGTGCATCCGGCTGCCGATTCTATCGAGCAGGGAAGAAATGAATTAGGAATTCTTATTTGCGGCAGTGGACAGGGTGTTTCTATCACCGCCAATAAACATCAGAAAATTAGATGTGCCTTGTGTTGGCTGCCTGAACTTGCCGCTCTTGCCCGTCAACATAATAACGCGAACATGATTGCGCTTCCTTCCCGCTTTATTGCAAGCCAATTAGCTGTCGATATTGTCGACACTTTCCTCAATACTCCTTTCGAAGGAGGCAGACATCAGAACAGAGTTGAAAAGATTTCGACCTGTTAAACCTTTATTATATATAAATACAACCCATACTTTATGGCAAAAGGAAAATATTTCTCAGATAAAAATAATAATAAATTGCAGGAAATCGGGCGATTGATTTTGCGTTTTATGAATGAAAAATCTGGAAAAATCTATAACTACAAGCAAATTGCAGATGGTATTGATTACAAAAATCCCAGACAGCGCGAACTGGTGATTCAGTCGTTGCATAAACTGCTTTCAGATCAAAGAATTAAGGAAGTCGAAAAAGGAAAATTCATCATTAATATTAAGATTGAAGGGACTTTAACCGGTACCATCGATTTTAACCAAACCGGAAACGCTTATGTGAAAGTAGCTGGTTTAGATGATGATATTTTTGTACATTCCAAAAACGTAAAAGACGCATTACAGGGAGATACCGTTCTTATTGTCACCTATCATTTCAAAGGGAAAAAAGTAGAAGGTTCTGTGCTGGAAGTCATTGAAAGAAAACGCGATCAGTTCGTGGGAACATTTCAATTTATTAAATATAAGGATTTCGGTTTTGTAGTAGGCGATAAAAAACATATCAATACCGATATTTTTGTTCCGCAGGGAAAAATTGGCGGTGCGAAAGATGGTGATAAAGTCATTGTTAAAATGATTGCCTGGAAAGCCGGAGAAAAAAATCCGGAAGGTGAAATTATAAAAGTACTCGGTGCACCCGGTGAACATGAAACAGAAATTCACTCTATTTTAGCTGAATACGGATTGCCTTACGAATTTCCGGAAGATGTTGAAAAAGAAGCCCAGGATATCGACCGTAGAATCCATGATCATGAGGTTGCGAAACGACGTGATATGCGTGGAATCTGTACTTTTACCATCGACCCCAAAGATGCAAAAGATTTCGATGACGCACTTTCTATACAAAAATTAGATAACGGAAACTGGGAAATTGGAGTTCATATCGCCGATGTTTCGCATTATGTGGTTCCCGGGACAATCCTGGATGCAGAAGCGTATAAACGCGCTACTTCGGTTTATTTAGTGGACCGTGTGGTTCCGATGTTACCCGAAGTTTTAAGTAACGATGTTTGCTCACTTCGCCCAAATGAAGAAAAGTATACTTTTTCTGCCGTCTTTGAATTAAATGACGAAGCAGAAATCCAAAACCAATGGTTTGGAAGAACCATCATCTATTCTGACCGTAAATTCGCTTACGAAGAAGCACAGGAAAGAATTGAAACCAAGGAAGGAGATTTAGCAGAAGAAATTTTAACCTTGGACCGCCTTGCAAAAATCATGAGAAAAGCGCGTATTGAAAACGGTGCCATTACTTTTGACCGCAGCGAAGTCCGGTTTAATTTAGATGAAAAAGGAGAACCTATTGGGGTTTATTTTAAAGTGAGCAAAGATTCAAATCATCTGATTGAAGAATTTATGCTGCTTGCCAATAAAAAAGTTTCGGAATTTATCTCTTTAAATAAAAAAGGAGTCCCGACCAATAATACATTTATTTATAGAATTCACGAAGATCCGGATCCGGCTAAATTAGAAGCGTTACGTGATTTTGTAGGAACTTTTGGTTATACCATGAATCTGGCGAATACCAAAAAAGTAGCAGAATCTCTCAACAAATTGTTAAGCGATATACAGGGAAAAGGCGAAGAAAATATGATCGAAACCCTGGCGATGCGCTCGATGAGCAAAGCGATTTATTCTACCGATCCTATCGGACATTATGGTCTTGGGTTCGACTATTATTCCCATTTCACCTCTCCTATCCGCCGTTATCCCGATTTAATTGCGCACCGGTTATTACAGCATTATTTAGATGGCGGTAAATCACCACAAAAACAGGAATACGACGATAAATGCAAACACTGCAGTTCGATGGAAAAACTGGCATCAGATGCCGAACGGGATTCCATTAAATTCATGCAGGTTAAGTTTATGGAAAAACATTTGGGCGAAGATTTCACCGGTGTTATTTCCGGAGTTGCCGATTTTGGATTCTGGGTGCAAATTCCTGAAAACGGAGCGGAAGGTCTTATTAAATTGAGAGATTTAATGGATGATTCTTATTCTTATGATGCCAAAAATCACGCCGTCTACGGAAGTCGTACAGGTAATAAATATCAACTGGGCGACGAAGTTACAATTAGAGTAATGAAAGCGAATTTAATCCAAAAACAGTTGGATTTCAAAATCATTGAATCGTAAATTGTATTTTTGCACCTCACTGTAAAATGAATTTGAGTAAAATTTAATTCTTTTTCAAAACATTATTAATGATAGAACTTATACTTTCAGCCGTCGGGTTAGGAATTATGCTGAGTATTGTCTTCATCGGGCCGATTTTTTTTCTGCTGATTGAAACAAGTTTTTCACGTGGTCCTAAACATGCGTTCACCTTGGATTGCGGCGTCGTGTTGGCTGATATTTTATGTATTACTGCGGCGTATTTTGCCAGTGGCGATTTGGTAGAAATTATTGATAAACATCCGGGATTTTATAGAATTACCGCTTTTATTGTCTTTATTTATGCCGTTTATATGGTCGTTTCAAAAACGAAAATGCATTTACCAGGGGAAGATAAACTGATCAATCAGAATTATTTTAAAACTTTTCTGAATGGTTTTTTCTTTAATATTTTAAATATTGGTGTGGTCCTTTTTTGGTTGGTTACGGTAATTTCAGTTAGAAATGCTTACCCTAAAACAGAGGATTTTCTCTTGTACATGGGACTTGTCGTAGGAACTTATCTTGTGATTGATTTCTTTAAAATTTATTTGGCTAAAATATTTCATGATAAACTCACCCAAACGGTGGCCAATAGAATCAGAAAAGGAGTTGGGTATATTTTGGTTGCTTTCAGTATTTTTATTTTCTTACAAAGCTTTAAGAAATTCAATCAATTTGATAAGAAATTAGAGGAGGCTGAAAAAACAGGTCAGAAACACATTCAGAAATGAAAGAAATGATATTCCCAAAATCCTTGAAAAAGGGTGATCAAATTGCCATTATTTCTCCTGCCGGCGCGGTAGAAGAAAAGCAATTGGAAAAAGGTTTGGAAATGATCAGGCAAAAAGGCTTTGAACCGGTTTTAGGGAAACATCTTTACACTAAATTTTCGAACGGTTATTCTTACGGCGGAACTGAAAAAGAGAGAATTTCTGAGCTGAACTGGGCGTTTAATAATGACGCAATTTCTGCTGTTTGGGCTTCCAGAGGAGGCTACGGTTGCCAGCACTTATTAGGACATCTGCAGCTGTCAAAATTGAAGAAAAACCCAAAATGGTATATTGGGTATTCAGATAACACAGTGATTCAGAGTTTTCTTTTGAAAAACAATTTTGCCTCTATTCACGGACAAACCATTAAAACCTCAAGTTTTGGAGTAACAGACGAAAGTTATAATTTAATTTTCGATATTTTAAAAGGTAAAAAACCGGATTATAATGTAGAAAATAATCCATTAAATAAAAAAGGAACAGCTGAAGGTCAATTAATTGGCGGAAATTTAGCGCTGATTTATGCACTTTTAGGAACGCCCTACTCTTTCAATTTTAAAGATAAGATCCTTTTTATAGAAGATATTGGCGAGAATTATTATGCTTTAGACCGCATGATGATGAGTTTGGAACTGGCAGGAGTTTTCAGGAAAATTAAGGGTTTAATTATCGGTGGAATGACCAATATGGGCGACGAAAAAGACAATAAAAACTACGAAGAAAGTTTTGACGGTTTTGCTTATCAGCTCATTTCAGACCGGTTAAAAAAGCACCACTTCCCTACTCTGTTTGGTTTTCCAAACGGACATATTTTTGACAATAAACCTTTGATTATCGGTGCAGATATCAAAATGGAAATTGAAGATCAGGTAAAAGTTCAGTTTAAATTATAAAGCCAATCATTATGGCCGAACACAACGAATTTGGAAATCTTGCCGAAGAACTGGCCACCTCTTTTTTAGAAGAAAAAGGATATAAGATTTTGGTTAAAAATTTCCGGTATCAAAAAGCAGAAATCGACATTATTGCAGAGTTTCAGACCCAAATTATAATTGTGGAAGTGAAAGCCAGAGGAAGCGATATTTTTATGGAACCGCAGGAGGCCGTGACGAAAAAGAAAATAAAATCATTGGTGATGGTTGCCGATTTCTTCATGAAAGACAGAAATCTAGATCAGGAAGTGCGGTTTGATATCATCGCTGTGTTGCCCGACGATAGAGGAAGATTACAGATTACGCATCTCGAAGATGCTTTTCAGAGTTTCGATGCCAATTAAGAGCAATGTACTAATATTAATGTACCAATTTAAAGGAATATCAAATAAGCTATCAATGACAGTTACATTGTTTTATTGATAGATTGTTACATTTTAAAAATTTTAATTTTTATGAAAACAGCACTCATTACTGGAGCAACTTCCGGAATCGGAAAAGCTACCGCGCAACTTCTGGCAAAGCAGGGATTCAGATTGATTCTTTGTGGCCGAAGAACTGAAGTTTTAGACCAATTGGAAAAAGAACTTTCAACTCATACCGAAATCTTTAGTTTAAACTTTGATCAGCGGAATTATAATGAAGTAGAAACCGCCTTTGATTCTGTTCCTGTTGACTGGAAAAATATTGATATTCTCATTAACAATGCAGGAAACGCACATGGTTTAGAATCACTGATTGAGGCCGATATTAATGACTGGGACATGATGATCGATGGCAATGTTAAAGGATTACTATACGTGTCGAAAATGGTGATGCCGGGCATGAAAGAAAGAAATGCCGGACATATCGTGAATATTTCTTCTGTTGCCGCGAGACAGACGTATGCGAATGGTGTCGTTTATTGCGCCTCGAAAAAAGCAGTCGATGTTATTTCTGAAGGAATGCGTTTGGAACTGACCGAATTTGGCATCAAAGTAACCAATATTCAGCCAGGCGCTGTAGAAACTGATTTTTCAAAAGTAAGATTTAAGGGCGACGAAAACCGCGCAAAAACGGTGTATCAGGGTTACGAAGCTTTAAAAGCTGGGGACATTGCCGATGCGATTTCGTATTGTATCAATGCACCGAAACACGTTATGATTTCAGATTTAACAATTTATCCGAGTGCGCAAAGTGAGCCACGAACCATTCACCGAAAATAACTGTATTTTTTCTTAAATTGCGATATTCTTAAATTATAGATTTAAAAAATGAAAATTCTCCACCTTGAAACTTCCTCCAAAAACTGTTCTGTTGCCATTTCTGACGGCGAAGAGTTGCTATGTCTGTGTGAAGAAGTTTCTGAAAATTATAAACAGTCCGAAAGTTTACACACCTTCGTTGAATGGGCTTTAGAAGGAGCCAAACTTTCTTTGAAAGATATTGATGCGGTTTCTCTGGGAAAAGGTCCCGGTTCTTATACAGGTTTGCGGATTGGCGCTTCTTCCGCAAAAGGTTTTTGCTTTGGATTAAATATTCCTTTGATTGCCGTCAATTCTTTAGAAACGATGATAGAACCGTTTTTAAACAGTAATTATGAGGTGATCATTCCATTGATCGACGCCAGAAGAATGGAGGTTTATTCAGCTGTTTTTGACGGAAAATCCGGCAAGATGATTGGCGGGACGGAAGCGAAGGTTTTAGATGAAAACTCTTATCAGGAATATCAGGATAAAAAGATTTTGTTTGTAGGAGACGGCGCTAAGAAACTCAAAGAACTGCTCTCTTCCTTTGGTGGACAGCTGCCAAACGCCGATTTTAATGAAACCGTTTATCCGTCTGCGAAATATTTAGTTAAAAAAGCAGTCGATAAATTTAACCGGAAAGATTTTGAAGATGTCGCCTATTTTGAACCTTTTTATCTGAAAGATTTTCAAGGAGTTAAAAAGAAAAAAAGCGAAGGATAATCTTCGCTTTTTGTTTATCTTAATTGTAGTTTTTCCACTGCAGTTGCTTGTACAGCGCTTGTTCCAGGTGAATTTGGAGATGTTGGTCTTCCATTTCTACGGTTGGAGCCTGGTACACTTGGGGGGTCATCGCCTTCTATTGAAGGTATTCCCTTCTGGCTTTCCACCGGAGCAGCGGGCTGTTTAGAATTAATTACATTTCCTGAGTCATCGGTCGCTTCTACTTCTAAATCACTTTTCAGATACTTCAGCATTTCTTTGGCTTTTTCACCTTCAGGAGTTTTGGCGTAGTTCAACGCAATTTGTTCTAACTGTAAAATCATGATTTCTTTGCCGGCAGTTTTTCCGCTGTTAAACGCATTTAACAAAGAAAACTTTGGAACCAGCGCGTCTTTCGGATATTTCTCCAAGGCAGCATCAATCAAAGTTCTGCTTTCGTTATACTTTTCTTTATCATAAAGATCGAATGCCTGAGCGTATAACTTTTCTACTTCTTCGGCCGATTGTGAGAACGAATTGTTTTTAGGATTTCGAACAAATTCCGCATAAGAAGTATAAGGATATTCATCTAAAATCATCTGCTTTGCCCGTTCTGCAGCAGCTGGGTTTTTCTCATAATTAAAGGCGAAAATCTGATACAGTGCCTGAAGTTTAAGATCTTCTTCCGGCTGGGTATCGACCAGATTATAGAGGGTTTTTGTCGCAAGCGGCGTATCAGAAAAGTAAGTTTCATACATTCTTCCTATTCCTAAACTGGCAGTGTCTCTGGCTTTTTTCAAGGCTAAAATATCTGCCGTTTTTGTCGGTATTTTCTCGATATAAAAAATTGGTTCCAGTCTTCTGGGATCCGGTGCAGCCGTAATTCCCATCGCTTCATTTTTCAGATCTTCTATGGAAGCACTTCTGGCTGAAGTTCGCCAGTTATCATTCAGAGAACGGTTTCCCCAGATTTGTTTAAAGGAAGATTCTCCTTTTGCAACCGTACCGAGATTGGCGAAATAAAAACCACCTCTGTTTGAACCAAAGTCTTCGAAACCACCTGTCTTTCCTGCGAAAAGTGAAGTGGCAGAATAATCTCCCGTATCAAAACCTTTGCCTCTTTCCTCTTTCTTTCGCTGCAATTCTTCGCGCGCTTCCTTCGTTTTTATACTTTCAATATATTTGTTAAAGTATGCAATTCTTTCTTCCTCAGGCATTTTAGTTAAAGCTAAAATACTGTCATTCCTTTTAATTAAATAATAATTCGCAGAAACTTTTTTAATGTTTTCCGATTGTTCTTCCAAAAGAATTTTTGCAGGCTGATAAGTCATTACGGCTAATGAAGAATCGTAAAAGGCACCGGCAGAAAGATAGTCGCTGTCTTCAAAATAGGCTTTTCCAATTTCGTAATAAGTTAAGCCGCGAACTTGTGGATCAGAAACCTTCTCTTTGAGAGATTGGGTAAAAAACTCTTTTGCTTCTTCATTTTTTCCGGCTTTTTTTGCCATTAAACCCAACGCGTAATAGAACTCATTTTTACGGGAAGCGTAGGTTCCTTTTTTACTTATTTTTTCTAAATAAGATTTGGCGCCTTGGTAATCGTCATCTTTTCTGTTAAAGGTTTTTGCGGTTTCAATTTGCGATTTCACTTCAAATTCGAAGTCATTGGCATTTTTGTAAGCCAACGCGAAACTTTCTCTGGCTTCTTCATTTCTACCGAGTTCTGATAAAATCTGTCCGCGCAAAAACGCTATTCTGCTTCGTAATTTTCGGTTTTTATTAATGACGTACGCGCCATCAAGTTCGTTTACGGCATCCTGTTTTTTACCGGATTGCAATAACATTTCAGAATAGTATATTTCTAAAAGTTTACGGTATTCTTTTTTGATTTTGCTTTTTTTCAAATCCGAGAAAACCTCTTCTGCACGGTGATAATCTTCCATTTTAGAATAAGCCTGTGCCTGATAAATCCGGGCCAAAGGAATTCTTTTATCTTTTCTCATATTGGCAAAAACAAAGTTCAGCCCGTCTAAAGCTTCCAATGGTTTATTTCTGTATAATCTCGATTGGGCCAACAGAATATAAGCATCGAACATTTTTTTGTTTTTCTCCTCGCCGCCTTTCATAACTGAATAGTTGGCGATGGCTTTCAGGGCTTTTGCTTCCGAAATTTCCAGGATATAAGCGCCTTTTCTCGCTCCGGAATTCTGTCCATTAATGGCGTAAGATCCTGGCGAACCCAATGATGATGAAGCTCCCGGGGGAGAAGGTGGACCTGAATTTCTATTTCTACTTACTGCTGATAATTCTGAACTCGCTGGATCATTCCCAAACATTCCACCTGAATTCGACTGAAAATTGGTTCCCAGAGGTTGCTCATCATAAGTCAATAACTGAATATACGGCGCATAGAAATTGTCTTTATGGGCTTTGTCTCTGTTTTTTAATTCCGTTTCCAGCGCATCTTTACTGTTAAAGAGCGTATTGTAATAAGAGAAAAATCCTTTCATCAATACAGAATCATTCGTCTTTTTTCGGGTGGAACACGAATTAAAAACCGTGACTGTTAAAAGGAAAAGTATCGTTTTTTTCATTATCAGATAATAACTTTCAAATCAGTATTTTATTATTAAAATACCCGTTAATTTTGTAAAAATAATGATTTTTTGTTTTAGGAAGAGGCTTGTTCGAAATCTTTTAAAAGAGAGTAGATCAAATGGGTTGGCAGTCCCATAATAGTGTAGAAACTCCCCTGGATATTTTTGATTTTTGTCATCCCCAACCATTCCTGAATTCCATAACTTCCTGCCTTGTCAAATGGTTTGTATTTTTCAATATAAAAATCTAACTCTTCATTATTAATGTTATCAAATTCAACATGAGCAACATCGGTTCTGGTAACTGTTTTTGTTAAAGTTTTCAACGTAATTCCGGTATAAACCTGATGCGTTTTCCCGGAAAGCTTCTGCAACATTTCTTTGGCGTGAACTTCATCTTTCGGCTTTCCCAAAATTTCTTCATCAAGCGCAACAATGGTGTCTGCCGTGATTAATAACTCGCCTTCTTTTAAAGACCGAAATGCATCTGATTTTAATTCTGAAAGATAAGCAGCGATTTTATCGACTGCTAAACCGGCAGGATAAATTTCGTCACAATCCACAGAAACAACTTCGAAACCGAAACCTAATTCTTTTAATAATTCTTTTCTACGCGGTGAATTTGAGGCTAATAATATTTTCATATAAAGTTTAAAATCAATTAATTAAGTGCTTCGTGTATCGTCTTCCAGCCATTTTCCCTGAACTTTCATGACCTGTTCGATGACATCCCGGACCGCTCCTTTCCCACCCTGAACCGGCGATATATAATGGGACATCAATTTTATTTCAGCCACCGAATTTTCGGGACACGCTGAAATTCCGGAAATTTTCATCATTCCGAGATCGGGTAAATCGTCGCCCATGGTTAGAATTTCATGGTTTTGCAAATCGTATTTCTTTTTGAATTCTTCAAATTTTTCCAGTTTATCGCCAATTTTCGCATAATAGTCGGTAATTCCCAAATAGTTAATTCTGTTTCTCACCATGGGATCATCGCCACCGGTAATTACACAAATCGGATAATTGTACTTTCTGGCTTTTACTACGGCGTAACCATCGAGTACATTCATCACGCGGCACATGCTTCCATCGGGCATCAGATATACGCTTCCATCCGTAAAAACGCCGTCAACATCAAATACAAAGGCTTTTATTTTTTTTAAATTCGATTTATAACTCATACATTTTCTTTATCGATTCATTCATTATTTTATAAATTTTCAACTGCTCTTCACTGGTGATCAGTTCTTCATGAAGTTTCAAAACCCGTTGGTCATTTCTTACCGCCGGCCCTGTTTGTGCCAGTTTAGGTTCTAAGATTTCTATTTTCTCCGTAGTTTCTTTAATTAAAGGTAAAAAATAGTCAAACGGAATTTCCTGTGAATCCGAAATTTCTTTGGCTCTTGCAAAAAGATGGTTCACAAAATTACAGGCAAAAACCGCAGTCAGGTGAATATATTTTCTCTTCTCATAAGTTGAAACCATTACTTTTTCTGAAATATTTAAGGCTAGGTTTTTCAACAATTCTAAATCCTGATTATTTTCCGCTTCAACAAAAAAAGGAATTTCAGAATAGGTGATATTCTTTGATTTGGAGAAAGTCTGTAGCGGATAGAAATTGGCTTTCCGGTAATTTCCTTCTAGAATTTCTATCGGTAAAGATCCTGAAGTATGCGCTACCAGGCACTTTTCATTCGTTATTAATTTTGAAACTTCTCCGATAGCACTATCACTTACGCAGATAAAGTATAGATCGGCATCTGCTAAATAGTTGGTAGAAAAGGGAATTTGTAATTGTTGGGAAATAGTTTTTAAATCGCTTTCGTTTCGTCCAAAAATCTGGGAAACCGGAATTTTATTCTCTTGAAATGCCCTGGCCAAATGGGAGGCAACATTTCCAGAACCGATGATGACAATCTTCATAAAAAGGAATATGAACAAAGATACTTATTTTGGTTTGGACTAAAAATTGAAGTGTTATTTAACTTTTGAATATATTTACCATCCAAACCACGTAAGCATCTCCATGAAGATACATGAAACCGAAATTATCCAGTTGATGTCCAGCGAAAAATCCCGTGAAAAAGGAGTTCGCCTGATGATGGATGCTTATCAGAGCAGGTTATATTGGCATATCAGGAGGTTTGTAGTGGATCACGATTTGGCGCAGGATATTTTGCAGGACACTTTTATTAAAGCCTATCAAAATTTTCACCAGTTCAAACAGGAAAGTCAGTTATACACCTGGCTTTATCGGATTGCAACGAATGAATCCTTGCAGCAATTGAACAAAATGAAAAAAATGCAGAAATCCGATGAAGATTCTACCAATCATTTGCAAAATTTAGTAGCAGATAATGTACAGCCTGATGCAGATGAAATTCAGGTTTTGCTGCAAAAGGCAATTAATACCCTGCCCGAGAAACAGAAATTAGTTTTCAATATGAGGTATTATGACGATTTGCCTTACGAAGAGATCTCTCAGATTTTGGATATGTCGGTGGGTACATTGAAAACCAATTACCACTATGCCAAGCAGAAAGTAGAAGATTTTATAAAACAGAATTACACAGAATAAGAGCCTTTAGAAATGAAAGAATTTGATATCGAAAAATTAAAACGGGAAAATGTTTTCAGAACGCCTGATGGTTTTTTTGAAGACATGCAAAACAAAGTGCTGCAGGAAACTGTTCCTTTATCACGTGGTAGGATTATAAATTTAGATTGGGCATACGGAGCGGCGGCTGCAGTTGCACTTTTACTTGGAATAACTGTTTTTATTAATTCAGAAGGTGGAGTAGAATCTCAGTTGACCAGTCAAAAATCTTCCAGTGAAAGTAGTTCTGCAACTTATACATTATCAGATAATAAACCTCAGACTGAAGAAGCAGTTGCATTACAGATTTTGGAAAAAGATTTAACTTTTGTGGCTCACTCTGATCAGAAAGTAAGTAAAGAGCAGCAAGTCACTATTTCAACAAAAGGAAATGCGGGTTTTGCCAATCAAAATAAACAGAAAATCTCACCAAATCCTGAAGTTCAGGTAGATCAGATACTTGCAGGTTTCACTTCGGCAGAATTGGCAGCTGTTGGGAGAAATACAGAACAAGACATTTATCTGGATTTGTACAATTAAAATATCAGCATGAAAAAAATAGCAGCAGCGTTAATTCTCATTTTAGCAGTTCAGTTTAGTTTTGCACAGCAACTAAGCTATGACTGGAAAAGTATGAAGCCGGAGCAAAGAAAAGAAGTGATTCAGAAAATGAATCCAAATGAAAGGATGTCTCTTTTGAAAGAGTTTCGCGAGAAAATGATTATCGCCGAATTAGCAGTTCCGCAAAATAGTCAACCGGAATTTATTCAGCTTTATACCCAATATCAGGACAGACAAAACGATATAAAATCGAAGTTTACCCCCAGTGAAGATTACGAAAATATGACTGATGAGGAAGCGACCAAGCAACTTAATCAAAGTTTTGAGGTTGGTCAGCAACTTCTCGACAACAGAAAAAATTACGCGCAAAAATTCATGAAAGTAATTTCCCCGCAACAGGTTTTAAAAATGTATCAGACCGAAGGGAAAATGCGCAACAAAATATTAGATAAAAAACAAGCCGGACCCAACAATCCGAGTCCGCAGCGCAGGCGATAATAATAGTTTATTTTTTTAATGTTTGAGCGACCTCTATAATTTTTTTTGTAGAGGTCGTTCTTATTTTGCCAATCCCTATCCAATGCTCGAGATCTGGTCTTCAGCACCACTCCTCATGCATCAACTTCCCTCTGAGAACGGCAGGGTTTCCGTTTCAATCGCTATCGCTACAGCAACCTTACGAAACTATTATAAAATCCACCAAAAAAGATTAAATTTGCACCTTACGATAATTATAGATGAAGAACATAAGGAACTTTTGCATCATTGCACATATTGACCACGGTAAATCCACTTTGGCAGACCGGCTTTTGGAATACACCCATACGGTAACCCAAAGAGAACTCCAGTCCCAAACACTGGATGATATGGATATTGAAAAAGAGCGTGGAATTACCATTAAATCACACGCCATTCAAATGGATTATGAATTAAATGGTGAAAAATATATTCTTAATTTGATTGACACTCCGGGACACGTAGATTTTTCTTACGAAGTTTCCCGTTCGATTGCAGCCTGTGAAGGTGCGCTTCTAATCGTTGATGCCGCACAAAGTATTCAGGCACAGACGATAAGCAATTTATATTTGGCGTTAGAAAATAATTTAACGATCATTCCTATTTTGAATAAAATCGATTTGCCCTCTGCAAATCCGGAAGAAGTTACCGATGAAATTATGAACCTGATCGGTTGTGAATATGAAGACGTTTTGCGCGTTTCCGGAAAAACAGGCGAAGGCGTTCTTGAATTATTAGAACATATTGTCAATAGAATTCCAGCACCGGTCGGTAATGAAGACGGGCCGCTTCAAGCCTTGATTTTTGACTCTGTTTACAATCCATTCCGTGGAATTGAAGCTTATTTCAAAGTCGTTAACGGAAGCATTAAAAAAGGTCAGCGGATTAAATTCATGGCGACCAACAAAATGTACGAAGCCGATGAAGTTGGAACGTTAAAACTAAAACAAACACCGAAAGCTGAAATTAAAACGGGCGACGTAGGTTATATTATTTCTGGGATCAAAGATGCCCGTGAAGTAAAAGTAGGAGATACCATCACCACTTTTGAAAAGGGAGCAGCTGAACCCATCGACGGTTTTGAAGAAGTGAAACCAATGGTTTTCGCCGGAATTTATCCCATAGAATCAGAGGATTTTGAAGAACTGCGTTTCTCTTTAGAAAAACTCCGTTTGAATGATGCCTCCTTGGTTTTCGAACCGGAAAGTTCTGCAGCACTTGGATTTGGTTTCCGTTGTGGATTCCTCGGAATGCTTCACATGGAGATCGTACAGGAAAGACTCGATCGGGAGTTCAACATGGATGTTATTACAACTGTTCCCAACGTTTCTTACCACGGTTATACCAAAAGAGATCCAGACACCATGATCTTGATCAACAACCCATCTGAGATGACGGATCCTATGACCATGGATCGTGTGGAGGAGCCTTTTATCAAAGCATCCATCATTACCAAATCTGATTATGTGGGCGCGGTAATGACTTTGTGTATCGAAAAAAGAGGCGAAATTGTGAACCAAAGTTATTTGACTTCAGACAGAGTAGAGCTGGTTTTCAATATGCCTTTGGCAGAAGTTGTTTTCGACTTTTATGACCGTTTGAAATCGGTTTCCAAAGGGTACGCCTCCTTCGATTATCATCCGATCGGTTTCCGCGCTTCCAAATTGGTGAAGATGGATATTCTGATCAATGGCGATATGGTCGACGCACTTTCTTCTTTGATCCACGACAGCAATGCATATTATATCGGAAAAAGAATGTGCGAAAAATTGCGCGAACTCATCCCGAGACAACAGTTTGATATTGCCATTCAGGCAGCTTTGGGAGCGAAAGTGATCGCCAGAGAAACCATCAAAGCATTAAGAAAAGACGTTACCGCAAAATGTTATGGTGGAGATATTTCACGAAAACGAAAATTGTTGGAAAAACAAAAAGAAGGGAAAAAGAAAATGAAGCAAATCGGTAGAGTAGAGGTTCCACAATCGGCATTTATGGCGGTTTTGAAACTGAATGATTAAAATTATTTGGGCGCCTTAATCCGCCTTCCACTCCCGCTTTTTTCTTCCTCATTCTTCGTCAGAAAAAGAGCTCCGTTCAAGTCGGGGCGCAGATTTTCACTCGATCAAAATTTTGATTAATATATATATAATTCCTGAATCCGTTCAGGAATTTTTTATTTAAATTCGTACCACCTATTTTAAATTTGTTTCTATGAAATTTTTACCAACTCTTTTCCTTTTTATTTCATCAATTCTTTTCTCCCAATCCCAATTCCAAACCCCTTACGAAAAAGGAAACGGAAACCAAACCACCACTTATGATGAAATGGTGAAATTCTATGATGATTTGGCCCAAAATTTCAAAACCATTTCCGTAGAGTCTTTCGGAACGGATGATAATGGCGAACCGATAAAAGTGGTAATATTTAATCCGTCAAAAAATAAAGAGGTCCCCACAATCTTTATCAACAACGGAATCCATCCCGGCGAACCCGACGGAATTGATGCCACCATGATGATGATGAGGGATTTCGCCACCGGGAAAATTTCGGTCAAAGATTTAAAAATTGTCGTGATTCAAGCGTATAATATTTCGGGGATGTTGCGGAGAGGAAAATTCAGCCGCGCCAACCAAAACGGGCCTGAAGAATATGGGTTTCGTGGGAATGCGAGAAATTATGATTTGAACCGTGATTTCATTAAAAATGATACCGAAAATGCCAAAGCTTTTCAACAAATTTTTCAATATTTCAAACCGATTTATTTTATTGATAATCATGTAAGTAACGGCGCAGATTATCAGTATTTATTCACCTATATTTCTACCAATAAAGAACGTTTGGGAAAAACTTTGGGAACTTATTTTAATGAAAAAATGCAGCCGGAGATTATAAAGACTTTAGAAAAAAAAGGGATTTTATCCACGCCTTACGTCAATATTCATGGCGATTCTCCGGATGAAGGTTTTCCAACTTTTATGGATTCGCCGAGATATGCGACAGGTTATACCACGCTTTTTAACACGATGGGAACGGTTGCCGAAACGCACATGTTGAAACCTTATAAAGATCGTGTTCGTGCGACTTATGAAAATATGTTGAGTTCCATTGATTATACTTCAAAAAACGCCCGGGAAATTCAAAAATTAATGGTTGAAAGTTTGAAAAATTATCAGCCAAAAATGAAATATCCCATTCAGTGGAAAGTGGATAGCACGAAATTTAAAATGATCGATTTTAAAGGTTTTGAAGCCGGAAAAAAAATGAGCGAAGTTTCCGGGAAACCCAGACTTTTCTATGACAGAAACAAACCATTTACCAGAAAAGTAAAGTTTTACGACCAATATATCGCGACAAAAGAAATTGCGGTTCCCAACTATTACGTAATTCCAAAATCGGAGAAAAAAGTGGTCGAATATTTGAAAAGAAATAATATTGCGATGAAAGAAATGAAGCAAGATTCTACCATTTTCGCGCAACAATACAGGGTTTCGGATTTCAAAACGGTGAAAAATCCGTACGAAGGACATTATCTTCATTACGACACGCAAGTGAAATCTGACACGAAAAATTTTAAATTCAGAAAAGGCGATTTATTGGTTTCTACCAGGCAAAATGGCGTAAAATATTTACTCGAAACTTTAGAACCGGAAGCGACTGATTCTTTCTTCAACTGGAATTTCTTTGATGGAATTCTGGGACAGAAAGAATATTACTCCGATTACGTTTTCGAAGATACCGCCGCAGATTTGGTGAAAAACAATCAGGTTTTAAGAACAGCTTTTGAAATGGAAAAAATAGCAAATCCCGACTTTGCAAAAGATGGAAAAGCCCAATTAGAATGGGTTTATAAGCATTCTGAATATTACGAAGGAAGTGTTGGAACTTATCCGATCTACAGAATTCAATAGAAACAAAAAAGCCATTTTTCGATATTTCTTAACCACAAAAGTCACAAAAGTTTACAATTAAAGTATTTTTAATAACAGCTTAAAGGAAAAATAAGATTAAGCATTCTTCTTATTTTTTCTTTAAAACGCTAATTTTAGATTATTGAAAATCAATATTTTTGTGACTTAGAAACTACTTATTTCGGTAAACCTTTTTTCAAGGCGTAATTCGCCCGTTCGATGGCTTTTTTCTCTTTCCAGTCCATGTATTTTTTCTTGAATCTGCTTTTCATAAAATTGTCGAAATTCCTTTGTATGGTAAGATTCCACAACGAATGCGCTTTTACCGCCCAGGATTTGTCCCAGGCTCTTTGAGAGATCGAAAAACTGCCGTCGAGGTATTTCATATAATGCCACCAGCCGGTCGGCATAAACAGCGTGTCGCCGTGCTCCAGGAAACATTCGATTCCTTCTACGCCGTTTAACGCGGGAAATTTTTCGAAATCCGGATGGGCAATATCGTAATCTTCTAATGCGTAAGTCGCGTACGGAATTTTATAAAGCCGGTCTTTCCATTTGTAATCGAAAAGCAAAATATGTTTTCTGCCATTAAAATGGGTGTGGAAAATATGCGCCAAATCAATATCGAAGTGGAGGAAAGTTTCGGATCCCTTGCCGCCGAAAAACATGTTGGGGTATTTGTCGAGAAAACCACCCATTAAATCTTTTGGAGAAATATAATCCTCTAAAAGTTTCGGAGCCTCTTTTATGGGATCGAAAAGAAAAATGCGCAGATCGGTTGGTTTTTCATTAATTAAATCGATATAATCTGTAAACTTCATCTTCTGTGCCGATGAATTAATGGGCGCGGCCGGATCAGCTTTCGAAGAATCATAAAGCGGAACTTCAACATCTCCCACCTTTTCTTTCATATATTCCATGGTCCATTTTTCGTACGCAGGCCAGTTTTTCGCCATATTCTTAATAACCACCGGTTTTCTTGGCAGCAGATATTTTTCGCGAAATTCTTCTTTGGTGATCGATTCCAGAATATCAATCGGTTGTAAGTGAAGTCCCATATTGAGCAATGTTAGAGGGCAAAATTACTAAAAAAAAGATTTCGCCATCAATTTATGTTAAAACTGTAAATAAGAACATTCTTTAACTTTCTGCTGAATCTGGCATCTTATCACTTGTGTGTAACAAACAGTGTGATTAAAGTACTCATTAATAAATGTTTTCATGAAAAAAATTTCGACTCTTTTTATTTTGTTTATTTCTGTATTGACCTGGGCGCAGTCTTCCATCAGTGGAAAAATTTTAGATACTGACGGTCAGCCGATTCCCAGTGCAAGCGTCACTGTAGAAGAACCGGGGAAAGATGCAATTATCGCTTATTCGATTACCAATTCTAAAGGGGAGTTTAAGGTAACTTTTACTTCGGCAGAGCAAAATGTGGATGTGAAGGTCAAAGCCTTTAATCAAAAACCTTTGCAGAAAGTGGTTAAAAATGAAAATCAAACGCAGAATTTTACTTTGCAAGACGACGCTACGGAAATCAAAGAGGTGAAGCTGAAGGCGAAAATGATTACCAAAAGAGGAGATACTATTTCTTATGATATTAAAGCTTTTGAAAGCAAGTCAGACCGTACGCTTTCCGATGTTTTGAAAAAAATCCCGGGAATCGACGTGAATAAAGATGGAACCGTTCTTTATCAGGGCGAACCGATCAATAAATTCTATGTCAACGGAAAAGATTTGATGGAAGGCGGTTACGGAACCATTAACAATTCTTTGCCAACCGGAGCGGTATCAAAAGTGGAGGTGATGGAAAATCATCAGCCGGTAAAAATTCTACAGGATAAAGTACCTTCTGAAAGCGCTGCCATTAATATAAAATTAAAGAAATCTGTAACCATGACCGGCCGCGGAGAAGTGGGAGCAGGACTGGATCCTTTGTTGTGGAATGTGAAATTAACTCCCATGTTTTTCGGTCAGAAAAACCAGTGGGTGGTGAATTACAAAGCGAATAATAACGGCGAAAGCGTGGAGAAGGAAGGGAATATTCTTTCGTTTGGAAACCGCTATGAAGGAAGAAGAGGAAATGTTTCCCAAAGTAAATGGCTGAATGTAGAAAATGCTTCCTCGCCCAATCTTCCGGAAAAGAGATATCTTATGAATAATGTACATTATTTTTCGGCTAATCTTTTGACCAATCCTTTTGACAATAAAGAATGGGAGCTTAAAGCCAATGCAAGTTATACCAATAATGCTGTTTCTCGGGAATCGTATTCTGAAACCAATAATTTTCTGAGTAATACCAAATATTCTACCAATATTCTAAATCATTTTTATACAGATAAGGCAAAAGGAGAAGTTATTTTTACAAAAAATGCAAAAAAAGGTTTCTTTAAAAATGTCACCACTTTTTCACAATTCTGGAATGCTGACCGGGCAAATGTGAATCAGAATGATATTTATGGAATCAGAAACGGCCAGGAAAGTTTAGAATCCCCAACTTCATCGTTTCAAAATTCATTAAGTACGATTATTCCGTGGAAAGAGAAACTGGTAAACCTCATGTCGTATATCAACTATCAAAATGATAGACAAGCACTTGAAATTAATCCTTCCTCTTATCTTAAATTCAAAGATTTGAAAAATCCGGGACACTTCCTTTTTGAAAATACGGATACTGTTATCCAGGATCTCAAAATTAAAACCTTAGATATTAACCATTCTGCAAGCGTAGGATTTTCTGCAAAAAAATGGACCTTCACGCCGGAAATTGGATTTAATTTTTCTACCAATCAGCTTGATACCGAACTTTCAACAGTGACCAATGGCATTCGTTCTCCTTACGGCAACGACTACAGAAATGATTTGAAGTTTACAGAAGCGATTCCTTATGCGACTTTAGGAATAAACTATAGAAGCGATGCCTGGATGCTTTATTCGCAGTTTCCCTTTAATTTTAACAGCATTAAGGCTCAGGATCCAGATAGAAACGTTTCGAAAAGCATCAATAAATTGACTTTTGAACCGACGCTTTTTGCACAATATACTTTCGCATCTTTCTGGAAAGCAAGTGCAAATGCAAATCTGAATTATAATTTCGGAAACACCAGTGATAATTATGCAGGGTTTATTTTTTCTTCACCGACTTCTCCTTCTGCAATGTCGGCCAATAATCCAATTCCGGAAACAATAGCAAAATCAGTTGGATCGAAATTAGAATACAGAAATCCTTTGAATAATTTATTCTTTAATGTTAATTACCGGTACAGTAAAACGAACCGAAATATCATTGGGAATTCTATTAATGACGGGTCAGGATTTGTTCTTACCAGTTTTAGAGAATTAGACAACCAGAGTAATTCTAATTCAATGGGTGCCGAAATCGGTAAATACCTTCCCAAGTTTAAAACCAATACCTCTTTTAGTTTTAATAATACACTTTCAAAGACTGATGCTTTAACCACCGATCAAAACGACGTTCCTTACTTCTTTGTAAACAAAAGCAACTCACAAAGTTTAGGATTTAAATTTAATAACACTTACTTTTCCTGGATGAGTGTGGATTATAACCTGTCTTTTTCTTGGAACCATCAGCAAAATCAATTCAACGATTCGAAGAATTCTGGATTTAACCATAACTTAAGCACCTATTTCTATCCGGTTGAAAACCATACCATCGGTTTTAACTGGGATCAGATCAATTCGGGAAATAATCTTACGAGTTACCATAACGGGTTTTACGATGTATCTTATCAATATACCTGGGCAAAAAAGAAGATTGATTTTGAATTAAAGTGGTTGAATATTGGCAATAGAAAAGTTTTTGAAAGATTTTCAACTAGTACTATTTCAGACAGCTATACCAGAATGCAACTGCGACCGCGACAGATAATGTTTACCGTTAAATTTAATTTTAAATAAAATCAACCATGAAAAAATTAGCAACTTTATTTCTTTTATTGGGTTTAATGGTTTCAGCACAAAACAACCGGGTGATTTATGAATATAAATTCCGTCCGGATTCTACCAAAACCGACAGTTTGAAAACCGAATGGATGTATCTGGATATCAATAAAAATGGGTCCAAATATTATAGTAAAAAAACATTTGATAACGATTCTATCATAAACGAAAGTATCAAGAAACAAATGGCTTCGGGAATGAAGAGTATTTCAGTTTCAAGACAAAGTTTTGGCGGTGAAGTAAGTGGTGAAGTAGAAAAAATCTATCCGGAATACAAAACATTTCTGATCGCGAATGTTGGAAATGATTCTTATAAAGTAGCAGAAGACCGAAAACCCAACTGGAAAATTTTATCCGAGAAAAAACAGCTGGGAACCTTCAGCGTTCAAAAAGCAACCACCGATTTTGCCGGAAGAAAGTGGACGGCATGGTTCACAACCGATGTCCCGGTTCAGGACGGACCGTATAAGTTTTCCGGCCTTCCGGGATTAATTGTCGAAATGTCCGACCAAACTGGAAGCCACCAGATGGAACTGAAAGGAATTAAAAAAATCCCTGAAATCGCACCGGAAGAACTCAATACCCAGGGAAAAGATATTCCGTTTACCAGGAAAAAGCCGATTGAAGTTAATCGCAAACAATATGTGAAACAGCTGAGTCAGCATGAAAATGATCCCGTTCAGGGAATGCGGGAAATTCTTTCCAGGCCTAATTCGAAAGTGATGATCAACGTGAATGGCAAAGAAATATCGGAGCCGAAAGAAGTCCTCCGCGAACTCGAGAAAAACGCAAAAGAGGAAATGAAAAGAAACAACAATAAAATCGAACTGATTCCCTAATTAAAATTGAAAACCCGCTTTATTCCTAAGGCGGGTTTTATTATTTATCATTTCAACACTAAGAAGTTTTTTCGTCAGCAGTCGGCCCATAACTTCCCGGCACCGGAATATCGTTCAACCTGTAATAAACACCCAATTGCGCACGGTGATGGGTGATTTGGTTCAGTGCATGCCGAATTGCTTCATATTTGTTATAATCCGCCAGCACCTGGTCTCCCATATTCATCGTCCATCTTCCGTCGAGCGCTTCTTCTGTTAAATTCTCTAACGCATTTTTCGAAGTAGTATAATCGTCATTCAGTTTTTGTTGCAGTTCAGCTTTTGTGTTGAGAACGGTTGGTTGATAATCACCTGCAGCAAAATCAAGTTTGTCGGTTTTCAGGATATAATCCGGCCAGCCAAAAACTTCTACAATATGCGTGGCCAGTGGCATCATTTTCATGCTTTTTTCGTGAGGGGCAAAATCATTTTTTCCTTCCGGGAAACGGTCGATAAATTTTTTGGTCGTTTCGTATTCCTGCTGCAGTTCTTTTTTTAAAATCGGTAAAGTGTTCATGTGTTTTAATTTTTAAACAATAAAGTTAAAATGAAATTCCGACCTGAAAGTCACAATGAATTATAAATTAATCTTAAAATTTTGTAACAAATCTTTTAAAAAGTTTACTAACTAATTAAATAGTAAACATGAAAAAGATATTCACAGTATTTGCATTCACGGCATTTTTTGCTTTAAATGCACAAGAAACAGCCAACCGGTTCTTTTATGAATTAACTTTTAAACCAAAGAAAGATTCAGTGAAATTGGATAAAGTGATGACGATTTTGGACATCACCAAAGACAAATCTATTTACCGCGATTATACTTCTGTAGCACAAGATTCAATTGCAAAGATTTATGTTGAGGAAATGAAAAAATCAGGAGTGTATAAAGATCCTACTGGTGTTTTCACTACACCTAAATTTTCTTTTAAAGTTGAAAAGTCATATCCTGAAATGAAGGAAACCTTTGTTGATCAAATAATTAATGGGTTTTCGCCTGTTTCGATAGGATATTTAGAAGAACCTAATTTTAATTGGAATATTTCATTGGAGAAAGAAAAAATAGGTGATTATAATACTCAGAAAGCAACCATAGATTTTGGTGGTAGAAAATGGACGGCTTGGTTTAGTTCAGATATTCCATTACAAGATGGGCCGTATAAATTTAAAGGTTTGCCTGGCTTAATTGTAAAAGTTGTAGATTCTGAAAATAATTATTCTTGGGTTTTGAAAGGAAATAAAAAAGTAGAGAATTTCGAAGAGTTATCCTATTTAGAAAAGCTAGTTCCAGGAAGTGGCGGAAAATTGACTACAGTATCACGAGAGAAATTTGAATCAACGTTTTCATCATTTAAAAAAGACCCTTTTTCTTCAATTCGTCCGATGCTATCACAAGAAATGCTTTCGCAAAAAGTACCAGGAACTGATATAACAATTGGTGATATGGTGAAAAAACAGGAAAAGTCTTATCGTGAATTTTTTAATGCGAACAATAATCCGATAGAAATTCAACAAGATACGCGCAAAAACAAAGAATAGAAAATAATTTTCCAATAATTAAATAAAAAAGACAATATTTATTATTATATTTGATGAATACAACAATCAAATTAAAATTATTAATTATGAAAAAATTATTAATGACATCTGTCTTATTATTTGGGGTGACAACATTTGTATTTGCAAATAATAAAGTTACGAATAATAGTGAAGTAACTAAGGAGAATGTTTTGAAAACTGAAAAAACAATCCAATATGAACCTAAATCTGAAAAGATTGTCATCAGTATAAAATCAAAAATAATGATATCTGATTTAGAGCTATGTATAATGATATCAAATATGGCACCGCCTCCAGCGGGACCTTCAATAATGCAATGCTTAATGGCATATGGAGGTATTTGATTTTGTATTGACAAAAATCGATAAAACCGATGTTTAAAAATAAACATCGGTTTTTTTATGACATCAATCATTCTACAAGATTTCCTTATTTAGATTAAATTTAAATAACGTATATTTGCGCATCAAAATTTTAGTGTTGAAAGGAGATAAATCAAATAAATTATGCTGTTTTCCCAGAAATAAATCGGGGAAAATTCTGGGCTATGAAAACGACGACCTCAGAATGCCCAATAAAATTATTGAAATGGGTCTGCTCCCCGAAACCGTTTTCAAAATCCTGTATCAGGCGCCGTTCAAAGGACCACTGTATATAGAGTTTGGTGACGAAAAAAGCAGAATTGCACTTCGCGAAGAAGAAGCGCAGTTTATCATCGTGGAAACTTTATCTTAAACAATCACGGTAAATCTCAAATTAGATCGAGCGGAGAATGAACACTTCAAACAAAAAACAAATCCTTTTGGTGGGAAATCCCAATGTGGGAAAATCTACCGTTTTTAATTTACTTTGTAACAAAAAGCAAAAAACAGGAAACTATGCTGGAGTTACCGTGGCCAGCCATTCTGGAGATTACGATTATCAGGGCGAAAATGTAGAAGTCATCGATTTACCCGGTTCCTACAGCATTTATCCGAGCTCTGAAGATGAAGCCATTTTGTCAAAATTTCTGGTCGAGGAACAAAAGAATTATTCGGGCGTCGTTTATATTTTAGAAGCCTTAAGCATCAAAAGAGGATTGCTTCTTTTCCAGCAGATTCAGGATTTGGGAATTCCCATTTTATTGGTGGTTAACCAAATCGACCAGGCTGAAAGACGCGGGATCAATATCGATATCGACCAACTTTCCAGAGAATTAAACGTTACTGTTTTACAGGCCAACGCCAAAGAAAATCAGGGAATTGAAGAATTAAGAACCGAAATTCACAAAGGAAATTTTACCAAATCCGATACTGTTTCTTTCGATATTCCAACCGAACATAAAGGATTGGTTTTTAAAATATTAGCAGAAACAAAAGAAGAAAATCAATATAAAGTCTGGACTTTGCTTTCGTCCGACACCTATTTGGGAAAGCTCGAAACCGTTCATGATCAACTGAATAATGATGAGGTTAAATGTTTGATTCCGAAAAGATTACAAACGCAGGAAACCATCAGACGGTATCAGGAAATCGATAAGATCATTTCTAAAGTACTCTCCAAAAAACCACAGTTCAAAGAATTATTGACCGAGAAATTAGACAGGGTTTTGGTTCATAAATTCTGGGGATATGTGATTTTCGGACTGATTTTATTGGTTATTTTTCAAAGCGTTTTCTTTTTGGCAGAATATCCGATGAACTGGATTTCAGATTTTTTCCTTTGGCTGTCCGGTTTTGCTAATGAACATCTGCCTGCTGGACCTATTAATTCGCTCATCGCAAACGGAATTATTCCGGGAGTGGGCGGCATTATGGTTTTTGCACCACAGATTGGGATTCTGCTTTATTTCCTTTATTTGTTGGAAGATTCGGGTTATATGGCAAGAGTTATTTTCCTGATGGACCGGTTTCTGCGGCCGTTTGGTTTGAATGGGAAAAGTATTGTGCCGTTGGTTTCAGGAACCGCCTGCGCCATTCCGGCAATTATGTCTACACGGAATATCGAGAATGTGAAAGAACGGTTGATTACCATTTTGGTAACTCCATTTATGACGTGTTCGGCACGACTTCCGGTGTACAGTATCATCATCGGACTGATTATTCCCAGCAAATTCTTTATCGGAATCAGTTATAAAGCTATTGCCTTGATGGCGATGTATTTTCTTGGATTTTTCACCTCATTAATGGCCTCTTTAATTTTAAAGAAAATTATTAAAAGCAACGCGAAATCTTTTTTAGTGATGGATTTGCCTTCCTATAAAATGCCGCTTTTCGGTTATGATTTTAAAATCGTTCTGGGTAAAGTTTGGGAATTTATTACCGGTGCAGGAAAGATTATTTTCTTATTCAGTATCGTAATTTGGTTTTTCTCTTATATCGGACCAACGCAAAATAAGAAAGATTTTGTCGCTACCGATGTAAGATTAGAACAGTCTTATCTCGCCAAAATGGGGAAATCAATAGAACCGGTTATCGCACCGCTCGGTTATGACTGGAAAATGGGCGTCGGGATTTTAACAAGTTTCGTGGCGAGAGAAGTATTTGTAGGAACTATGTCGACGCTCTACAGTTTAGACGATGAAGCACCGGAAGGAAAAATCATCGATAAAATGCGGGCAGACGTAAAACCAAACGGAGAGAAAATTTATAGCTTTGCAACAGGAATTTCGATTCTTTTCTTTTACGCTTTTGCGATGCAGTGTGTTTCTACTTTGGCCGTGGTATATCGAGAAACCAAATCCTGGAAATGGACGGTGGCGCAACTTTTCGGCATGTCGGGTCTGGCTTATATTGCCTCGCTGATTGTTTATCAAATTTTTAAATAATGGACAATTCTCTTGTTTTTCAATATGTCATTATCGCTGTAATTGTTTTGGCAGCGGGTTATTCTTTGTTTAAAATCGTTGCTAAAAATTTCAGTTCCAGGAAATTCAAAAACAAAGGAAAACCGGGTTGTGATTCGGATTGTGGTTGTTGATAAATTTCCAAAAAAGAAGAAAAACTTTTCTTTATCTTTCTTAAAAACGGCGATATAGAAATCACCGGTGCTAATCATTTAGACCCTTATAAAACCTATTCACAGGGCGATTATCTCTTGTGGAAATTCAAAAGAAAGGATAGAATTGTTTGAGAAAAAATTTTTAAAAAGAGTCCGCTTTCTGCGGGATCTCCACAGGATATATTCGTAATATCAACAGGAAATTCGATCAGTTTTTTTAAACGGCCATTATTTAATTGAAAAGATTTATCGCCGGAAAATGCCGGAAAAGAGCTGAATTTAAAACACATTATTTACGGAAAAGCGAGCGTTTTGGAATATTAGACGGTACATGCGGCCGGGAAATTTGCCGGAAATACGGCTCTCTACCACCTGAAACCCACCATAGTCCCACCACAGTCTATACCCAACACCACCCCAACACCAGAAGCCAGCCAGAAGCCAACCAGAAGCCAGCCAGAAGCCAACCACTCCAAATTCAACATTTCGCCTACCAAAAGAGAAGATTTCGGAAGATTTCGGAACGCCAATATTTTTCAAACCATCCGCAATCTACCTTTGTCGTGTAACTAAAAATCATTTATTGATAGAATACAAAGTAAAGACACGAAATGAAATTTGACGAAGTCAATCCTTTCGTGTGACCATTATTAGTAAATAGCAGTTTCATTAAAAGTAAAAATAATTTCAAAACAAAGATCTTACTCAATATTTTGTGTTGTTTTTCTGTTTTTATTGCGAAAATATCTATAATTCAAAATTATTATTACGGAATATTAAAAAAACACATATCTTAGATTCAATAAAAAAAGCACGGTAATCATGAAAGAATAATTCTACTTTTTAAAACCGAAAAAATGAAAACAATTATTTACACTGCGCTTTTAGGAATCCTATCTCTCGGTTGCGACCGAGCCACAAACGTAGATGTTACTTCAGACAACACGCTTCCACCAATTACCCAATCTGGCGCTAATACATTTGGATGCAAACTAAACGGCGTTGTCTTTGTCCCGAATAAAGCCATTGGTTCAACAGTAGTTGAAAAGCCAATAATTTTTTATGGATATTATATTGATATTCCGAATCAGTCTAGTCGGATGTCAGTAATGCGACAAACGAATTTAAAAAACCTCTTAACTGTTGAGATTTATATGTATAGATTTTCAGCAGTCGGTGTTGGCGATTATATATTCGATAACGCTTATTATTTCAACGATAATAATCAGCCTTTTAATTCATACCTAAGATGTATTGCAAAAAGTCCCGCAACAGCAGAATGGAAAACCTATGGCAGTTACAATAATTCAGGTAAACTAACAATTTCAAGGTTTGATATAAATGGATGTTCCGGGACTTTTTATGGAAAACTTAAAGAACAGAATGGTAATGAAGAAATTGAAATTACCGACGGAAGATTTGATTTTAATTATAAAACACTATAAACATGAAAAAATAATTCTACTTTTTTAGATTTTTGATCTAAATCTATCCTCGTCGCAAAAATATCATTTAACTTTATCTAAGTTTTAAAACCAAAAAAATGAAAACAATTATTTACACCACACTTTTAGGAATCTTATCTCTCGGTTGCGACCGAGCCACCAACGTAGATGTTCCTTCAGATAACACACTGCCGCCAATAACCCAATCTGGCGCCAATACATTCGGCTGCAAACTAAATAGCGTTGTCTTTATCCCAACCAAAGCCATTGGTTCGACAGTAGTTGAAAAGCCAATACATTTTTACGGATATTATATTGATACGCCGAATCATTCAAATAAAATATCAGCATTGCGACAAACAAATTTAAAAAATCTTTTAAACGTTGAGATTTATATGTATAAATTTTCAGTAATAGGTGTTGGTGATTATATATTTGACAACGCTTATTACTTCGACGACAATAATCAACCATTTAATTCATACCTAAGATGTATCGCAAAGAGTCCCGCAACAGGGGAATGGAAAACTTATGGCAGTTTTAATAATTCTGGTAAAGTAACAATTTCACGATTTGATCTAAATGGATGTTCCGGAACTTTTTATGGAAAACTTAAAGAGCAGAATGGTAATGAAGAAATTGAAATTACCGACGGAAGATTTGATTTTAATTATAAAACACTGTAAATATGAAAAAAATAATTCTACTTTTTTAGATTTTTGATCTAAATCTATCCTCTTCCTTTCGTATAACCGTCATTAGTAAATAGCAGTTTCATCAAAAGTAAAAATCATTTCAAAACAAAGATTTTATTCAATATTTTGTGTTGTTTATCTGTGTTTATTACGAAAACACCTATAGTTTAAATAATTATTGTGGAATTATAAAATTAATATATCTTTATAATCAACCAAAAAAAATATCTTTTTATGAAAACTCTACTCTTCTTAGCCTTAGCTTGTATAGGGCTTTTTTCTTCCTGCAAAGACCGCGATGCAGACCCAAATACTCTTCCCGAAGCCACACAATCTGGAAAAAATACTTTTGGTGTGAAAATAAACGGAAAAGCCTATACTCCAAAATCTTCTAAGAATGATCTATCCAATATTGGATATCCAACTTACAATGGGGTTTGGGATGATTTTTCCTATGATGAGAACAAAACATTTTCACCTTTAGTAAGTCTTGATAACGTAAATCTTACGAGGATAATCCTTCGTATAAATGACCCCAAAGGAATAACCTCAAAAGAATATATGTTGAACGGACAGGATCAGAACAACCCTCAAGGTCGAATAACAATAGGATATCTTATATATGAAACTACAACGTTGAAAAAACAATACAACGCAATTCCCAATAGTGGATCAATAATTATCACTAAAAATGATAATAATGTTATCAGCGGCGTATTTTCAGGTAAATTACAAAATGTTTCCGACGCAAATGACAAATTGGAAATTACGGAAGGAAGATTTGATTTTAATAAAAATACCATCAATGACTATAAATTCCCATAAGTAACAAATTGCAAACATTACCGCTTTCAATAAAAATAATTAACCACAAAATCAATAAAAAATTATGAGAAAAATATATTCGCTAATTCTCTTGTTAGGTCTTCAAATCCTTTATGGTCAAAGTTTTAATTGGGACATTGCTTTATCACAAATATACACTCCTGTAAGCGGAACATCTCCGAAAAAAGTGCTTTTAGACAAAGCACCGATATTTGCAGATCTCTACAATTTTAATTATCCAGAATACAACACAAGTAATTCGGATCATTTTCAGCAAGCTCTTACTGAGCTAAACATGGCTTCGAACAATATTTTTACCAATCAGAATTCATTTCCTGACTTCATCCAAATTTGCAACACCGCAAATGAAATACCTATTGGTATTTTAAGTGTAAAATCTTCTTATCTTAATTATGATGAAGAAGATAATAGCAATGGTAATCTCCAACTTATTAATAATGTATTTCATCCTATTAATAGTTCCGTCCCAAACTTTATAGAGAAAGATTTACTTGTAATATCTCCCTTATTTCCTGCATTCAGCAGTTTAAGTAACTCCTATAATTTTAAAATTGATGCTTCACAATTTTATCAGTATATAAATAATGTTAAAAAATTAGATGCTGATTTTGGGGATGGGGTATGGCGAAACCTAATAACTGATTATTTAATCCAACCCTCCGTTTCTGTCAACATTCCTACCTCTGGAGTACAAAAACAAAAAATTAGCTTTAGAACAACATTAGAAAATGGCAGTCAAATTACAACTTATTCAGAAATATTGCTAAGCAAGAAAACAGATAGTGTACTATTATCAAAAAAAACTGAATCTTGCAGTATTTCATCCCTTTTGAAACATCGTTCTACAATTGCAGATGCAGTGGGAGTAAAAGGCGAAATTGAATATAAAATTTGGTATGGAAATCAAAACAGCACTTGTAACATCAGAAAGCCAATTATCATCGTAGATGGTTTTGATCCGGGTGATAAAAGGCGAATTGATTATAATGATTGTTACGAGGATGATAGATGCAAATATGAAGGTATGAAAATTGAAACTTACGGGTCTTTATCAAAATTAATGGAATATAGTGAAGGCTCGCTAATCGACAAACTAAATGAAAAAAACTTTGATGTTATATTGGTTAATCTCCCCTATTATAACAAAATACAAAACAATCCCAACTCCGAAGTAATCTGCGCTGGAGCAGATGATATTGTAAGAAACGCATATACTGTTGCGTCTTTTATTCAGAAAATTAATTCAGATTTACAAACGGTTAGTAGTTCAGAAAAATTAGTAGTGGTGGGTCCGAGTATGGGTGGTCTTATTACAAGATATGCATTGGCATATTTGGAAAAACAAGGCATTAATCACAATACAAAAGTATGGGTTTCTATGGACAGTCCTCATCAAGGAGCAAATATTCCACTGGCAATACAAGAAGATATTTGGTTTTTTGCAAAAATGTTAAAACAAAATAGCGCTGACGAACAATTTACAAAAACACTTCATTCACCTGCAGCAGAACAGATGCTCATAGACATTGTGAAAAATGATGGCTTCCCTTACAAGAATCAAAACAATACCACTTTCTTAGCTTATGTTAAAAATAACGGAGTGGCTGGTTCGGATGGCTTTCCGGTTTCGTATGGTATTAAGAACATTGCAATTACAAACGGCTCTTTAAGTGGAGTTAAAAATGTAAATCCAAAAGAAAATTTTTTACATATAAAAGCAAGTGCCAAAATCAGATTATTAGGAATTAGAGTAGGTAGAAAAAGAATTTTCAGGGTCAATAATTATTATATGTCCAACCAAGGCGAAAGTTTACTATTAGTTCAGAACCAAGGGAGAAATCCTGATAAAAATGTTAGCAACATAGACTATACCACTACAATAATTTCTGCTTGGGACAGTAATGGTAGTATGGATGCTGTTCCAGGAGGGAATACAAATTCCGCAAATGATTTAAAGGAGCAAGTTAATGCCAGTTTGGAAGGGACTAATGCTTTTTCTTTTCCCATTTCCTTTGGTAATTGGTTTATTCTTCCCGCTTTAACCACAGATAAAAACTTAATTATTGATAGAGTAATTCCGTCTACCAAAGAAGCCATAATTATACCTCAAACTTTCATTCCGATGCATTCTGCGTTAGACACCAGCGGTTTCTCGGATTGGTATCAACCTATCACAAAAAATATATCATGTAGTGGTCAAACAAGGTTCGATAGCTTTTATGGTGAAAACTTTAATATGGAACATGTTTCTTTTACTCCAAACATGGTTAATTGGCTACTTAAATCAATAACAGAGGGCATACAGGATCCTTACTTTCCTATAGAATCAACCCAATTCAATGGCTCGAATATAATTTGTGAAAATTCTACAAGCACTTATAGTTTTCCAGATCCTTGCAAACTTCCAAGCACCCCCACTTGGTCTTTAAGCAACACAAACGCCCAAATAATTTCTTCCACAGCAAGTTCAGTTACCCTACAAGGAATTTCAAATGGGCTTGTGATACTCACCGCAACATTTCAAAACGGGCAAACGTTCACTAAAAAGATCTGGATAGGAAAACCTTTCTTTGATGTCACCCAAATAGATGACCCAACTTATTATAACGAATCCCATTTCTATTTAGATGGTGGAGTAAATCATCCAATAGAATCACAAGGCATCACCAATATTAAATGGACGAAAGTTTCCGCAAACCCTTCACATGTCAGATTATTTGCCATGCAAAACAATCCGGAAGCATGGGCAATGGGCGATAATAACTCGTGGACGATGGATATAAAAGTAGAAGCAACCAACGCCTGCGGAACAACTGAATTCTTTACAACAATAATGCCTCCTCCTGCACTGCCTTGCGAAATATACAATCTTGTTAAAGATGGCGAAACCTCCAATAGCTATTCCGTCTTAAGAGTAATTGAACCTCCATGCTTATCCAACAAAACGGTGACTTCAAGACAAGGTGATCAATATCAAATAACGGTAGCCAACAGCTTGGGCATCATCGTCATTTTAAAAACAGGCGATACTTTCGATTTAAGTTCATTCCCAACAGGAATGTATGTCGTAAACATTCAGAAAGACAATCAGGTCATTATCAATCAAACTCTTATTAAACATTAAAAAATTTCTCACAACCTTCTTAAACAGACAGAATTTTCTGTCTGTTTTTTTTTGCAACAATGTTAAATGTCATTTGTTTTTCAATTTAAATTTTTCAAAACAAGTTTAAATCTTTTGTAACTTTATCTCCCTAAAAATCAAGTGCTAGACATTTCCTTTTTAGTATTATCCTTAAATTATTAAAACCAAATATTATGAGTGCTAATACCAAAAATCTACGAAATGTGGTCTTGCTCGGACATTCCGACAGTGGCAAAACTACATTGATTGAAACCATGTTGTACGAAGGCGGGGCGATTAAGCGCCGTGGTAGTGTAGAAGGGCAAAACACGGTGAGCGACAATACTGATTTGGAACATGAAAAAGGAAAAACACTTTTTTCTCATCAAATGTTCGTCAACTGGCGGAATAATAAAATCAATATGATTGATACGCCGGGATTCGATGACTTTATCGGCGAAGTAGTATCTTCTTTAAAAGTTGCAGACACCGCGATTATCGTGCTGAATGCAGCCAACGGCGTAGAAGTGGGAACCGAACTCGTTTGGGAATATGTAGAGAAATATCAGACTCCCGCCATCTTCGTCATCAACCAAATGGACCATCCGAAAGCCGATTTCGAGAAAACCTTAGAACAGGCAAAAGAACGGTTCGGAAACAAACAGCTTCCCATCCAATATCCTTATAACTCAGGTCCAAATTTCAATGCGATTATTGATACCTTAAGAATGGTGATGTACGAATTTCCTGCAGACGGCGGAAAACCAGAGAAAAAACCAATTCCCGACAGTGAAATCGACCGGGTCAACGAAATGCACAATGCTTTGGTAGAAATCGCCGCTGAAAACGAAGAAGGTTTAATGGAGAAATATTTCGAAGAAGGTTATCTTTCCGAAGAAGAATTAGCAAAAGGGATTACGTTGGCTTTAGCAAAACAGCAGTTCTTTCCAGTATTTGTAACGAGCGGTTTAAAAGATATGGGAAGTGGCCGGCTGATGGGATTCTTAGATGACATCGCTCCTTCACCCGCTGAAAGACCTGCCAGAAAACTGGAAAATGGCGACGAAGTTTCTTATAACTCTGATGATAAAACAACGGTTTTTATTTATAAAACGATTTCTGAACCACAAGTTGGGATGATTTCTTATTTTAAAGTATTAAGTGGCAGATTAAAACCTGGCGATGAATTGGTTAATGCTGAAAATGGCGAAACAGAACGGATTTCGCAATTATTTGTCGCCGAGGGAAAAGACCGGATTCCTGTTGATGAATTGGTAGCGGGCGATTTAGGCGTGACCGTGAAATTAAAATTCGCGCGTTCGAATCATACTTTAAATACAAAAGGGGTAAACCGAAAAGTCCGTCCGATGGAATTTCCGGAAAGCCGGATCAGAAAAGCGATTTATACCGATGCCGCAGCCGATATGGAAAAACTGGTGACGGCTTTGCATAAAATTCAGGAAGAAGATCCAACTTTGAAAGTAGAACAGTCCGCTGAACTGAAACAAACGATTCTTCATGGGCAAGGGCAATTGCATCTCGATTTGGTGAAAGAAAGGCTACAGGATGATTTCGGCGTGAAGATGAATTTTGCAGAACCTAAAATTTCCTATCGGGAAACCATCACCGGAAAAGCAGATGCCGACTATCGCCACAAAAAGCAATCTGGCGGTAACGGTCAGTTTGGTGAAATTCACATGAGAGTTGAAAATTTCTACGACGGAATGGATGAACCAACCGGCTTTAATATCCGACAAAAAGAAATTGAAGATTTACCCTGGGGCGGGAAACTGGCTTTTTATTGGTGTATCGTCGGCGGTACCATCGATAACCGCTATATCGGAGCCATTAAAAAAGGAATTATGCAGCAGATGAACGAAGGTCCGTTGACGGGATCCCGTTCTCAAAACATTCGGGTAATCATTTATGACGGAAAAATGCACAGCGTAGACTCCAATGATATTTCTTTCCAGCTTGCAGCTGCGGGTGCTTTTAAACAGGCGTTTCATCAGGCGAATCCTCAACTTCTGGAACCCATGTATTCCGTAGAAATCCTTTGTCCGGACGAAGATACCGGCGATGTTATGGGAGATTTGCAAACCAGACGCGCCGTTATTTCAGGAATGGATTCGGAAGGTCATTATCAGAAAATATTAGCAGAAGTACCTTTGGCAGAACTTCATGATTACGGTTCTACTTTGCGCTCCATTACCGGAGGAAGAGCGAAATTCACCATGAAATTTTCGGAATACCAATTGGTTCCGCCAAATGTTCAGCAGAATTTAATTAAAAAACATTCACAACTGGAAGAAGCCTAAGGTAAGAACCAATACAAAAGTAAAAAGAGCCAATTGAATTGATGAATAAAATTATTTTTAAAGAAAAACCTCGACGAAAGCCGAGGTTTTTTGCGATATCAGTATTCCGATATTATTTTTTTGAAAGATCAAAAGATACTCCAACATTCATCTGAAACTGGTTGTTCAAATTTTTATATACTTTGTCTTTGTCATTATATTTTGCGAAAGGGAACTGTGCCTCTGCAAAAACGCCAAATCCTTTATCAAAGAATAGTCTCGCTCCAACATGACCGCCGAAGTTTTTCAGACCTAAATTAAGCCCGGGATAAACATCTATATTTTGCGGCAATCCTAAAACGCCGCCAAGATTGGCGTTAAATCTGGCTTTAATGTCGAAGCGGTCGCCAAAAGAAGGTTTGCTAAAACCATCAGCTTCTTTAGCTCCCAATAAATATCCTGCCTGTGCTCCAATCGAGAAACTTTCGCCTAAACCATAATCCAGCGATGTCATCACCCCTGTTCCTCCATCCTGAATATTCATCCCAATTTGGTAACGCGTGTCACCTGCTCCTCTGAACGCATCCGTTTGTGCATTTGCCATTCCGAAAACTGCTGTCAGTACAGCCAAAAACATTTTTTTCATAATTTCTCTGTTAAATTTTAACGGGTGCAAAGGTAAGCTTTTCCGTTTTTATTTATTTCTTTGAAATCCTGTACAGTTTCCCGCTGTCAGTAATGGCATAGAGGTTTCCATCCTGTCCGTTATGCACATCGCGAAAACGCTCATTCTGATCTTCCAGCAACCATTCTTCGCCCACAACTTTATTGGCTTTAATCACCAAACGGATCACTTTCTCACCGCTCAAACAAGCTAAAAAGAGATTGTTTTTCCATTCACCAATATTTCCCGTATAGAAGGTAATCCCACTCATGGAAACCGATGGATCCCAATAATAAACCGGTTGTTCCGTTCCCGGTTTTTGCTGAATTCCCGCCCCAACTTTTTTGCCACTGTATTCAATTCCGTAGGTGACATCTCCCCAGCCGTAATTTTTTCCGGGTTGAATCAGATTGATTTCATCACCTCCTTTTGGACCCATTTCTGATTCCCAAAGTTGCCCTTTCTCGTCCATCGCTAAACCTTGTGGATTTCGGTGACCGTACGAATAGATTTCAGGTTTATATTTTGAATTTCCAATAAATGGATTTCCAGACGCGGGTTTTCCGTCTTTAGTAATTTTTAAAATTTTACCTAAATAAGCCATCGTGTTTTGTGCTAAAGGTCTTGTTGCTAAATCTGAACGTTCGCCGGTGCTGACAAAAAGATTTCCGTCCTTGTCAAAAAGCAGACGACTCCCGTAATGCAGTTTACCATCATAAGTTGGGGTTGCTCTAAAAATAATATGTGGTTTTTCTATCAATTTTTCATCAGCGGAAAGTTTTCCTTTCGCGACAGCAGTGTGATTTCCGCCGGCGGCTGGTTCAGAAAACGTCCAGTAAATCATTCTGTTATTTTTAAAATCAGGATCAAGAGCAACATCCAGTAATCCGCCCTGACCTCTTGCATCAACAGCAGGGAAACCTTCAACTTTAGAAGTCGTTTTTCCATCTGCGGAAACAATATTCATAAAACCTGATTTTTCTGTAATTAAGAATCTGCCGTCAGGAAGATTGGTTATTCCCCAAGGTTTTCCTAAATCTTTATTAATGATTTCGACCCGGTAAGGAGTTGAAGTTTTCATGCCTGCAGTTCTGGTTTGTCCTACAAAAGCCGGTCGGTATCCCGGAGAATTCTTTTTTGTGGTTTCGGGATTGGGAAGCGTTTTATTTTGAGTAATCGTATCATTTTTAATAGAATTAGTTGTGGAGTTTCCATTGCAGGATGTTATAATGAAAATAGCCAAAAGGGAAGAGGTTTTGAAGATCAAGGATTTCATAATAATGCAGATTTAGTTAATATTCAGGCTTTTAAAAGTACAAAGATTATTCCGCTAAAAATTTTATATTCCGATCAGAAAGAATGTTTAAAAAAAATCAACAGTATCTGTTTCTCATTTTGTATTCTCCAAAAATAAATTTTCTTTTTTGAATCTCAGGAAAAACCACATTCACCAACAGATTTCGGTGCAGCCCAAAATTTGTTTGAGAAAGATAATCACTTCAATCAAAAGAATTAGATATAATAATATTATTTGTATTACATTTGTATTACAAATAATATACATAAAAATACAATCATGATAAAAGAAAAAAAATTAACATCGATCAGACTAAGTAAGAATTTATACGCCCATTTGCAAAAAAAAGCAAAAGAAGAAAACCGCAGTGTAAATAATTATATCGAAACCCTTCTGTTTGAAAGTTCAGAATATTTCGAACCCAATGAAGACACCGTCGCGGCGATAGAAGAAGTGCAGGAAATGATTAAGAATAAATCAAAAGATTTTGAAGTAATTTCAGATGTTCGACAATTTTTAGAAGAATTGCGGGATGAAGAACTATGAATTAATTTACCGGGGGCAATTCAAAAAAGATTTAAAAAAATATCTACAGGATAAAAATGCTTTTGCCGAAATTGAAATCGTTTTGCTTCTGCTGGAGAATTTCGGTGTTAGCGGAATTCCACAATCGAAAAAACCACATCTGTTGAAAGGCAATTATAAAAATCAGTGGGAATGTCATATTCTGCCAGATTTACTTTTGATTTGGCTCCAGTTCGATGAGGAAAATAAGCAAATTCATCTCATCAGAATTGGCTCACATACTGAAATTCTAAAAATGTAAAATAAGTATTGCTTCCTTTCTTTTCCGTATTTTTGCACCATGGAATTTAAACTTCAATCGGAATATAAACCTACAGGCGATCAGCCAACTGCCATCAAAAAACTGACTGAAGGTCTGGGAATCGGTGAGAAATACCAAACGCTTCTGGGAGTGACCGGTTCCGGGAAAACTTTTACAGTAGCCAATGTGGTAAACAATACGCAGAAACCAACTTTGGTTCTGGCACATAATAAAACTTTGGCCGCACAATTATTCATGGAATTCAAAGAGTTTTTCCCAAATAATGCCGTGGAGTATTTTGTTTCTTATTACGATTATTATCAGCCGGAAGCATTTATCGCTTCAACCAATACTTATATTGAAAAAGATTTATCCATCAATGAAGAAGTAGAAAAACTACGGCTTTCTGCCATAGCAAGTTTGCTTTCCGGGAGAAGAGATATTTTAATCGTCGCTTCAGTTTCCTGTATTTATGGAGTCGGAAATCCTGTGGAATTTGAAAAATCGCTGATTTCCATTGAAAAAAATCAAAAGATAACGCGAACCACTTTACTCCATTCTCTAGTTAATGCTTTATATGCAAGGACTTTAAATGAATTTACACGCGGAACATTCCGGGTGAAAGGTGATGTTGTCGATGTATTTCCGGCGTATGCGGATAATGCAATTCGGATTCAGTTTTTCGGTGACGAGATCGAGACTATTCAAAGTTTTAATCCTTTGTCTGGAAATGTAATGGACAATTTCGATGATATTAAAATTTATCCTGCAAACCTTTTTGTAACCTCGAAAGAAACTCAGGTAAATGCCATTCGCGAAATTCAGGATGACATGGTAAAACAGGTTGATTTCTTTAATGATATTGAAAAACCTTACGAAGCAAAACGCCTGCAGGAGCGCACCGAACTCGATTTAGAAATGATGAAAGAACTCGGTTACTGCAGCGGAATAGAGAATTATTCGCGCTATTTCGACGGCAGATTACCGGGTTCCAGACCATTCTGCCTGCTGGATTATTTTCCTAAAGATTATTTAATGGTGATCGATGAAAGCCACGTTACGATTCCACAGGTTCACGCGATGTATGGCGGCGACCGAAGCCGAAAAGAAGTTTTGGTGGAGCACGGCTTCCGTCTTCCAGCTGCGATGGATAACCGTCCGCTGAAATTTGAAGAATTTGAAGCAATTCAGAATCAGGTGATTTACGTTTCTGCAACACCTGCCGATTACGAACTTGAAAAAAGTGGTGGCGAATATATAGAGCAGCTAATTCGTCCGACAGGCTTGCTGGATCCTGTGATTGAAATTCGGCCTTCTTTAAATCAAATTGATGATTTGATGGAAGAAATTCAAAAACGGGCGGAAGTTGACGAGCGGACTTTGGTGACGACCTTGACCAAAAAAATGGCAGAAGAATTAACCAAGTATTTTACTAAGTTCGGCATCAGAACGCGGTATATTCACTCGGATGTCGAAACTCTGGACCGTATTCAGATTATGCAGGATCTGCGTGTTGGTTTGTTTGATGTTTTGGTCGGTGTCAATTTATTGAGAGAAGGTTTAGATTTACCGGAAGTTTCTCTGGTCGCTATTTTAGATGCCGATAAAGAAGGAATGCTTCGTTCCCGAAGATCGATGACGCAAACCGTGGGAAGAGCCGCCAGGAATCTAAACGGAAAAGCGATTTTGTATGCCGATAAGATGACGAAATCAATGCAGGCAACCATTGATGAAACGCTTTATAGAAGGGGGAAACAAATTGAATACAATGAAAAGCACGGCCAGGTTCCGACTGCTTTGAATAAAAAAATATCCGAGATTTTGGTGGGAAGAAGTAAAGATTTTCCCGATGAAAAATATACCCAAAAACAAATTTTGCAGGAGGTTGCCGAACAGAAAGCCAAATACGGCAGTGATGACATCGAAAAATTAGTGGCTGAAAAACAAAAAGCCATGGAAGCCGCCGCCAAGAATTTGGACTTTATCAAAGCGGCCAAATTGAGAGATGAGATCAATGCGCTGAAAGCTTAAAGATACAAAAAAAGGAGTGAACATTTAAAATTCACTCCTTTTTTATCTGTTAATTTATCGATTAAATCGGTACAATAATAACTGCCACAATCGCAGCCAGCGCAAGTGCTATCGAAGAAAATAAATCCAATTTTTTAGCTTCGCGAACATCGATCTTTTTTATAATAACATCTTCTCCGGATTTTAATTTTCCGTAGATATTTTCATCGTCTAATTTTAAAACTTCAAGCTTAATCACTTTGGCGTCATTCGTTTGAACGGTATATTTCTGGTACAGTTCCAGAGAGTTGTTTTTCAGTGGTTTCTGCATACTTACCACGCGGGTTTGGCAGGAAGTCAACATGATAAGAAATAAGACAAAAGCAAATATGTTTTTCATTCTATTTTTTAATTTGTTCAAATTTAATAAAATTAATGTTTACCGCCGCCTGATTTTATCTGATTTTAAAACGGCTGGGAGTTTAAATCTTGGGCAATCAGCCAAGCCTCACTCCAGCACGCCTGAAAGTTAAATCCACCGGTAACTGCATCGATATTTAAAACTTCTCCGGCTATATAAAAGTTAGGAAGCAGTTTAGATTTCATGGTTTTAAAATCAATTTCTTTTAAATCGATTCCACCTGCCGTCACGAATTCATCTTTGTACGTTGACTTTCCATTGACTTTCATTTTATTCTCACAAAGATGTTGCAGGATTTTCTGCAGTTCCTGACCGGAAATATTAGAAATATTTTTATCTAAATCTACTTTCGACAACCAAAGAATCCGATGCCAAAAACGGGTTGTAATATCAAATATTTTCGAACTTCCAACGGTTTTTTTAGGATGATCCTGCCGGAAGTTTTTAAAAGTTTCCTCAGCAGATTCTAAATCGACTCCTAAAAAATTAACGACGATTTCAAACTGATATTTTAAATTGGCAAGTTCTCGCGCCTTCCATGCCGAAAGTTTTAAAATGGCCGGACCGGAAAGTCCCCAATGAGTAATTAACATCGGTCCTGACTCATCCATTTTTAATTGGGGAATAGCGACTTCTGCATGAAGAAAACTTGTTCCCATTAAATCTTTTAAGGTTTCATTTTTAATGTTAAAAGTAAATAAAGACGGAACCGGCTCTACGATTTTATGACCGAGATTCTGAATCATTTTCAATGATTTGGGAGAACTTCCGGTTGTATAAATAACAAAATCAGCAAGATAGCTATTGGTGCTGGTTGTAATTAAATATTGATTTTCTTTCTGTACAATTTCCAAAACAACCGATTTCGAATGAATCTGAAAATTTTTATGGGAAACTTCATCCACTAATGTATCGATAACCGTTTGCGAGGAATTGCTTTCAGGAAAAATTCTGTTGTCATTTTCAATCTTTAACGAAACATTTCGTTGTTCAAACCATTCCATGGTGTCTCCCGGTTGAAATTTATGAAAAACACTTAATAATTCTTTATTTCCTCTCGGGTAAAACTGCACTAATTCTTTTGGATCAAAACAGGCATGCGAAACATTGCATCTTCCGCCACCGGAAATCTTCACTTTTTGCAAAACATCAGAATTTTGTTCGAGGATGATTACATCAAACTGGGTTTCGTCGAGATTCGCTGCACAGAAGAATCCTGCTGCACCGCCACCGATAATGATGATTTTCTTTTTTGTCATAATGGAAGAAATAAGGCAATTGAATTTGGGAGTAAGAAACGTTTTTTACCGGCTTTTACTAATGAGTTGCAAAAATACCATTTTTCTAAACCATCATTAATGCTTATTTTTGAAAATTATAAATAATGCTTCTTTCGAGGCAAAATCTGTGAGCTCTGGACTTTCAGAGCAGGACCTCAAACAAAAAATTAAAAAAATGTCTGATTATCATTATAAATTCGAAGTTCGCTGGGGCGATATCGACGCGAACCGGCACCTTGCAAATTCTTCTTACGTAATGTATTGCGCGCAAACCAGAATGGCGTTCATGAATTCGCATAAAATGGGCTTGAAAGAATTGACCCGATGGGGAATTGGACCTGTAATTTTGCATGAGCGGTATTCTTTTTTTAAAGAAATCTATGCGGATCAAACGGTGTTTGTTTCCTTGGAAATCGCTGGAATGTCTGACGATGCAAGTATTTACCAGTTTGTTCATAAATTTTATCTGCCAGACGGAACCCATTGTGCAACTGCCGAAGCCACAGGAGTTTGGATTGATACGATGTTGAGAAAATCGACAACACCACCCGATGATGTGCTGGAAGTGATGAATGAATTCAAAAGCGAACACGTAAAAACTTTGACAAGACAGGACTTAAAAGATTTGCCTTTCAAACCGGAAAATGTAGAACCTTTTCATAAAAGAAATACCTTTACCTGGAAAAAAGATAAAGATCAACAGATCGAGCAATAATTTCTAAAACCTCATTAAATCTATAAATATAATGTTAGAAGATAAAAATCCTGAATTAACTCCGATTTCCAAATATGGAGAATTTGGGCTCATAAAACATCTTACCGAAAACTTTAGTTTTGAAAATCCTTCTACAGAAGTTTCAGTAGGTGACGATTGCGCGGTAATAAATCCTGAAGGAAAAAAAGTAGTCGTATCTACTGATGTTTTGGCAGAAGGCGTTCATTTCAACTTAGGCTATGTTCCGTTGAAACATTTGGGATACAAAGCGGTTGTCGTTAATTTGAGCGATGTTGCCGCAATGAATGCTACGCCCACTCAAATCCTTGTTTCACTGGCGGTTTCGAGCCGTTTTCCGGTAGAGGCTTTAGAGGAAATCTATGCCGGGATTTATATGGCCTGCAAGCATTACAAAGTCGATTTGGTAGGCGGAGACACCACGAGTTCTACATCTGGACTTGTGATTACCATTACAGCAATTGGGCTTGAAAATTCTGAAAACTTAATTAAAAGAAGCGGCGCAAAACCTAATGATCTGTTGGTCGTAACAGGCGATCTGGGCGGCGCTTATATGGGTTTGCAGATTTTGGAAAGAGAACATTCTGTGTTTCTGGCCAATCCAAATATGCAGCCCGAAATGGAAGGTTATGATTATATTCTCGAAAGACAGCTGAAGCCGGAAGCACGGACTGACATTAAGAAAACACTGAAAGAACTGGATATTCAACCGACTTCTATGATTGATGTTTCTGATGGTTTGTCTTCTGAAACATTACATTTATCGGATCAGAGTAAAGTGGGCTTCCGAATCTACGAAGAAAAAATCCCGATGGATTCTCTAACGATTTCTACGGCAGAAGAATTGAACTTAAATCCTGTAATGTGTGCGCTGAACGGCGGCGAAGATTATGAATTATTATTTACAATCGCGCCGGCTGATTTCGAAAAAATCAGAAACCATCCGGACTTTACCATTATCGGTCATGCGGTAGATTTAGAACAGGGAAATTATTTGGTAGCGAGAGGAAGCGGTGAACTGGTTGCTTTGAACGCGCAAGGTTGGGATGCTTTCCTGAATAAAGGACAGTAAATCGCAGACGAAACCTAAAGAAAAAATGAAAGAATTTTAAAATTCATTTTTACCATAAAGTTTTAGTTAAGGAATTAAGAACATTAAGATTTCCTGTGGAAATTGCAGTATGCAAAATGCAACTCATTAAAAAGCCTGTTTGTTTAAAAGCATTTAGGCTTTTTAAGTTTTATCTATTCCTCAAATAATTTCAGAATAACAGATCACAAAAAAGTCCCAATCTTCTGACTGGGACTTTTTATATTTTAAAACACTTTTTAATTAAGCGTTTGGTTCAATAGATACGAATGATCTGTTGTTTTGTTTCTTTCTGAAAACTACTTTTCCTGCAACCAAAGCGTGCAAAGTATGGTCTTTACCCATTCCTACGTTTTCACCTGGGTGGTGAGTAGTACCTCTTTGTCTCACGATGATGTTACCGGCGATAGCTTCTTGTCCTCCGAAAATCTTAACTCCCAATCTCTTGGAATGCGATTCTCTACCATTCTTGGAACTACCAACTCCTTTCTTATGTGCCATTTTATTTTAAGGTTTTTTGGTTAAAATTATTCAGCGGTTTCGCTGTCTGATTTTTTGGTTGTTTTTTTAGCAACTGGCGCTTCTTCTGAAACTGCTGCTTCTTTTTTAGCTTTCGGTGCAGCTTTTTTCTCTTCTTTCTTACTGTCGAAACCAGTGATTCCAGTAATTTGAATTTGAGTTAAAGACTGTCTGTGACCGTTTTTCTTTTCGTATCCTTTTCTTCTTTTCTTTTTGAAGATGATTACTTTATCAGCTTTTAAGTGGTCCAGGATTACAGCATCAACAGTGATACCGCTTACAGCTGGGGCGCCGATTGTTGTAGAACCGTTTACAGTTAAAAGAACTTTATCGAAAGAAACTTTTCCTCCTTTATCGCCTTTCAAACGGTTTACAAACAACTTTTGGTCTTGCTCAACTTTATATTGAAGCCCTGCTATTTCTACAATTGCAAACATTGTTTATAAATTTTGTTAGTTAATTCGAGGTGCAAAAATAGTAAATATTTCTGAGTTATCCACAATCAAAATGACAATTTTCATTTATTTTTGACAGATAACATTCAGATAATTAAATTTTTATCTTTCTTAAACTCTTTCCTTTAAAATAAGAAAGATTTTTTGATCTTATTTTTATTTAAATTTGATTTTCAAATAAACTATGAAAAGAGATTTATACATTGATTTTGCAAAGGGTTTCGCGACGCTTGCCATTATTTTCATCCACACCGTATTTTGGTCCGGTCAATACTATGTTCCTACAGAATTGCGCGTTCTGTCTTTGCTCATAGATGTTCCTTTGTTTTACGCATTAAGTGGTTTAACTTCCGGTGCAAATATCGAAAAAACGCTATATCGGTTGGTGAAACTGCAGATCACTTATATGATTTTCGTGACCTTTCTTTTCTTTCTCGATTATTTATTTAAAGTTTTTGGGTTAAATGTCTTCGGTTTAGATTGGATGAAAGATTTTTATTCCACATTCGGTTCCAAATACGTTCCGCAAAGTATTTCTGATGTTCCGCAATGGCAAAATTTGGGCAATTGGTATCTTCATCAATATACCAATGCCGATACTTTTCCGGTAGTGATGGGCAGTTTCTGGTATTTAAAAGTGTATTTTATTTTAACGGTGCTTGGTGTTTTAATTCTGAGATTTTTTCCAAAACATATCAATTGGTTTATTGGAATTTGTTTGGGCTTAACTTTAATTTTTAATGTATTTCCGCACTATTATCCATCAGGACAAGTTGGCTATGTGGCGTTATATTTAGGAATATTCTTAATTGCTCATCAATTCAAAGGAAAGAAAATCCCAGCCAAAGTATTTCCTTTTTTATATGGAATTTTACTTCTTATCTTAGCTTTTCTATTTTGGAATTATGGGGAAGAATTATTTTTGAAAATGAATAAAGCGAAATTTCCACCGAAATTACTGTATGTTTTCTGGGCCAGTTTTTCGTTATTAACCCTGTTTGTTTTATACAACCGACTGAAAATTGAAAAAAACAACTTCCTTACTTATATCGGGCAGAACGCTATTTTCTTTTATTTCGCACAGGGAATGAGCTCCTCAGTTATTTATTTTCTGGTTGTTCCGCTGAAAGAATATTTCCCGTGGTGGATTTTGGTAGCCGTTATATTTGGTGTCAATATTTTGTTGGCTCTTATTATTGCCAAAGGATTAAAAAAACTGGACGCTGTTGGCTGGAAAATTCTTGAATTTTTACGAAAAAAAACTGCTTCGGTTTAATACCGAAACAGCCAATTGATTTTTCAGATAAGGAAAACTAATCTCTTCTACCGTTGCCTCTTGCAATGATCGCAATAAGGATGATGACGAACAGTCCTCCAATAACCCAATAGATCGGATTGGTATACCATTGTTCGGTAGTCGTTGTTTTAGTGGTGGTAACATTCACGTCCATATTAGGCGTTTTTGTAGCTTCCTGTGCAAAAGCTAATGCACTAAAGAAGAAAGTCAGCATCAGAATTCCGAATTTGTTGAGTTGGTTTTTTAAAGATACGGTGCTCATAATAGTTTGTTTTTTAATGTTATTATTGATAATTCAACATTTGTGCCATATTTAGCAATTAAGTTCAGTTTAAATTTAATTATTAGTCTCTTTTAATAATTTCCAAGAGTTTAATCCACTGCTTTTTATTTCATTAAATTTACCCAAAAATTGAAAAGATGTTTAAACTGAGACTTTTGACCGATCCCCGATGGGCAAATATTGCAGAAGGAAATTTAGAGGAAATCCTTACCGATCACGCCTGGTGTGAGCAGAAGGCCACTACGAATGCGATTACAATCATCACCATGTGTCCGGAATACCCTGAAATCGTTACGGAGCTTTTGAAAATTGCACAGGAAGAATTAGAGCATTTTCAGCAGGTTCACGAAATTATAAAAAAACGGGGTTATACATTCGGCCGGGAACGCAAAGATGATTATGTAGGACAGTTATTCAAATTCATTGTTCAGGGAACCCGCAAGGAATATATTATCGACAGAATGCTTTTTGCTGCCATGATTGAAGCCAGAAGCTGTGAGCGGTTCCGGGTATTAACAGAGAATATTAAAGATGAAGAACTGAAAGCCTTCTATAAAGAACTGATGATTTCCGAAGCGGGACATTATACTACTTTTATTGGTTTTGCAAGACAGTTGGGTGATGTTGAAAAGGTAAATCAGCGCTGGGAAGAATGGCTCGATTATGAAGCAGAAATCATTAAATCTTATGGGAAAAAAGAAACCATTCACGGTTAATATTTTTAGTAAAACCATCAGAAATTTACGTATTTTTACATCTGAATTTTCTAATGATTACGAGCACCGCGCATGATACCAAAACACCGATTTGAACAAATACTGAATACTTTCGCAAAATCCTTTTTTCAGGGTTTATTAATTATAGGACCATTTGCCTTAACGATTTGGATCATTTGGTATATCGTTTCGAGTATCGACAATATCATCCCGGCGATATCCCAACAGTTTTATCCGGGAATCACTTTTCTGATCGTTATTTTCTCGACCACTTTAATCGGTTATCTGGGAAGTAAGTTCATTATCGGTCGTGTTGTCGTCGATACGTTCGATTATATCCTGGAACATACGCCCGGAATTAAATTCATCTACACTTCCCTGAAAGATGTGATGACTTCTTTCGTAGGCGATAAAAAGAAATTCAATCAACCCGTGCTCATCAAAACCTCAGATAATCCTGATGTTTGGCGTATCGGTTTTTTGACCCAAAGTGATCTTTCATCCGTAGGTTTTCCCAATTATGTATCGGTGTATCTGCCGCATTCTTACGCAGTTTCTGGCTGGGTAGTGTTCGTTTTGGCAAGCAATATTGTTGCTTTAGAAAATGTAACTGCCGCGCAGGCGATGAAGTTTGCCGTGAGTGGGGGAGTTGCCGGTTTCCATTCTGATGATAATGTTTTTAAAGCGCCGGAATGATTGGTAATCAGTAATAATCAATGAACTGACTTTTGTTCACGGATTAATTTTATTTAAAAATGCTCATTACCAATTATTTACAACTTATGAGACTTCCTTACGCAGAACCCTTTAGAATAAAAATGGTTGAAGAAATTCGCCAATCGACCAGAGAAGAAAGAGAAGAATGGCTAAAGAACGCCAATTATAATTTATTTAATTTAAAATCTTCTCAGGTTTTTATCGACCTGTTAACCGACTCCGGAACTGGCGCAATGAGCGACCAACAATGGGGAGCAATGATGACCGGCGATGAAAGTTATGCGGGCTCCCGAAGTTTTGACAAACTGCACGAAACCGTTCAGAATATCACAGGATATCAATATTTACTTCCAACACACCAGGGAAGAGCCGCAGAAAATGTTTTGTTTTCCGTTTTGGTAAAAGAGGGAGATATGATCCCTGGAAACTCCCACTTTGACACCACAAAAGGGCATATTGAAATCAGAAAAGCCCACGCTGTCGACTGTACAGTCGATGAAGCTTTTGATATTGAAAATCCTCATCCTTTCAAAGGAAATATTGATTTGCAGAAATTAGAAAACGTTTATAAAAGTTATCCAAAAGAAAAAATTCCATTTTGTTTAATTACAATTACGTGTAATTCTTCCGGCGGACAACCGGTTTCCTTAGAAAATATGAAAGCGGTAAAAGAACTTTCAGACCGTTATGGAATTCCAATTTATTTCGATTCAGCCAGATTTGCTGAAAACGCCTACTTCATTAAGAAAAGAGAGAAAGGTCAGGAAAACAGAACCATTAAAGAAATTGCAAAAGAAGCATTTTCTTATGGAGTGGGAATGACCATGAGTTCTAAAAAAGATGGCCTGGTAAACATCGGTGGTTTTATTGCTCTGAATGACGCCGATATTTTTAAGAAAGCTTCTAACTTCACCATTATTTTCGAAGGTTTCATCACTTATGGCGGAATGGCGGGAAGAGATATGGCAGCTTTGGCTGTTGGATTAAATGAAGCCACTGAATTTGAATATCTGGAAAGCCGTATTTCGCAAGTAGAATATTTGGGAAATAAATTAATTGATTTTGGGATTCCTGTGCAGAAGCCAATTGGCGGCCATGCTGTTTTCATTGATGCTCTGGGATTTTTACCTGATGTTCCGAGAGAAGAATATCCTGCCCAAACATTAGCGAACGAAATTTACAGAGAAGCTGGAATCCGGACCGTAGAAATCGGGACTTTACTGGCAGACCGTGATCCGGAAACCCGTGAAAACCGTTATCCAAAATTAGAGTTGGTTCGGCTGGCAATTCCACGCAGAACCTACACCAATAACCATATGGATTATATTGCGGTTGCTATTAAGAACGTGTATGACCGAAGAAATGAAATTAAAAAAGGCTACGATATTGTTTGGGAATCTGAGATCCTGAGACACTTTACGGTAGAATTAGAAAAAGCTTAGATTTTGCTTTTTTTGACTTTAAATAAAACCTCGGCTTTCGTCGAGGTTTTGCTTTCTAAGATTTATTCCTTTTCAGAAGTGATCGTATATTTTTATAAAAATTTACTGTTCAATATTCACGGCATCAAAGCCGACCAATTCCTCGTTTTCAAAACTTACGTGCAATTCTATCGGATTACAGCAAACTTCACAATCTTCGATATACGTTTGATTGGGAATGGACGGATCCAAAAGCGCAGAAATTTCCTCCCAACAGTATGGACAAGTATAAAAATGTTCTAACATGATCTGTGGTAAATAAATTGATTCTTACTTTGCGGCTTTTTCACTATCTCCCACAAAATCCAGACTGACAGAATTCATGCAATACCGCGTTCCTGTCGGGGCCGGGCCGTCATTGAAAACGTGACCTAAATGAGAGTCGCACCTTTTGCATAAAACTTCAGTTCTTTCCATTCCATAAGTGGAATCTCTTTTGTAGGCAGTGCCTTCTTTATCGGCTTCGAAGAAACTTGGCCAGCCGCAAGTAGATGCAAATTTAGCATCTGAACGAAATAGATGATTTCCGCAAACTGCGCAGTAATAGTCACCTTTTTCATCATACACATTATATTTTCCTGTGCCTGGTCTTTCGGTCGCAGCTTCGCGGGCCACAGCATATACATCAGCCGGCAGTATTTTTTTCCATTCAGTATTGGGAACGTTCAGTTTGGTACGGTCTGTCCGGGAATAGTATGGATTGTTTTTTGTAGTTGAGTTTTCCATTGTGGTAGATTTTTCGGGTTGTTTAACTTGAGAACACATTTGCAGCGAAAGGCAAACTAATATCGAAAATATAATTTTCATAAATTTTAAAACAAATTTTTTGTGAAACTGAATCAATTTAAGTTTTGCGAGTCAAATTTAGTACATTTGAAACAATGAATGATACAGAAAAAAAGATACAATTAAGAAAGTACAAAATGTTTGCCACCGGACTCTTCGTTTTGATGGCCGTTATTTTTGTACTGATGACGATTTTGGGAAAGAAAAATCCTGCCCATTGGATCGGCTATATCCGTGCGTTCTCAGAAGCGGCGATGGTGGGTGCTTTGGCTGATTGGTTTGCAGTTACCGCACTTTTTAATTATCCGCTCGGCATCAAAATACCGCACACCAATTTAATAGAAAACAGCAAAGAACGCATTGGCGATAACCTGGGGAATTTCGTGGTTGATAATTTTCTTTCACCCCAAAATATCCGTCCTTATATTCAGAAAATCAAGATTTCACATTTTGTAGGAGACTGGCTTTCGAAAGAGCGCAATCAGGAAAATTTAATGAAAGAAGTTTCGGGTATCATTTTGAATATTTTAAATAAACTCGACGATACCGAAGTTGTCAATTTCATTGGAAAAAAGGCGAAAGAAATGTCTGATGATTTAAAGATCAATGAAATCATCGGCAACGGACTCGAATATATTCTCGACAAAAAAGACCATCAAAGATTCATCACCAATCTTTCCAAACAAATTAAAGAATATGTCCTGAATAACCAGGAAATGGTGAAAGAACGAGTGAAAAGTGAGAGTTATTTTTTGATCCCGAAGTTTGTGGATAATAATATTGCCGGTAAAATCACCAATGGGCTTTCAAAATTTTTTGAAGAAGTTGAACTCGACCAAAATCATTCTCTACGACACGAAATCACGCAGAAACTCTATTCTTTTTCCAAAGAAATTAAAACGGAAGAAAAATGGGTTTCAGAATTCCGAAACGTTAAAAATGACTTTCTAAAAGATGAAAAAATCTTGCAGTATTCTACCGATATTTGGAATTCCATCAAAAAATCTTTATCAAAAGAGTTAGAAGAAGAAAATTCGGCTTTGAAAAATTACATCAGAAAAAACCTGACTGAGCTTTCTCAAAATCTACAGACCGATGAAGTTTTTCAAAATAAAATTGACCATTGGATTCGCGTGACCGCTTACAAATACATCTTGAAAAACACGCATCAGTTCGGCGCATTAATCAGTTCTACCGTTGGAAACTGGGAAGGAAAAGACCTGAGTAAAAAACTGGAACTGGAGGTTGGGAAAGATCTGCAGTTTATCCGGGTAAACGGGACTTTAGTCGGCGGTTTAGTCGGTTTGATTATTTATACGGTGGCTAATTTTTTCATTTAGATTCAATTACAATCCTTTCTCCAAAATTTTTTGATTAATTTCATGAATCAATTCCGGGCCTTCATAAATAAATCCGGTATAAAGCTGAATTAAACTCGCGCCTGCTTCCAATTTTTCGATCGCATCTTCCGCAGAGTGAATTCCACCGACTCCGATTATTGGAAAAGCTTTTCCACTTTTCTCGGAGAGAAACCTGATGACTTCAGTCGAACGTTTTGTTAATGGTTTTCCGGAAAGGCCACCGGTCTCTTTTTTATTTTCTGAAACTAGATTCTCGCGGGAAAGTGTCGTATTCGTCGCAATTACGCCGGCTATTTTCGTGTCTTTTACAATATCGATAATATCTAAAAGCTGATCATCACTTAAATCCGGTGCGATTTTCAAAAGAATCGGTTTTGGTTTTTCCTTTTTTGAATTTAATTCCTGCAGCGTTCCAAGCAGTTTTGTTAAAGGTTCTTTATCCTGAAGCTCCCGAAGATTGGGCGTATTGGGTGAACTCACATTCACTACAAAATAATCGACGACCGGAAATAATTTTTCGAAACAGATGATATAATCATTGACGGCATTTTCATTCGGAGTGAGTTTATTTTTACCGATATTTCCGCCGATGAGCACGTTTTTATTTTTCTTTAAACGTTGGACCGCGGCATCTACTCCGCCGTTATTAAAGCCCATCCGGTTGATGATCGCAGAATCTTCTTTCAAGCGGAACAGTCTTTTTTTGGGATTTCCCTCCTGCGCTTTCGGCGTTAATGTTCCGATTTCTACAAAGCCAAATCCAAGATCGGAAAGTTCGTTGAACATTTTCGCGTCTTTATCAAATCCGGCAGCCAATCCAACTGGATTTTTAAACTTCAAACCGAAAACTTCTCTTTCCAGTCTTTTGTCCTCAATGGATTTTGGAAGAAATATTTTGGTGAGAAACGGGAAATTCTTTAATAATGAAAAGGTAAAATAATGAACTTCTTCAGGATCGAATTGGAATAGAATAGGACGGATAAAAGATTTGTACATGGGAGAAAAGTTTGACAAATTTAATGAAATTAAAAGGATTGTAAGTGATTGACCACAATGAAAATAATTTCTATTTTAGCAAAAAAAATTTTCATGAAAAAAATTCTATTATTGAGTTTATCAATTTGTTTTCAAACTGCATTTTCTCAGGTAAGTATGGAGAAAAACCAACTAGTCAAAGACGGAACAAAATACAAATTCTCTCAGTACGAGCAGGTTTTTCAAAATGCTGAAGCAAGAGATTATTTCAAAAAAGCACGAACTAATAAAACGGCCAGTGAAATTTTTGCTTATACCGGAGGATTTTCGCTCGGTTTGGGTATCGCTGAGATGATTGCGCAGGCAAATACAAAAACAGTTTATAATATGTTTGGCGATCCTTACAAGGTAAAGCCGGACTATTCAACCGCCTGGACTCTCATTGGTACGGGAGTTGGGTTAATTGGGATAGGAATCCCATTCGCTCTTGCAGCGGATAAAAATGCGAAGAAAGCAATTCAAACTGAAAATGGTGAATCAACTGTTTTTCAACCGTATTTTAAATTGGAAAGTGCCGGAAATGGTTTAGCTCTGAGTTATAATTTCTAAAAAAATTACTTAAAAAATAGATAAAGAGACAGATTTGACTTCTGTCTCTTTTGTCATTTATAATCCGTATTAAATTCCCTATTTTTGCATAAATTCTAAAAACGATGGCAAAACAAGAAGATGTTTTCAAAAAATTGATTTCGCACGCGAAAGAATATGGTTTTATTTTCCCTTCCAGTGAAATTTATGACGGTCTTTCGGCGATTTACGATTACGGACAAAATGGAGTGGAACTGAAAAACAACATCAAACAGTACTGGTGGAAAGCGATGGTGCAGTTAAATGATAATATTGTGGGCATTGATACTGCGATTTTTATGCATCCCACGATTTGGAAAGCTTCTGGCCACGTTGATGCTTTTAACGATCCATTGATTGATAATAAAGATTCGAAAAAACGTTTCAGAGCCGATGTTTTAATAGAGGATTACTGTGCAAAACTGGAAGATAAAGCACAAAAAGAAATTGATAAAGCGGCCAAAAGATTTGGTGATGCTTTCGATAAAAATGAATTTGAAAGCACGAATCCACGCGTTTTAGAATATCGGGAAAAACAAAAAACTATTCTTTCGAGAATGGCGCAATCTCTTGAAAAAGAAGATCTTGCCGACATAAAATCTTTGATCGAAGAATTAGAAATTGCCGATCCTGATACCGGTTCTAAAAACTGGACGGACGTTCGGCAATTCAACTTAATGTTCGGAACAAAATTAGGCGCTTCTGCTGATTCCGCGACCGATTTATATTTGAGACCGGAAACGGCGCAGGGGATTTTCGTCAACTTTTTAAATGTTCAGAAAACATCGCGTCATAAATTGCCTTTCGGAATTGCCCAAATTGGGAAAGCCTTTAGAAATGAAATCGTTGCGAGACAGTTTATTTTCAGAATGAGGGAATTCGAACAGATGGAGATGCAGTTTTTTGTTCCGCCGGGAACCGAACTCGGTTTCTATGAAGAATGGAAACAGAAACGTTTGAACTGGCATTTGGCTTTAGGTTTAGGCGCTGAAAATTATAAATTTCACGATCACGAAAAACTGGCACATTACGCCAATGCTGCGGCAGATATTGAATTTAAATTTCCGTTTGGATTTAAAGAACTGGAAGGAATTCACTCCCGAACCGATTTCGATTTGAGTGCTCACGAAAAACATTCTGGCCGTAAATTACAGTATTTCGATGCTGAAAGAAATGAAAACTACGTTCCTTATGTGGTAGAAACTTCGGTTGGTTTAGACCGTTTGTTTCTGGCGATTTTCTCGAACTGCTTGAAAGATGAGGTTTTAGAAGACGGTTCCGAAAGAACGGTTCTCTCGCTTCCTCCGGCTTTGGCTCCGGTAAAAGCGGCGATCTTACCTTTAATGAAAAAAGACGGTTTAGGCGAATATGGCGAAAAAATCTTCAATGATCTGAAATATGATTTCAACATAATCTATGAAGATAAAGACAGCATCGGAAAACGGTACCGACGACAAGATGCAATCGGAACACCGTTCTGTATTACAATCGACCACGATTCTTTAACCGACAACACCGTGACTTTGCGGGATAGAGATACCATGAAACAGGAAAGAGTTGCTGTTGCAGATTTACGAAGAATCATTGATGAGAAAACGAATTTCAGAAATTTGCTTTCTAAGATATAGTTTTTAAAAATATTTTAAATAAAAAGTTCCGGAGCAATCTGGGACTTTTTTATTTTACAGAATTATCATTTATTATCCTAAATTTGTTTAAACATGTTTTTATGTTAGAAAAAACTTTAAAAGGAATATTGGTTCTTTTGGCGGCCGTGATAGCATTGGCGTACACTTTTGGATATGATTATTTATTCAAAGGAATCCGCGAAACTTATCTGCGCGGTGAATCCGGTTCTTCCATTGATGACGGAACTTATTTCAAGTCTCACACGATTGCAAAAGGAAATTCAGTTCCCTGGGTGAAAGATTCGCTCTACAATAAAAAGCCTTTACCGAAAAATCTCGTTGAAGATTTAAAGAAATCAAAAACAGCTTCCTTTCTCATCATTAAAAACGGGAAATTAGTTCACGAAGAATATTGGGACGGTTATAATCAAAACTCAAAAACCAATTCTTTTTCTGTGGCAAAAGCAATAACGGTGATGCTTGTCGGTAAAGCCATCGAACAGAAAAAGATCAAAAGTTTTGATGAAAAATTCTCCAATTTTTTTCAAAATTATAATAATATAAAATTCGGGAAATCGTTAACGCTTGCTAATCTAGCTGAAATGGAAGCCGGTTTGAACTGGAAAGAAGATTATAAAAATCCTTTTCTGCCCAACGCAAAAGCCTATTACGGAAAGTCTTTGGAAAAAGCCGTTTTTCTTTGCGACTTTAAAAATCAACCCGGAACACAATTCGAATATCAATCCGGTGCAACGCAGCTTCTGGGTTTTGCCCTGAGAAAATCGATCGATAAAACCGTTGCGCAGTATGCTTCAGAAAACCTGTGGCAACCGCTCGGAATGGAGCAAAACGCAACCTGGAATACCGATGATTTCGGCATGGAAAAGACGTTCTGCTGCATCAATTCCAGTGCGAGAGACTTTGCAAAACTCGGACAGTTATTTTTAAATGATGGTGAATTTGATGGGAAACAAATCCTTAATTCAGACTTTATTGAAAAGATGCGGACACCGACAAAATTATCCGGTGAAGCTTATGGTTCAGGACTTTGGATCAATAATGACGCGGCGATTAAACATTATTATTTCCGCGGATTGTACGGTCAGTATATTATTGTGATTCCGGAAAAACAAATGGTAATTGTGCGTACGGGAATGGATAAAAGGGAAACTTTTGATGATAAGGGAAGGCCAATACAAGTTGCGTTTTATGTGAATGAAGTGGTGAAAAACTTTGATTGATCGGTGATTTTTTGACAACATATTAAACGCAAAGACGCAAGAAAATATGTGAAAATCATCTTGTTTTAAGGCGCAGGAAAATCAAAGATTTTCGAAATTCAGATGCTGAATATTCTGTGGTGAATGAATTCGAAATTTTCTTTTTTGATGGTATCTAAAATCTCTAATCTCATGTTTTAAATCTAAATTCTAAATAAAAATTATTCAAATTAAATTTCCGTAAATTTGAAGCATTCTAAATAAGCATCATGTTCGATATTCAAAATATTCGCAGTCAGTTTCCTATTCTCACTCAAACCGTTAACGGCAAACCTTTGGTTTATCTTGATAACGGCGCTACTTCTCAGAAGCCGGTTTCCGTTATTCAAAGTTGGGAAAAGTACTATTCTACCATTAACGCAAATGTTCATCGCGGAATTCATACTTTGAGCCAGTTAGCGACGGAAGAGATGGAAGTTTCCCGAAGAAAAGTTCAGAAATTCATTAATGCTAAACATGATTTTGAAGTTATTTTTATGAAAGGAACTACCGAAGGAATCAACCTTATCGCATATTCTTTAACGGATTTGATTAAGAAAGACGACGAGATCATTATTTCTTATCTTGAACACCACTCGAATATTGTTCCGTGGCAAATGTTGTGTCAAAGAACCGGTGCGAAACTGAAAGTGATTCCAATGGATCAAAACGGGATTCTACAACTCGATTTTTTAGATGAAAATTTGAGTGAAAGAACGAAGATTGTTTCTCTTAACCAGGTTTCAAATGCTTTGGGAGTAATCAATCCTATTGAAGAAATTATTGCAAAAACCAGAGCGAACTCCAACGCAATCGTCGTTATTGATGGTGCCCAATCTGTTCCGCATTTCAAAATCGATGTCCAGAAAATGGACTGTGATTTTTTTGTGTTCTCCGGACATAAAATGTATGCGCCGATGGGAACGGGAATTCTGTACGGAAAAGAAGAAATCCTTAGAAAAATTCAACCTTTCCATGGTGGTGGCGAAATGATTGCAACGTGTTCTTTTGAAGAAACGACTTACGCAGATCTGCCCTTTAAATTCGAAGCCGGAACACCGAATGTTGGCGGGAATATCGCTTTAGGCGCGGCCATTGATTTTATGGAAACTCTTGGTCATGAACATATTCAAACGCACGAAAATGCTTTGTTGGATTACGCTCAGAAAAAATTATTGGAAATAGAAGGTTTAAGAATTTACGGCGAAAAAGCCAACCGAACCGGCGTGGTTTCTTTTAATCTGGAAGGAATCGGGATTGCTTCTGATGTCGGAATGATTCTCGACAAACTTGGGATCGCTGTGAGAACCGGTCATCACTGTACGCAACCCATTATGAACTTTTTTAATATTGCAGGAACGGTTCGTGCAAGTTTCGCGGTTTATAATACTTTTGAAGAAATCGATATTTTGGCAGAAGGCGTGAAAAAAGCACAGCGAATGTTGATGTAAAAATTCCCACGAATGCACGGATAAAGAGAATTCGTACATCCGTGGCGACAGTTTTTGTTTTAATTTAAACGGTTTCCAGAATCTGTTTTGCGGCTTCCTTGGTTTTTACCTTTTCGATGACATGTGTGCAAATTCCTTTTTCATCAAAAATAAATGTGGTACGGACGATTCCCATGAATTCTCTGCCCATGAATTTCTTCAATTGCCAAACACCAAACTTTTCGATGACTTCCTTATTTTCATCGGCGAGTAAAGGATATTGGAATCCAAATTTTTCATGGAATTTCTTTTGGGCTTTTACAGGATCTGCAGAAACGCCTAATAATTGATATCCTTCTTTTTTAAGTTGTGAAAAATTATCGTTTAAATCACACGCTTCTGCGGTGCAGCCCGGCGTATTTGCTTTTGGGTAAAAAAATACGACAAGTTTTTTTCCGGCAAAATCAGATGACTTTACCGTTTCACCGTCTTGATTTATACTTTCGAATTCTGGTAATTGATCGCCTACTTTCAACATAATGTTTAATTTTGTTCAAATTTAGAATTAAAATGACGAAAAAGCAAAGAGCAGAAATCGTGATGACCGAACTGGAGAAATTGTATCCTATAGTTCCCATCCCGCTCGACCACAATGATCCGTTTACTTTATTGGTTGCAGTCGCACTTTCAGCTCAGACAACGGATAAAAAAGTGAATCAGATCTCGCCAAAACTTTTTGAAGTTGCGGGCGATCCTTTTAAAATGATGGAATTAGAAGTTGATGAAATTAAATATTTAATTAAAGAAATCGGTTTAGCCAATACGAAAGCTAAAAATTTAAAAAGAATGGCTGAACTTCTGGTCGAAAGACATGATGGAATTGTTCCGCAGACTTTTGAAGAACTTGAAAATCTTCCCGGTGTCGGCCATAAAACCGCTTCTGTGGTTATGAGTCAGGCTTTTGGTGTTCCGGCATTTCCGGTTGATACTCATATTCACCGGTTGATGATTCAGTGGAAGTTAACTTCCGGAAAAAATGTGGTAGAAACGGAAAAAGATGCGAAAAAATTATTCCCCAGGGAAATATGGAATAAATTGCACCTGCAAATCATTTTCTACGGCCGGGAATATTCACCGGCAAGAGGAAATAAGGAAAATGATTTTATTACGAAAATGTTATTTGAATAAATTTTGTCAGCGTGAGTTTCTAAAATTCAGGGAGCGGTTTTAATTTAAAAGGCGCTCCACTTTATCAACCAAATCGTCTATTTCAAAAGGTTTGGCCAGAAAATCATCGGCGCCAATTTCTTTGTGAATCTGTTGTGCATCGGGATGGGCAGACATTAACATCACTTTTATATCTGCGGTTTCGGAATTGTTTTTTATCCCTTTGGTTAAAGTCCGGCCATCAAAACCAGACATGAGCATGTCAGTAATAATTAGTTCAGGTTTAGCATTTTTCAATTTTTCCTGGAATTCTGAAGGATTGCTGCATGATTGAATATCGTAACCCTCAGCGAGCAAAATGTTTTCGATCAGCAGGCATATATCCTTATTGTCATCAACTATTAATATCTTCATAATTTATTTAATTTTTAAAAGAGGCAATGAGAAGTAAAATTTGCTCCCTTTGTTTTTTTCACTTTCTACCCAGATTTTTCCCTGGTGGCGATCCATGATATCTTTTACAATGAATAATCCGATTCCGAAACCGGGGAAAGTGACTTCATCCTTACCGGAAACGCGGTAAAAACGCTGGAAAATTTTACTTAATTCTTTTTCATTCATGCCGATTCCAAAGTCTTCAACAGAAACTACCGCACAACTTCCATCAATGAAAAGTTTAACATTTACCTCCTTTTTATCAGGTGAATATTTGATTGCGTTGGTCAGAAGATTATTTAAAACCTGGGTAATCCGGTCTTTATCTGCAAATACTTCGACATCTGACGTATGGCTCAGTTCAAAGTTTATCTGATGACTTTGGTCGGCAGCCTTGATGTCTTCTATGGTTTCCGTCACCAGTTTCACCAGTGAAAAATCGCCTTTATGTAAAGGAAGCTGCCCGGATTCGATCCGGGAAATATCCAGAAGCTCACCCATTAACTGATTAAGCTTGTTGATTTGATTTTCGATGGTATTTAAGGAATTAACCAGGAATTTATCCCCAGAATTGCCACGCATTTTCTTGAGAAGCTGCACGTAGCCTTTTATTGTGGTGACCGGCGTTTTCAATTCATGATTGGCAATTTTAATGAAATCATTTTTATGCTGATCCTGCCGCTTCATTTCATCAATATCTGTGCTGGTTCCCACCCATTTCTTTACATTCCCCAGTTCATCTAACTGTGGGGTTGCCCTGCTCAAAAACCATCGGTACTCATCATTTTTACCGCGGAATCGGTGCTCATAGGTAAAAGGCGTTTTAGTGATGACGCTTTCCATCCAAAGGCGCAAATTTTCAGCTTTTTCGTCAGGATGCACAATGCTTAGCCAGCCATCTTCTTCCAGAAAGGTATTATAGTTTTTGCCAGAATAATCCATGGTGGCTTGGTTAAAATAAGTGAGTCTGCCGTCGCTTTCGCCAATCCAGACAATCTGCGGAATGGCATCTGCCAGGAAACGGTATTTTTTCTCGCTCTCTTTAATGCTGCTTTCAAACTCCTTAAGGTCTGTAATATCGCGCATGGTGCCCGAGATATAGGGTTTACTGCCTTTATAACTTTCTAAAAGTCTGCCGTATATTTCGATCCATTTTACCTGCCCTTCCCGCAGTATTATTTTTGTTTGATAGAAAAGGTCGCCAGTTTCTTTTGCCTGCTTTAAGGCTGCGGCACGAATTTTTAGATATTTTGGGTGAATGTGACTTTCAAAAACTTTAGAATCAATTGTTTCTGTGTCGGCGTCATATCCTAAAATCGATAAAAACCGGGGAGAAAAATTATATTTTTTCTGCGTTTCATAATCCATATCGAATTTGCCTAATTTGGTGGCATCCAGAGCGGTATTTAATTGATGATGGCTTTCTTGCAGCAGTATTTCATTGTTTTTTCTTTCGGTAATATCTTGCATTACTCCAAGCATTCTGGCCGGTTGGCCTTTTTCGTCCGGGAATATTTTACCGGTGGTAAAAACCCATTTTAAATTTCCTTTTTTATCGATTATTCTGGCTTCATATTGATATTTACCAGTTTTTAAAGCACGTTCAAAAGCTTTATCTACAATATTAATTCGATCATATTCTACAAGATGAGTTCTCAATTTAAGATGACTGATTTCATCATCATTCTCATATCCGAAAATTTGTGAGAGGTAAGATGAATGAACAATTTCGGAATTTTTCAAGTTTAAATCCCAGGTGGCTGTATGCGAACTTTCTGTTGCCAGCCGCAATCTTTCTTCCTCATCTTTTATTTGGTTTCGAATCCCTACCAAATCCGTCACTTCGATAACGACCATTGCAAAATACTGTAAATCACCGCACTCGCTATAAATGGGCTGGTAAACGAAATTAAAAAAAACATCCTGCACGATGCCCGCGCGCTTTAGTTTGATACTGTGTTCAGGGGAGTAGAACGATTCTCTGTTTTCTTTTACCTTTTCAAAGATGGAAAGCAATTGGTCTTGGGTTTCAGGAAAAATATCGAACATTTTCTTTCCCAATACTTCCTGTCTCGTTTTTTGAACAATATTAAGCCACTCATCATTGGCAAATTCGAAGACATAATCTTCGTTTACCAGTGAAAATCCAAAAGGGGTTTTCTGCAGGACATTCTCCAGAACATTCTCTTTCAACGAGATTGGAATTTGAGGAAAATTGGCTTTCATATAGAGTTGAATTTTTAACTGGTAAAAATACTGTTTTATTTACTATCGCTTTAAACTATTTTCTAACTTTCTTAATAGAACTGAACCCTATCTGTTTCGATTTCAGAAATCACTTAAAACGCTGTTCTAATTGCTGATACTATAACTAAAAAAACAAATCCGTTGAAAAGTTCAACGGATTTAATCTCAATTATTAGTAAATGTTTTTTTACTGCTTTTTCGCCCAGTTTTGCATTTTCCGATCAAGAACATCCAATGGCAAACAACCTTGATTTAAAACCTCGTCATGAAATTTGGCTAAACTGAATTTACTTCCTAATTTATCCTGATATAAATCCCGCAATTCACGGATTTTCAGTGAGCCAATTTTATAGCCTAAAGCCTGTCCCGGCATGGCCATATATCGCTCTACTTCTGCGGTTGCTCCTGCTTCATCATAGGATATATTGCTCAGAAAATATTTAATAGCTTCTTCGCGGTTCATGGTTCCGCTATGGATTCCGGTATCAATTACAAGCCGCACAGCGCGCAACATCTGATCGCTCAAATATCCCATTTTCTGGTAAGGATCGGTGTAGAGTCCAAATTCTGGTCCCAGTGTTTCACAGTAATGCGCCCAACCTTCACCATAAGCGCCGAACCAACCGAACCGCATGAATTTTGGAAGCTGGGTGTTTTCCTGCTGTAATGAAATCTGGTAATGATGTCCCGGGATTGCTTCGTGAAGAAATAAGGATTCCATCCCGGAAGTCACGTTGAATTTTGTGGGATCGGGGATTGGGATATAAAAAATTCCAGGCCGTTTTCCGTCTGGGGTTCCCTGAATATATTCTGCGCTGGCTGTAGCTTCCCTAAACTTTTCGGTTTGGCGAATTTCAAATGGCGTTACGGGTGTTACACCAAACATACTTTTTAATTTCGGAGTAATCTTAGCTAAAATTTGGTTGAATGCCGTGATAACTTCTTTTTCGGTTTTGTAAGGCATTGCTTTCGGATCAGATTTTACGTGAGTGATGAATTCCTCCAACGTTCCGCTAAAACCCACTTCCTGTTTCACTTTATCCATTTCTGTGCGGAGCATCGCCACTTGTTCTAAACCAATTTTATTGATTTCCTCGGGGGTTTTTGTCGTAGTAGTCCAACTCTTGGCGTAATAGGCATAGATCTCATTTCCTTTTGGCAACGCATTTATCCCATCGGTGTTTCTTGCTTTAGGCAAATATTCTGTTTCCAGAAAAGCTGCCATTTTGGTATAGGCCGGAATTATTTTCTTTGAGATAACGTCTTTGTACAATGCAGTTAGTTTTTGTTTTTGTGCACTGCTGAATTTTTTCGGGAAATTTTTAACAGGACCAAAGAAAATATTTTTATCGAAATCGGAACTGGTCAATTCTTCGGCTTTCATTTGCGGAATCATTTTCACGACAAGTTTTTTCGGTAAAACGAAACTGTTTTTAATGCCTTCCCGGAAATTTCCTTCTGCAGTGTCCATCCATTCGGGGAATTTTTCCATTCTCTTTAGCCAGTCTTCATAATCTTTTTCTGTTTTAAAAGGTTGGCTTCCTTCACCGCTTCCTAATAATGGAAAGTCAAGGGGTAATCCGCCAAATTGGGTAAATGGAATGTATTCCGGATGATAGGCATACCGTTCGATTTTGTCCTTTAATGTATAGTCGAGTACATCATAAACCGTTTTATCATCATCACTCAGCGACTTGTAATCCAGTTTTTTTAATTGATTCTGTACCGAATTGTAAAAAGAAATTTCACCAGAAATAAAGTCTTTGTCAATATTGATCGGCAGCTGGTCATTATAGCGCAAATCACCTTGGGAAGTAGCTTCTAAAGGGTAAAGTTTTAAATATTGTTCATAATAATCGGCCGCAATTGAATCAACTTCCATTGGAGTGACTTTGGTTAATGGAGAATCTGATTTCTTACAACCTGTAAATCCCGTCAGGAAAACTGCGCCAAAAAAAGCGGTGTATATTAAGTTTTTCATTTTTTATATTTTGAAGATGCTAAATTAAGTTTTTTGTTTAAAGTTTTGCTGTTATAAATTAAACTTGCGACTAATCGAAAAAAAATAAGGATGTGAATAAATGGCATACACGAAAAAGACTGTTTAAAACATTCCCTTTATTTTAAAAATAAGAAATTTAAATTTATATAGAAATTGATGAGTTCAGAAAAAACGCAGAATAACAAGTCATTTAAAATAAATTCGTGAATCCGTGGCAAATTTCAAGTCATTTACTCTGACTGGGTTCCCCGATTTCAATAGCAGATCGAAAAATGAAATTTACAACAAATAATTTTGCACAATCAATCTATTTTTTATCTTTGCTCTGTCAGTTTCGATCAATTATTTAACTCAATTTTTCCTTATAGAAATGAAAGGGATTTTAAAAATCTATCATCCGGATGAAACCCTTAAATACCACATCCAGAATACCTATTGCAAAGCGGTTTACAGCAATACCCAACATTTTTTGGAAGTAGAAATCATTACCGACGATTCTTTGGATCATGTAGATGATGATTCTTTGCAGTACAATTTTCCGCAGATTTCACTGAGTGTTTTCGATTATCCTACTGATGATGCTGAGATTGAAGGAAAAATGTTTCAGATTAAGGATTCTGATGATGAAACTTATACCGAAGTTGATCTTTTCGATGACCAAGACGCTTATCTTTATAACAGCGAACTTTCTTTTGAGAAAAACGAAGCGGACGATTTGGAGCTTTGTTGGAAAGGAGAAATCAGCGATTTCTATACCGATTCCGAAATTTCAATTCCGTTTAAACTAAAATGTAATTTCCGGCAGGACGAGATAGAAATTGACGATTAATCTCTATTTTCAGAAATTTTAAATGTTTTGTGAAAACTTTGCAAACATTATAATTGGGTTCAGAATTTGAACTTTATCAAATAAATCATCTACAGATCGGCTCTTCAACAATATTAAACTATTTTTGCCGTTCAAATTTTAATTAAAAATTTAATCAATGTTCTTACAAGCAGCAGTTCAAGTCATAACACCCGAAACTCAGGAACAAGTTTTTTCTTTTTGGAAGATCATGTTTCATGGTAATATTTTTGCCAACATCGTAATGATTACGGTAATTGTGTTAGGTATTTTCTCACTTTACATATTTTTAGAAAGGCTTTTTTATATCAACCGAATGTTGAAAATAAATGATGCCAATTTGATGAATAATATCCAGGATTTGCTGAACCAAGGACGTGTGGACGCTGCAATTGATTATTGTGTAAGGCAAAACACGCCGGAAGCAAGAATTCTGGAAAAAGGCATCACGAGAATCGGCAGACCCATTTCGGATATTGTAAGCGCAATGGAAAGTCAAGGTCAAATTGAAGTTTCCAAACTCGAAAAAAATCTAAATCTTTTGGCTGCTGTACCAAGTTTAGCGCCGATGCTTGGACTATTAGGAACGGTAATCGGATTGATTATGGCGTTTTTCAGCATGTCGAATGCGGAAGGGTCTTTTTCACCAAAAATACTTTCTGAAGGTATTTATACCGCTTTGGGACAAACGGCAACTGGTTTGGCCGTAGCAATTCCAGCTAACTTTTTTTACAATTTATTATTAACAAGAATTGACAAATTTGTTTTGAAAGTACAACATCTTTCGACCGATTTCTTAGACATCATCAACAAACCATCATAACTTAATGTGAAATTGCATGATCGAAATCTTCTCTTAAATAAAATACTGATGAAGAAGGCGATTAAATAAGAGCATTAAAATAATAGAAATCTACTTATGAAACTTAAACGAAGAAATAAAGCAAATCCCGAGTTCAGCCTTGCTGCAATGGTGGATGTTATTTTGTTGCTCCTCATATTTTTTATGGTGACCTCCGCTGCTGCAAACCAAAGTGCAATTGATGTAAAACTGCCGAAAGTAGAAATAGAAAATCCAAATATTCCCAGCCAGGTTACGGTAACAATCAAAGCAGACGGCTCGTATTTTGTAGATGATGTTTTGGTAAAAAAAGAAGCATTGGAATCGATTATCGTTGATAAATTACAAAACTCGAAAACACCTTCTTTCACCATTCGGGCAGATGAAAACTCCTATCACAAAGACGTGGTTTTTGCGATGGAAATTGCCGAAAAACATAAATTCAATATTGCAATCGCAACAACCAAAGAAGATTAATCGTTAAAAATGAACGACCACAGCATCAATATCCGGGAAGAAAACAAGGACAAACTGAAAAGCGGCATTATCACTGCGATTATTTGGTCCCTGCTTCTGCTGTTTATTTTTGTTTACAAATTCACCGAAAATATTCCGGAGAAAAAAGAAGTGGTGACGCAAATGCTCATTAATTTCGGAGATAACAGAAACGGAAATGGTGTGGAAGAACCCGCAAACCAAGAAGGAAGTCTAGCCGCGAAGGCAAACTCCAGTGTTGAAGACCAGCCCGCTGAACCCGAATCTAAAACAAAAATTATAGAAAAACCTGCCGTTGTTTCTCCCGCCAAAAAAGAAACTCCGAAAGAAAAAATCATCACCGGAACAGATGCTAAAAATGCAGTAAAAACTGCCGATAAATCTGATAAAAACGCCAAAACTTCTACTGCCTCCACATCTTCAAAACCAGCGGCCAAAACCTCCAGCTCCAAAACAACCTCGGCAAATTCTGCCACAGGAAACGGCGACGGAAAAGGAAGTGCAGCTATCGGAAATCTAATCAAAGGAAGAGGTACAAAACCTGGTTCGCAAGGTGACGGCACAGGAATCGGAAACCAGGGCGACCCTCTTGGCGGCGATGGTAACGGCGACAGCAAAATTGGTATCGACCGAAAATTAATAGGCTACATTCCTGGAACCATGGGCCGTGGCGGCGCGCAGCCATCACACAACTGCCCTGCAAGCGGGAGCATCACAATTTCTTACACAGTGGACAAAGCCGGAAACGTGGTTTCCGCACGACGATCCGGCGGTATTTCCGATGCCTGCGTGGTCTCAACTTCCGTAAGTTGGGTTAAGCAATATGTAAAAGCCGAAAAATCAAATACCTCATCCACAGGAGTATATAGTATTACTTTTTAAAAATTATTCCGACGGCAATTTTACTCCGTCGAAAGTATATTTTATTGGTGACTTTTCCACTTTCCACGCCCAATCTTTTTCCGTCACCACTGACGCTAATGTAAAAAGAAAGAATTTCCACTTAAGACCGGTCGCGATGCCATCCCAAAATATAGCGCAGAATCAAAACAAAAATAGTCAGATACCAATAATATTTAGGATTTTTGTACCATGACAAATCAGCAATACCAAGAAGCAATCGCCTGGCTGTTCGTGCAGATGCCGAGTTACCAAACCGACGGTCAAAAGGCTTATAAGCCAGGACTGGAGAATATCACAAAACTCTGTACCCTGTTCGGTAATCCACAGGAAAAACTGAAAATGATTCATATCGGCGGAACCAACGGAAAAGGTTCTACCTGCAATATGCTTGGATCGGTATTGCAGGAAGCTGGCTTCAAAGTCGGAATTTACAATTCACCACATCTTATTGATTTTACCGAAAGGATAAAAATTAACGGCGAGAATTGCGATAAAGAATTCGTTTACCAGTTCATTCAAAAGCTAAGAAATTTGCCCCAGGAAATCACGCCTTCTTTTTTTGAATTCACTACGATTATGGCTTTTGAATACTTTTACCAGAGAAAAGTAGATTACGCCATTATCGAAGTCGGCCTGGGCGGCAGATTAGATTCCACCAATATCATTAGACCGATGATCACTGCGATTACCAATGTCGCTCTGGATCACCAGGATCTGCTGGGAAATACCATTGAAGAAATTGCCTTCGAAAAAGCCGGAATTATTAAACCAGGCATTGCTGTGGTCTCAGGAGCTGAAAATGCAGTAGTGAAAAATATCATTGAAAACACAGCAATTGAAAAAAAAGCTCAATTCATTGATGCGACCGTGATTAGCAGTAATATCAAATCTGATTTAAAAGGAAATTATCAACAGAAAAACATTAAGGTGGTATTGTCTTTAATTAAAGAAGTAAAAAATTTAGGACTGAACATTTCAGATAAAAATACCGAAGACGGACTTTTAAACGTTTACAAAAACACCAACTTTATCGGCCGCTGGTTTGAATTTTCTAGCGATCCTCTCATTATTTGCGATACTGCACACAATCAGGCTGGCTTGGAACAGGTTTTTGAACAGCTTAATTCGATCCAGAAATTCAAACATATCATCTTAGGATTTGTTTCTGAAAAGAATATTAACGAAGTTTTGCAGATTCTTCCGGATCATTCCATCTTCTATTTTGCAAAACCAACTAACAACCGGGGCCGTCACCCAGAGGATTATGAAGATTTATTAAAAAAATCAAAAATAAATTATAAAATTTTTAACACGGTTCAGGAGGCTTATCTTTTTGCAAAACAAGAAGTTAAAAAAGAAGAAATGATTTTCATTGGCGGAAGCAACTTTGTGGTCGGGGAATTTTTAGAAAAAAATTTGGAGGATTAGAATTTTTTTGTACATTTGCCGAACCAAAATTTGACACATCAAAAATGGTATTGGGCTCTTAGCTCAGTTGGTTCAGAGCATCTCGTTTACACCGAGAGGGTCGGGGGTTCGAATCCCTCAGGGCCCACCCAGGAAACCTCAGTTTATTCTGAGGTTTTTTTTATTTAATGCAGTTAGCACAGTTGTTTTGTGTTTAATTAATCATTTTGAAGATTAGAAAAAAAGTGTATATTTGCAAAACCAAAATTTGAAAAATCAAAAAATGGTATCGGGCTCTTAGCTCAGTTGGTTCAGAGCATCTCGTTTACACCGAGAGGGTCGGGGGTTCGAATCCCTCAGGGCCCACCCAATAAACCTCAGAACTATCTGAGGTTTATTTTTAATTAAGGGCGGTTAGCTCAGTTGGTTTAGAGCGTTGCGTTGACATCGCAGAGGTCGCTGGTTCGAACCCAGTACCACCCACTTCAAAAAATCTCACTATCTGTGGGATTTTTGCTTTTAAATCGTTTTCTGTAAAAACCTTAAACTTTACAAACGTAATTCTTTTTCAAAAGATTGAGATTAATTTGGTAATTTTAATCTCAAAACACAGAGTATGTTAGTAAAAATTTACGGGAGTGCCATTTTCGGAGTTTCTGCTCAAACAATCACCATCGAAGTTAATGTAGATACCGGCGGCGTTGGTTATCATCTGGTCGGTCTTCCGGATAATGCGATTAAGGAAAGCACTTACCGGATATCGGCGGCATTGAAAAATATCGGATTTAAAATTCCCGGCAAGAAAATAACGATCAATATGGCACCCGCCGATTTACGGAAAGAAGGTTCTGCCTATGACTTGAGTATAGCTCTGGGAATACTTGCCGCTTCTGAACAGATTAACGCCGAAGAAATCAGCAGATATATCATCATGGGCGAACTGTCTTTGGATGGTGGATTATTGCCTATAAAAGGAGTGCTTCCGATTGCCATCAAAGCAAAAGAAGAAGGGTTTAAGGGAATCATCCTGCCAAAACTTAATATTCGCGAAGCCGCCATCGTGAGCGATCTGGAAGTTTATGGTGTTGATAATATCAAAGAAGTCGTAGATTTCTTTAATGAAGGGATTCCACTGGAACGGACCACGATCGATATCCGCAAAGAGTTTCAGGAAAAAATCCACCATTTTCCCAATGACTTTTCAGAAGTGAAAGGTCAGGAAACCGCAAAACGCGCGATGGAAGTGGCAGCGGCCGGTGGTCACAACATTATCTTAATCGGGCCACCAGGAAGCGGGAAAACGATGTTGGCAAAGAGGGTTCCTACCATACTTCCGCCTTTAACTTTAAGGGAAGCGCTGGAAACAACTAAAATACATTCTGTCGCCGGCAAAATCGGAACAGAAACCTCGTTAATGACCGTTCGCCCTTTTAGAAGTCCGCATCACACCATTTCAGATGTCGCTTTGGTCGGAGGAGGCAGTTATCCTCAACCTGGCGAGATTTCGTTGGCGCATAACGGTGTCTTGTTTCTGGATGAAATGCCGGAATTTAAAAGAACAGTTTTAGAAGTGATGCGCCAACCGCTAGAAGATCGTGAAGTCACGATTTCCCGTGCGAAGTTCACGGTGAATTATCCGGCAAGCTTTATGCTGGTGGCGAGCATGAATCCCAGTCCCAGCGGTTTTTTTCCGGATGATCCCAACAATACTTCTTCGCAATTTGAGATGCAGCGGTATATGAACAGGCTTTCCGGACCATTGCTCGACAGAATCGATATTCATATCGAAGTGCAAAAGGTAGAGTTCGAGCAACTCGCAGATAAAAGGAAAGGAGAACAAAGTGATGAAATAAGAAGGCGCGTTTTAATGGCACGCGAAATTCAAAGCAACCGGTACAAAGAATCCGACATTCACTATAATGCCCAAATGGGACCGCGGGAAATTGAGAAGTTTTGCGAACTCGATGAAGATTCTCAGTTCCTTATTAAAACAGCCATGGAAAAACTCAATTTATCTGCACGCGCTTTTGATAGAATTTTAAAAGTTTCCCGTACAATTGCCGATTTGGAGCAGGCAGAGGCATTAAATGCCGCTCATATTTCAGAAGCAATTCAGTACCGCAGTTTAGACCGTGAATTTTGGAATGTATAAAAAATACCGCTCCAAATGAATTGGTGGATGATTTTTAAAATGAAAAATTATTTCCAACATCGTAAATTTTTGGTTAATTCGCAACGAAAGGCTTAATCATTTTTTTATTCTTTTCCTTAACTTCGAAACCAAAATTATAAGAAAAGCCAACTCCCAAGGTTTGTTTTAATTGAAGTTTCTTGATTTGATCATGATCATAAAGCAGATCCAAACCTATAGTGGTATTGATAAATTTATTGAATTTAAAATTGAGAGAACCATTGTATGCAATATCAACTCTCTCCGGATGAAAGGCATAATTGCTAAATAAATTTAGCTGATTCACTAAATTAATGTCTTTGTAAATCTTCAAGCGGTAAACAACATTCACCAAAGCACCGATTTCAGCTCTCACCGACTGGCCATCTCTTTCTAAACCATATCTACCCATTTGCTGCAGCAAAGGATCTGTAACAAAGGTAAACTTACCATTTACCGGTCTTATAATCATCTGGAAATTTTCATTTGGATTATACAAAATTCCGACCCCGGCGTAGACATAGCCCGGTGACATAAATCGGGAAATCCGGTCCGCGAAAGAAGGATTTGGTGTTACTGCATAATTATATCCTGTAGAGAATTGCGAGAGAAACTGAAAACCAGTGGATAAGTAGAAATTCTTTCCGATATCGTAGCCGTAATTGGTCATGATGTTAATGTAATCCTCTGTCTTTCTGGATGATTCTCCCTGGGAAGATAAAAAACCGTAGCCTAATTGTATATTGTTGTCTAAGAAATGTTTTCTGTTTTTATAACTTAAAGTATAATTGATTTTTCCGATAATTCCAATATTATTATTGCCTCCAGAATTCCAGTTAGAAAAAGAAGACTGATTGAAAATTAAGTTGTTCTGGCCATAATAAAACCATTTAATCGGATCTTTTAATTGCAAAATATTATAAGGGGTAACCGGAATGTCGTCCTCGCTACCGGTAATAGTGATGCGGTCACGGATAACAATCGTATCTTTAAATACAGGAGTGAATTTTTCCAGTTTCGGATTTGCCAGACTGTCCAAATTCAGCGCAGTAGCTTTCCATCTGCTTTGTGAAATAGAATCGATCTCAGTCAGGATATTTTTATCTTTCTGGGAATAAACGGCCAATGAACCCAATGACATAATAACAGTATACAACTTTCTCATAGTGGGCAAATTTAAGACAAACAAATAAATTTAAAAAACGTACTCTTATACTATTTCGTACTTTTTGTCTGATTTTAATTACATTTATAAAAGATTTCGCCATAATTACTTAATAATAATTTTGGTCAGCGTTTTGTCAAAAAATAAACCATGCTCAGAAACCAACTTAACTTCAAAGCCGTGCTTTACGCAACCATCGTGGTCGCGGCGATGTGGCTGGGATATTTATTGCAACATATCGGTTGGTTCAGTGGTTGTTCAGGCGCCATCATTCCGCTAAATCCTTCCGGACTGAAGGGTATTTTCCTGTCGCCTTTTCTTCACGGAAACTTTGATCATATTTTTGGTAATTCCATTCCTGTTTTTGTTTTAATATTTCTGTTATTTCAATTTTATCCTTTTATTGCAAAACAAATATTTTTTCTTGGATGGATTTTAACAGGGTTTTTAGTTTGGCTTTTGCCACCAATCGACATTTATACTGGAGAATTTAACCATGTTTGCATCATCGGCGCCAGTGGAATTGTTTACGTAATGGCTTTTTTCTTGTTTTTCAGTGGCATATTCCGATGGAATATGAAATTCTTATCCGTTTCGATGATCGTTGCGTTGTATTACGGCAGTTTAATTTGGGGTGTTTTGCCTGAGGAATTATTTTCTCAGCTGTCAGAACCAAGCAGAGTATCTTGGCAGTCCCATTTATCCGGTGCAGCTATTGGGATATTAATGGCATTTGTTTTCCGGAAATCAGGTGAAAAAAAAGTGAAATACATTTGGGAATTTCCTAACTATTACAGTGAAAAAGACGACAAACTATGGCAGGAGTATAAAGAAAATCATCCTGAAGATTTTCTGGAGCTTCCTTATAAAAAGAAAGAAAATGTATGGGAACGGTTAGATGAACTCCGTAAAAATGAATAATTTTTGATAATTTTGGAAAAACTTCATTATGCGTCACGACGAAACTCTTTACGCTATCGCATTGCGGCACTGCCCTTTAATCGGAGATGTGATTTTCCGAAAATTAGTGGCAGAGGTTGGTTCGGCGAAAGAGGTTTGGGATCTTTCAAAATCAGGCTTACAAACTATTTTTGGTATCGGAAGAAAAATTGCAGTTGAAATCGGAAATCCCGACCACTTAACATTTGCAGAGAAAGAAATTGAATTTTGCGTCAAAAACAATATTAAAATTAACCTGCGTCATCTCGGAGATTTACCAACAATTTTAAACGAATGTGACGATGCGCCAGCTATTCTCTATCAAAAAGGAGATTTTGACTCTTCAAAAAAAGCAGTAAGCATAGTAGGTACCAGGAATATTTCAGATTACGGAAAACAATTTATTGAAAATTTTTTGAATGCGGTCAAAAATGAAAACATCACCACCGTCAGTGGTTTGGCCCTTGGAGTCGATGCTGAGGTTCACGATATTTCCATAAAAAACAAAATCCAGACTGTTGCCGTTCTGGCGCACGGTTTTCATACCCTTTACCCTTCCAGAAACCGAAAACTTTCGCAAAAAATTCTCGAAGAAAACGGCGTTTTGTTTACCGAATTCAATTCTTCTCAAAAGCCGGACCGGGAGAATTTCATACAGCGAAACCGAATCATCGCAGGCTTAACGCCAGCTACAATTGTCGTGGAAACTGCTTTTGGTGGCGGCTCGATCAGCACCGCAACTTTTGCCAACAATTACAATAGAGAAGTGTATGCTTTGCCCGGCAGAATCGACGAGAAATACAGCCAAGGTTGCAATCAGCTTATTTTTCAAAACAAAGCGGCGGTGATTTCTACGATTACTTCACTTGTTGATCAGCTTGGTTTTCAAAATGATACCGGGAAAACTGGCGAACTTTTTCCCAGTTCCGAAATAAAGATGGTACTGCCTGAACAGCAGAAAAACATCCTTGCCATATTAGATAAAAAAACTCCGTTTTCTTTAGACGAAATCTCACAAAGGTTAGAAATACCAACCTATAAAATTTTGCCTGATTTATTGCAATTAGAAATTATGGGATTAATAAAAGCGCTTTCGGGTAGACAATATCTTGCGCTTTAGCTTTTTTACATTTTTAAAAAAATACTAAAAAACAATTAACCTTAAATTTTTAACATTATTAATGATGTTTTTATGAATTTAATAAAAATAAACAGCAATATTATTGATATTTTCCTAATATTTAAATTTTTTATTGAATGTTCTGAAAAAAAAATTAAATTTGTTAGTAATAATTCTCACTAGCATATGGAACATTATAACACAGAGCAAAAAATTCAGGAATTTATCGCAGACATTGAAGCGAAAAATCCAAACGAACCAGAATTCTTACAAGCCGTAAAAGAAGTTGCCAATACAGTGATTCCTTTCATTGCAACGCACAAAGAATATGATGGCATGAAACTTCTGGAAAGAATGGCAGAGCCAGAAAGAACCATTATCTTCCGCGTTCCTTGGGTTAATGATGCTGGTGAAATTCAGGTGAATCGGGGATTTAGAATTCAAATGAACTCTGCAATCGGTCCGTACAAAGGAGGTATTCGTTTTCATCCAACGGTGAATTTATCTGTACTTAAGTTTCTCGCTTTTGAACAAACTTTTAAAAACTCGCTGACAACCTTGCCAATGGGCGGAGGAAAAGGCGGTTCGGATTTTGATCCGCAAGGAAAATCCAATATGGAAGTGATGCGTTTTTGTCAGGCATTTATGACCGAAATGTGTAAATATATTGGTCCTGAAACCGATGTTCCCGCGGGAGATATCGGAGTGGGAGCAAGAGAAATTGGTTATTTATTTGGCCAGTACAAAAAAATCAGAAATGAGTTTACCGGTGTATTAACCGGGAAAGGACTGGCGTACGGCGGATCATTAATCCGTCCTGAAGCGACAGGATATGGTGTTGTTTACTTCTGCGAACAAATGCTCAAAACAATCGGACAGGAAGTTAAAGGTAAAACCTTCGCTGTTTCCGGTTTTGGAAATGTTGCATGGGGAGTGGTGAAAAAAGTAAATGAGTTAGGCGGAAAAGTAGTAACAATTTCCGGACCTGATGGTTACATATATGACGAAGACGGGATCTCTGGAGAAAAAGTAGATTACTTATTACAACTTCGTGCTTCTGGAAACAACAGAGCTGAAGATTACGTAACGAAATTCCCAAGTGCTAAATTCTATGCAGGACAACGTCCCTGGAGTGTAAAATGTGATGTTGCAATTCCGGCTGCAACGCAGAATGAATTATTCCTGGAAGATGCACAAACATTAGTTGCCAACGGTGTAATCTGTGTAACCGAAGCAGCAAACATGCCTTCTACTTTAGATGCAATCAACTATTTCCTGGATAACAAAGTTTTGTTCTCACCGGGAAAAGCGTCTAATGCAGGTGGTGTTGCCACATCAGGCTTAGAAATGACGCAGAATTCAATTCGGTTGAACTGGTCTTCTGAAGAAGTTGATGCAAGATTAAAGGAAATTATGATCGGAATCCACAAAGCGTGTCGCGATTATGGTACCGAAGAAGATGGTTACGTAAATTATGTGAAAGGTGCGAACATAGCGGGCTTTGTGAAAGTTGCCGAGGCGATGTTGGCGCAAGGTGTCGTATAAAATAGAAGCCGGAGTTTTACTTCGGCTTTTTTCTTAAAAACCTGTCCCGGGGAAATGGGAAAAAAAGTAAAGTGAAAGGATAAAAAGCATTGATTTTTCAATGCTTTTTATTATTTTAATTAAGTGCTTTTTACATTTGCACCACAATTTTATTCTAAGCTTTCTTTCCTGGATTTCTAAGCAGTAATAATGTACTTTATTAAAGTTTAAGAGAATTTAATAAGGATTATTTCTTTTCTAATTTTTTTTGTAACCGCTCTACAAATTCAAAAGCAGCGGGGCAAACGACGGTATTCTTTATCGTTAAATTATTAATCTGATAGATCTTTTTGCGGTCGGTGTGGGGAAATTCCCGACAGGCTTTTGGGCGAACGTCGTAGATAGAACACTTATTATCTTCATTCAAAAACCAACACGGAAGATTTTGTAAAACCTGATCGTCATCTTCATCTGTTCTAAGGAATTTATCTTCGAAATCCGCAGTTTTCATTTTTAAATGTTTGGCGATTCTTTCAATGTCTTTCGGAGTGAAAAGGGGGCCCGTGGTTTTACAACAGTTGGCGCATTGCAGGCAATCTATTTTTTCGAAAACCTCATCATGAGTTTCCTGTACGGTATAATCGAGATTTTTGGGTGGCTTTTTCTTCATCCAATCCAGAAATTTTTTGTGTTCTTTCTGTTTTTGAAGAGCCTGGGTTTTACAGAAATCTAAATTCATAATTACTAAATGGAATAGGGAGAATAAGGAGTGTAAGAATCGATTAAATCCAGATTCAAGACTGTTGTTTTTTGACGTCTGGACGGCGCGTACATCTTGTTGAATTTTTGAGCGAAGATAATTTCCTGGTGGTGAGACGAATAAGAAGTCCGCTGCACTACGGTGTTACAAAATACTTCATCAAATGCACGAAGATGCACAAATACTTCAACATCCATCGTTTCAAAGTTTTCTTTGGTCAATTCAAAGAAGGGAGAATATTCATCGATCTTATGAACAACCGTCCAGTTTAGGGAAAGGGTATTAATTTGACTGATTACGGTCTTTAAAGTAAAGAACTTGCTTTTTAATTCTCCGTGTTCATCTGGATCATCTATGGCGCAGGTGAGGACGACCTGAGCTTCTGTTAAAAGATTATTTTTATAAGGCGCCATTCTGAACATTAAAGCACTGCTTCCCTCATAGGGAACTATTAATGCAATTTTGCTGAATTTTAAAAACGCCTGAGGCCGGGAAAATCTTCCATAGAATAAACCTGTGGCAATGGCAAAAGCCAGTAAACCTAAAAAAGCTTCAAAAGTAGCAACCATGCTTGCTAAAAATCCGACCGGCGCAATCCGACCGTATCCTACAGTGGTAAATGTTTGGGCACTGAAAAAGAAAACATCGGTAAATTTACTGAGTGGCGTACTTTTATCAATTCCGGTAAGGTGCTCGATGCCAATGCTGTAATAAATTGTAGCAAAACAGAGATTGGCCAGAATGTATCCTAAAACCAGAAGGAGAATAAACTTCCAGGAAGGTAAATCCAGCATGGTGTGATACCAACTGTACTTCTGTAATGGGTTTGATAAACCTGCTCTTCTAACATTCGGCATTCCATTTTTATGCACAAATCTACCGCTGGCATTGGAACTGAAGCCAGTGTCGTCACGGGATTGTAAATGGGAAAACTTGCTTTTTAGAGTTGCCATACTGCAAAATTAGTCCAAAATCGGGAAACTGAAGTTGATTTTGATGCGAAATCTGCGGCCGTGATAGAAGCGGTTACCCCACAAGGAGGCGACGGAACGGAGTGGAGACGCCGACTGAGGAGTATGAGCGGATAGCACGAATTGTCCGCCCGAATCCAGCGCAGTGATTACAGTCATAAGATTTACCTGAAAATTTTGCCTAATTTTGGACTATGAAAAAATTGGAAACAAGGCAGGATATTGAGGATTTGGTGAATCGTTTCTATGATAAAGTTCAAAGTGATGAGACGATTGGATTCTTCTTTAATGATGTTGCAAAAGTCGACTGGTCGCATCATTTGCCCAAAATGTATTCTTTTTGGGAAACGCTTTTATTTGGACAGATTTCTTACAAAGGAAACCCCATGGCAGTGCATTTTCCCATCAATGCTGAAGTTCCCATGGAAAAATTTCATTTCGAGCATTGGATTATGTTATGGACTGCAACGGTCGAAGAAAATTTCTCCGGCGAAATGGCGGAATTGGCCGTTTACAAAGCAAAAAACATAGCAAATCTCATGGCTCACAAAATGGAAGTTGCGCGAAAAACCCGTTAATTTTAAGGTACAATCACCGTAAAAATATACGCCGCCAAATTGACCAAAAGTACGGTTCCGTACAAATGATTCGTTTTCCCACGACTTAGCGACAACATTACGATAAATACGGAGAGCGCCAAGAGGATAATCGATTTCATGCCGAGCCCCAAAACAAAGGGAATATCGTAAATAATACACACGACCGATACAGTGGGAATGGTTAAACCGACACTGGCCAAAGCCGAGCCTAAACTTAAATTAATGGAAGACTGAATCTGATTGTTCCGGGCGGCGCGTATTGCGGCCAAACCTTCGGGAAGCAAAACGACAAATGCAATAATTACTCCCACCAGCTCATGCGGTGCGCCGATACTTTCTACAAATCCTTCGATTACCGGCGAAAGTCCTTTGGCCATAAAAATAACGACTGCCAGACAGATAATCAATAAAAAAAGACTAGTTAAAGCTTTTCGAACCGATGGTGGATCTGCTTCGTGAGGAGTTTTGTCTTCCTTTTCGGTAACGAAATAATTGCGGTGCCGAACGTTTTGGAACATTAAAAAAGTTCCGTAAATAGTAAGACAGGCGAGAGAAACAAAAACCAGCTGCGGATTACTGTAAAAAGGACCGTGTTTCGTAGAGGTGTAGTTGGGCAAAATCAGCGTGAGCACCAAAATCGCCACCAAACTCACTAAATAAGTTGTTGCCGAATTAGCGATAAAAAACTGTTCTTTATACTTTCTGCTACCCACCCAAATACAGATTCCGAGAATACCATTGAGAATAATCATTACCGCCGCAAAAACGGTATCTCTGGCGTAAGTGAGTGCGCCTTCGCTACCGGAAAGCATGAAGGAAATAATTAATCCTACTTCTAAAATCGTGATGCAGATTGCAAGAATGACTGTTCCGTAGGGTTCACCTACTTTATGTGCTATAACTTCGGCATGGTGCACCGCTGCCATTACACTTGAAAATAATAACAAAGCCCCTATGATATTGGTAAGAGGAGTGTTATTTAAGAAGCCCAAAAGATAGAAAGCAGCAGATAAAAGCGGTACAAGGACCGTCCAGTGAATAAACTTTTTTAGTTTCATATTTCGATTTGTGATAATATAGAAAAATTAAATTAAAAATAAAGAAAAAAAATGGAAAAATTTTATGCTTATCCTTTTTTATTTTTCAAATTCTATATCGTTAGTAGAGATATAAATAATGGAGTTCAGCTTAACCGAACTCAATTTTTCCACAGCCAATAATCCTGAAAATCGGTGAACATGTGAAAAAGCAAACCAATTGCGATGATTCTGTAATTCCCTTTAAGAAATAAACTTCCCAGAAAATACACAGCGATTGCCCAATAAGAATGCAGCGGATGATAACCAATACTGTTTCTGTTGGGATCGAAAAGTGGATTGGCGAAGACATGATCCAAATCGACAATCATCGTTGCGAGCAGCAGAAAATAAGCGTGTTTCCAATTATTTTTAAAGAATATTTTTGCAATAAAAACCGGCACAATAAAGTGCATCGAATAATGGATGATTTCTCTGATGTAAAAAATGTTTTCCATCATATTCTGCCTTTTAAATAATCCTGACGAAGATTTTCGTCCAGTTTTTCAATGGCATACCGAAGCGTTGTTCGTGGCATTTTTTGATAATGAAGTTGGAGGAAATCCAAAAGTTGCTGTTCATTTCTGTTGCCCATTTCCCTCAAAAGCCAGCCATTTGCCTTGTGCATCAAGTCGTGATGATGGTTTAAATTTCTGATAACTAACTTCTCAAGCAGTTGAAAAGAATCTTTTTTCACGTGAAACATCGTTGAAACTACCGCGATTCTTTTGCTCCATAAATTATCTTCTTCTGATAAATTTATTAAAATTGAATCCTCTTTATTTTCAAAACAATAGCGGCCTAAAATTTTATAACAGGAAGTATCGACCAAATCCCAATTGTTGATGTATTTTTTATTCTTTAAATAAAAGTCAACGATTTCTTTTTTTTCTTTTGCGTCTTTTGATTTTTCAAATTTAGAAACCAGCATTAATAATGAACAGAGGCGGTGTTCATGAATTTCTGACGATAGTAGTTGTCCTAATTCATTTAATGAAATTCTGTTCCAATATTCTTTTGCAATCTTTCTCTGGTCCGGAACGGTAACGCCGATAAATTGGTCTCCTTCGGCATATTCTCCTTTTCCGGCTTTGAAAAATCTGGGTAAAAACGCTTTCTTTTCTGGAATGGAAAGATCTTGTAAAGCGGATTTTATTTCTTCAATCATTTTAAAAAATACTTTCGCCGGTTAGGGTTGTAAATTCTTCGAGGAATTTCATGCCGCGGTACGAATTCCCTTTTTCATTGAGTTTCGGACTCCAAACGGTGACGCAATAATGCTGAGGATAAATTGCTATAATTCCTCCTCCAACGCCACTTTTTCCTGGCAATCCAACGAGAAAAGAAAACTCGCCCGATTCATCATAAAATCCGCAAGTGAGCAAAATTGCATTAATTCTTTTGGCTTTGCTGGAAGATAAAATCCGCATTCCGCCGGTAGGTTTCTTACCTTCATTTGCCAAATATAAAAAGCTTTTGCTCAGTTGTTTGCAAGTCATTTCTATCGAACAAAGATGGCAATAAAGTTCTATAACCGAATCCGGCTTATTTTTAATATTTCCAAAAGATTTCATGAAATTACACATCGCTGCATTTCTGAAACTATTCTGCATCTCGCTCGAAGCCACTTTTTCGTTAAAGGAAATATCCTGATCTTCTGTGAGAGCACGAATAAAAGAAAGTAATTCTTCTTTTGGATTGTTGCAAATTTCCAGTAATATATCGCAAATGACCAAAGCGCCTGCATTGATAAAAGGATTTCGGGGGATTCCGTTATCTGCTTCCAACTGAATCAAAGAATTAAATGCACTTCCTGAAGGTTCTACATCTACTCTTTCCCAAAGTTTTTCTTCCAGTTTTTCATAAACAAAAGACAATGCAAAAACTTTGGAAATACTCTGTATGGAAAATTTTTCGTCAAAATCACCACAGCCAAAACTGTTGTGTTTTAAATCGGTAAAGTTGACGCCAAATTTATTTTCATCGATGCATGCGAGTTCAGAAATATAGTCTGGGACTTTACCAAGATTTTCTTTGGCAATAATATCCGCATATACTTTTGAAATAATTTTCTGATAATCTAATTTCATTCAATAAAAATATGACTATTTACATTTCCACTTCCTCATCGTCATGATATTCAAACAGGAAATCATTGTAAGGGAATCTCGCGGTATGAATTTTCAGAACCTCGTCGTAAATTAACTTTTTCATTTCCGGGAAGTTTTCTTTGTTCAACGCAGAAATAAATACGGTTGGATATTGTGATTTCGACATCCAGGTTTTCATCCATTCATCAAGAGAAATGTTTTTCCGGGTTTCGGGTGTCAAATCGTCTTCGTCTTTTTTCTGGTAAGCGAAAGCATCAATTTTATTGAAAACCATGATCATCGGTTTTTGATGCGCATTTATTTCCATTAAAGTTTGGTTCACAGAATTGATATGATCTTCAAAACTTTCGTGGGAAATATCAACCACATGAATCAATAAATCTGCTTCACGGACTTCATCCAAAGTTGATTTAAAACTCTCTACCAATTGGGTCGGAAGTTTTCTGATAAATCCAACAGTATCCGTTAATAAAAAAGGTAAGTTCCCAATCACCACTTTTCGTACAGTCGTATCTAAAGTTGCAAACAGCTTATTTTCAGCGAAAACATCCGATTTAGAAATCGCGTTCATCAGCGTAGATTTCCCGACATTGGTATAACCAACCAGCGCTACACGAACCATTTTACCACGGTTTTGTCTTTGGGTAGCCATTTGCTTATCAATGGTTTTTAATTTCTCCTTTAATAATGTTATTCTATCCCGAATAATCCTTCTGTCGGTTTCAATTTCTGTTTCCCCAGGACCACGCATTCCGATTCCTCCTTTTTGCTTATCAAGGTGAGACCACATTTTGCTCAATCTTGGGAGTAAATACTGATACTGAGCGAGTTCCACTTGAGTTCTTGCGTAAGAAGTTTGAGCTCTTTGAGCAAAAATATCGAGAATTAGATTCGTTCTATCTAAAATCTTAACATCCTCCATTTCTTTTCCAAGATTCTTCAGTTGCGAAGGTGAAAGTTCGTCATCAAAAATCACGGTTCCGATTCCGTTTGATTTTACATAATCCTTTATTTCTTGAGCTTTTCCGCTTCCAATAAAAGTTTTAGGATCCTGTTGCGTCAATTTCTGAATGAATCTTTTGTCAATGGTCGCTCCGGCGGTCAACGCCAAAAACTCGAGCTCATCCATATATTCGACAAGCTTTTCTTCACTTTGATTTTGGGTAACTAAGCCTACTAAAACGGCTTTTTCGTATGAGTGTTCTTTTTTTTCTAACATAAATTTCCTTTCGGCATTTGTACAAAGATAATACTTTGAATTTACCATTAAAAATATCAGATAAAATTGCCTGAGATTTTTATACTATTTAATAATTCTTAATCCCAATCAGCAGCGACAAATTTCATTTTCTTTCCCGCAGCATTGGTTAAAGTAAGGTAATGCCCGTCAACTTTATAGTTCGTCATTGTCGGAAGTTCTCTTCCAAAAGCAGATTCCAGATCCATTGCTTTATCACAAAACATCATCGTACTCCCAATTTCTGAAAATTTCACCGTTCCGTTTGCATTAAAAGTTGCTGAACCAAACATATTGTTGCAGCCCATATTTGCTGAGAATCTTGCCGGCTCTTTTTGATCAGTTAAATTAAGATGTGCTTTGCTGCTCGCCATAAAATCTTTGCTGAAGTCCTGAAATTCGACCAACATCCAGTCTTTTTTTATATTTTCGGAAATGTTGGTTTGAGCGGTACAATTTGCGAGGAATAAAAGGACGAAAATAGCGATGAATGCTGATCCTGTTTTTTTCATTTTAAAATTTTCTTTCCATAATCCATATCTGTGCCATCAATTTTTATAAATTTGAATCTAATTTTATTTAAAAATGACAGATTTTATTTCGTTTAAAGGTCCTGTTTTACAAAATGGAGAAATCAATGCGGCTTATGTTGAATTTCCTTTCTCTACTGAGAAGTGCTTTGGCAAAAAAGGTTTAGTGAAAATAAAAGCGCTGTTTGATGAGAAAGTTGAATACCGCGGAAGTTTAGTTAAAATGAAAAGCGACCGTCATATTTTGGGCTTAACACAGGAAGTCCGAAAACAGCTTGGGAAATCTTTCGGCGATGAAGTTTCGGTAAAACTTTGGGAAGATAAAGAAGAGAGAATCGTAATTATTCCCGAAGATGTTCAAATTGTTTTTAATGAAAATGTAAAGGCGAAAGAATTGTTTGACGACATGAGTTATACGCATCGCAAAGAATATATCCGCTGGATTGTGGAAGCGAAAAAACCGGAAACCCGTGAAAATAGAAAAATTAAAATGATCGAAATGATCCTGGCAGGAAAAAAAGGAATTTAATGAAAAAAATAGAAATGACAGAAACAGAAAGATTATTGCTAAAACCAATGTCAACAGATGATTCCGAATTTATTTTCGAACTGTATAACTCACCGAACTTTATAAAATTTATTGGAGACCGGAATATTAAATCCGTTAAAGATGCTGAAAATTATATCATCGCTAAATTTCTTCCTCAGGCCGAAAGATTAGGCTATGGGAATTATCTCATCAGTTTGAAATCTACAGGTCAGAAGATTGGCAGCGTCGGGATTTTTGAAAGAGAAGGTTTAGAAGTTCACGATATCGGTTTTTCATTCTTACCAGAATTTGAGGGAAAAGGTTTTGGTTTTGAAGCTGCAAATCATTTAATCAAAACTGCCTTTTCAGAATTTGGTTTAAAAAAGATTTCTGCAATCACTTCAAAAGAAAATATCGCCTCTCAAAAACTTATTGAAAAATTGGGACTTCAATACCAATCGACTGTTCGTCTTTCTGGTGATGACGAAGAATTGCTTTATTACGAAATTTAAAAATAATAAAGCCACGAATTCACAAATAAAAAATTCGTGCATTCGTGGCAAATGTTTTTAAACTAAAGTTTTAGTTCGGTTTCCAGTCAACTACCGCTCTGATGAATGCTTCTGCATTTTCCAGAGGAATATTCGGTAAAATTCCGTGACCGAGATTTGCGATATAGCGGTCTTTTCCGAAACGGTTAATCATTTCGGTGACCATTTTGGTGATGGTTTCCGGTGACGAATGCAATCTTGTAGGATCGAAATTCCCCTGCAAGGTCATGGTGTGATTGGTCAGTGTTCGTGCCAGTTCCGGAGTAATCGTCCAGTCAACGCCCAGCGCAGAAACTTTAGATAAAGTCATTTCTTCTAAAGCAAACCAGCATCCTTTGCCAAAAACAACTACGTGAGTTAACGGACTTAACGCTTCTACAATCTGGTTGATATATGGCCAGGAGAAAATCTGATAATCTTCCGGCGACAACGCACCGCCCCAGGAATCAAATACCTGAACAGCCGAAACGCCTTTCTCCACTTTTCTTTTCAAATAAGCTATCGTAGTATCTGTAATTTTCTGTAATAATAAATGTGCGGCTTCAGGATTTCTGAAACAGAAACTCTTTGCAATATCCCAGGCTTTGGAACCTTTTCCTTCGATACAGTAGCATAAAATCGTCCATGGTGAACCGGCAAAACCGATTAAAGGAATATCGTTATCTAATTTATGCAAAGTCAGTTCGATTGCATCAAAAACATATCCCAGAGTTTCATCAACATCAGGAACAATAACATTCTGCACATCTTCTAAAGTACGGATCGGCTTTTCCAGCCACGGTCCAATTCCGTCCCGCATCTCGAAATTCATTCCCATTGCCTGAGGAACAACTAAGATGTCTGAGAATAAAATCGCAGCATCCAAAGGATATCTTCGGATTGGCATCATGGTGATTTCTGAAGCCAATTCCGGCGTGCGACATCTGGTGAAGAAATCATATTCATCACGCATTGCACGGAACTCGGGTAAGAACCTTCCCGCCTGTCTCATCATCCAAACTGGCGGCCGCTCTACGGTTTCGCCTCTTAATGCCTTTAAATACAAATCGTTTTTAATCATAATCTTTAAATAAAATCAGAAACCGAAGTTTCTTAATAGGAGTTTATTGTTTCTCCTTCTTTTTTAATTAATTTAAGCAAAGCGCTTAGGTCATTGTCTTTCCCTATAAATATTTTTTGGGTGGTATATTTTTTAACTTCTGCAGCAGTGGTTTCACCAATTGCATAGATTTGCTGAAAGTCTAAACTGTTGTTTTTAATGAAACTGCGTACGCCACTTGGTGAGAAAAAAGCAATAGCATCATAGCTTCCTTCGTGTTTTGGATACAGCAATTCCGTTTCGTACACGACTACTTTTTTATAGCCAATATTTTGCAACGGCAATTTTTCCTGAAGAATATCCAATGCTAAATTTCCGCAGAAATGAATGAATTTTTCTTTGGAGCAATTTTCAATAATAAAGTCTGAAAGTTCTTTTGCGTTTTTTTTCGTTTTAAATACACCGAAACCATATTTCCGCAAGTGCATTTTGGTTTTCCTTCCGACGCAGTAAATCTTGTTATAATTTTTTGCGGCGAAATTTTCATGAGGTTTAAAACCATTTTTAAAAAATGATTCTACTCCATTTACACTCGTGAAAATCAGCGAATTATTCCCGAGAGGGAATGGAGCAAGGTGAAGAGGTTTGATTTTAATTACCTCTAAAAAATGACTTGAAAAATGGCTTCCAAGGATATCGGAAACTTCTTTTTCATCGAGCATTTTTGTAAACAGAATATTCATTACAAATAAATTATCAATAATTCCTATTATATAATATTGTTGCGGATTTTATTGAAGGTGCAGTTTAATCTCCTGCATCAATTCTCTCCCGCCGTCTTTTAAAATGATATGAGCTAATTTTTCTCCAAAATTTTCCTGATCATTCCATGTGAAAATTTCATCGATTTCCATGCATTTTTTACCGTCTAATGAACATAGTCTGCCAATAAATCTCACTTCATCTTTGTCATTGATTTCTGCAAAAGCGCCAATTGGTGCGGTACAACCTCCTTCCAGAGTTTGTAAGAAATTTCTTTCAATGTCGATACAAATCTGAGTTTCCCTATGGTTTACTTTTTCGAATAATTCTTTTATTTCATGGTCATCAGCTCTTGCGGTGACAGCAACCACGCCTTGTGCCGGCGCAGAAATCATCATTGGAAGAAACTCATAGTCTACCGCTAAATTCATTCTTTCAATTGCTGCTAATGAAAACAGGGTCGCATCGAAATCCTGATCTTCTAATTTCTGGAGACGGGTCTGTACATTTCCACGGATATCGCAAAACTCGGTTTCCGGAAAATATTTTGCCCAGAATGCACGGCGTCTTAAACTGCTGGTGGCAATTTTCAACTCATGCAGCTCTTTATTTTTAGAAGTCGATTTTCTTACCAAAACGTCTTGGGGAAAATCGCGTTGCAATACAGCGACAATCTCTATATTATGAGGAAGCTGAGTCGGAATATCTTTCAGGGAGTGCACGGCAATGTCCACTTCATTATTTAATAACGCGATATCTAAATCTTTTGTAAAAACTCCGGTAATCCCCATTGCATAAAGAGGTTCGGTAAGGTTTTTATCTCCGGTTGAAACAATCGGGGTGATATCGGTTTTGCAATTGTTATTTTGCAGATTTCTGGCAACTTCTCTTGCTTGCCACAATGCGAGCGGTGAGTTTCTTGTACCTATTTTAATGCTTCTCATTGAACTCTTTATTTGGTTGTTCTACTAAAATTTCGTGCATTAATTTACTTATTTCATCGGCTTTCCAGGGATTATCGATGATGTATTTTGCGAAACGGTTGGTGATTTTCTGAATCATTTTTTCTGAAAGCTGCATATCATCTACCTCCACATATTGATGTTTTTTGTGAATTTTATGCATTTCATTACGCTCCATATTCTTCAACATCGCTTTGAAATGATGGATGTTGGGCGCCAGTTTTCTTTTCTTTTCCCACTCCAGAAAATCCTTAGACATTTCTTTGATGATTTCTTCCGCTTTTGGAATTTCCTTTTGACGCTGAACCATGGTTTCATTAATATGAAGGGACAACTGATCGATATCGACTAAACTTACATTTTCGTTCTCCGTAACATCTTTCTCCACATTGTTTGGAATTGAAAGGTCGATAATCAAAGTTTCTCTGCCATTGGGGAAATGCGATTTATTAATAATCGGATGCTGTGCTCCCGTGGCGACAATCAAAATATCTGTTTTGGTCAACTCGTTCTGTAACTGGTCGAATTCGATATGAGGGATTTTATATTTCTCGGCAATTTTTTCTGCTTTTTCTGCAGTTCTGTTTGCAATTTTCACATTGGGTTTATAAACATGTTTTACCAGATTCTCCACGGTGTTTTGCCCGATTTCTCCCACCCCGAGAAGCAGAATATTCTTTTCGGAAATTTGCATTTGATTTTTCAGGATATAATGAACAGCCGCATAGGAAACGGAGGCAGCGCCATTAGAAATTCCTGTTTCGTTCTTAATTCTTTTGGAAATCTGTATGGCAGAGTTGATGGATCTTTCTAAAAAAGGATTGGAGTTTTTCTTTTCTTTTTTAAACCGGTGGTAGGCATTTTTGATTTGCCCAATGATTTCGAAATCACCAATAATCTGGCTCTCTAAACCTCCTGCTACCCGAAAAAGATGATTAAGGGCTTCTTCCCGTTTCAGAATATTCACATATTTCATGAAATCGGTGATGCTGACGCCCACGATTTTACAGTATAATTCTGCAATCAGAAGATAATTTTGAGTGGTCGTGTAAATTTCGGTTCTGTTGCAAGTAGAAACCACAAAAGCATCTCCCAGATTCAAATCATGAATCTGGTTGACAAAATATTTTACATGCTCATCAAAGAAAGCAAATTTGCCCCGTATTTCTGCATCAGCTTTTTCAAAACTGACGCTGAGAACGGCGAAATTAGCGGTCTGGTGAATGTTATTATCCTTAGTCATAGAGCAATCGCAAATTTAAGGTTTTAAATTGAATTGGTGAAGGATATCAAATATGAAGATTATCACTAAAATCTATAACCTCGGTTCAGCAGGTCATTATTTTTTTTGGAAATGAAATATTATGGTAATTAAAAAGTTATCTATATAAAAGAAGGAAATTTTAATAAAATTTTAACCAAAATTAGGAGCGATCTAATTTTTAGAACGGTTCTAAATCTATATCTTTGTACACTTTAAAAATTTAGCATAAAAATGGGGTTATTTGATATGTTCACGCAAGACATTGCGATTGATTTAGGAACTGCGAACACACTAATTATACATAATAATAAAATTGTGGTAGATCAACCATCGATTGTTGCAATCGAGCGTTCGACAGGAAAACCAATTGCAGTTGGGGAGAAAGCAAAACACATGCAGGGTAAAACGCATGAAGACATCAAAACCATCAGGCCTTTGAAGGATGGCGTAATCGCTGATTTTCATGCTTCTGAGCACATGATCAAAGAATTCATCAAGCAAATTCCGGGGATCAAAGGAAAACTTTTTCAGCCGACTTTAAAGATCGTTATCTGTATTCCGTCCGGTATTACCGAGGTAGAAAAACGTGCCGTAAGAGATTCTGCCCAGAAAGTAAATGCGAAAGAAGTCCGTTTGATTTATGAACCAATGGCTGCAGCAATCGGGGTAGGAATCGATGTGCAGAAACCGGAAGGGAATATGATCATCGACATAGGTGGTGGTACGACAGAAATCGCGGTAGTTGCTCTTGGAGGAATCGTTTGTGATAAATCTGTGAAAATTGCCGGAGATGTATTTACCAATGATATCGCCTATTATTTAAGAACACATCACAATTTATATATCGGTGAAAGAACTGCTGAAAGAATAAAAATCGAAGTGGGTTCTGCCGTCGAAGATCTTGATGTTGATATTGAAGATATTCCGGTTCAAGGCCGTGATTTAATTACCGGTAAGCCAAAAGAAATTATGGTGAACTATAAAGAAATCGCACGTGCTCTGGATAAATCGATTGTTAGAATTGAGGATGCCGTAATGGAAACTCTTTCACTGACTCCGCCGGAATTGGCAGCTGATATTTACAAAACCGGAATTTATCTTGCCGGAGGTGGTGCTTTGTTAAGAGGCCTTGCAGACAGACTTCATAAGAAAACTGGCCTGCCGGTTTTTGTTGCTGAAGATCCGTTAAGAGCGGTAGTTCGCGGAACAGGAATCGCCTTGAAAAACATGGATAAATTCAACTTCCTAATTAAGTAATAAATCATTTTTTACGAAACTAACAGATGGGATTTTTGCTGAGATTATTTTCGAAGAACGGTTTATTCGTCTTCTTTATATTTCTGCAACTCACAGCTATCGTATTGATTTTCAGTAGAAACTCAATGCAACAGTCGTGGATTGCGGGGCAATCTGCTGCCTTTAATTCCTGGGTTTCGGGATATATCGATGAAGGGACTTCTTACCTGAAACTGAAACAAACCAATGATCAGCTGGTTACGCAAAATAAAAGTTTAATGATGCAGCTTTACGGCAAAGATGCAGGAGCAAATCCTGAATTCCGTAAAGTGCACGACACCGTCGGAAGTGGACAAATCTATACTTTTGTCGATGGCGAAATCGTATTTAACAGCATCAACCGAAAAGACAATTATTTTACCATTAACAGAGGAAAAAGAGATGGTGTGATGCCCAAAATGGGAGTTATGGCGCCCGGGGGAATTGCCGGAATCGTTATAAATACTACCGACTCTTATTCTTTGGTACAATCGATTTTAAGTTTAAATAAAATTAAAATCAATGCGTCGCTGAAAAAATCCGGATATTTCGGGACACTCACCTGGCGCGGCGATGATTCCAGAATTATGCATCTGTCGGATATACCGAAATATGTTCCGCTTCAGGTTGGCGATACGATTGTAACCGACGGCAAATCTGCTATTTTCCCACAAGGTATTATGATCGGTAAAATTGCCGGTTATGAAGTCGATAACAAAACAGGCTTCTGGGATATCTCGGTGGAACTGAGTGAAAAGATGGGAAATCTGAGTAAAATATATGTGGTGAAAAATCTGAAAAAAGCAGAAGTCCGTAAGATTGAAGATACTTTGCAAGCGACCATAAAAAGAGAGAAATGATAAGTAGAGCACTTTTTACAGATATCCTGATTATTGTTTTGCTTATCGCATTACAAATTTTTGTTCTTAACCGCATCACTCTTTTCGGAAAATATACGCCAGTGATATATCCGGTGTTCGTCATGTTTTATCCTTTCTTTCGAAATAAATACCAGTTTTTGCTGTTGAGTTTTATTTTGGGATTAGGAATTGATGCTTTTTTGTACACCTGGGGAATCAATGCATTTGCAACAACGGTCATTGCTTATTTCAGAACCCTTATTTTCAGAACTTCTACGGATACTTCTACGGATTTCTTTTCTTTCCATTCTTTGCAGTGGTCTCAGTTTTTTCTTTTTGTATTTATGAGTATCTTTATCCATCAGGCACTTGTTCAATATATTGAAATCTTTAAATTTAGTAGATTTTTCGATATCTTCCTTAATGTTTTGGCAACAAGTGGGATTTCATTTATCTTTATCATTATTTATGCTTTAGCATTTAAAATCAAACAAAAAGTCTGAAACCGCAATTTTTAAAAATCTCCATTGTTTTATCCTTAATTGCTATAATTTTTATAGCAAGGCTTGCTTATTTGCAGTTGTTCACGGACCGGTATGCGCTGAACGCGGCCAATACCTCAATAAAAACCGAATACATTATTCCACAGCGCGGCGTTATATTTGACCGAAACGGGAAAATCATGGTTGGAAACCAGCCTGCTTATGAAATCTCTTTTACTGCAGCATTATTAAAACCGGACTTCGATACCATAGATTTTTGCAATTTGGTGAGAATCAGCAAAGCCGATTTCATCAAAAATGTTAATGCTATAAAAAAGGAAAAGTATTTTTCGAAATTAACTCCGATGACTTTTATGAAGAATCTAAGTCGTGAGGAAATTGCCAGAATACAGGAAATCATTTTCAAATATCCGGCATTCAGTATTGTGTCAAGACCTCAGCGGCAGTATGAAGTTTCTACGTCCGGAAACCTTTTGGGGTATACGAATGAGGTCAATGAAAGAGAGCTGAAAAAAGATTCTGTCTATTATCTTCCGGGAGATTTCATCGGGAAAACGGGAATTGAAAAATCTTATGAAAATGAACTTCGCGGCGTAAAAGGAGTTCAGTATATTCAAAAAGATATCCGCTTAAGGAATATCGGTTCTTATAAAAATGGAGCCTTAGACAAAGAGGTTGTTACCGGTAAAGACATCAAGCTCACGATTGATTACGATTTACAGCGTATGGCAGAAGAAATGCTGGTCAATAAGCAAGGTGCAATCGTGGCAATTGATCCCACCAACGGGGAGATTTTGGTGCTGGCCACGGGTCCGGATATTGATCCGAATCTTTTTTCGGGTTCTGAAAAAACAAAAAACCTGTATCGCTTACAAATGGATACCGTTTATAACAACCGCCCTACCTTTGACCGGTCTCTTCAGGCAGCTTATCCACCCGGATCTACTTTTAAATTACTTACTGCTGCCGCTGCTATGCAAATGGGAGTGATGGATGAAAATACGGTTTTCCCGTGTGGAGGCGGATTTAACTATCGGGGTTTACGCGTAAAAGGTCATGGTGGAGCTGATCCATTAATTCCGGCTATTCAGGTCTCAAGCAACTGTTATTTTTCGTACGCTTTTATTGCTATTATGAATAAATATCCAGGCGATCCAACACGGGGCGTGAATGAGTGGAAAAAAATAATGAGCAGTTTCGGTGTCGGGGAATTCCTTAATAATGACTTAGCAGTAGGATCTAAAGGAAGAATTCCGACCGGTGAATTTTACCAGAAGAGAAGTGGTGGCAAAAAAGACTGGAGTTCTGCCTACACCATGAATGGTTCTATTTTTAATGGAATGGGACAGGGTGATGTTTTATTAACCCCTTTGCAAATGGCGAATTCTGTCGCTGCAATTGTTAATCGAGGTTGGTATTTCACGCCCCATATTGTAAAAGCAATTGACGGAAAACCCAATCCGGATCCAAGATTTAAAGTAAAACACAAAACGTTGGTAGATCCGAAATATTTCGACCCGATTATAAAAGGAATGGAAGCTGTGGTGCTGCGTGGAACAGCCCGAAGTTTAAAATCCAATGATTTTACCATGCTGGCGAAAACAGGAACCGCACAGGTGCCCCAAGGAAAAGACAATTCAATATTTGTTTTAGCAGCTCCTGCAGATCATCCTAAAATTGTAATTGCTGCTGTTATGGAACACGCAGGATTTGGTGGTACCTGGGCCGGCCCTGCAGCAGCAGTCATTGCAGAGAAGTATTTAACCGGTGATTTAAAACGGGAACATCTTTATCAAAAATTAGTGAATGCGAGTTTTATGCCTGAGTACAAAAGACAATGGGACGTAGAACTTAAAAGAAAAGGGCTTTATAAAGAGCCGAATAAAGATTCCGTAAATCTAAAAAAAGTCGAAGAACGCTTGAGAATCACCAGAGATAATGAGCAGAAAAAGCAACTGCTTTATAAGAGGGATTCTATTCTACAGAAATTAAAAAACAGCGCAAAAAGATGAAATGGGCACAGGGTATTGACAAATTAGGACTTTTTCTCTATTTTCTGCTTTGCGGTTTTGCGGTAGCAAATATTTATAGTGTGGAACCTGCGAGCGGAACAAGACAGGCCGTTTGGCTTGGAGTGTCTGTTTTCGTGGGGCTCATTATATTTATGACGAGAGCAAAATTCTTCGAAAATATGTCTGGCATCATCTATATCGGTGGTATCCTTTTACTCATTGGTCTATTCCCGTTTGGGACAGAAATTTTGGGACAGAAAAACTGGTATAAATTCGGTGCGGTGAGTTTACAGCCTGTTGAATTTTCAAAAATAGGTACTTCTTTAATGTTGGCCAACTATGTCTCCGGTCCCGATTTTAATTTAAAATATAAGAAATCGCTCTGGACTTCTTTAGCAATTATCGGAGTTCCAGCTGTGGTGGTTTTGGCAATCCCAGATGTGGGTTCCCTATTGGTTTTTATCGCTTTTTTCATCGCCTTATTTCGGGAAGGAATGTCCGGATGGGTTTTTGGTGTGGGATTGATTTTCGCTGCTGTTTTTCTGGTCGCGCTTGCTATTGATCCTGTTTATGTTGTGGTTGCTATTATTGTAATAGCAGCCATTGTTCTCTTTTTAAATTCTTATAAAATTCATTGGAATGTACTATCTGTAGCGGCGATCATTGGAGGCGTCGGAATCCTTTGCGGATTAGCGTATGGGGCTCCTTCTATTTTAGAGAAAATGCCCAAACACCAAAGAGAAAGAATAGAAGTTTTATACAAGGGAGAAAGAGCTTTTCGGGATACGTCCGGTTATAATTTGCTCTATTCGAAAACGGCGATCGGTTCAGGCGGATTTTTCGGTAAAGGTTACCGTGAAGGTTCAGTAACGCAAGGCAAATTTGTTCCTGAGCAAAGTACGGATTATATTTTTTGTACCGTTGGTGAAGAGTGGGGATTTTTTGGCAGCGCAATGCTTGTGATCGCTTATTCTGTGTTTATAGGACGGATTTATTACCTGTCAGAGAAACAGAAATCCACTTTTAACCGGGTCTTTGGTTATTGTTTCGCTTCTATATTGCTGATGCACTTTTCGATTAATCTGGGAATGGTGATGGGGCTTTTTCCGACGGTGGGGATTCCGCTGCCATTTTTCAGTTATGGTGGGAGTTCTTTGCTGGCATTTTCCATGATGACCTTCATCTTCTTTAAACTGAATTATACCGACCGAAACAGTTTGGTTTAATTACAATTTGCAAAATCAAAGGGTTTCCGTTTACATTCAGAGATCTATCTAATTTCCGGCATTTAAATCCTGGTTAAAAGCCTGAACTGTGTATTTCTGTTATTGTTCGGAAATGAACGGTTTTGAAATCGATCAAGAACAATTTTTTCTTTTTAATGTATATCCGTCTTTAATCACAATGAAAATTTTCAATCTCGTCGTGAATGAGACAAATATTTCATTTTTGCTGTTTTCTCACTTTTTTAAAGGCGCAAAGGTGTTACGCTTGGCAAGTAGCAGAATAAATATTTCTTTTTACTAATTACAGCTATACCTTTCTTTTTTTTGCTGACGGTTATTTCTACAAAATTCCGTTCGGAAAAGCTCTTGAAAAAGAATCCAACCAGTTATTCTAGCCCCGATGGGAGCGGCATCCCATGAATTCGCGACAGCGATGAATGGATACAGCGGACAGCGGGTCGGGATTGGTAAGAAGCGATCCATTCGTTGCTCCAAATAAATAAAAAAACCACCCTAAAAAGGTGGTTTTCTTAAAAAATCAATTATCTATTTTTAATTATTTGCGACGTTGCTGTTGAAATCATCTTGTGATAATATTCTTTTGGCAAACCTATATTTAGGTCCCCAATAAGAATCATCAAGAGAAGAAATCATTACTCCTTTGGAGGTTGCGGCGTGAATGAATTTGACTGTACCATTTTCTGTCACATTTTCCACGATTCCTACATGTGAAATTCTACCTTTGCCATGTGAAAAGAATACCAGGTCTCCTTTTTGAAGGTTGCTTTTTTCTACTTTCTCTCCTTCCTGTGCTTGGGAGGCTGCTACTCTAGGCAAACTCATGCCTGCAGTTGCACCGAAAACCGATAGAACGAAAGCTGAACAGTCAATTCCTTTTCTGGTCATCCCGCCATATCGATACGGAGTTCCTAAATAGGTTTCTGCTTCAGTTAGAATATCATCTATTTTTTGTGAGAACCGAACTGCTTTTGCAATTTCTTCGTTCTTCACAATGGCTTCTAAGTTTTTGGCTGCTACCAATTGCTCATCCTTGAAGCTGCTTAATAATTGTTCTTTTGCTACTGCAAGTTTCTTATTGTCTATCGCTGCCAGTTTGGCATTCGATTTGTATTCGTTAGCGTAAGTTGTTGGTGTAGAAACTACATAATTGGTTACACAAGACTGCATTGATAATGTAGTGAACACGGCAGCACAATAAAACAAAACTCTTTTCTTCATATATATTTGATTACCTGTGTTAAAACTTATTATTTGTTTTTTAAAGCATTACAAAAGTAAGTAATCGGGCAAAACCGAGGGTGAAAACACCCTAGTAGGAGTCCTGTTTTAACGCATTTTAACATTATTTTTCCTAATGTTAAAGGAATATTCTTCGCAATCCCTTTATTTAAGGGGTTGCGTTTTTATTTATATTATGATTCATTAACATTTATGTGTTTAATCTATTGCCTTTATTGTATTGCTCTATCATCGGAAAAAGGCAGTTTTGTAAACAGCAAAAAGCCCTATATATAGGGCTTTAGCGTTGATTTAGAAGTTGTTTTATCTTGTAAACAAAAGTTCTCTGTATTTGGTCAGCGGCCATAATTCGTCGTCAACCATCATTTCAAGCTCATCAGATGAGTTTCTGATTTTAGCAAAAAATGGGATAACTTCCTCACAAAAAGAATCGGCCATTTCCCTGGAATTGCTTTTTGATTTTGCGTTTTCGATTGCCTCAAGCAGATTTTCCACTTCTACTTTAATGATGCTTACATGTCCTGAAATATCTCTGATGAGACTCATTTGTTCTTTAGCCAAAGTTTGATACTCGGCATCACCGAAGATTTCTTTTAATCCTTTCACGTTTTCAATGAGGCGGTTCTGATATTTAAGGGCGCAGGGAATAATGTGGTTTCTTGCAATATCAGCGATTACTCTTGCTTCAATAGCGATTACTGATGAGTATTTCTCTAATTTAATTTCATTTCTCGCTTCCATTTCACGATGGGTGTAAATGCCAAGCTCCTCATATAATGCAATAAATTTCGGATCCAACTCCCTACTCAGAGCCTGAGGCGTTGTTTTCAAGTTGTTCAGTCCTCTTTTGGCGGCTTCGATGGCCCATTCTTCTGAATAACCATCGCCTTCAAACATAATATTCTTAGAGTCTTTAATGTATTCTCTTAATACATTAAAAATCGCTTCGTCTTTTTTCAGGCCACTTTCAACCAAAGCATCGACTTCTATTTTGAAAGTTTTAAACTGTTTGGCGGCGATCGCGTTCATCACGGTCATCACTTCTGCGCAATTCGCAGAGGATCCAACCGCTCTTATTTCAAATTTGTTGCCGGTAAAGGCAAATGGAGAAGTTCTGTTTCTGTCGGTGTTGTCTAGTAAAATATTTGGAATTTTACCCACCACATTTAACTTAAGGTCTGTTTTTTCTTCAGGAGATAATTTTCCGTCTTTTACTTTTTCAAGCTCTTCTAAAACGCCAAATAACTGCGAACCGATAAAGGTTGAAATAATAGCAGGAGGCGCTTCATTGGCACCTAAACGGTGATCGTTGCCGGCAGAAGCAATACTCACTCTTAATAAGTCTGCGTAATCATGGACTGCTTTCAGTGTATTGACGAAGAAGGTCAAAAACTGAAGGTTCTTTTTAGGGTTTTTACCCGGGCTTAAAAGGTTTTCTCCGGTATCGGTGGCCAAACTCCAGTTGTTGTGTTTTCCGCTTCCATTCACTCCGGCGAACGGTTTTTCGTGGAATAAAATATGGAAATGGTGTTTGTGCGCAACTCTCGCCATTAAATCCATTAATAATGAATTGTGATCCACAGCGACATTTACTTCTTCAAACATCGGAGCTAATTCAAACTGGTTCGGGGCAACTTCGTTATGACGCGTCGTTACAGGAATTCCCAGTTGAATTGATTTGATTTCCAGTTCTTTCATGAAGTTCATTACCCGCGTAGGAATAGAACCGAAATAGTGATCGTCTAACTGTTGGCCTTTTGCAGGAGAATGCCCCAAAAGTGTTTTTCCGGTAATGACCAGATCCGGCCTTGATTGATACAATGCAGAATCTACTAAGAAATATTCCTGCTCCCAGCCTAAAGTAGGAATCACTTTCGTTACATTTTTGTCAAAATAAGACCGGCAAATATCAGTCGCAGCTTCATCTACGGCATGTAATGCTCTAAGCAGAGGCGCTTTGTAATCTAAAGTCTCACCCGTATAAGAAATAAAAATGGAAGGAATGCATAAAGTTGTTCCCATGATGAACGCGGGCGAAGTTGGATCCCAGGCCGTATAACCACGTGCTTCAAAAGTGTTTCTAATTCCGCCGTTTGGAAAAGAGGAGGCATCTGGTTCTTGCTGAATCAACATTCCCCCGGAAAACCGGTCAATGGCGCGGTCACTTTCGAATGGAGTAAAAAAGGAGTCGTGCTTTTCTGCGGTAGATCCAGTCAAAGGTTGAAACCAGTGGGTGTAGTGGGTGGCTCCTTTGCTTATCGACCAGTCTTTCATGGCTACTGCGATTTGATCTGCGACGTCCCTTTGGATTTTCAGTCCGCTTTTAATGGCATTCTGAATGGACGTAAATGCTTCTTTGGTTAAGTATTCTCTCATCGTTTCTTCTGAGAAAACGTTTTCACAAAAAAGTGAAGATAATTTTGCAGGAACTTCCACTGCATTTTCTTTTCTGTAATCTTTCTGAGAAAGTAATTCTAGCGCTTTAAATCTTAAATTTGACATTTGGTGTGTTTTTGATAGGGTAAAATTACAAAAAATACATAAACAAAATAGATTTGCCCATAAATTTTATGGGGTCATTTTTAAAAATAGAGGATTTAATATTGAAACCATTCTTTTTAACTATAATGAATTAGGATGATTTTTTTAAAATCGTTGGAGGAAATAATTTGCAAATAATTACAGTCTGGCACGGTCGAATGAAAAAGATAAAGAAGCAGAAAGAATCTTATCGTCAACAAATCATTAACAATGAACAGAATCCATTGGGGGAGCGTAAAAATTAGAACTATTTCCTTATATTTGTATGAAATTTTACACTATGGTAAATTCACGAGCAAGAGAAACCACTGAAGCAATCGAAAGACTTTATGTTTCTATGCGTCACTTATTCTATCGCGGTTTTTTCAAACCTGCCGGGATCTCCGGAGAAAGCCTCCGGTCACTACTTATGATCATCAACCCGGAAATTTATGGAACAATGGGAGTTCCGAACAAAATAGAGTTAGACGGACTTCTGTATGTTTTAGACAGACTTCCGGAAGGGATTGAGGAATGCTCATTCATTCATCTTACTTCTGATGAAGGTTTCGACAAAGGAAGCTTCGAAGTTATTGTTCCTAAAAAAAGAAGAAGAAACTGTTATCGTATCGACGAACATCAAATGAACATCGAAGTTCTTCTGGGTCGTTCTGAAATTTACGATATTCTCACTCACCTTACTTTCCTTTATATTGAAGCGGACAAAATCCGCAAACTCGCCTTCCTTTCTGAACGCAGCGACAAACCAAGCAGAGCCTGGAAAATTATCGAAGAAGTTGCAACAGGCGATAAAAAAATGAGCAGAAAAGAGAAAGAAGTGGCACTGATTCACCTATCTTCATTGTTAGGACGAACCTTTGATGAAACTTTGAACGCTTATAACAGTTTCGGCGATGATAAAAATCCGGACCGTCTTTTCAAAATCATTTATCATTTAGGAAACGAAAGTTTTAATGATTATAAACAAATCAGAGAAAGAGAAGTTCATTTCTCGGCAATTCTCAGAGAAAGAGTAGGCCACCATTTCTTTGGCGAAAAATGGGCGAATAAAGTAAAACAGGTTTTAGCAGAAAATAATCTGCAGATGAGACCTTTACATATTATTTCTGCCAACATGCATTCTGTGAAAAATATGCTTTTTGCAAATGATGCTATCGGGAAAAAAGTGACTAAGAATGTGGACTATAAAATGTATGAAGAAATTTCCAACAAGAAAACCTTGCAGGAAAAAGTTCTCGTACATTCCCAAGATGCCGGTTTGATTTATATTCACGATCAAAGCGGAAGCAATATCGATGTTCAGATTATCGATTTGGCAAAAACCGATTTGAAAAATACACCTTTTGCAGACCTAAATTATTCGGGAGACGATGTGATTATGGTTTTCGATTATGCATTCGGTGAGCAGGCTTACGAAGTAATGGACGAACTTTTACGTCCTTATGACTATAATGGCGAAATCTACACGATGAAGGTGAAGTCCATTTCGATAATGGGGAAAGCCGGAATTTTGATGGGCGGAAAAGGAGATATTATGATTCCTACTTCTCACGTATTTGAAGGAACCGCAGATAATTATCCGTTTGAAAATGCTTTGAAATTAGCAGATTTCGAAGATGACGAATTACGGGCATTCGAAGGCGGGATGGTTACCGTTTTGGGAACTTCTCTTCAGAATAAAGATATTCTCCGTTATTTTATGGACACTTCCTGGAAAGCGATTGGGCTGGAAATGGAAGGTGCGCATTATCAGAAAGCCATTCAGGTTGCCTCGAAAATCCGCCACCATATTTCAGAAGATCTTTTCGTAATGTATGCGTATTATGCGTCTGATAATCCTCTGGAAACTGGTTCTACACTGTCTTCCGGTGGATTGGGACTGACGGGAGTTAAACCGACTTACCTGATAACTTTAAGAATATTAGAGAAAATTTTAAAAAGCGGAATAGCTGCTAAGAAGTAATTTTTAATAAAATATAATAGCAACCCTTTCAGCGACTCAAAATGCTGAAAGGGTTTTTTCTTTTCTTAATCCTTTCCATAAAATCAAAAATTCTTACCTTTCCATTTTTAAAATAAAAATCATCATGAACAAAGGGTTTCTCATTATTCTTACTTTATTTTTCGGATTATTATCAGCGCAGAAAAACGCTTATTATCAACAATACGCCAAATACAAAATGGATATTGATGTGGATGCGAAAAACTTCACCTACAACGGAAATCAAACGTTGACGTACACCAACAATTCTCCGGATGAACTGGATGTGGTTTATTTTCACCTTTACTGGAATGCCTTTAAACCGGGTTCCATGATGGATCAAAGAATTGCGGGCCAAGGTAAAAATGGTGATTCGAGATTACAGAATAATGGCATTTCGCGTTTAGCTTCAATTCCGAAAGATGAAGAAGGCGCGCAAAATATCCATTGGATCAAGCAAAATGGGAAAAATCTGAAATTTGAAATCCAGGAAACGGTGATGAAAGTGTATCTGGATTCTCCGATAAAAGCCAATTCGTCAACCACATTTACGATGGAATGGGACGCAGTGATTCCGATGCAGATTCGCCGTGCCGGAAGAAATAACCGCGAAGGAATCGACATGACGGTCACACAGTGGTATCCGAAGATCGCAGAATACGATTATGACGGCTGGGCAACTTTTGATTATATCGGCAGGGAATTTCACGCCCCTTTTTCAGATTTTGAAGTCAATATTAAAATCGATAAAGAGTATGTAATTGGAGCGGGCGGAACTTTAGAAAACCCTTTAGAAGTAAAAGGTTATGATAAGAAAGCCACCATTAAAGCTGATAAAAATAACAAAGCAACCTGGAAATGGACTGCCAAAAACATGTTGGATTTCGCATGGGCTGCAGACCGTGATTATACTGTAGATTCGTTTGTGGTTTTAGACGGACCGAAAGTTTATTTCGTTTATCAAAAATCAGAGAAGACCAAATACTGGGAACAGTCAAAACCGTATGTAACGAAGTTTTTCCAGATAATGAATGCTACTTTCGGCAGATACGTTTATCCTTCGTACTCTTTTATTCAGGGTGGCGACGGCGGAATGGAATATGGAATGTGTACCATGATTCTGGGCGAAGCGAAAAGTTTAGACGGTCTCGTTGGTTTAATGGTTCACGAAGGCGGGCATTCCTGGAATCAGCAGATTATGGCTTACAACGAAAGCGTCCGGCCGTGGATGGATGAAGGTTTTACAAGTTATTATGATGATTCTGTGATGTACCAGTTATTTCCACCAAAAACACCACAGGCAAATCCGTTTACGGGAAGTTTAGACCGGTACAGGAATTTTGTAAAAAGAGGAATTGAAGAACCTGCCGTGTGGTTAGGAGACCATCACGATAATGGAACCGCTTACTCTTTCGCAACTTATGTAAAAGGTGAACTCTTTTTGGTGCAGCTGGGCTATATTATGGGAGAACAAAACCTGGCTTTGGTTATGAAAGAATTTTATGATGAATGGCACTTGAAACATCCAACCGATAGGGATTTCATGCATATTGCACAGAAAGTTTCGGGCATGGATTTGAAATGGTTCCTCAATTATTGGATTAATACCACCAAAACCATTGATTACGGAATTAAAGAGGTGAAATATAACGAAAACTCAACCACCATTATTTTAGAAAATAAAGGAACAATTCCGATGCCTATTGATTTTTCAATTTTGACGACCGATAAAAAAGTCGTGAATTACCAGATTCCTTTAAATATGACGCACACCTGGAAAACCAAAGATATTTACGGTGATTTCAAAACCGAAGCTTATTGGCCATGGACTCAGAAAGAATATACGCTGACAATTCCTTATACCAAATCACAGATTTCTGCCTTGGGAATTGATTTTTCTCAACGGTTAGCAGATGTGAATCTGGAAGATAATTTGGTAGAAGTAAAATAACGACGAAGAGAAACCAACGTTCAACAGAAAATCCGTGAAACTTGCGCGAAAATAAGAAGAAATGAATTCCATCGTAATCAATATAGGAAACACCAACATCCGATTCGGACTTTTTAATGACGACAACTGCGATGTATCCTGGATTTTAAATACTAAACCGTACAGAACCAGCGATGAAATGCAGATGCAGTTTATGATGATGTATCAAACGCATAGAATTGAAGCTGAAAATATCGACAAAATAATTATTGGATCGGTAGTTCCTCAACTCACTTACGATGTTTCAAGAGCGATTCAGAAAATTCACGGTAAAAAACCGACTGTTGTTGATCGAAATACTCCGTCAGAAGTTCAGCCAAAATCAAAACAAATGGGTACCGATATTTATGCCAACTTGGTCGCCGCACATCATCTTTATCCTGCCGGTAAAAAGAAAATTATTTTCGATTTCGGTACAGCATTAACGGCGAGCTGCATTAATGAAAGTGGAGAAACCCTCGGAGTGATTATCGCTCCGGGAATTATTACCGCACTAAACTCTTTAATTCACGATACCGCACAATTGCCTGAAATCGAATTGGTAAAACCGAAATCCGTTTTGGGCTTAGATACTGTTTCCTGCATGCAAAGCGGGATGGTTTATGGTTATTTAGGTATGGTTGAAGGATTTGTAGACCGTATTAATGATGAGGTTGAAGATGAATGTTTCGTGATCGCAACCGGCGGAGTTTCCCATGTTTACAAACCTTTAACGGACAAAATTCAGATTGCGGACCGACTGCATACTTTGAAAGGATTGTATTATTTGGGAAAAAATTTATAAATGTGAATAGCGAATCGCTTTAGGGTGAATAGTGAACAAAGTGAATTATTCCAAAAGCAGTCGTGCGAGGAATCCACTCCATTGAAAATTTACCGAAAGAAATTGAGCTGAAAGAATTCACCCGAAGGGATTCTCTATCTTTTATTTTTAAAAAACTCTTTTACAATTACCGAACATTCATGTTCCATAACGCCTACAACAATTTCTGTTTTTGGATGCAGGTTTAAATGTTTATTGATAAAACCTCTCTGTTCATCTCTCGCACCAATCACGACTTTAGAAATCTGCGACCAGATTAAAGCTCCAGAGCACATGACACAGGGCTCGAGCGTCACATACATCGTACAGTTTTGCAGATATTTGCCGCCGAGGTAATTTGCTGCCGAGGTAATCGCCTGCATTTCCGCATGGGCAGTAACATCATTTAAAGTCTCTGTCAGATTGTGGGTTTTGGCCAATATCCGGTCATTGGAAACGATGACACAGCCAATAGGAACCTCCTCTTTTTCAAAAGCGATCTGCGCCTGCTGGAGCGCCATTTTCATATAGTATTCGTCGGTAAACATAATTAATAGATTGTTGATGGATTTCTGTTGTAAATTTAAAGGATACTTATAATCAAAAAAAGGTTCAGTACAAAACTAAACCTTTTTCTAAAAATATTGATCTTACTAGAAACGATAACCAATTCCCAGCATTCCTTTTCCTGTAACCGGCGTATCAGAATATTCAGATTTCATCCCAAATCTCCTGGCAATTCCCATACTTGCTTCGAAAACAATATTTCTTCTGGCAACCCATTTTCCCCCAAAACCAATTCCGGCTCCTATGGTCGTATTCTTCTGATACGTGTAAGGAGAATAAACACCGGAACCAAAGTAAGTAGTGTACGCGGAATCATTTGATGTGGTGATCGGTATAAAACCTTCCACAAAAAATCCAGAAGCATATCCTTTACCAAAATACATTCGGTAATAAGGTGAAATTTGAGATTGCAAACCATCTCCATTGTTTTTGTTATCTAAAAGAACCAAGGCATTAATACCGATACCGGAATCTTTATTCAGCAGCCTTTCATAAGATAAATTCAAAGCCGGTCCTGCGATTAATTCAATCGGACTGATAATAATGTCATTTTGTCTTTGGTCAGCAGTATTTTGTGCCTGAACGCTAAGTGCAAAGAGGAGAGAGGCAATCAGTAAATAGTTTTTCATATTTTTTTTTATCAAATATAAAGTTAATTCCAATACGAAATGTTATTGCAATTAAATTTTTTAAGCTATTCGAAATTCATGGACAAAGGCAGTCTGAAACGGTATCGCACCGCTGTTCCATTAATAAAAGCCGGAGCAAATTTTTCCGGGAGAAGATAAAGTGCGATTTCGGCCTGGCGGTTAAAAGTGAAATTATCTCCTTCTGCTTTTACTGAAGTTATTGACCCATCTCTTTCAACAATAAAGAGCAGTTCTGTTCTCATCATTTTATGGTCAGCTAAAACGGCATTGGTATAAAAATGCTCTGCGATCTGCTGGCGCATGATATTGAAACCGCCCGGGTAATCTGCATTGCTGCTTACTTTAGCTTTTTCCGGATTATTACCGGAAGATGGTGCCTGCTTTTGAAAATGGTTTAAATCTTCCCGTATTTTGACCCTTACTAAAGCGTGAATCAAAGCGTTATTCTGAAGACTGTCGAGCTTCTGCATAAACTCGTGAAAATCCTTTTCAACCGTCATTTTATCGGCGGTGGTAACTTCACTATCGAATCGTTTCCGGAATTCACTGTTCAGCATGGAACGCTGATAATCAAAATAGTTTTTCACCATTTTAAATTCTTCGTTCTGCTGAGCAGAAGAAAAAAAGAAAATCAGGAGAAAAAATAAACTTAGCCGTTTTGTGAGCACAACAATTTTTTTTGTAAAGTAAAAATAATTAAAATAAATGAGAAGTTTTGTTATTGAAGTTAGAAACAGTTTTTCAAGGTAAGAAAGGTTTTTCAAGAAAACGCCAAATCCTGCAGCCCGACCTGAACGGAGCTCTTTTTCACAAAACGGAGTGGCGTGAAAAAAGCGGGAGTGGAGGGCGGATTAAGCTGCCCAAATAAAACGGCTCATCAGAATTATAAAAAAAGTCCCGCTCATTGCTGGGCGGGACTTTATATCACTGGGTGTAGATTTATTCTGCACTTGTTTCTTCCGTAGCTGGAACGTCTCCTGCTGGAGTTTCTTCTTCTTCATCTTCGTCAACAGACGCGCCACCTTTGGCTGCAGTTCTGGACATTTTAACAGCAACTACTACTGCGTTGGCAGGATGCATGAAAGTGAATCCTTCTGTTTTGATATCGCCAACATAAAGTTTGCTACCAATTTTAAGTGGAGTAACATCTACCACGATTTCGTCTGGCAAGTTTGCAGGGATTGCTTTCACTTTCAGTTTTCTGAAAGACTGTCTCATTGCACCACCAGCAACAACACCTTTTGAACGTCCTATAAGTTTTACAGGAACTTCCATCACTACAGGTTTGTCATCCGACAACTGATAGAAATCAGCGTGTAGGATTTTGTCTGTCAGTGGGTGGAACTGAATGTCCTGAAGTACGGCAGGAATGGTTTTTCCGTCAACCTCAATAGATACCGTGTGTGCTTCAGGAGTATATACCAAACCTTTGAAAGATTTTTCTTCTGCAGAAAAATTTAAAGTTTCGGCGCCTCCGTAAACAACACAAGGAACTAATTCAGCATCACGTAAGGCTTTAGTAGACTTCTTGCCTACGCTTTCTCTTTTTGTACCTTGAATTGTAATTGATTTCATTATAATTATATTAAAAAATTTTAAGGTTGCAAAGATATAAATTATTTTTTTAAATAATGAATTTATCGCTTATCGATTTGTGTTCATGAACCATTTTCATCACGTCTGCAAAGAGTTCTGCACAAGACAATACTTTTATTTTTGAAGATAATTCTGTTTTGATAGGAATTGTATCGGTAACAATCACTTCTAAAAGTTTGGAGTTCTCAATGTTTTCATAAGCTTTCCCCGAAAGGACACCGTGTGTTGCCATTGCCCGGACAGTTTTCGCTCCGTTAGCCATCAGAATATCTGCTGCTTTGCAGAGGGTTCCCGCCGTATCAATCATATCATCGATAAGGATTACATTTCTTCCTTCTACGTGGCCAATCAAAAACATTTCTTCGATAACGTTGGCTTTCTTTCTTTCTTTGTAGGCGATTACCACATCTGCCCCAAGATGACTTGCATAGTTTTTTGCTCTTTTTGCACCGCCCATATCTGGTGAAGCAATGGTAAGATTCTCCAACTTTAACTGCTGGATATACTCGATGAAAATCGTAGAGGCATAGAGATGATCTACCGGAATTTCAAAAAATCCCTGGATTTGGTCTGCGTGTAAATCCATGGTCATCACACGGGTTGCGCCAGCTGCGGTGAGTAGGTTTGCAACCAGTTTTGCGCCGATTGGAGCTCTTGGTTGGTCCTTTCGATCCTGTCTTGCCAGACCGTAATAAGGCAAAACTACCGTGACACTTTTTGCAGATGCTCTTTTGGCTGCATCAATCATGAGCAGTAACTCAAGAAGATTGTCTGCCGGTGGAAAAGTGGATCCAATCAAAAAAACCCGCCCACCACGAACAGATTCATCCAATACGGGTTCGAATTCCCCATCACTAAATTCCTGGAAATTAATTTTCCCCATTTCTTGCCCATAAAATTGAGCAATTTTTTCCGCCAAAACTTTGCTCGTTCTGGTAGAGAATAAATAACTTGCCTGATCAGCCATTTTTACTTTTTTTTAGATGTGCAAATTTAAAAAAATAAAACCACTCGAAGAATTCAAGTGGTTTTAAGTTTAATGATTTTATTTTATTTTATTTTGGGAATGTTACTCCTTGATACCTATTCACCTCTACCATTGGCAAAGTGGATTTATATTTTTGGTTAATCATTTTCAAAAATTCATTGGCGACAATTGCATATCCTCTTCCTGTTAGGTGAACTCCATCCAGAGAGAAAGTTCCTCCTGTAACAAATTTTGCGGTATATTTCACGCCATCAAACTGAATCCCGGAAAGGCCGTTCAATTCATTCATTTTCGCATTTGCATCTACGAAAGCTAATCCATAGCTATCGGCGAGCGATTTTATGGAAGCGTTATATGCATCAACTGCTGCTTTTACTTTAGCTGCTTCTGCTGCTGTTAAAACATGTTGATTTTCCAAAGGATATGAGATACCATAAACATTGATAGAAGCAGGTGCTCCCGATACCGTAGAACCAATTACTGATTTCGTAGGCAACAGGATATAATCCCCTCCGGTGCTTTGTCTTGCCTGACCATAAATCTGACCAAACGCTGCTGCTGTTGCTGCTCCTAATGATGGAGTTAATGCAAGGGTAAGTTCCGCAGACAGATTAGTTAAAGACACATCTTTAATTAAAACCGGGTTTGTAGAAGTAGAAGAAAGTAAATTAATTCTATTTCCAGCCCCAAAAGCGGTAAGCGCTTGTTTTAATGGGGTGTACAAGCTGGCATTCAAAACACTCAGATTTGCTCCTAAAGCAGCCGGTGTTAGCGGATTGTAAGGAACAGTAGTAAAGTAAGGAATTGAAGTAACAGAAGGAATGTTTGCAATAACTCCTTTGGTTGCGCCGGACATTTTAAAAGTTTCTAAAATAGTTTGAATTGACCCTGCAACAACGGCCGGATCAGAGATATCATTTGGACCATAAGTCGCTGGGTTGGTATTTCCTTTTTGGTCTGTACCCATTCCACCGGTTGTAGCGTAACTTAAAACGTCATTGTTTCCAATCCACAAAGAATAGAAAGTTGGTTTTTGAGCAATCGCATCATCCAACACTCTGGAGGTTGCGCTTGAAGAAAATCTTACATAATATGGATTTGCTGTTCCTGTTGAGACGCCTGCAATATTTCCGTATCCAGGAGTGACAAGGTGAAAGGATTTCGCACCAGGTATTCCCATATTGTTTAGTGAGCCTGTAATTTTTGTAGCAACATTGGTAGTTGGAGTCGCATTTATATTTAAAATATCAGGAGCACCGTTTGTAAATGATTTAATATATAATTTGGTCGCCTGTATTACAGTACCGCCAAGTACCAGTCCACCATTGTTATCCGCCATTAATGGTTGCACGAAAGCTCCGCCACCGGCAAGCTTCATTTGTTGGGCCATGATATTTGGGTAGGAATCGTTTTGTCCGTCAATATACAGAGCGTTGTTGCTGAATCCCGAAGTCAAAGAGTTTCCCAGTGAAACATATTTAGAAAAGTTTGCTTCTCCATTAGTAACCTGGATGCTGCTTACATCGGTATCAAAATCTGTTTCACAGCTTATTGTAAAAAATAATGCTGAAACAGCGATTGTTGAAATTAATATTTTTTTCATAATTAAATTTAAATCTTAAAATACGTTATATGAGAGACCTAAACCGAAATAATACGCTTTCGCTTTCGCCTGTCCGAAGAAGTTGTTAAAAGAGTTTTTCACCTCTCTGCTTTTTGGAAATGCAATTGCTCCTGCGACATCTACTCCAAAGCCTTTAGCAAGGTTAAATCCTAAACCGGCAGTAATAATATTAGAGTCAAAAGATGGTGTTTCCGCCTGGAAATTCTCATCCGTATATGGCGATTGATCATAATAATATCCAGCGCGTGCTGCAATCATATCATTGATTTTATATTGAGTTCCCACTCTCCAGGTCTGGGTGCTTTTGAAATTCTTCGGGCTTACCAAAACTGTTGGATCGTTGGGTTGATTTCCGATTGGTGCATTTGCAAAATCCAGAGTAAGCTGGCTGTATCGATCCCAACCACTGTAATTAAAGTCTGCAGAAACCAACCATTTCGGAGTCACTTTGTAAGTAACGCCTACGGTATATTCACTTACTAAAGGCAGGGTTGCTTTGAAAGAATCTGTTCCGGCAGCATCCAGACCTAAAGAAGGATATAAAGCCGGAGAAATGTCGAAGCTTACTTTTCCGTTTTTGGCTTCCATATCTATTGGTGAGCGGTAAGCTACGCTTATGTCCCATTTTTCATCAGGCTGAAAATAAAAACCGACGCCAAAACCGCTTCCAGACGCTTTATCATCTGTTAGATTGAGGGTTGCGCCTGGCTGAGTCACCGCTTTGTCCCAGTTTACACTTCCTTTTGCATAGATATAACTACCACCCACAGATGCCCAAGGCGCTAATTTAAATGAAATCATGGGTTGAAAATAAAAAGCTTTCAACTCCAAACGCTGTACGATTTCGCGGCCAGCCCAGTCAGCAGGCCATTCAATAGTGCTGCCGAACGGTGTAGATAAATTAAATCCAATAGAAACATTGTCTAAAACTTTATACGCGATCGCAGCATAAACCGGTGTTCCAAGAGGATTATTCGTCTCATAAGATTGAAGAGTAGATGAATTTTGGTACGTTACAATTGATTTGGCACCAAAACCACCAGCTGCAACACTTAATTTAGAAGGGATGAAAGACATTCCTGCAGGATTGAAAAATGTTACACTCGCATCCTCCGCATGTGCACTTGTGTGAGCCATTGCTAATTGCTTTACACCTTGTAAAGAAACTCTAAAGCCTCCAGCGTGAGCAAGAACCCCAGCCAACAATGCTGTTGTTAAAACTATTTTTTTCATAAAATCATTATTAATGTTCCAAATATAAAATTAATTTTTAAACAAATGTTAATTATTCTTAAATTATTTTAAACAAATGCTATTATATGCCTAATGTTTAATTTGGATCGTCATCTGTTGAAGCTTGAAAAGCCTTTATTAATAATGATTATTAAAATTATTTATCTATAAAAATAGTTACTGTTTAATTTAAATGAAATCAATAATGGCGAAATTAATTTTAATTTTTAAATTATATTATTTGCATAGTATTTCAAGGAACATTAAGTAATTCACAAAATACCGACTTATTTATGCGTAATTAAAAAATCTACACTGTTAAATTCACTCTCATTGAAATATACAAAAAAAAATATAGTAAATTTGCAACATATAATAAAAATATAAATATGAGTTGTGGATGTAAAACATCCGGCGATTCGTCCCATTCATGCGGAACAAAATCCGCGAATGGCTGTGGAAGTGTAGATACTTGCGGGAATAGCTATAAATTAAGTGTTTTCGATTGGCTTTCGAATATTAACAATCCATCTCAATCTCAAACAGATTTTGTGGAAGTAAGATTCAAGAACGATCGCAAATTTTTTTATAAAAACGTCAATAAATTACCGCTTCATATGGGAAGCGTTATCACAGTAGAATCTAGTCCGGGTCACGATATAGGTGTAGTAAGCCTTACAGGAGAATTGGTGAAAATTCAGATGAAAAAGAAAAATGTCTCTGAAGAAAACCCTCTGAAAATTTACCGCTTAGCCAACCAAAAAGACATTGAGGTTTGGCAAGATGCCCGTGGAAAAGAAGAAAGCGTAAAAATTCAAGCCAGAAAGATTGCTTATGCACTCAATCTAGAAATGAAAATCACCGATGTGGAATACCAGGGTGACGGCACGAAAGTTACCTTCTTTTATACCGCAGAAACCCGCGTGGATTTCCGCCAGCTGATTAAAGAATTCGCTTCTTTATTCCGCGCCAAGATTGATATGAAACAAATCGGTTTCCGGCAGGAAGCAGCAAAAGTCGGAGGCATCGGGTCTTGCGGAAGAGAATTGTGTTGTTCAACCTGGTTGACAGACTTCCGTTCTGTAAATACCAATGCAGCAAGGTATCAGCAACTGAGCATCAATCCTCAGAAATTAGCCGGCCAATGTGGAAAACTGAAATGTTGTCTTAACTATGAACTCGACAGTTATTTGGATGCGCTAAGCGATTTCCCGCCATCGTCAACAACGATTGACACCGAAAAAGGAAAAGCGTTCTGTATTAAAATTGATGTTTTCAAAAAAAGAATGTGGTTCGCTTATGCGGATCATTCAATGGCATGGTATGATTTGGATGTTCAGGATGTGAAAAAAATGATCGCCAAAAATAAAAAAGGCGAGAAAGCACCACCTTTAGAAGACGTAAAAGTTCACGATATTCCTGTGAAATCAGTAGATTTAATCCAGGAAAATAATATGGACCGCTTCGAAAGAAGGAATAAAAACACAGGTAAAAATCAAAATAAAAGAAAGCCAAACAACCAGCAAAAGTCAGAGAACAAACCGGCGGTAAATCAAGGCGAAAAAAGAAAGAGAATTTCTGAAAAACCAGCTGAAAAGCCTGTTAATAAACCAGCACAGCCAAATGCAAAGTCGCCTCAACAAAAGCCGAAAAACTTTAAAAAGAAGCCTCAGCCAAAACGTGATGACAATGCATAAGATAATGGGTGCTTTTTTCGTTCTGTGTTTTCTTGCCAGTTGCAGTAAAGATTCTGAACAGGTGTTTGTGAATAATCTCAACGGAAAATGGGACAAAAAAGCAGAACAGAAATTTGACTTTAAAGTAACAGATGCTCAAAAAGCAAAAAATATTATATTTGTTGTAAGAAATAACAACGATTATCCTTACAGCAATATCAGGTTGATTGTTAATTTCCTCGATGGGCAGACGAAAAAGAAGAGTACAGATACCCTGAATTATATTTTGGTAGAACCCAACGGAAGGTGGATAGGAAAAGGTTTCGGCGATACCAAAGAAACCCTCTTTCAATATAAATTAGATTATAAATTTCCGGCCAATGGGGAGTATTCCATCGGGATTATTCAAGCGATGAGAAATGATAACCTGCCTGGAATTGAAGATATTGGCGTAAAAATAGAAACAGCACAACCGTAAACTTATTTATGGAAAACACACAGAACAAAGGAAGTAAACCGCAACAAAAATTTCCGCTTCCTCCAAAAAAAGCCAAAAACACGGGCTGGAAAAAATGGGTGAAATTTGTTTGGACTGCACTCATTCTCCTCATCGTGGGAATCGCAGCAATATTTTTTGCCGTGTCGCAAGGTTTTCTTGGTGACATGCCCGATGTAAAAGAACTTGAGAATCCAGATATTTATGTGGCTTCTGAAATTTATTCTTCAGATGGACAAATGTTGGGTAAGTTTGAAAAAGAAAAAACCCAACCTATTACCTATAAGGAATTACCACCCTTTTTAATTTATGCCTTACAGGCAAAAGAAGATGAGCGATTCAAAGAGCACTCGGGAATTGATCTGCAATCGGTTGCCCGTGCGGTTGCCTTTGGCGGAAAACGCGGTGGTGGCTCCACCATTACCCAGCAATTGGCGAAACTCTTATTTACAGGAGCTGCATCGCAAAACAGTGTCCAAAGATCTTTTCAGAAGTTAAAGGAGTGGGTCGTAGCAGTAAGTTTAGAAAAGCGCTATACCAAAGAAGAAATTATTACCCTTTATTTCAACAAATTTGATTTTGTAAATAATGCCAACGGAATTGAAATGGCGTCCCGAATTTATTTTAATAAAAAAGCAAATCAACTCACTTTGCCGGAAGCTGCAATGTTTGTAGCAATGCTTGAAGCGCCGGTAGCAAATAATCCCATGCGAAATCCGGAAAGGGCAAAACGCAGAAGAGATGTGGTGCTGGATCAAATGTTGAAAACAGGTTATCTCGATCAGGCAACCTATGAAAAAGCGGTGGCAACGCCTATCGATGTTGATTTTCATCCCGTTAAATCTATTGATGAAGGCTATTCGGCTTACTATAAGTATTATCTGAGAAAAGAAATCGAGAGCTATATAAAAGATTACGAAAAGAATACCGGTAAAACTTTAAATTTATTTAAAGATGGTTTAAAAATTTACACCACGCTGGATTCGAAAATGCAAACCTATGCTGAAGAGGCGATTAAAGAACATTTAACCGATCTGCAAAGTAGATTTGATGCCGAACAGCGAGGCAGAAAACAAAGACCTTTCTATTTAATTAATGATACTCAGATCAACTCCATCATGCTCAGTGCGATGAAGCGGACCGGAAGATACAAGCAATTAAAGAATGCGGGTGTGCCGGAAGATTCAATTATGCTCGATTTTAAAAAGCCAATTAAAACTTCGAGATTTACTTGGGCTGGTGAAGAAGAAGTTGAAATGTCACCTTGGGATTCTATCCGTTATCATAAACAAATTGCACAGGCAGGGTTGATGTCGATGGTTCCCGCAACAGGTGAAATTAAAGCTTGGGTAGGAGGAATTAATTGGCAGCATTTTCAATACGACCACATTAAACAAGGTAAAAGACAGGTGGGATCAACCTTTAAACCGTTTGTTTATGCCACCGCAATTATGAAATTAGGAATGACGCCTTGTTCTACCGTTTCTAATGCTACTTACGTCAAAGGAAGTTGGAAAGTGCTGGGGTCAGGTGGGAATTTAACCTTACGAGATGCGATTGCGCATTCTAAAAACCCCGTAGCGGTTCGGTTAATTGAAATGACGGGCGTTAAAAGTGTCATACAAACTGCCCGCGATCTGGGAGTAACCGAAGAAATTCCAAACGAATATGCGGTGGCATTAGGTTCTTCAGATATTACGATATACGAAATGTTGGGCGCTTACAGTACTTTTGCCAATTACGGAAATTACATTAAACCCGAAATGATCTGGAGAATTGAAGATGCCAACGGAAGAGTCATTAAAGAAGTAAAACCTGTATCGAGGGAAGTGATGAACGAATTATACGCTTACACCATGATTGATTTGATGAAAGGCGTAACAGAATTCGGAACAGCTTCTGGAGAATTAGGGCGAAGAGGAGTTCCGAAAGGAATCGAAATCGCAGGTAAAACGGGAACAACGCAAAATAACTCCGATGGTTGGTTTATGGGAATCACCCCGAATCTGGCAACGGGCGTTTGGGTCGGCTGGGAAGACCGGGCGACGCATTTCCGGGGAACCGGTGAAGGACAGGGTGCTAAAATGGCCTTACCGATTTGGGCGATTTATATGAAAAAAGTTTGGGCAGATAAAGAATTGGGAATTTCTCCCGAAGATAAATTCGTGAAACCGTCTAACTGGACCGGAAACTGCGGCGATCTGAATGGACTTGGCGGCTATGGTGACGATGGCGGTTTGCAAACCATCGATGAAATCAAGAATCCAAAGACAGAAGAGCCGGTGAACAACACCAAAAAACCGTCGGCAAGAAAAGAAGATAACGTTAATGAAAATATCAATACCGGCGACGATATCGATTTTAACAAATAACGACCATCTATACAATAAATGGAAAACATCCTTTCAATCTTTGGAAGGATGTTTTTTTTAACGAACTTTGAATCATGAATTTAGATCAAATTACCCAACAATACTTAACGCTTTTTCCCGGTGATCTTTCTGGAAATCCCATGCAAAGGCAAACACCAAAAGCCGTATTTTCTACCGTAGAAATTGCCGGTTTTGAAAACCCTGAACTGATTATATTTAATGAAAAACTTGCCGTCGAAATCGGTTTAGAGAAAATTGAAAACCAAGCCGATGAAGATTTTTTAAACGCAAAATCTCTTCCCAGCGATATGAAAACTTACGCAACGGCATACGCCGGGCATCAGTTCGGCAACTGGGCGGGACAATTGGGAGATGGCCGTGCTATTTTTGCTGGCGAGATTAAAAATGCCCAAGGTGAAAACACCGAAATACAATGGAAAGGTGCCGGTGCAACTCCGTATTCCCGTCACGCAGACGGTCGGGCCGTTCTCCGTTCTTCCGTTAGGGAATATTTAATGAGCGAGGCGATGTATCATTTGGGAATTCCGACAACACGTGCGTTATCCCTTTCTTTTAGCGGTGAACAAGTCATTCGGGACATGTTATATGATGGGAATGCCGCTTATGAAAAAGGAGCCGTCATGACCAGAACCGCGCCGAGTTTTTTAAGGTTTGGACATTTTGAATTGCTTTCTGCCCAAGGTGAAAATCAAACTTTGCAACAACTCGCTGATTTTGCGGTCGAAAATTACTTCCCTGAGATCGACAGCACCAGTCCGGAGAAATATGCCGAGTTCTTTAAAGCAGTCGCCCATAAAACTGCCGATATGATTGTAGAATGGTATCGCGTAGGATTCGTTCACGGCGTGATGAACACCGACAATATGTCGATTATCGGCTTAACAACTGATTACGGTCCGTTTTCTTTCCTGGATGAATATGATTTGAATTTCACCCCAAATACGACGGATTTACCCGGTCGCAGATACGCTTTTGGAAATCAGGCAAAAATCGCACAGTGGAATCTTTGGCAACTGGCAAATGCGTTATTTCCTTTAATTAAAGATGAAAAGAAATTAGAAAAAACCCTGAATGATTTCAACAGGAACTTTTGGATCAAGCATGACGAAATGATGGCCAGAAAATTCGGTCTTGATAAGCTGCAGCAAGGTGATGACGAATTATTCACCAAAGCACAACAACTCATGCAGGATTTAGAAATTGATTATACTTTATTTTTTAAACAACTGGAAGCATACTCGGAAAATATTGATTTCAAAATCCACTTTAAGGAGGTTTTCTATTCAAAAACAACAGAAGAGCAATTTGAAAAATTAAAAGAATTCCTCAGTCTTTATCAAAGTCGGTTAGCGAAAAATTCAATTTCAAAAACGGAGTCTTTAATGATGATGAAAGAAACAAATCCTAAGTTCATCCTTAGAAATTATCTGCTTTTTGAATGCATCAATGAACTGAATGAAGGAAAAAAAGAATTACTGAACAAAATACTTACTGCCTTAGAAAATCCTTACCAGGAAATCTACCCTGAGTTTTCTGTAAAACGACCGCCGCAATATGATGGACAAACCGGTTGTTCTACACTTTCCTGCAGTTCTTAAAATTTCTTACTTTTGCGCAAATTTATTACCTTGAATCTGAAACAAAAATTGACCGGTTTTCTGAAAACTGTTTTCCCGGAAACAAAATTCGAATTGTTTTTATTTCTACTGTTCCTTACAGCGTATGGGTTCTTAGGAACCACAATTGCTTTGAATTACCGAATTGTTTTTGATGACCGAATTCCCTGGGACGCTTATTTTAGTTTTGATAACCGGGCAATTGTCATGACGGGTGGCGGATTTGAGAGACATCCGTTAGCAAACTATTTTTTCAACTGGATACGGGAGTTTGCATACTTGTTTTCTCATGGAAAGAAAGATGGAACCTTCCGACTGGTATTGGCGTGGTGCAGCAACTTTGCGGTGAGTTTAAGTTTAATTCAGATTTACAAATATTTAAAGAATATTATTGCGTTACCCAAAAAGATTTCTTTACTGATTCTTTTCTTTTTCTCTTTTTTCACCACTCCGATTTTACTTTCCTTCACCCCGGAAACCTACACCTACACGTTGTTGTTTCTGGTTTTGTTTAATTATTATGCCGCTTTAAAATTAAGAAAGGAAGAAAAAATTCCCGCTGCGGCTTTGGCTTTGGCAGGAGTTGCTATCGGTGGATTAACGGTAACGAATATAGTTAAAGTATATATTCCGCTTCTTTTTGAAAAGAAGGTTTTCCGGAACTGGCGAAAATTTGGAAATCTTGTTTTGCGCGTTGTAATTTCAGTTTCTGTATTTGTCTTATTGTTTTTGTACCGTTTGGATTTTAAGTTTTTAAACTTTTTAAATAAATCCGGTGAACAATACGAAAAGTTTTCTAACCCAAAAGTAACGCCGGTTTGGGACATGATGGTGTCCTGGTTTTTTGGCGGCAATATACTGTTCAGCAGTTTTGCTTTACGCGATTATCACAATAAAAAGGGATTCCAGTACAAAGCGCTTTTTATGGATGTTTATTCCTCTGCGGTTCCGTATCTTTTTGTGGCAGCGATTTTAATACTTGTTTTATGGAGTTTTGCCAGAAACCTTAAAAATAAATTCGTTCAGATTCTGATGATTTCTTTTTTGGTGGATATTGTCATTCACTGTATTTTAAAATTCGGACTGCACACTTCCTATATATACGGTGGTCACTTTATATTTGTAATTCCGTTGCTTCTGGGCTGGCTGTTTTATGGTTATAAAGATTCGCCGAAAACGCTGTCGTTTTTGTATGGTACTGTTTCTGTTCTGTTCTTTTACCTGATCATTAATAACATTTTCAGAATGGCTGAGTTTTTTGATTTTCTGGGAATGTATTATCGATAATTCTATAGCCGTTTTTTCAGTTCAGTTTTAAAACAAAAAAAAACGCATTAAAAAATGCGTTTTTAATTTTATTTAAAAAAAAATTATTTCTTTTTGGTTTTTACCTTATCGACTTCCTCTTTAAGGAAAGGATATTTTTGCTGCATATCTTCCAGCAAATGAGGATCGAGATTTAAAGCGGTTGCCAATGCTTCCCTGCCTTTCTTCTGGCTGTTCAGCTGGAAATAACAGTTGCTTAACTGATAGAACAGTTCGGCTCTGATATGGGATTTTGTCGCTTCTACCAGGACATTTACGGCTTCTTCAAATTCGCCAATCAGCATTAATACTTCTGAATAGGCATACCAATTATAGAAACGCTCTGGTTCCAAATCTACCAATCTTTTCAGGCAGACTAAACTTTCTTCAAACTTGCCACCTTCAATGTACAGAAAAGCCAGTCTTTTCTGATAATCCAAATTGGATTCGTTCAGGGAAACCGCTTCTTTTGCAAAATGCAGGGCTTCTTTCATTGCACCCATTTCTTCATAAACGTAGGATTGCTCCATCATCGAGAGGTAAAACTGGGGATCGTCCCGCAATGATTTCTGAAAAGAGTTCAAGGCCAAAACCGGTTGTTTGTTTTCTTTGTAGCACAGTCCAATTTTATAAAAAGTAAATGATTTCGTGTATTCCAACGCCAACATTTCCTCGTAAACCGAGATGGCTTTCGACCATTCGCCCATCGCTTCGAAACAGGCCGCTTTGTTGGCGTAAACACCCACGGACTGAGGATTGATTGCCAAAAGATAATCGAACCCTTTAATCGCTTCTTCGTAGTTTTTCCTGTTAAAGTAAAACTGTCCGTATTCGTACCAAGCGGTTTCTGAGAACGCAAATTTATCCAGATAACCGTTCAGAAACTCGATGGCTTCATCGCTTCTTTTCAATTGGTTATAACAGGACATCACGTTTTCTAAGGAATACTCATCCTGCGGATCAAAATTCAGAGCCAGTTTATAATGTTTCAAGGCTTTAAACGGATCCTCCAAATTGACAAATTCATCGGCGATGAAATTATGCAGGAAATTTTCTTCTTCTTCCAGTTCCAGCCCTTTCTCGCAATATTCTATCGAGCGTCTTGGATTACCAAGGTTGGAATAATATTTGGCGCAGCAAACCAGAAAGTCTGTATTATCCATGCAGGATTCCTTCAGTTCATTCATCAGTTCTTTGGCTTCAGGATATTTTTCCAGTTCCAAAAGAACCTCGAACTGTTTCACTTTTAAATCAAGGGAGTTCGGGTGAATTTTCAACCCATATTTCGTTGCCATATCGGCGAAGGAGATATCCCCCATTTCGAGGTAATAAATAATGATTTCTTCATACTCCTCGGTTTCGAAGTAGAATTCATCATTATTCTCAACCATTGCTTCGAACTTTTCTACAAGTTCATTTTCAAAAAATTCTTCCAAAATATTTGTTATCTTTTTTCAATTGCTAAAATTACTTTGTAGTTTTTGAAAAAGTTTTTTCTTTTATTAATACTATCCTTTTTTATTTCTATAAATCTTCAAGAGCAATTTTTTGGGTTTCCCCTCTTTTTATCTCTTGTCTAGATTTTTTAATTTTTTTACAAAATCTTTACCGTAAAATTCTCCATTCTCAACAAAATATACTCCGACAGCTTTAAGAACATTACTGATTTTTGACAATTTCTTTTTTGTTTTTCGGATCGATTGAGATGGTATTTTTTAAAATTTTAATAAAATTAATAATTTATATCTGAAAAATCAAAAATCTTCGGAAAACATCTTTCTTCGGACTTTATCTTTTCATTTTTAAATCAAACTTTTAATCTTTTCGATCATTTGATCTCCCAATTGATCGGCTTCTTCTTGTGAAAATGCCTCGGTATAAATCCTGATAATCGGTTCTGTATTTGACTTTCTCAAATGTACCCAATTGTTTTCAAAATCGATCTTCACACCATCAATTGTTGAAAGTTCCTCATTTTGATACTCTTTTTCCACTTTAGTTAAAAGCTCGTCAACATTAATATCAGGAGTTAACTCGATTTTCTTTTTACCCATAAAATAACTTGGATAAGTCGCCCGGAGTTCTGAAACCGTTTTGTTTTCTTTTGCCAAATGCGTCAAAAATAGAGCCACACCCACCAAAGAATCCCGGCCGTAATGAAGTTCAGGGTAAATAATTCCTCCATTTCCTTCGCCACCGATAACCGCATTTTTTTCTTTCATTAAAGTAACCACGTTGACTTCTCCCACAGCACTTGCGAAATATTCGGAACCCAACGTACGTGCGACGTCTCTTAAAGCGCGACTCGAAGAAAGATTAGAAACCGCCACACCTTTTTTATTTTTCAAAAGATAATCTGCAACGGCAACCAAAGTGTATTCTTCACCGAAAAGCTCACCGTTTTCATCCACCAAAGCCAAGCGGTCAACATCTGGGTCAACCACGATTCCGACATCGGCTTTCTCGGCTTTCATCAGTTCGCAAATGTCTCCTAAATGTTCTTTTAACGGTTCCGGATTGTGTGGAAAATGGCCGGTTGGTTCGCAGTATAATTTCACGACTTCACACCCGAAATGTTCTAACAACTGAGGAATGGCAATTCCGCCGGTAGAATTTACAGCGTCTACAACGACTTTGAATTTTTTAGCTTTAATGGCTTCGGCATCAACCATCGGCAAATCCAAAATCTTTTGAATATGAATATCGAAAGCATCGTCTCTGGTTTCGTATTTTCCTAAATCATCAACCTGGGCATACTCAAAATCCTGACTTTCCGCTAATGCTAAAACTTCAGTGCCATTCTCACCGGTAATGAATTCGCCTTTCTCATTTAATAATTTCAGCGCGTTCCATTGTTTTGGATTGTGAGAAGCGGTTAAAATAATTCCACCATCTGCGTTGAGTTCCGGAACCATTACCTCAACAGTTGGCGTTGTAGAAAGACCTAAATCAATTACGTGAATTCCCAACCCCTGTAAAGTTGCAGTAACCAATGAATTCACCATTGCTCCGGAAATACGGGCATCACGACCAACGACTAAGGTTAAATCTTTTTTGTTTTTATTATTTTGAAGCCAAGTCCCAAAAGCTGACGTGAATTTTACCACATCAAGTGGAGTTAGATTTTCATCAACTTTCCCACCGATGGTTCCGCGGATTCCTGAGATCGATTTTATTAAAGACATACGTTGAAATTATTTAATTGTGGTTCTTCATTTCAGCATTTTTAAGATGTCTGGAAAATGCTGTTTAAAACTTTGCAAAAATACGAAGATTTAACCACAGTTTTGCAAAATTTAAAATAACAGAAAACTGCGCCATTTTTGTTGCACGGCTATAAAAAAAACGGACAAAAATGCCCGTTCCTTAAATTAATAAAAGATTAATTTATTTTTTGATCAAACCGAGTTCAATCAATCTTTCTTGCAGAAATTCTCCTGCCGTAGTGTCTTCATACAATTTCGGGTTGTTCTCATCCACACAGTTTTCTAAAGCATTCAGCGGCATTTCGCTCACCGGATGCATAAAAAACGGAATGGAATAACGGGAAGTTCCCCACATTTCTCTCGGCGGATTTACCACTTGGTGAATTGTAGATTTCAGTTTGTTATTGGTATGTCTTGACAACATATCGCCAACATTGATCATCAGTTCGTCTGGTTGTGCAATAGCATCGATCCACTCTCCATCGTGATTCATCACCTGAAGTCCTTTTCCCTGAGCGCCCATCAAAAGCGTAATCAAATTGATGTCGCCGTGGGCAGCTGCTCGAACTGCATTGTCCGGCTCCTGCGTAATCGGCGGATAATGGATTGGTCTCAAAATAGAGTTTCCTTCAGCGACAAATTTGTCGAAATAAAACTCATCTAAACCAAGATACAAAGCCAAAGCCCGCAAAACATAAACGCCGGTTTTTTCCAACATTTGGTAAGCTTCTTTTCCAACAACATTGAATTTGGGATTTTCTGTAACTTCTACATTATCCGGATATTCAGCTGCGTATTTTGAGCCGTCTTCCAGATACTGTCCGAAATGCCAGAATTCTTTTAAATCTCCTTTTTTGAAACCTTTTGCGGTTTCTTTTCCGAAACCTACATAACCACGCTGTCCGCCGATTCCGGGGATTTCGTATTTCTGTTTGGTTTCTACAGGCAGATCAAAGAATTTTTTTACTTCGCCATAAAGTTCATCAACCAACCGGTCGTCTAAGAAGTGACCTTTTAGCGCAACGAAGCCAATTTCTTCGTATGCTTTTCCGATTTCATTTACAAATTTTTGTTTGCGTTCCGGTTCACCCGAAAGGAAATCACGCAAATCCACACTTGGGATCTGTTTCATTTTGTTTGATTAAGAATTCGTCTGCAAATTTAAGTTTTTTTAGATTAAAATTTTAATTATCAGTAAATTTGCCACAATCCATTAGATTATGAAACAATTCTCATCCAAACGAAGCATTCAGATACTTGCCTATTTATTAAAAGAATACGGAATTTCCGATATCGTCATTTCCCCCGGATCACGGAATGCGCCGTTGGCCATTCACTTTTCAGAAATTGATGAATTGAACTGTTACAGTATTGTAGATGAGAGAAGTGCGGCTTTCGTGGGAATGGGAATGGCGAAAAGTGCAAAAAAACCCGTAGCAATAACCTGTACAAGTGGTTCTGCTGCAGCCAATTATTATCCGGCGATTACGGAAGCTTTTTATTCAAATACACCGCTTTTAATTTTGACAGCAGACCGCCCAGTTGATTTTGTAGATATATTCGATGGACAAACCATCCGTCAGAAAGATCTTTTCCGGCAACATTCCTACGGAGATTTTCAGTTGTTGGAAGATTCAGAAGAAAATGCCGGGGATTATAATTTCGCATTAATTAAAAAAGCCATCGAGGTCTGTTTTGAAAAACAGGGGCCGGTTCATATCAATATTCCGCTGGAAGAACCTTTGTACAATGTGGTTTCGGAACTTCCGAATTTTCCACCGGTAGAAAAAACCATCCGCGAAACTACTTATGAATTGTCTTCAAATATTATCGCGGAATGGAATACTTCAAAAAGAATTATGATTCTGGTCGGAACAAGAGACTACAGTGAAGAACTCGAAATGCAGTTGTCGCAATTGGTTAAAAATCATAGTGTTGTTATTTTAAAGGAAGCCAATTCCAATTTGAAGCACCATAAGTTTTTCGCGCATATCGACCGGTATATTTTTAATTTTAATGAGGCGGATTTCAAAACTTATGCACCGGATTTATTAATTACGGTCGGCCAAAATGTAGTTTCCAAAAAAGTAAAACAGTTTCTGCGAAAAGCGAATCCAAAATGTCACTGGCATATTGATGAGGTTTGGCACCCGGATACTTTCTTTGCACTGACTGAAAAAGTAAAAGCAACTCCTGAAAAATTCTTTGCTCAATTATTAAAATTCGTTTCACTGGAACCTAGTCCGTACTTCAATCTGTGGGATGTTCTGCGTGATAAAAGAGATTTGAAACACGCACAATATTCTGAGCAAACAAGCTTTTCCGATTTTAAACTTTTTGAACTGCTTTCTGGAAAATTACCGGAAAAAATCAATCTGCATCTCAGTAATTCTTCGGCGATCCGGTATGCGCAACTTTTTGATTTTCAGAAAAATAACGTTTACTGCAACCGCGGAACCAGCGGAATCGACGGTTCGACTTCAACCGCGATGGGTTTTGCAATGAAATCCCAAAAGCAAACTGTTCTGGTAACGGGAGATATAAGTTTCTTCTATGATATCAATGGTTTGTGGAACAATTATATTCCGCCTTATACCAGAATTATCATCTTTAATAATGGCGGCGGAGATATTTTCAAAATTATTCCGGGACCAAGTTCTACAAACGCTTTGGACGAATTTATTTTGACAAAGCATCACAAAAACGCAGAATATTTAGCGAAACATTTTGGATTTGCTTACACTAAAGTTGATGATGAGGACACGCTTTCGCGGGTTTTAGATCATTTCTTTAAACAGGATGAGAAGCCGAAAATCCTGGAAGTTGACACTTCGAATATTGAAAATGCTGAGGTTTTAAAAGGCTATTTCGAATTTTTGAAATCCTAATGGATTTACAGTTCGATTTGTTCAGACTGTTTGGGTAAATTCTTTATTTTTTCTATCGGATAGCTGCAATTGTCGTCCAGAGTATTCATTGCATTAATGATTTGAAAATGAGAATATTCGCTCAGATTTTGCAGGGTAATTTCCGCTTCTTTAATTTTCTTTGACTGGAGTAAGTTTTGTCTCTGAACTCCGTTTAATAAATAGGTTTTTGGCGTAAACCAGTCTTTCCCTTTTTTAAATAAAAGATTAGAATAAGAAGAATCGGTAATGTGATTGTTTTTTACAATGATAATTTCCGAGGCTTTCGATAAAATTTTCATTTTTTCGAGTTCTTTCCGGTCCTCAAATTTGAAGGAATAATCACAGGAATTATTTTCAACTAACTTGAAATCGGCAATTTCAGACATCGCATACGGAATCATCTGTGTTTTGTATTTGCCTGTTAGATCGTAAACGATTTTAAATTTATAGAGACCATCTTCATCATGTTCCAGGCTTTTATAGATCTCGTCTAAATTGATGGTGACTTCTTTGCCAAAATTAGAAAACGTATCATTGACGCGTTTCTGATGGTGATTTAGTAGGAAAATCTGCTTGTCTTCTACCTTAATGCTTTCAATGAATTGGGACATAAATTTTATTTTTCATTTCTTTGTATTCGTCTGCAAAATTACTCAAATGAGTGATTCCACCACCGCTTTTGAAGTAAAGTTTTCCGTTTTCTTTTTCAATGAACCGAATCATCACACAGGAATCCAGGTTTTTACCGTCGAACCAGCCGCAAACGCCTGTGTAGAAACCTCTTTTGTGATTTTCTGCTTCCAGAATGATGCTTAAAGTTTTCGGTTTTGGCGCCCCGAGAATAGAGCCGGCAGGAAGTAATTTTTTCATGATGCTTCCTGTTTTGTTTTGAAATTCAGGTTTCAGTTTGCCTGAAATTTCTGAACTCATCGCGTACAAATCTTTATTATTGGTTTGAATGAAATGCATTCGTTGAAATTCATTCACTTTCACTTCATCAGCAACCATGCTCAGGTCATTCCGGAGTAAATCGACCACGGTATAATGTTCTGCTTTTTCTTTACGGTCGTTTTTCAAAACTTCAGCTGCATTTTCCGTGGAGGCATCAATTGTTCCTTTCATCGGATGTGTAAAGATTTCATTATCAATTATTTCAACAAAAGTTTCAGGAGAAAAACAGACGAACTGATCATGGTAAAGAACTTTGTATTTTGCTTTCGACCGATGAAAAATTTCCTCTAAACTGAGGTTGATTTCAATTTCAGTTTTACAGGTGTAATTGGTGAGATAAGAATTTCCCAATTTGAGATTTTGCAGGACTTTATCAAATCCTTTTTTATAAACCTCTTCACTTTCTGGAAATGATTTTAATTGAATATTGGTTTTGTTCTCTTGTTGATGAGGTGCGCCTGTATTGTTTTGGAAATCAATAAATAAGCTGTTTTTTTTTAATTCGTTTTCCGTAAAAACCAGAACGTTTTCTACTAAAAAATCAACCATAAAAAAGAAGGGAACTTTCTGTTGGGAAAGTTCATCCATTTTATCAAAGTTGGGATGATTGTTTTTTAGCATTGGGCAAAAATACTCTTTTTAGGAGTTAATCTTTAGGTTTTGCTTATTTTTGCAGCATGGAAAATAATTACCCTCAAAAGGTCAGCATACAGAAGATTTTAAAAACGGCATTTACGTACTGGAACAGCACTTTGTTTTACCAATTGTCGTTTAGCTTGCTGTACTTTTCACTGTTTTTTCTAGGATATTTTTATCTGTTCAGATATTTCGGATTGTGGGATGAGGTAAGCCAATACAGTGAATTGATGAAAACCGATTTCCCAGCGTTTAATAAAAAGATGGAAGATATTGCAAAGTTACCGCAAACTCAAGGTTTTCTATTAGGAATTTTCTTTCTTTTTGCTTTGTTAAATCCTTTAAATGTCGGGTTTTATAAAATTTACAGAAAAATAGATCTGAAGGAAAAAGTAGGTTTGAATGATTTATTCGCAGGTTATCTGGGTTTTGATTTCTTCAAGTTTTTCGGATTTTACCTTTTTTGGATGATTGTCTTTTCATACGCGAACTCATTATTAATCCTTGGACTTGTCTGGATTATTCTTACTCTTTTCTCAATTCCGCTGATGTTTTTTATGAATGTAAATACCATTGAAGGAATTAAGTTAACCTTCAAAGGATTAAAGCAGGACTTCACAACAATTCTCATTTCGGTGATAATTGCCGTATTATTCAGCATATCCGGAATATTGCTGTTCGGATTTGGGTTTTTGCTCACCTTTCCTTTTTGGCATGCGATGATATATACTTTATATCAGCAGTTTTTTAAAGAAAATGAGTAGAATATTTTGCTAAATTTTGACCATATAAATTTTTAATGATAAATTTGAGAACATTAAAAATAAAAACTATGGATACTTTTGACGAATTTGATCAACCAACCGGACCCGAAAAATCGGCGGGAGCGATTATTTCCCATGCCTTTGAAATGTATAAAGGCGTATTTCTTTATGCAATTGCAGCGGTTCTGATTTCGTTTGCCGTTTCACTTCTGGTGCAGCCAGTTTCAGGCTTTAACTCCACAGATATGATGGAAGAAATAAAATCTTCGGGAGGTGGTTTTCCAAATTTATGGTCGATACCAAGATTTGGAATTTATTCTGGCCTTTCAGGTTTGGTAAGTTTGCTTTCTACACCGCTGTATGTAGGACTTATTTACATTACCAATAAATACAATCTGCAGGAATCAATAAGCTTCTCTGATTTGTTTATCGGATTCAGACAAAATTTTTTAAATATTATTTTATATTCTTTGATAACCAGCATTTTGATGTTCATTTCAGCGATGATGTGTTTCTTGCCGGTATTTTTTATCCTGCCTTTTTTTCTGTTAGGTTATCCAATTTTATTATTTGAAAACGCCAGTTTTTCGCAGGCACTGGGCAAGTCATTTTCTATTGCAAAAGAGAATTACGGAACATTTTTGGGAGCCAGTTTTCTTGGACTCTTAATTAGTGTTGCGGGCATTTTTCTATGTGGAATCGGAATAATTTTCACGTTGCTGTTTTATCTGGTGGTCATGTATTCCGCTTATTGTGCTTTCTGTGGAAGACCGCGACCAATCGCTCAAAAATTAAATTAAGCTTCGATATTTTAAATAATATCTGTACATTTGAAAGCAATGGTTTGTAACCGTTGCTTTTTTTAATACCGAATTATGCCAAATAAAAAACATCAAATCAGTGAAGTGAAAATCAAGCAGTTTTTTTTGCTTGTGTTGATTGTTGTACTTGCGGGCTTGATCTGTTTTCATTTATCCTTATTCTTGCCGTCGCTTCTTGGTGCGATTACACTTTATGTCATTACGAGAAAGTATAATGTATATTTACAGGAAAAGTTGAAGTGGAAACCCTGGGTAGCTTCTATGGTTATTATCATGGGGACGCTGTTGGTCCTGATTCTGCCCATCTATTTTATCGGCGGTTTGCTTATCGAAAAATTGGGGAATGCTTCCGTTTACATGCAGAAATTCAATATTTTCATCGATAAGATTCATGATTTTATTTATGCTAAAACCAATGTTGATATCCTGAGCAATGAAAATTTAACCAAACTTAAAGATAATGTTGCTAAATTTTCTACTTCCGCGCTAAGCGGGACATTCAATACTTTAACGGTGGTCGCTTCAATGTATTTTATCCTGTATTTTATGTTGGAAAAGCCGCTTCTTTTTGAAAAATTATTGAAAAGTTCAGCGCCTTTAAAGAGAGCAAACGTGAATTTATTGGGTGAGAAAATTCAAAAAATGGTTATGGCTAACGCAATTGGGATTCCGGTTGTCGCGATTGGACAAGGTTTGATCGCCTTAGTTGGTTATCTGATTTTTGGTGCTCCAAGTGTGATTTTATTATTTGCATTGACTTGTGTGGCTTCTATGCTTCCGATTGTGGGAGCTGCAATTGTCTATATACCGGTTTGTATTTTCATGATTGCCGAAGGCAATGTAGGCCCGGGTTTAGGATTGGCGGTGTACTGTTTGGTCATTGTCGGATTAACTGATAATTTGCTGAGATTTACATTATTAAAGAAGCTTGAAAATATTCATCCGCTTAATACCGTATTTGGAATTATTATGGGAATCAATCTTTTTGGTTTTATGGGCTTGATTTTCGGGCCGATCTTAATTTCAATTACCATTTTATTAATCCAGGTTTACCGCGATGAGTTTTCAGAAAACGACCGCGAGATTATCATGCCTGAACCCAAAGAAATTGAAAAGAAAATCGATTTAAATATTTAATAAATCTTTCTAAAATAAGATTATGATTCCTGAACTCCGCCCCGAAATATTACAAGAAATCTGTAAAACCGAAATGCCTTTTGGAAAACATAAGGGAGTTCTGTTGGTAGATTTACCCATCAATTATTTAGAATGGTTTCAACGTCAGGGAATGCCACCCGGAAAGTTAGGAATGCAACTTTCAACCATTTACGAAATAAAAATGAATGGCCTGATGGATTTGCTAACGCCGTTGCGGGGTAAGCTTCCGCAAGCACCCACCAAGAAGAAAGTGTATAAATTCTAGCTTCCTATTTAAATAATTTTCCAACAATTTTCCCTATTTCTACGAAATCATTGGCATTACCGATATCCCGCGTGTCTTTTCGATATTCTATTTCATCCTCATGAGCCGGGAATATCAGCAGGAAATTCCGTTTGCGGAAATAAGTATTCAGGTAATCCGGAACCAGCTGCATTTCGGGTTGGTAAGAAACCATCGTGCGGTGTGCCATAAATAATATGAGAGCGTCATCGTCCTTCATTTTATTAAAGAGTTTCGGCAACTCATTCCAGTCATTGAAAATAATAAAACTGGCATCGATATTTACTTTCTTTTTAATTTTCTCGAGCATCGCAATGGTTGCATCGTTTCCGTAAAATTCTATTTTGGAACCGGAATTTCGCGCCAGATTCCAAACCTTTAATAATGAATGAAAAAAATGGGGTTCCTTTACCGCATTTTCCGGAAATATAACCAGATATTTCTGAACGGTCGATGCAGGTTGTGTGGCCTGATAAATTAGAATATTGGTGGCATTGTTATTTAGGTATCCACTGTATAAGTTATAAATAAAACCCGGCGAGAACCCTTTTTCTTCATCGATGCCGATCATTAAATCGGTGATCGAATATTCTTTAATCACATTGTTGGTTCCATCAATAACATCAGTGTCATAACGTGTTATGGGCGTTATTTTCACATCTGCAGAAGCACCGGTTTCGACCGTTTGGTTTAATAAAGTTTCCGCGTTTTTCTTCGAAGAGTCATTTTTTTCTTCATTGATAATATTTAAAGCGAATAGATTTGCGGCCGTTTTTTTGGATTTAATCAACAGGGCAAGATTGGTCATCGGATCTACGGTATTGATATGATTTACCGCCAGTAAGATGTTTTCTGTTTCGGGATTGCTGTCTGAAATGGTGTTTTCGTTATCGGCTTTTACCAACTCTTCCGCGTGTTTCTGGGTTACGAAAGAGGAAATCGTACAGGAAATCAAGATGAGAAGAATACTTCCGTTGAGAACGCTTTCATCGAGTAATCTGATGGGTTCGCCTAAATCTGTTTCACCGATGATGATATTATAACCGACTGTTACTGTAGCTAAAGTAGCCGCCGCGGAAGCTGAACTTAGTCCGAAAATAATTCCACCTTCAGGTTTGGTAAAGGAGAAGGTTTTTTGAGTTGCAATGGAGGCCAGATACTTCCCGCCAATGGAGATGGTAATCATTAGCAGGGCGACTTTGATCGTTTCCAGGTCTTTGAAAAAGACGGTGACATCAATCAACATTCCTACGCTTATTAGAAAGAAAGGAATGAAAATCGCATTTCCGACAAATTCGACGCGGTTCATTAATGAAGAGGAATGAGGAATCAGTTTGTTGAGTGCCAGTCCCGCCAGAAACGCGCCAATAATCGCTTCAATCCCCGCCAGCTCTGCCAGAAGTGCTGCGAAGTAAATCATGACCAATACGAAGATGTATTGTGATATTTTGTCGCTTACTTTTTTGAAAAACCACCGGCCAATCATTGGAAATCCTATTAAAACAATCAGTGCAAAAATGATGATACCCACAGAAAGTTTGGTCCAGAATGCGGCGTTTACTTCTCCGGTTGTCATTCCCACTACAATTGCTAAAACCAAAAGGGCAAGAATATCTGTAATTACGGTTCCTCCAACGGTAATATTCACTGCCCGGTTTTTAACAATTCCCAGTTTGCTGACCAAGGGATACGAAATAAGCGTGTGAGAAGAAAATATACTGGCAAACAGAAAGGAAGTGAGCCAGTTATATTCCATAATAAAATGTGCCGCGGCGATTCCGATGATAAAAGGGATGATAAATGTATAAGCACCAAAACCCATGCTTTTGTATTTGTTTTTTTTAAACTCTGCCAAATCAATTTCCAGTCCGGCGAGAAACATAATGTACAGTAATCCGGTGGTTCCTGTGACCACAATGCTGCTGTCCCGCGTGAGGATATTAAAACCATTCGGGCCCACAACTGCTCCTGCGATGATCAGTCCCAGAAGGTGAGGGACTTTGATTTTATTCAGTAAAAGAGGGGCCGAAAGAATGATGATTAAAACGACCAAAAACTTAAGAACCGGATCTTCTAACGGAAGATCGAATTGAGACACTTTTAAGAGAGTGAGCATATTTTAGTTTTTGATTTTTTCTAATTCTACGGAGAATTTCGAAGTGCAGTTATTACCGGTAAATTCACGGCTGCCTTTTATTCTGCCCGTCGTTTGACTGGAAAGCTGCAAAGTGATGACAGACTGGCTGGTGGACGCAGAATTGTTTTCTGAAGTTAATTTTAATTCGGAGCCATTGTATTTTCCGGTATATATTTTTTCACCGCCGCTTTTATTCGTAATTTTCAAATGTTCTGCGGTAAATTCCCAAAGGTCATTTCTTAGGTCTCCGATGACGTGTTCGGAGCAGTTAGACTCGGTGCAAATCATTTTGCCGTTCCACTTTCCGATGATATTTTCGGGAATTTTTACTGGAATTATAGTGTCAGTTGGGAGGCGTTCCAAACTGTCGCGCATCATTTTCAAAGCTTCATAATCCTGTTCTTTCTCAGCAAATTTCTCCTCTTTGACAAGAAGGGCTGCTTCCCGCTCTTTTAACTGGTTTTCCTGTTCGGGATTATTACAGGAAGTCAGCATTAAAGTGAACGTTAACAAAAATAATATAAGGGATTTCATTTAGAACAAATTTATGATTGACTTTAAAAGTATAAAAAAAATCCCGAAATTAAAAATTCCGGGATGGTAGGTGGTGTCTTTTCTGGAGAATTATTCTTTCATTTTTGCGATAACATCAATTCCTCCTTTTGTTTTATCGCCGATTTTACAGTTGATTTCTGTATCGATTGGCAAGAAGATATCCATTCGGGAACCGAACTTGATGAAACCGAACTCGTGGCCTGCTTTTGCCTGATCCCCTTCATTACAATAAAATACAATCCGTCTTGCCACATAACCTGCAATCTGGCGGAAAACCACGGTATGATCGGTTAAGCTTTTTATGGCTATGGTTGTTCTTTCGTTTTCTGTGGAGGATTTTTCATGCCAGGCGACTAAGTACTTTCCGGGATGGTATTTCTTATAAATGACCTCGCCAGAAACGGGGTAGCGGCAAATATGAACATTCAAAGGTGACATAAAAATCGAGATCTGGATGGCTTTTCCTTTGATGAATTCATCTTCATCTACTTCCTTGATCATCACAACTTTTCCGTCTACCGGAGCGATTACATTTTCTTTATGATTCAGGATATCCCGATGTGGAACGCGGAAAAACCAAAAGATCAATCCGTAAATAATCAGCAAAGGAATGATGATGGCCAAACTCCATATCTCTAAGAAATAAATGGACAGTAAACCAATAACTGCAAAAAGTAGACTCGCTACGATTATGGTTCCTTTGGATTCTTTGTGTAGTTTCATGTTATATTAATTTTTCTAAAATAAAGTACAAATATACGACAGGTACGCAGATAATAAAACTGTCTAACCGGTCTAAAATACCGCCGTGCCCCGGAATTACATTTCCCGAATCCTTCACGCCGAAAGTGCGCTTTAATTGGCTTTCAACCAAATCGCCTAAAGGACCAAAAACGGAAACTAAAAATCCGACGATGATATAATTCCCTCTTAAATCAGGGTAGTTCAATTCAATAAAATAGCCAAGAATGATGGTGAAGAAAACGCCGCCAGCAAATCCTTCCCAGGTTTTTTTCGGTGAAATTTTTGGAGCCATTTTATGTTTTCCCAAAAATTTTCCTGTGAAATAGGCAAATGAGTCACTGCTCCAAATTAAGACGAACAGGAAAAACACTTCTAAAGTAAAGGTCTGTTCTACGGTAGAAAATTTGGGTAACCCTAGCGCGAACCCGAACGGAAGTGCAGTGTAGATAACGGTAAAAATAAGTTTCCCGCTGTCATAATAAAGTTCTTTAGGAAAACGAAATAAGGTGACAACCGCAATAATTATAAGTACGATGGCCAAAATTTCAGATAAATTAAAATTGAAATAAAAGCCGTGATTGAAATATCTTTTTGAAAATAACTGATAAAATACAAAAAGAATCAGTGGAAAAACTACCCATTTCTCCCAGCCTTTCGGATCGAATTTCATCATCCTCACGCATTCCCATGCGCCCATGAATAGGAAAAAAGTGATTAAACCGTAATAAAGATTCTGTTGCTGAACAAGACCCGGCGAGAAACCATTAATGAATTCTGCACCCAGCGAGGTGGTACAGAGAACAACGACCAAGCCGTATAAAAGGCCACCGAAAAGTCGCAGCACTAAATTTTTATCCAAAATTGATGTGATTAAATATTGATGAAAATATGCATTGTAAAAGATCCTTTATCTGAAGAGCTTAATCTTCGAGCAAAAGTAAGAAAAGTTTTGTATTGTCTTTGTTCGGAGTGTCTAATTTAGAATTACTTCCACTGATCGAAGTAAGGTTTCTAATATTTCCGTTGCGTTTGATTTTGCTCATCGCGTCATTCAGGTTGGTCACAATTTGGGACACGTTCGCCATGATGATTACTTTTTCCGGTAACCGCGACGAGTGATAATGCAGAATGTTATTGTGCGAAAGCATGATCCGGCCATCATAAGCGATTAAATATTCGCAAGTGATAAAAGCGCAGTCATTAAAAAGTTCGAGTTCGGTAGTATAAGGGGCATTAATTACATCAAGGAAATTTTTCAAATCATTGTCCCAGCAGAAAACAGATTTTACGCCTTCTATTTTGAGAATATGATTCAAAGTCTGCAGCGCCTCTGCTTCGTCTGCACAATAGTTGAAAAAACCACCGGAATGGGTGAATAATTGAGCAAACTTGTAGTCAAGGTCAGCGTTTTTCAACTGATCTCCAAGTTTAATCAAATCCTGCCCGTCATCCTCTTCAGGTTGATTCAGTATTTTTCCGACCAATTTTTTAAATAGACTCAATTCCTCTTAATTATGCGATTGTTCTACAAAAATAGAAAATATTTGTTTACTTAATCAATTAAATACAAAAATCCTGATTATTTATATGAATATAATTAATCAGGATTTAATTTTATTAAAGTTGCGTATTGGATTCCGGTGCGATAACCTCTGCATCCTCCGTAGGATTTACCGCCTTGTGGCTGTTGGAAACAGGATGTTCAGTTAACTCCGGATCCCATGCTCTCTGGCCGAATACTTCTTCTAAGTCTTCGCGGAATATCACTTCTTTCTCGAGAAGTTTTGTGGCAAGCGCATCCAACTTATCTTTATTATCTCTTAAAATTTGTAATGCTCTTTGATACTGAGTCTCAATGATTTTAGAAATTTCTTCATCAATCATTTTCGCAGTCTGCTCTGAGTAAGGTTTTCCGAAACTGTATTCAGATTGCCCGGTACTGTCATAGTAGGAGATATTTCCGACTTTCTCATTCAGACCATAAATAGTTACCATTGCCTGTGCTTGCTTGGTTACTCTTTCCAGATCAGAAAGCGCGCCTGTAGAAATGTTTCCGAAGATGGTCTGCTCGGCAGCTCTTCCGCCCAAAGTAGCGCACAGTTCATCGTTCATTTGCTCAGTGGTGGTCAATTGTCTTTCGTCCGGCAGATACCAGGCTGCGCCTAATGAACGGCCTCTCGGTACGATGGTGACTTTCAGCAATGGTGCTGCATGTTCTACCAGCCAGGAAATTGTTGCGTGTCCTGCTTCATGATAAGCGACTCTTCTTTTTTCTGATGGTTTAATCGCTTTGTTTTTCTTTTCCAGTCCACCGATGATTCTGTCAACAGCGTCTAAAAAATCTTGCTTGGTAACTGCTTCGTGTGAATTTCTTGCTGCAATTAATGCCGCTTCGTTACAAAGGTTTGCGATATCAGCGCCACTAAATCCGGGAGTTTGTTTTGCTAAAAACTCTCTGTCGATATTGGGTTCCAATTTTATTTTTGCCAAATGCACATCGAAAATTTCTCTTCTTTCATGTAATTCCGGTAAATCTACATAAATCGAACGGTCAAAACGACCTGCTCTCATCAATGCTTTATCCAGAATATCTGCTCTGTTGGTTGCCGCCATGATGATTACGTTGGTATCGGTTCCAAAACCATCCATTTCGGTAAGCAATTGGTTTAATGTGTTTTCTCTTTCATCATTTCCACCAGTCATGTTTCCTTTTCCTCTGGCTCTACCAATGGCATCAATCTCATCAATGAAAATAATTGCCGGTGATTTCGCTTTTGCCTGAGCAAATAAATCTCTTACTCTGGACGCTCCAACTCCTACAAACATTTCCACAAAATCAGATCCTGAAAGAGAGAAGAAAGGAACTTTCGCTTCCCCTGCAACAGCTTTTGCTAAAAGGGTTTTACCTGTTCCCGGAGGACCAACTAACAATACTCCTTTTGGAATTTTACCACCTAATTTGGTGTATTTTTCAGAGTTCTTCAAGAAGTCTACCACTTCCTGAACTTCTTCTTTTGCGCCTTCTAAGCCTGCAACATCTTTAAATGAAACCTGCACTTTATCTTTTTCGTCGAAAAGTTTTGCTTTGGATTTTCCGATGGAGAAAATTTGGCCGCCGCCGCCACCGCCACCGCCGCCCATCATTTTGCGGAAAATCACAAAATAGAAAAGCGCCATGATTGCGATCCAGAATATTGCGGTAAACAGTAACTCGGTCATCGGGTTTTTGCCGATGCCGTAGTCTTTTTTAGTTACAATCGCCGGGTTATCCTGTTTGATTTTATCGAATTTTTCCAGGAAAAGCTGTAAATCTCCGAAACTGATTGTATAGTCTGGTTTTGGAGAAAAGTCAAATGCTGAAAAAGGACTTCTTTCTTTTGCAACCTGCTTCGCATCTAATGCTTTTTTAGCTTCTGGTGTAAGAAAAACATCAGCTTTTTCGGTATCTTTATAAATGAGTACATTCTGAACTTTTCCTTCTGCCATTAAGGTATAGAACCCTTCTTCGTCTAATGAATTTGCTGAGGAATCCCCATTCATATTCGAAAAGAAAAAGAGTAAAATGGCTATAATCGCGATTGGGAAAAACCAGTTAAATCCTTTATTGTTGTTCATATCTTTTTATAAAAGTTTTGGCGAAAAATTGTTTTCGTCAACTATCCGTAATTAATTTTCGATTTTGGTTATTTTTGCATCTCCCCAAAGTTCCTCTATATCATAGTATTCTCTGGTTTCCCGCTGGAATACATGCACCACGACGGAGACATAGTCCAGTAAAACCCAAAGTGAATTTTCACTTCCTTCTACATGCCAAGGACGGTCCTGTAAGTCATTCCGAACCTTTTTTTGGATATTTCCTGAAATAGCTGAAACCTGGGTATTAGAGTTTCCGGTGCAGATAACGAATGTTTGTGCTACCGAATTTTCGATGTTTGATAAGTCGAAGATCATAATGTCTTCCCCTTTTGTATCTTGTATTGCCTCTACAATTTTGTCGATTAGTAGCTGCTTTTCTGTGATTTTGTTCATTAAAAATTTTGTATAATCTGCAAATTTATTGTTTTTTTATTTAAATAGTCTCAAATTTACCAAATCTAACTCTTAAAGTTTTCATAAATGATGTGCTTGTTGTACCTTAAAGAATGTTCTTCCACCCATGATGAAATTGAGAAATTTATTTCTGATGACACTCTAGATATACAAGCCGTTTACACTTTTAATCAAACCAAAGGCAAGGGACAGTATGGTAATTCCTGGGAATCCGGCCACAATTTAAGTCTCGCTTATTCTGTTGCGGTTCCCGATGAACTCATTAAATTACCCAATCATTTATTCAATTTTCATACCGCTGAAGTATTGGCTGATTTTCTTGCCATTCTGACAAAGCATACCGTTGAAATTAAATGGCCCAATGATATTATCATTAAAAACAAAAAGGTTTCCGGGATTTTAATTGAAAAGAAAATGATTAAAGGGAAATCCTATTTCCTGATCGGAATTGGCCTCAATATTTTGGGAGAAAACTTTAAACATCTTCCAAAAGCGGGCTCACTCCTCACTCAAACCGGAATTAAATTCGGTCTTGAAATGGTAACGGAAGCGCTTCATGAGTATTTTGTTGAAAATTTAACAAAGGAAGTTTCCGAAGAATCGGTGCTGGAAAAGCTGAATGAAAGGTTATTCCGAAAGGATTTAATCTCTGTTTTTGAAATTGGTCAATCGAGACAAAATGGCATCATTCGAATGGTCGATAAAGAGGGTTTTTTTTGGGTGGAGTTAGAAAATGATGGATTGCAGAAATTCTTCCATAAAGAGATTGCGCTTCTTTACTGATTGGCTCTTTTGAAATAAAGGTATAAAGCAAGCGGTCCGAAGATCAGATTGGGCAGCCACATGGCAACCAATGGAGACAGTGTTTTATTCGCTGAAACGACCTTCAGTACTTCAAATGAAAATACAAACACAAAAGCCAGTGCAATTCCGATGGCGAGATTCATTCCCAGTCCTCCGCGTTTTTTTTGGGAGGCAAGTGCCAATCCTAAAACGGTGAGAATAATGACCGAAAACGGCATCGAAGTGCGTTGGTACAATTCATTCAGATAGTTATTGAGGTTCGCATTTCCTTTTTCTTTTTCCCGATTGATGAATTTGATGAGTTCCGGCGTTGTTTTGTTTTGGCCTAATAAAACATCAGGGAAAAGTTCTTCAGGTGTTTGCCCGAAATTTTTGGTCATTGAGTTTCCCTGGGCTAATTTTTCAGTGTCGTTTTTAAGAAAAGTTTTTTCAAGATAATTGTTCATCAAGAATTGCTTTTTATCTTTTTCCCAGTAAAAGTCTGCCGCATTCAGCTGATAAATTAACTTTCTGTCTTTATCGAATTTCTGGTAGAAAAAGCCAGAACCGCGTTTCTCTTTTTTATTATAGCTTTTAATAAAGATGTATTCTGTTTTGGAGAGTTGTGTGGCAACTTCTGCATTTCCTGTAAATTCTTCGCGGTTTTTCGCACTATAAGTATAAGGTTCTAACTCATTCTTTTTAATGTTGGCCAGCGGTAATATAAAATGATTGATCAGCAACGCGGCAACCGCAATAATACCAGACGTTATAAAATAAGGTCGGGCAAACCTATGAAAACTCGCTCCCGAACTAATTATGGCAACGATTTCTGTATTGTTGGCAATTTTTGAAGTAAAGAAAATGACGGAAATAAAAACCAGGATCGACATGAATGTAATGATCAGATTGACAATCCAATAAGGGTAAAAATCTATCAGGAATTCAGTTACGGTAAATCCGTTAGACTCAATTCTTGGTGCTTTTGCCTGTACGTCGATGACCAAAATAATAATCGTTAATAACCCCAACATGAACCCAAAAGTTCCGAGGTATTTTTTGATGATATAGAGGTCGATTATTTTCATAAATCCGGTGCGTATTTTTTTTAAAGTCGTTGTCTGAGGATAGGATCGATAGAAGTTTTCCATTCATAGAAATCACCAGCAATGATGTGTTGCCGGGCAACCCGAACCAGATCCAAATAGAAAGCCAGATTATGAATCGATGCAATTTGTTTTCCCAAATATTCTTTTGCTACAAATAAATGTCGGACATACGCTTTCGAATAATGTGAATCTACATAGCTTGTTCCGAATTCATCCAAAGGCGAAAAATCACTTTCCCACTTTTTGTTTTTCATGTTCATCACGCCTTGCCAGGTGAATAACATTGCGTTTCGGGCGTTTCTGGTAGGCATTACGCAATCCATCATGTCGATTCCCAAACCGATTGATTCTAAAATATTCCATGGTGTGCCGACGCCCATTAAATATCTCGGTTTTTCTACGGGCAAAATATCGGTTACAATGTCGGTGATTCTGTACATTTCTTCTTCCGGCTCTCCTACAGAAAGTCCGCCAATTGCGTTTCCTACAGCGTTTTGTTCCGAAATAAATTCTGCGGATTTTTTTCTTAAATCAGCGTAAGTGGAACCTTGTACGATTGGGAAAAGGTGTTGTTTGTGCCCATAAATTTCCGGGTTTTCGTCCGTCCATTTGATGCATCTTTTTAGCCAGCGGTGTGTCATTTCCATTGACTTTTTCGCTAAATTATATTCGCAGGGATAAGGAGTGCATTCATCAAAAGCCATGAAAATATCTGCGCCGATCTGTCGCTGGATTTCCATTGAAATTTCGGGAGAGATAAAATGAGCACTTCCGTCGATGTGGGATTTAAATTTCACACCGGCCTCATTTAATTTTCTTGATTTTGATAAAGAGAACACCTGATAACCGCCAGAATCGGTGAGAATGGGTAAGTCCCAGTTCATGAATTTATGTAAACCGCCTGCCTGCTGCATGATGTCCATTTTCGGGCGAAGATTGAGGTGATAGGTATTTCCTAAAATAATCTGCGCTTTGATGTCATCTTTTAGTTCCCGCTGGTGAACGGTTTTTACGGAGGCGACTGTTCCTACCGGCATAAAAATCGGTGTTTCTATCGTGCCGTGGTCTGTTGTGATGGTGCCGGCTCTTGCTTTACCGGTCGTGGTATTGTTGATTTCGAAAAATGGGGACTTCATATTATCTTGCAAATGCAGGTAAGTTTTTATTTTCTTTTAATTTCTTTTCGATATAGATTTTCGCGGCAGGATCTTTGTTTAAAACGATATCCTGAGCGTTGTCTACTATTTTTTCTATTTCTCCGGTGGCGGTGTAGTATTTATAGCTTTCAACAAAATCATTTCCTTTGATTTTCTTTTGTTGAAGCGCATAGCGTGTTGCGTTATCTAAATTAACATTTTCTGCAACTACACCCAGTTGCTCATTCATTGCAAATTCGGCCAGCAATTCGGCCATGGTATCTTTGGGCACAAGATTTTTCGGTTTGTCGATGAGTTCTGAACAAGCCATCATTAAAAATGAAAAAATCACCACTATTCCTTTTCTCATAATTTGCCGATCATCGATTTCCACTTTAAATTTAAAACACCGAAAACGGCTTCATGGATAATTCCGCCATTCATCTTGCTTACGCCTAATTCTCTGTTGGTAAATGTGATAGGAACTTCTGTAACTTTAAATCCTTTTTTAACCGCACGGAATTTCATTTCAATCTGAAAGCCATAGCCTTTTAATTTGATTTTATCCAAACCAATTTCTTCCAATACTTTTCGCGAGAAGCAAACGAATCCCGCGGTGGTATCATGAATGGGAATTCCCAAAATCATCCGAACGTATTTTGAGGCAAAATAGGAGAGCAGTACTCTTCCCATCGGCCAGTTGACGACATTTACCCCTTTTGAATATCTGGAGCCAATGCTCATGTCCGCATTTTTGCAGGCTTCAAACAATTTTTTTAGATCGGCCGGATTGTGAGAGAAATCGGCATCCATTTCGAAAATGTAATCATAGTTGTTTTGCAGAGCCCATTTGAATCCATGGATATAAGCTTTTCCCAGACCATCTTTTATTTTTCTTATGATTAAATGGAGTTGGTCGGGATAGGTGCTCTGCAGTTTTTTTACAATTTCTGCCGTTCCGTCGGGTGATGAATCGTCTACAATCAAGACATGAAAATCCTCCTTCAGCGCAAAAACAGCAGAAATTATATTTTCAATATTTTCCTTCTCATTATAAGTTGGAATGATGACGAGTTTTTTCATCTTAAAATTTAAGGTGCAAAGATAAACTTTTCCGCCGTTATTATTAATGGCTGATTTACAGCAGCAAGATTAATTCCAAATTAAATCGGCTTAATTTTTCTGAACATCTCCTTTAATATTCTTATTTTTGCAAAAATTTACTTTTGGTTAGAATTGTGCAACAAAACGATTGGGTGGTTTTTATCCTCGTCGGATGTATTTTACTTTATGTTTTCATGCTTTTATATCTTCACCGTGATTCTTCGGTGCGGGTTTTTTTGATGCAGAAATATGAAGATTCTTCTAATAATTTTTTGAGTTGGCTTATTATCAGTGTTGTTTTTACACTTTTGTTTGCTGTGCTGATATCGAGATCGGTTCCCATTGTTCCGAAACGGATCAGCGATATTCATTTTTTTGGCTATGAACTGAATAAATTTGGATTCACCCTGTTTTCGATGATTGTATTTTATGGTCTTAAAAGTGCTTTATCCTATCTTTTTTATGCCGGTACCGGAAGTATGAAAAGATGGGCTCTTTTTCAGTTCACCGCATCGAAGTTTTATTTTACACTTTCATTTGTATTAATGGCTTTGTGTGTTTATCAGTATTTTTATGAAGTGAATGATTTACAGTTGTTTGATTATTGTTTTACAGGTTTTATCGGTGTTTTTATATTTAAAATTTTCTTTTACCTGCTCTCTCCCCGACATCTGTTACCGGAAAAGTGGTATTATAAATTTTTGTATATTTGCACCCTCCAATTCGCGCCTGTTTTGGTTCTATGGAAAGTATTATTTTTTTAAGAAATTTTAATGATGAAAATTAAATCTATATTGGTTTCACAGCCCGCACCAAATGAATCTTCTCCATATCTTGAAATTGCCCGAAAGGAAAAAATCAGAATAGATTTTAAGCCTTTTATTCATGTAGAAGGAGTAGATGCGAAAGAACTTAGAACGCAGAAAATTGATCTGTCGCAATACACCGGTATAATTTTTACCAGTAAAAATGCGATCGACCATTATTTCCGTCTTGCGGAAGAGATGCGCTTTGCGGTGCCTGATTCTATGCGGTATATCTGCCAGTCTGAGGCAATTGCCAACTATCTGCAAAAACATATTGTTTACAGGAAAAGGAAAATTGCTTTTGGTGAGCGCAGTTTTGCCGACCTGCTGCCACTTTTCAAGAAGTTCCCGTCTGAGAAATATCTTTTGCCGGCTTCGGATATTCTGAGCCCCGACATTCAGAAGGTTTTAGAATCTTCTGGAATTGACTGGACCAAAGCCACCATGTACAAAACAGTAAGCAGTGATCTGGGTGAAACTAACATTGCCGATTACGACATGTTGGTCTTCTTCAGCCGCCAGGGAATCAAATCTTTAGGAGAAAACTTTAAAGATTTTAAACAAGATCAAACAAAAATTGCTGTTTTCGGTGCAACCACAGAGCAAGCAGCAAAAGACGCAGGATTAAGAGTTGATGTAATGGCGCCCAGCAAAGAAACGCCATCAATGACCATGGCAATTGAAAAATACATCAGAAATTTGGAGAAATAATTTCTTCTGATTTAAATAACATAATCAAAAAACCGCCTTTTTCTAAGATTAAGTCGGTTTTTATATTTTAATGAAAACTTACGATGAGCAATCCTGATCCTATCAATAAAGAACAAATCCCCGCAAGCAGGCTTCCTCCAAAAGCTAAAAAAATACCGAAAACTCTGGAAATCCATAATGACCTGAGAAACGATCCCTATTTTTGGCTGAACGAAAGAGAGAATCCCGAAGTGATACAGTATCTGGAAGAAGAGAATGCTTATGCTGATGCGGTGATGAAAGACACCGAAGATTTTCAGCAGCAGCTTTTTGATGAAATGAAAGCCAGATATAAAAAAGATGATGAATCGCTTCCTTATTTTTTTAATGAATACTGGTATATCGTAAGATATGAGAAAGGAAAAGAACATCCTTTGTTTACCAGAAAATTTCAGACTTTAGAAAATAAAGAAGAATTATTGCTGGATGTAAATGTTTTGGCAGAAGGTCAAAAATTTTTCGAAGTTGGCAGTGTAGCAGTTTCTCCGAATAATAAATTAATGAGTTATTCTTCTGACAATATGGGACGAAGAATTTATACTATTAATTTCAAAAATCTGGAAACTGGCGAAATCCTGCAGGATCAAATTCCTAATACGACAGGAAAAGCAGTTTGGGCCAATGATAACGAGCATATTTTCTATATTAGAAAAGATGAGAGTTTGCGCGCTTTCCAGGTTTTTCTGCATCAGTTGGGAACCGATTCTTCACAGGATGTGTTGATTTTTCACGAAGAAGATGACACTTTTGATGTGAATGTTTTTAAAACCAAATCTTTAGAATATATTTTCATTTCCAGTTCAAGCACGATTTCTGATGAGCAGCGGTTTATTCCTGCAGATGATGTCATGGCTGATTGGCAGATTATTCAGCCGAGAATTGATGATCTGGAATATTCGGTAGAACATTTTGAAGATGAGTTTTACATTATTACCAATGCAGATGAAGCAACCAACTTTAAAATTGTAAAAACTAAAGTTGCTCATCCGGGAATTGAAAACTGGATTGAAGTGATTCCGCATCGGGAAGAAGTTTTGCTGGAAGGTTTCGAGATTTTCAAAAACTATCTGGTTCTTGAAGAAAGGATCGAAGGACTTTTGCAACTGAAAATTATCGATACCCATAATAATGATTTCCATTATCTGCCTTTTTCAGATCCTACTTATACGGCTTATATCGGGTTGAATTTGGAATTCGATACCGAGAAACTGCGTTTTGGTTATACCTCTTTAACTCAGCCAAGTTCTACTTTCGAATATGATATGAAAGAAAAAACCACCAAACTCCTGAAACAGCAGGAAGTTTTGGGCGGTGATTTTTTACCGGAAAATTATATTTCAGAAAGAATTTGGGCACCTTCGAGAGACGGTAAAAAGGTTCCGATTTCTTTGGTTTATCATAAAGACACCGTGAAATCTTCAGAAACTCCCTTATTGCTTTACGGCTACGGAAGTTATGGACTTACCATCGATGCCAGCTTTTCAAATGTGCGGCTTTCGCTTCTGAACCGTGGTTTTATCTATGCGATTGCCCACATCCGCGGTGGAGAATATATGGGTAGAGAGTGGTATGAAGACGGGAAAATGCTTCAAAAGAAAAATACATTTTTTGATTTTATCGATGCTGCGAAGTTTCTGGTGAAAGAAAATTATACCTCTGAAAAACATCTTTATGCGATGGGCGGCAGTGCCGGCGGACTTTTGATGGGAGCGGTCATCAATATGGAGCCGGAACTTTTCAACGGAATTGTGGCGCAGGTTCCATTTGTGGATGTGGTAACCACCATGTTAGATGAAACAATTCCTTTAACCACCGGTGAATTTGATGAATGGGGAAATCCAAAAGAGAAGGAATATTACCATTATATGAAATCGTATTCGCCTTATGATAATATTGAGGCCAAGCAGTATCCCCATATTTTAATTACAACGGGTCTTCACGATTCGCAAGTTCAATATTGGGAACCTGCAAAATGGACGGCCAGACTTCGGGAACTGAAAACCGATGACAATATGCTGGTTTTCAAAACCGATATGAGTTCCGGTCACGGTGGAGCCAGCGGAAGGTTTGAATCTTTAAAAGAAGACGCTTTTGAATATGCATTTTTAATGAAATTAGAAAATAAAATTGATGGAAAGTAAATCAGAGAGCCAGCTTTGGACAGAAGTCGAAGAGTTTTTCGTAAAAACTTTCGATACCGATAAACATCCGCAGATCGACACGATTTTATTCTTGATCGGGGTTCAGGAATTGGGCAGCGGCCAGCAGAAATATACGAAAGATGATAAACTGAACATTCTGCATATAGCAGTTTGCCGTTTATTGGAGCCTTTTGGTTACTACAAGTTCAGGGATTATGACGATGATGGATATCCGCATTTCGATGAAGTTGCTCCGCTTCCCGACTTAAAACCGAATGAGCAACAGATCCTCATGAAGAAAGCGATTATTCAATATTTTATTGACGAAGAACTTTTTTAAAAAAAATAAAAGACTGGTTTTTGAAATCAGTCTTTCTTATTTAATAATTCTTCCAATTGGTGAAGTCCCATTTTAAAACCTTCTTCAAAACCCATTTCTAAAAGGGCTGCCATGTCTTTCGTGGTTTTAAAATGAATATTTACCGTTAATTTCGTTCCTTCTTCCACGCCGGTGAAACCGATTAACCAATTGCTTGGCGCGAAACTGCTGTTTACCGATCCATTTTCATCAGTAAAAAAAGCAGAATAGTCGAAGCAGCGGTGGAAATTTATTTCATGAAACTGCACTCCACTGAAGCTTTTTTCATTTTCTGGACTGATCATCGCGTAGTTCCAAATTCCTTCCTGTTGAAAATTCATTTTCAAAGTTTTGCATTTCCAGGGTTTTGGCGCCCACCATTGATCGAGTAATTCGGCCTGCGTAAAGTGATTCCAGACTTTATCAACAGATGTATGAAAAATCTTCATGATATAAATGGAAGCAGAATTGTCATCTTTATTAAAAATTATTTTCGTTTTCATTATTTGATTTTTATCAAATATATTGTTTTTTAATAGAAAAGCCGTGAAATGGAATAGAAAACAGCGGATTCAGTATATTTCGTTAAATAAAAGTGTTTTGTGAAATTAAACACAATATTTTGGCCTTTCTTTTGTTATTATATTCATAAAATGACTAATTTTAACAATTCATTTTTAAAAAGAAATAATGAACAATAAGTTTATTCCATTCATATCTGTATTGATGACCATTTCGATGATCGTCTTCGTCACTTTGCAATTGTATTGGATCAAGGAATTATACAGCGCGCTCAATCAGGATTTTTCCAATAAGGTATATTCTTCTTTGGAATCTTCTGCCTTAAAAGTTTCGCAGCTTGAAGTAGATAAATATCTGAACCAGGATTTTAAAAATTTCGGTAAAAATGTTGTTGACAGTAGCAATCAGCCTACCCAAACCTATATTCAGCAGAACTCTGATTCTGCCAATACGTCAACTCTTACATTTCAGAAAAGCATTGTAGAAAATCAAAACTTTCCCATTTCGCAGAAAGGCGACAGTTTGAAATTAACGAAACTGTACACCGATGAAGGGATTCTGAAAATCAATAAAGGGCCGAACAGCTCAGAGCCGCTCACGGCGCAGATGAGCAAGGATATTAATAATAATACGTACGCTTTACGGGAATTTGCAAAACTGAGTGCCTCGAATCTGCCGATTGATAAAAGGGTTGATGCAAAAACCTTAGACTCTGTTTTGGCCAAAGAGTTGAAATTAAATGGTCTCGATACGAGTTTTGGATTTGCGGTGATGGATCGAAACAATAAAATGACAAAAGTTGTCAATGCTACTTTCGCTGATCAAAAAGAAAAAAACAATTATACCTATCCACTTTTTACGGATAGTAAGGAAAGGCCGTTATATACTTTGGCAGTAGTTTTCCCGCGGAAAGACTATTCCCTGGCGAAAAATAATTTACCCATGCTGTTGGGGACCTTTATGTCCTTGCTGACGATTTTGGGGATTTATATTATCTCTATTAATTATATGATGCGGCAGAAAAAAATTGCAGATATCAAAACTGACTTTATTAATAATATGTCGCATGAGTTCAAAACTCCTTTGGCAACAATCTCTGTGGCGACTGATTCTTTGGCGAACGATAAAATTGCGACCAATCCCGATAAAGTAAAATACTATTCCGGTCTGATCAAGCAAGAAAATCTGCGGATGAAAAAGCAGGTCGAGAACGTTTTGAATATGTCGAAACTGGAACGGAATGAAGTCAATTTATTTTTAAAGGAGACTGATGTCCGGGCCTTAATCAAGAGAACAACAGAGTCTTTTGGTTTGATCGTGGCTCAGAGACACGGAACCTTAACCCAGGAATTTAATGCCGAACGGTACAAGTTCAGAATTGATGAGTTTCATATCTCCAATGCGCTGGTCAATTTATTAGATAATGCCAATAAATATTCGCCTGATGCTCCTGAGATTAAAGTAATGACCAGAAATGAGGGCAACTGGTACGTGATTGAAATTTCTGATAAAGGAATGGGAATGGAAACGGAGAATAAGTTGCGGATTTTCGAAAAATTCTTTCGGGAAGAAACCGGCAATATTCATAATGTGAAAGGGCAGGGGCTTGGCCTCTCCTACGTGAAAAAAATAGTGGAATTACACAAAGGCCTTGTTATCGTAGATTCTCAAAAAGATAAGGGAAGTACCTTTACGATAAAACTGCCGATGAATGTTTAAAATACATATAAACTCAGCAGGATATTCTTAAAAAAAAAATTGAGGTGAGAACCTTAGAACAGTAAATACAAAAAATTATGAGCAACAGAATCTTATTAGTAGAAGACGACCAAAGTTTTGGTGCGGTTTTAAAAGATTATTTATCGATAAATAATTTTGAAGTAACCTTGGCTACAGATGGCGAACAGGGTCTAAAGGAATTTACGGAAAACGAATTCGATATTTGTATTTTCGATGTGATGATGCCGAAGAAAGATGGATTTAGTTTGGCAGAAGATGTCAAAAGAATCGATAAAAACATACCGATTATTTTCCTTACCGCAAGAAATATGCGTGAAGATATTTTGAAAGGATATCAGTTGGGCGCTGATGATTATATCACGAAGCCATTTGATACAGAGCTTTTATTATATAAAATCAAAGCGATTCTGCAGAGAAGTGCTACGGCAGAAAATGATGAGCAGGAACAGTTTAAGATCAGTAATATTTTCTTCGATTCGATGTTGCGTCAATTAAGAGTGAATGACAATGAGTACAAGCTTTCGCCAAAAGAAAACGAACTGTTGAAATTGCTTTGTCAGCACAGAAATGATTTTATGCCGAGAGATTTGGCTTTAAGAAAAATCTGGAAGAAAGAAAATTATTTCACCGCCAGAAGTATGGATGTTTACATTGCCAAACTTAGAAAATTGCTGAAAGAAGACGATGGTTTAGAAATCATCAACGTACACGGAGAAGGATTCCGTTTGTTGGTGAAGAACTAAATACAAACACCGGACTGGTGTGAAAACCTTTCTAAATAAAAAAAGCCGCTTTCTCTATTGAAAGCGGCTTTTTTTATTGTAATCATGTTATTTTGCTTCTACACAGAAAACGCGGTACTGAACCGCTACTGCGTCTTTGAAAAACTTTTTGATCTGTGCCAGATCACCGGCGGCACTTTGTCTAGTGAAATAACTTCCGGCAAGCACCTTATAGTTTGGTCGTAAAGAAGCATCTGTTTCCACTTTCATATTCGGGAATCTTCTTCTGAAAAACATTCCGACTTCTCTGGCTTCTTCATTGCTTTTCACGACTGCGAGCTGAATTTTGAAACCCATGATTCTTGGGTTTTTACGGCAGATTTCTGCGTTGGTAAGCTCCTTTTCGGGTACCGCTATTTTTGGAATTGTTGTTTTTCCAGAATTATCGGAGTAATCGTTTTCCGAATTTGTCGGGGATGCGCTTGTATTGGTGGTGCACTTATCTTCAACACTTCGCAATAAATCACTTACTTTCTGGTCCATCATGATGGAAAGGGGTGTTCCGGAGATGGTATCTTTGGTCACAACTTGCTGTGCTTCAAAGATGTTTGTTGACAATAAGGTAAAGAGCGCAATTATTTTAAAAAATGATTTCATTAAATATTATTTTCAGCAAATTTAAAACAAATAAAAATTATACCAACATTTGTTATTTAGAAGCATTACAAATTAGACAAAATGACATAATGGCAATTACAACGGCTGTTAAATTTATCTTAAAAACCTTATTTTTGCCAAGTTGAAAGTAAACTCAATATAATTTACTAACCCAAGATTTTATAAATGATTAGTTGGAGAAAGCATTACAAAAGAGGTCTCATCGCAATAGGTCTATTGCTGTCGACCAGTGCTTCTATTTACGCTCAAGGAGATGCTAAGAATGGTGAAAAGCTTTTTAAAGCAAATTGTACCGCCTGTCACGCACTGGACAAACAGCTTGTTGGTCCGGCTTTAGGAGGTATAGTAGACTTGATTAAAAAGGAGCAGAATTTAGACACTGATTGGCTACATAAGTGGATTAAAGACAATAAAGCTTTAAGAGCATCAGGCGATAAGTACGCAAACGAAATTTTCGAAAAATTCAATAAAACTGAAATGACAGCATTTCCTAATCTGACGGATCAGGAAATTGATGATATTTTAGCGTATACCTCAAATCCAACGGCGCCGGAACCAGCAGCAGAAGCGACTGGAGCAGGAGCGGTAGATACCAATTCGGTTGCTGCTTTAGAGGCGGCAAAAATGCAGTCGATGAATTCAAAAATTATTCTGCTTTCCCTTTTGGCGATTGGCGGTCTTTTGATTTGGCTGCTTTTGAAACTGAAACAATTAGTTAAGCTGCAACAAACAGACGAATTAACAGGATTGAATGCGACCCGTGCGGTTTCTTTCGGGGATCTCTACAGAAAATATGATTACATCGGTAAAGGAATCTTAGTGCTTTTAGGCATATTTGCTGCATACGGATTGTGGAACTGGTTGATGTGGATTGGTGTTTACAAAGGGTATAAACCGGAACAACCGATTTATTTCTCTCACAAAATCCATGCAGGTGAAAACAAAATTGACTGTCAGCTTTGTCACTCTTCCGCGAAATACGGTAAGGTTTCCGAAATTCCTTCTATGAATGTGTGTATGAACTGTCACCGAACGATTTCCGAATATAACGGAAAGTATATGGAGCCAGGAAAAGACAAAGCGTTCTACGATGGAGAGATACAGAAAATCTACGCCGCGACCGGATGGGATCCTTCTTCGCAGAAATATACCGGTAAAACACAGCCTGTAGAATGGACGAGAATTCACAATATGCCGGACTTTGTTTACTTTAACCACGCTCAACACGTGGTGGTAGGAGAACAAGCCATCCTTAATTCTTACAACCAGAAAAATCCTAATGCGAAAATAGATATCGTTTGTAAAGCTTGTCACGGACAGGTTGATACCATGAATGTGGTGCAGATGGCCAATGATTTCACCATGGGATGGTGTATAGAATGTCACAGAACTACGGAGGTAGATATGAACAATGGTTATAATAAAGAGTACTTCAAAAATCTACATGACAAACTGAAAAAACAGTATGGGTCAGGTGCGAAAATCACTGTAGATGCAATTGGAGGTCTTGAGTGTGGTAAATGTCATTATTAATAACAAAAATTAGAAGTATCAATGGCTTCAAATAAAATACAATTCAGAAGTATTCAAGAACTGAAGGATCCGAGTTTAAACGGTAAGTTGGCTCGAAAAGAATTTCAGACTGAAATTCCGGTGGGTGAAAAGCCGGGCGGAAATCAATCAACTGAATCAGGACCTTCAAGACGGGATTTCTTAAAGCTTTTAGGATTCTCTACGGCGGCGGTAACATTAGCAGCTTGTGAAGCGCCGGTAATTAAAACGATTCCTTATGTGGTAAAGCCACACGAAATTATTCCGGGGGTTCCTAATTATTATGCCTCCACTTATTTCGACGGTTTCGATTTTGCCAGTGTTTTAGTTAAAACCAGAGAAGGCCGGCCAATTAAAATTGAACCGAATCCGTCTGCAAAAGATTTAGGTAAAACAAGTGCAAGAGCTCAGGCTGCAATTCTTTCATTATATGATAACGATAAAGTTAAACAGCCAAAATTTGACGGTAAAGATGAGACTTTCGATAAAGTTGATGAGTTCGTTTTAAAGGGTTTAACTGAAGCGCAAGCGGGAGGAAAGAAAATCGTTGTTTTATCGCATTCATTCCCTTCACCAACTTTCAAAAAGTTATTTGGTGATTTCAAAGCAAAATATCCAACGGCAGAACTCGTAACGTACGATGCGATTCCACACAGTGCGGCTTTAGATGCAGCGCAGGAAGTATTCGGACAGAGAACTTTGCCGGTATATGATTTATCGAAAACCCAATTGGTGGTTTCTTTCCAGGCGGATTTCTTAGGTGAATTTAATGGAGGTTCTTTAGAAACTTCTTACGCCGCAGCAAGAAAACCAGGTCCGGATATGTTGAGACACATTCAGGTGGAGTCCAACATGACTTTGACCGGAGCCAATGCTGATACAAGAGTTCGATTAAAGCCAAGTGCTGTAAATAAAGTTTTAGTAGAAGTTTATAACGGACTTAATGGTGGTAGCGTAAGCAAAGAAGCTGGAGAGATTGTAAAAGAATTACAGGCAAAAGGAAGCAACGCTGTTGTTTTTGCTGACGGTTCCAAAGCAGCTCATGTTTTAGCCAATTTAATTAATCAAAAATTAGCTTCCAATGCTTTCACCGGAAAAGCGAACTTCTTAAAAGAGTTTGACGGTGCAAGATATCAGGAGTTTTTAGGATGGATGAATTCGGGACAGGTTGGTGTATTGATCGCCAATAATGTAAACCCGATTTATTCTAATATTAAGGGAGAAGAATTCAGAAAATCTCTGGAAAAAGTACCTTATGTTATCGCAGTAGCCGATAAGAAGAACGAAATGTACAAAGCAGCGAAAGCTGTTATTCCTGTAGCAAACTGGTTGGAAAGCTGGGGAGATATGGCACCTCAAACAGGTGTTTATACTTTGATGCAGCCGACTATTCAAAAAATCTTTAAATCAAGACAGATTGAAGAATCTCTATTGGTTTGGATGAATGGAAAAGACAGCCCGGACAATAATTATTATGACTATTTGAAGGCAAATGCCGCTACTTTAATTGGCGGTACTCCTTTCAATAAAGCGCTTTATAGCGGTGTTGTCGATGGCGGCAATACCACAACGCTTTCTTATGCAGGCGGAGACGCTGCAAAAGCAATTTCTGAATTGACTGGTTTCAAAGCCTCTGATTTAGAATTGGTATTATACACCAAAACAGCAATAGGAGACGGAACTCAGGCGAACAACCCTTGGTTACAGGAGTTGCCTGACCCGATTACCCGAATGACCTGGGATAATTACTTAACCATTTCCCCAAAAGACGCTGCAAGATTAGGAATCAAAAACGATCTTAACGGAAGAATGCAGCTGGATGGTTCGGTGGTCAACCTTACTGTAAACGGTGTTACCATTAAAGATGTTCCTGTGTATATCCAACCGGGTCAGGCTGATGGAGCAGTGGGACTTGCATTAGGATACGGTAAAAAGAATTCAGGAAAAGTTGCCGAAACCGGTGTAAATGCATATCCTATATTTGACGGTTCCAACTTAATTTTATCAGATGTTAAAATTGAGAAAACTGGCAAAGAGCATGAGTTTGCAGGAATGCAGCTTCAAAATACCCTGATGGGTCGTTATGAAATCGCGAGAGAGGTTCTTTTGGATACTTTCTTAAACGTAAAATTTGATGACGAAAAACTAGGATGGAACAAACCATTGGAATATCATACCATCGGAGGAGAAGCTACAGCTGCCGGTAAAATTGACCTTTGGGATGCTTTTGATGATACCGATGGACCTCACTTTAATTTATCAGTCGACTTAAACTCCTGTACGGGTTGTGGTGCATGTATTATCGCCTGTCAGGCAGAAAATAACGTACCTGTTGTTGGTAAAGATGAAGTAAGAATGTCTAGAGATATGTTCTGGTTAAGAATTGACCGTTACTATACGACTGATATTCCTGCTCATATTGATTTAAATAAAGACGGTAAACTTTCTCAGGAAGAAGCTGTTACTGCAGACCTTAACGTACCGGGAATGTATGGTCATTTCATGGACAAAGAAAGTGGAATATTAAACCATCCTGCTACTAATCCAGATGTAATTTTCCAGCCGGTAATGTGTCAGCACTGTAACCATGCTCCATGTGAAACTGTTTGCCCTGTGGCAGCAACTTCTCACGGTAAGCAGGGACAGAACCAAATGGCTTATAACAGATGTATCGGTACAAGATATTGTGCCAACAACTGTCCTTATAAAGTAAGAAGATTCAACTGGTTTACTTATAACCTCAATGATAAATTCGACTTTAATCAAAATAATGATTTAGGAAGAATGGTTTTGAACCCAGATGTTGTTGTCAGAACAAGAGGGGTTATGGAGAAATGTTCTATGTGTATTCAAATGACACAGAATGTGATTCTGGAAGCTAAGAAAGAAGGAAGAGTCATCAGAGACGGTGAATTCTCTACCGCTTGTGTGGATGCATGTTCTACAGGAGCAATGAAATTTGGTGATATGAATGATAAGAGTTCTGAAGTAAGAGCGCTTTTCAGCACCAACAGAAGATATACTTTGCTGGAAGAAATTGGTACTAAACCAAACGTATTCTACCATACCAAAGTGAGAAATAGAAAAGAAAATATTGTTTAAATAATAAATAGGTAAAAAATGTCAGGACATTACGAAGCTCCGATAAGGGAACCTTTAATAATTGGTCACAAGACTTATCATGATATCTCAAACGATATCGCGCGACCTATAGAAGAAAGAGCAGGAAAACTATGGTGGGTTTCTTTCTGGATCGCACTTGCTCTATTCATTTATGGATTCGGCTGTATCGCGTACACCATCGGTACCGGTATTGGTGCTTGGGGTCTAAACAGAACTAACAACTGGGGTTGGGATATCACCAATTTCGTATGGTGGGTAGGGATCGGTCACGCCGGTACTCTTATTTCTGCGGTACTCTTATTATTTAGACAAAGATGGAGAATGTCTGTTAACCGTTCTGCTGAGGCGATGACCATTTTCGCGGTAGTTCAGGCAGCCATCTTCCCGGTTATTCACATGGGTAGAGTTTGGGTAGGATATTGGGTATTCCCTTTACCAAACCAGTTCGGTTCACTTTGGACCAACTTTAACTCGCCGCTTCTTTGGGATGTATTTGCAATTTCCACTTATTTCTCAGTATCCAGTGTATTCTGGTTTATGGGATTGATTCCGGATTTTGCGATGATCAGAGACCGGGCAAAAACACCCTGGACCAAAAGAATCTATACTTTCCTTTCCTTCGGTTGGGGTGGAAAAGCAAAACACTGGCAGCGATTTGAAGAATTATCTTTGGTTTTGGCAGGTTTAGCAACACCACTGGTATTCTCGGTACACACAACGGTATCCTTTGACTTTGCTACTTCAGTAATTAAAGGATGGCACTCAACTATTTATCCACCGTACTTCGTTGCAGGAGCAATTTTCTCCGGATTTGCAATGGTTCAGACGCTCTTATTGGTAGCAAGAAAAGTGGCTCACCTTGAAGATTATATTACCATGTATCATATCGAAATTATGAACATTGTAATTATCGTAACAGGTGGTATGGTAACGGTAGCTTATGCAACTGAATATTTCATCGCATGGTATTCCGGTTCAAGATATGAAGACTTTACATATCTTTCTCCAGGAGCAGCAACTGGTCCGTACTGGTGGGCATTCTGGGCATTGATTATTTGTAACTTAGTAGTACCGGCATTATTCTGGTTCAAGAAAGTGAGAACAAATATTATGGCAACTTTTATCATTGCTTTAATTATTAATATCGGAATGTGGTTTGAACGATTTGATATTATCGTTATCAACATCGCGAGAGATTACCTGCCAAGTTCATGGACTATGTTTAAACCAAGCATCATTGATGTAGGTGTTTATTTAGGAACAATTGGTTTCTTCGGAGTACTGTTCTTATTATACGCAAGAACATTCCCTGTCATTGCACAGGCTGAATTGAAGACTATCTTGAAAATATCAGGTGAAACCTATAAAGCAAAAGAAGAAGAAGATGAGCACCACTAAAATAATATACGGTATTTATGCCGATGACGATGATTTGTTAGATGGCGTAAAAGCGTTCAATGATAAAGGAATTGCAATAAACGAAGTTTACACGCCGTTTCCTGTACATGGTCTGGACACTGCTTTAGGTCTAAGAAAAACAAGACTTTCTGATGCTGCTTTTATTTATGCAGTATACGGTTTAACAATTGGAATTTTGGTGACCTGGTATACCATGAACCATGACTGGCCGATGAATATCGGAGGTAAACCCGCTTTCAAATGGGGAACCAATATGCCGGCATTCGTGGTACCGATGTTTGAGTTAATGGTATTCTGTGCAGCGCACATGATGTCGCTTACTTTCCTGGCGAGAAATAAAATGTATCCCGGCTGTCCTCCTCAGAATCCTGATCCAAGAACAACCGATGATAAATTTATGATGGAATTTGTTACCGATAATGTAGATGCAGTAAAACAAATTCTGATTGATACCGGAGTTGAAGAAATAACTGTAAAAGATGCTTAAAATGACAAAGAATATATTTAAAATTACAGCTGTCTTAGGATTTGCCGCAATTGCTTTAAGTTCTTGCAGCAAGGGAAATCCACCTTTGGTCTATTTCCCCGACATGTATTTTCCGGTTGCTTATGACCCCCTGATGAAAGCTGACATTGCCTATTCTGACCATGAGAACGAAATCCCGGCATTTGTTAAACAAGAAGGTGGTACGGGCTTAGGACCTGTAGACGGAACGGTAGCACAAAACCCGGAAGGACTTGCAGATGCAGCCGCAAATACCGCAATGACTGTGCTTGAATATAATGAAGGATATGATGCTTCTAAATTAGTAACTGCTTCTCCACTAGATCCTGCGAATCAGGCAAAAGATTTAGAAAGAGGGAAAGATCTCTTCAATAAAACCTGTTCGGCTTGTCACGGTACCGGTGGTGATGGACAAGGATCCATCGTTGCAAGTGGTGCTTATTCAGGAGTTCCGAAATATGCAGATCGAGAAATTACCATAGGTTCAGTACATTATGTTTTGACACACGGCAGAAACTCGATGGGATCTTATGCTGGTCAGTTAAAACCAGGCGACCAATGGAGAGTCTCCCTGTATATTATGAATGAATTTAAAGGAGGGCTTACTGCTGCTCCAACCGCAGTTGCCGAAAATGCGACACCCGTTGCGAAAACAGCAGAACCTAGTACGAGTCCTAAAAAATAAAAAAGAGTAAAAAAATGTATAGTTTTTCACCTAAATTAAGATTATATTCAATCGTATTCATTCTCCTGGGAGCAGTTCTTTTTGGAGCAGGTTACTTTATGAACCGTGGAGCTGATGATGCCCAGATTGAACATATGATGGAGGCGGTTCATGCCGGCGGAAATAATACTCCCTCCAATTCCAGCGAATTGTTGGGGCCACAAGATCACGCAGCGCATTTGGAGCATGCTACAATGCAGTTCAAAAATCAGCCTTTGGCAGCAGTTCATACGGTTGCAGTGTTCCTATTTGCTCTAAGTTGCTGTGCATTGTTTTTCTACAGTATTCAAAACGCGTCCCACGCAGGATGGTCCATTATTATCCTTAGGGTTATGGAAGCGGTCGCGTCATTTATCCCTTGGGCAGGTGCAGTTATTATTATTATAATGCTGTTGAACGTTAGTCATATCGGACATCTTTTCCATTGGATGGATCCTGAATTAACTGACCCGAAAAGCGTTAATTTTGATCCGATTCTTTTTGAAAAGAAGACTTTCCTTAATATTCCTTTTTATGTTGTAAGAACGCTTATCTATGTGTTGGGAGCATCATTCTTTGCCTGGAAACTGAAATCACTTTCTAAAAAAGTTGATGAAACAAAAAGCAGAAAAGTATACGCAAGCTATTACAGCTGGAGCGTTGGCTATATTGCATTCTTCGGGTTCGCTTCGGCAGCCTGGGCGTGGGACTGGTTGATGTCTATTGACCCGCACTGGTATTCTACGATGTATATCTGGTATGCGATGGTAAGTGCGTTGGCAACGTCGATTGCTGTAATTATGGTGATCAGTGTTTATCTGAAGAAAGCAGGATTTTTACCTCAGTTCAATGATAACCACCTGCACGATTTAGGAGTTTTCCTTTTTGCATCTACAATGTTATGGACTTATACCTGGTTTGCGCAGTTCATGTTGTATTGGTACGCCAATATTCCTGAAGAAGTAAATTATTTCTACGGTAGATTTGAATATTATTCATGGGCTTTCTGGTCAATCTTATTATTCAATTTTGCAATTCCTTTAGCGGTAATGGTAAGTTCAAGTATCAAGAGAAATTACACCGTGATGACTACGATGGCAGTAATTGTTATTACCGGACACTGGTTGGTGTATTATAATATGGTAATGCCTGGTACAGTAGGACCTTTCTGGCAAAACATCACCGGTTTATTAACCAATCTTGGTGCCGTGTTGTTTGGTTTAGGATCTTTCATCTTTGTTGTAATGACAACATTGGCTAAACTGAAATTAATTCCGGAAGGAAATCCTTTCTTACACGAATCTAAAATTTACGAATATCCTTTCTAAAGTTTAAAGGTTTAAATAAATAGAAAAGTCCTGATCATTTAATTGTCAGGACTTTTTTTTGTGATTGTTTTTTGAGCAAGTGGATGGGTTTCAGGATGAGCGCCTTTTTTTGGGTAAAAATTCTATAGGAAGTTGGTAATCCTTTGGAACTACGATATTGTTTTAAATACAAAAGTTATTATATTTTTGTTTGTGACTAATAATTTAGAAATTATATACAAAAACTAGAAAACTAACTATGCATAAGTATGCTTAAAAAACTTAATAACAGCATGAATAAAAATGTTTTACTTCTTTTTATTTTTCTCCTAATCTATCTTTTTTCTATAGGACCTGATCCGATATTGGGCGATAGCTTAGCCTTTACCGTAGTGGCTTCCAAGGGTTTCGATTTAGCAACAAATGCTACAAATCATTTTCTGTACATTAATTCGCTGGCGGTTTTACATAAGATAGTTCCTTTTATTAATCCACATTATTTATTTGTAGGTTTCAGTATAGGATGTTCAATATTAACATTGTATTTTTTAAGAAAATTTCTTTTTTTATTTGATGTTAAGGAAGATATTGTAGACGTTGTAATTTTATTTTTCGGTTTTTCTTTCACCTTTTGGAGAATTTCTATTATTACGGAGGTTTACAGTTTTTACCTATTGTTTGTTATATTATTTTTACACCAATTTTTTTTATTTATAAAAGAGAAAAGGAGTATTAATTTTTACTGGAGCTCCATATTATTCGGTTTAATGTTCTTGATTCACATTCAAACCATATTGCTTGTGCCTTTTTATTTGTATTTTTTATACGAAAACTTCAAGAGTAATAAAATGAATATTATAAAAGGTCTTCTTATACCCACTGTACTTTTTTCAGTTCTTCTGATTCCGGTAATTCAGGGAAAAAATAGTTTTACTGCAATTTTTACAGATGATGCGTGGGGTTCTTCTTTTTTTCATTTAGATTTTAAAACATTTATAAAAAGTTTAGGAAGAAATTTAGTTTTTTTACTGTATAATTTCTTGTTTTTCACGTACTTTATCATTCGTGGCTTAAATAAAGTGCCATTTAAAAAGTATTTTATTATTGCAATTCTGCCCTATGCTTTTTTTATTCTAAAACATGATGTATCAGATTCTTATGTTTTTCATTTAGTGCCTTATTTATTGGTTTTAATAATTATGGCAAAAGGTTTGGAAAACTTTAATTTTAGTAAAAAATATCTTCTGGCATTTGCAATTCCATTAATTTATTTTATGACCTTTAAAATACTAGATTTTACAAAAACTGGTGAATCAATCAATACCGAAACCGGTTTTAAAGGTGGTGTCAGATATCTTTTTTTTCCGCCTTTGAAAGGTAATCCAGATATTTTAAAATTTATTGAAGCATATGACAAAAATAAATTAAAAGCTAAGCCCGCTTTTGACAGACAATACCGATATGCTAAAGATTGGATGTTAATTAAGAGTAATTATTAAAGTAATTGATAAAAAAACAGGTATACAGTGCGACCCAATCTTCAACAATTTTTCTTAAAGAATTAGATGGTTTTTTTAGTTTTGGGGCCTAAAATTGTGAAAAACTTTTTGGCCTGCCTTAAAGGATATGCTGAAATAGTTATCCGAGATTTAAGATTGATTGAACGTTTCTTTTATCAGATCAGAAAATTACTGGGGTATCAGGCTTAGTTTTAAATGGAATCCCCGTCTTTGTCGGGATTTTTTTATAAATTTGTTCGAAACCAAAACATAAGTATGAGTAAGAATAGAACTAAAGATACAACCGGGAAAACTTCTTTTTTTAAAATAAGCAGATTTTTTGTGTTCGCGGTATTGCTGTTTTTTGTGAGCTGCAAAAAAGACGCCGTCGATGCTACTACAACACAGACTCTGCAGTCCAGTATCAATGATATGGCTTCTGGCCTGAATACGTTGCAGCAGGTTAAATTCAATGAAGCGCTTTATATTTTAAAGACTTTTGGTGTTGAGGCCGAGGGAGAAGCCAATGAACTGAAAGCGCTGGGCGTTCTAATCAACGGAAAGAAAGTTCCCGAAATATTTTCACTCGCAGATCAGGTGGCTCAAAAGAATGGAGTCGAGTGGTCGAGCACCGGACCTCCTTCTTTAGGAAATATGAATATCTTCGGAAATGATCAGGCCAAAGAATTCGATGCGAACGACATTCAGGCAAGTTCCTTGAGTGTTGATGTGAACAGCATGGGAAATGATGCCGTTTTAGGTCCACAATCATTGCAGGTTGTCCCAAGATTATTAGATGCTAAAGGGCAACCAATTGTCTTTGAAGGCGCCGCTTTAGAAGTCATTCTGGAGGTTTCCAGCGGCGGCAACCGTATTTCTACTGCAAAGAACCTGATGTTGGATAACAACTTCAAAGGATTTAATGTGAGATTTGCGTCACTGCCTGGACAAAAAATTATCGACCAAAGTGTTGATATTACCGTGACGGTAAAAACGACAAAGAAAACCTTTAAAATGTCAAAAATAGGAGTACCGGTAAACCCTAAAGCATTGTTAATGCCTGCCGGAAATCCAGCGGATAATCCTGCAAATGAAGTCATTGAGGATCAGGTTATAACACCAGACGCTTCCGGAGTCATTCCAGAAACCAAAGTGCCTGCGGCTGATCCTAAAGCGAGCGTTTCAAAATTTTTAAACAATCTGTCTGCTCAGAATCTTCGGGGCGCTTATGATGTGGCCGATAATCCGAACTGGGGTTCTTATGAAACTTTCTCTAATCCTACTTCAGGTTTTGGTGGGGTGAAAAGTATTACGGTGAAGAATATGACGACCAACAATGCCAGTGCAAATGCAGCCAGCGTAAATGCCACTTATGATATTACCGATAAAGAAGGCAGAACAACAGCCGTACAGGTGACTTTTGGATTAAAAAATGTCAATGGCGACTGGAAAATTTCAAGTTATAAAATCAATTAAAATGAATCAGCAACTTGTTCAGGATTTAAAAAATACCATTCAGAATGTTCCAGATTTTCCGCAACCGGGAATTCAGTTTAAAGATATTACCCCGATATTTCTCAATCCAAAACTCTATGAAGAGGTCATTGCTGACCTGGCGAATTTCAGCCGTGGTAAAATCGACGCCGTGTGCGGGATCGAAAGCCGTGGTTATCTTTTCGGCATTGCCATTGCCGTGGCCTTGGATGTGCCTTTTATTTTGATCCGGAAACAGGGGAAACTGCCGCCACCATTTGTAAGTCAGAAGTATGACCTGGAATACGGTTCAGCAGAAATAGAAATGCGGACCGGGCAATTGCAACCCGGACAAAGAATTCTGATTCACGATGATTTATTGGCCACCGGAGGAACAACAGAAGCGGCAGCACATCTAGTTCAAAAGCAAGGCGGAATTGTTTCGCAGTTCAGTTTCTTAATCGGTCTAAAAGATCTGGAAGGTGAAAACCGACTCAAAAAATTCGGAGCCGAAGTTCATCAGATATTAACCTATTGACCTAAGATATAACAATTTAGAACTTTCCTGAAATTTAAATTTAACTGAAAATGTTTTTTTGAGCATAATTTTGTATATCGTTTAAAAACAGTTAAATTTGCACTTCAATTTTTATCAAAATTATGGCAAAATTCAATTCCCGCACCAGCAAAAAAGAAATGGAAGGTAAGGAAACTGTAGAAGTTTTCAAAGACCTGGACAGAGGTGCACTCGATACTGAGAAATTTCTCGAAAAAAATGCTAAATCTTTAATGATCGTTTTCGGTGTATTGTTGGCAGGCGTTTTAGGATATTTTGCTTTTCAGCAGTTTTACGAAGCACCAAGAAATGAAGAAGCTACTTTAAGCTACCTTGCTGCCCAGAAAAATTTAGCAGACGGAAAAGACGATTTGGCTTTAGGTGGAAAAAGCGCAGCAAACCCAGGTTATTTGGGGACTTATAAGGAGTACTCAGGAACCAAGGTTGGTAAACTTTCTTCTTACAACGCCGGATTAATTAAATTTAAAGAAGGCAAATACCAGGAAGCTTACGACCTTCTGGATAATTTTTCTTCTGACAACAAAGTCTTAATGGCTTTGAAATATGGCGCTATGGCAGACACCCAGGCCAACCTTAATAAAAGCGACGATGCGTTGTCTCTTTTGAATAAAGCAATTTCAGCTTCAGATGATCCTTATACTTCTTATTACTTTACAAGAAAAGCAGGAATCGTAGCATTGGCTTTGAAAAAGAACGCTGACGCGAAAAAATATTTCTCTACCATCGACGAAAAATATCAGGATTACGATAACGGAATGTCTGACTCGTATATCGAAATGGTAAAATATTACTAATTAAAAAATACTATAATGGCGACTGTAAATCTTTCTGATTATCAACCATTACAACTACACGATGCCGGTTCTTTTAGAATTGGCATTGTCGTTTCAGAATGGAATGATTTTATAACCTTTAACCTTCGGGATGGCGCTCTGGAAGTGCTGAAAAAAGAAGGCGTAAAAGAAGAACATATCAAAGTTTTTAAAGTTCCCGGAGCTTTCGAACTCAATTACGCTTCGATGCAACTCTGCAAAACAGGATATTTTGATGCCGTCATCGCCATCGGATGTGTCATACGGGGCGAAACTCCGCATTTTGATTATGTCTGTTCTGCAGTAGCACAGGGAATTAAGGATTGTAATGTATTAACAAATGTTCCAACCATTTTCTGTCTTTTAACGGATGACACCAAAGAGCAGTCGATCGCCAGAAGTGGCGGTGCCCTAGGAAATAAAGGAATCGAAGCCGCTGTGACTGCACTGCAGATGATTGACTTTAAAAGAAAACTGTAGTAAGTTCCGCTTTTTGCAATTAAAATAACTGACCCGTAAAAAGTCAAAACACCATACGTTTATGTACGCATCAAAACTGAAACCTTATTTGTATTTGGGCCTGTTCTACGGCGTGGTTTCCCTGATTGTAAGAATCATATTTATCTTTCATCCGATCACCACTGTGAAATTTGGACTTTTTGAAAGTTTGAAAATTCTCTTTATCGGTGGTTTAACAGATGTGTTTGTTTTTATTTTAGCGAGCAGCATCTTTGTACTTTATTCTTTGTTTTTATCCGATTCGAAATATAAAAAGCCTTATGGATCTGTCATTTTCGGGCTTTTGGTTTTGGCATTTTTATATACCGCCTTTGTTCCCGGGAATATCTTCAAACAATATGGCGGCTCTTTTCCGGAAGTTGGGATGGGTTTTATCGGTTTGAAAACTTTGCTTTTTGGACTAATGCTTTTCCTGCCTGCTCAAAGAATTAAGATTAGAAATATTCTGTATTTCATTACGCTTTTTCTTTATGTTTTATTAATTATTTTTAATGGAGTCAGCGAATATTTTTTCTGGAATGAATTCGGGGTCCGCTATAATTTCATCGCCGTTGATTATCTGATTTATACCAACGAAGTCATTGGGAATATTATGGAAAGTTATCCGGTAATTCCTCTATTCGCTGCGATTTTATCTCTTACCGTAAGCGTAACGTGGTTCATTTATAAAAAAACAAAACAGGAATTGCTGACGCTGCCGAATTTCGTACAGAAGTTGGTTTTGCTGTTTTCTTTCATCGTTTTATGCGGAATCAGTTTAGTCATCATTCCTAAATTAGAAAAAATAAAAACAGACAATACATTCGCAGCGGAAATTCAGGCGAACGGTTTCCCGAAATTTTTCAATGCGTTTACTCAAAAGGAACTGGATTATTTTCAGTTTTATCGCACCATTAATCAGCAAACTGCGGAAACTGATTTTTTAAAGCAATTTGATCCTCCGACTTTAATCAGGAATATTAATCCCGAAAATCCGGAAGTCCGAAAAAATGTGGTCTTGATTTCCATTGAAAGTTTGTCCGCAGAATTCATGGAACATTACGGAAATGATCAAAAGATTATGCCGTTCTTAGACAGTCTGGCAGACAAATCACTGATGTTTACCAACCTCTACGCCACGGGAAACAGAACCGTTCGTGGTTTAGAAGCGCTTACCTTATGTATTCCTCCTACGGCGGGAGAAAGTGTGGTAAAGAGAGCGAACAACAAAAACAAGTTCAGTACCGGAAGTGTTTTCCAATCGAAAGGGTATGATGTAAAGTTCCTTTATGGCGGTTACAGTTACTTTGATAATATGGAGGATTTCTACAAAGGAAATGGTTATGAAATCGTTGACCGGAATAATTTTAAACCGGAAGAAATTACCTTTGCCAATGTTTGGGGAGTGTCAGATGAAGATATGGCAAAGAAAGCCATCGAGGTAATGAACAAGGATGCTAAAGCCGGAAAAACGTTCTTCCATCACTGGATGACGGTTTCTAACCACCGCCCGTTTACTTATCCTGAGGGAAGAATAGATATCCCGGGAACTGCGAAATCCCGTGAAGGTGGCGTGAAATACACGGATTATTCCATCCGTAAGTTTTTTGAAATGGCAAAAAAACAGGATTGGTATCAAAATACCGTTTTCGTGATTGTTGCCGATCATTGTGCATCAAGTGCCGGAAAAACGGAACTTCCGATGGATAAATACCGGATTCCGGGAATGATTTTTTCTGAAGGTTTCATAGCGCCTCAGAAATTTACGCAGACCATGTCACAAATCGATGTGATGCCGACTTTATTTGGTTTGCTGAATTTTAAATACCAGTCGAAGTTTTTGGGTCAGGATGTTTTCACCAAAAGTTTTGAGCCGAAAGCGTATGTTGCTACTTATCAGGATTTAGGTCTTATAAAAGATAACTATTTAACCATTATCTCACCGACTAAAAAAGTAAAACAGTATTCTTTAAGTTTACAGCCATCAAATAATCCTGAAGATTTTAAAATCTTTTATGACGAAACGCCGGTTAAGAATTTCCAGCAAAATTTAGTTGAGGATTGTATCTCTGTTTATCAAAGTGTTTCATATTGGTTGAAAGAAAATAAACTCAATAAATAATTATTTTTGTAATTTTAGCAAAAGATTTAATTATGAAATGGACAAACGACAGAAGCGGAAATGTGGATGACAGGCGTGGATCTGGCGGTGGCGGCGCCGGTCTCGTAGGTGGTGGACTGGGAACTTTAATCATTGCCGCCATTATATATTTCCTGGGTGGTGATCCATCGGCGATTTTGTCCTCCGGGATGGGGAACGCCGGGCCACAGACAGAACAGCGTGATCTGAACCCAAACGAACTTAAAGTCCGTGATTTTGTTGAAATGATTACAGCCGAAAATGAAAAAACATGGACCAAGGTATTCAATGAAAGCGGCATGCAGTACAGACCTGCAAAAGTTGTCATGTTTGAAGCGGTTACCCAGTCCGGTTGCGGAACGGCGGAAGCGGCAATGGGTCCTTTTTATTGTCCTGCCGATGAAACGGTATATATGGATATGGGTTTTTTCAAAGAACTGGAACAGCGTTTCGGCGCAAAAGTGACCGAGTTCTCTATTGCTTACGTATTGGCGCACGAAATGGGGCATCATGTGCAAACGCTTTTAGGAACAACTCAAAAAGTAGATCAGTTAAGAAGCAGCAGAAAATATTCTGAGGCAGAGATGAACCGCGTTTCTGTAGCCACAGAATTACAGGCAGATTTCTACGCCGGCGTTTGGGCCAAACAAACTGACAGCAGAGAGCATATCTTAGAACCGGGTGATATCGAATCTGCGATTTCGGCGGCAGAAGCAGTTGGTGATGATAATATTCAGAAACGTTCGCAAGGTTATGTGAATCAGGAAAGTTTTACGCACGGCAGTTCTTCACAAAGAAAGGACTGGTTTATGAAAGGATATACTACCGGAGATATCCGCCAGGGAGATACTTTTAACGCTTTGCTGAAGTAAAAATTAGGGTATGGTTTATAACCTACCCGCAATTTGAATTCATTATTGAAATATTAAAATCCCGCTGAGCCGGGATTTTTTTTGTATAAGAAAAACCGCAGTGTAAATGAATACGCTGCGGTTTACTTAAATATATGAATGTGATAAAATGTGTCTTTTATTATTGTTGGTTTACAGAGTCTTCCACTGAAGTTTTTGCCTGATTCACCTTATCCTGCACTTGTGATGCTACGTCACCCGCTTTGGATTTCAGATCATTTCCCCATTTGTTGAAATTATCTTTTGCTGTATTTACTTTGTCCTTTACTGCCTGCTGCTCTTCCGGTGTCGAATTTTTATATTTCCACCAAGCTAATGCTCCAAGTCCTAACAGTGCTAATAATCCATTCTTTTTAGTACCCATAATCGTCAATTTTAATTTTTAATGAAAAGTAATTTGATACCTTAACTATGTAAATTTTGTGCCAAAGAGATTTTTGAAGTTATTAATATTTTGTTAAATTATTAATAAAAAAAGAAATCCGTCCTATTAACTGCATAGGACGGATGATTATTTTAATTTTAATTAAAAAGTATGAGGATGCTTATCCTAAATAAGGATACTTATAGTCTTTCGGCGAAACAAAAGTTTCTTTAATACTTCTTACTGAAACCCATCTCAGTAAATTCATTTTAGAACCCGCTTTATCGTTGGTTCCTGAAGCTCTTGCTCCACCAAAAGGCTGCTGTCCTACGACGGCTCCTGTTGGTTTGTCATTGATGTAGAAGTTTCCTGCAGCGTTTTCTAAAGCTTTATAAGCTTCGTCGATAGCATATCGGTCTTGAGAGAAAATCGCTCCGGTTAAAGAATAAGGAGAAGTTTCATCAACTAATTTCAGAGTTGCAGTCCAGTCTTTATCTTCATAAACATAAACCGAAAGGATTGGTCCGAATATTTCTTCGCAAACCGATTCGTATCTTGGGTTAGACGCTTCAATCACAGTAGGTTCCACGAACCATCCTTTGGAGTCGTCGCATTTTCCACCGATTACAATTTTCGCGTCGCTGGATTTTTCTGCTCTCTCGATATACCCTTTGCATTTTTCGAAAGAATTTTTATCGATTACCGCGTTTACAAAATTCGACGGATCTTCCGGACTTCCCATTTTAATGGTTTTCATCTGCGCCACCATCACTTCCTTCACCTCGTTCCAAAGCGACTGAGGAACGTACGCTCTTGAAGCTGCAGAGCATTTCTGCCCCTGGTATTCGAAAGCACCGCGAACCATCGCAGTGGCCACCGCTTCTACATTGGCAGAAGGATGTACCATGATGAAATCTTTTCCACCGGTTTCCCCAACAATTCTTGGGTAGGTTTTGTAGGTGTGAATATTATCGCCCATCGTTTTCCATAAATTCTGGAATACTTTGGTAGAACCTGTAAAATGAAGTCCTGCAAAATCAGGATGAGCCAATACTTTTTCAGCGGTTTCTTTTCCGTCAGTGAAAATCATGTTGATTACTCCGGCTGGTAAACCTGCTTCGGTAAGAACATCCATAATCACTTTTGCGGAATAAATCTGTTTGTCAGAAGGTTTCCAAACCACCACATTCCCCATCATCGCCATACAGGTTGGTAGGTTTCCGGAAATTGCAGTAAAGTTAAACGGCGTAACCGCAAAACAGAAACCTTCTAACGGACGGTATTCTGATCTGTTCCAGACTCCACTGTCTGAAACCGGTTGCTCGCTGTACATTTCTGTCATGAATTCTACGTTGAAGCGTAAAAAATCGATGAACTCACAGGCTGCATCAATCTCTGCCTGATGAACGTTTTTGCTCTGAGCAATCATGGTTGCTGCATTCAAGCGGTCTCTGTACGGACCGGCGATTAAATCAGCCGCTTTCAGGAAAATCGCTGCACGGTGCTCCCAACCCAGATTATTCCATTTTTCTCTGGCTGCTAAAGCGGAGTTTATCGCATCGTCAACATGGCTCATGTCTCCTTTATGGTAAAATCCTAAATTATGTTGGTGGTCCTGTGGAGAATTCATGACTACGTTATCGGCAGTTTTAATTTCTTTTCCGTTGATGACCATCGGTATTTCAACTTTCTCTTTCCACATTTTTTTATAAGTCGTGATCAGGGATTTTACCTCCTCTGAGCCCGGTTCGTAAGTTCTAACCGGCTCGTTTACAGCGAAAGGAACCTGTGAAATTGCTTTTGACATATTTTTAATTTTTATTGATTTAATGAATGTTACAAAGTTAATGGAATTAGATTAATGTTCCAACAGGAGAACCGTTACAAAATTCAGCGCTTGACCAGAATTTTGTCGCAAACCATTTTACTCAGGGTGATTTTATTTCCATCCTCTTTCAAAATACTCATGGACTGATCGTACTTTTCGATTTCCAGGATCTGTAGTTTTTTACCTAATTCCAGTTCTTTACTGTTGAGATAACTTAGAAATTCGTCGTCAGAAACCGTTACCGAACTGAAAATAACGGCATCACCAATTTTGCAGCTGCTTAATTTTTGTAAATCCAGAGCGATGATATTTCCTTCTTTATCCGGAATCGGTTCGCCGTGAGGATCGAATTTTGGATATTGCAGAATCTCATCCATCTTATCGAAGAAAATGTCGGAATGTACGTGTTCTAACTGTTCGGCAATTTCATGCACATTTTCCCAGCCGAAATTCATTTTTTCGACCAGAAACATTTCGGTAAGCCTGTGTTTTCTTACAATTAAGGCGGCCTGTTTATTTCCTTCTTCTGTTATTCTTAAAGGTTTGTAGGTTTCATAGATAATCCAGTTTTTTTGCGCAAATTTCTTCATCATATTATTGACACTGGGCATTTTTACATTTAAAAACTTGCTTAACTCATTTACAGTCACTGTGTTGTCGTCGTTTCTTAAATGAAAGATCGCTTTGAGGTAATTTTCTTCAGTAAGTGAAATCATAAAGTTAGATTGATGGTTGTGCAAATCTAACAAAATTAAAGCGTGTAAAAAATTACACGCTTTGATTTAAATAAAAATAAATGAAGGAAAATTTACACCTCTTTTAAAAATTTTCAACCGAAAGTCCAATTCTTAAAAATTGATGTTAAAAAAAATGGTTATTAGTTTTATATTTTGTTAGTTTGATGATGCAAAGATGAATTAATTTTTTATTAAAATAAAGGTTTTTTCACCCATTTTGTATGGTTTTATTCACCCTTTTTTCTAAATTTAGTCCATGAAATATTCCTTTAAAAATGATTACGCCGAAGGCGCTCATCCTTCGGTTCTGGAAGCTTTGGTTCGCTCTAATCTTACCCAACAAAATGGCTATGGTCTGGACGAATTTTCGGTAAATGCTGAGCGCATTATTCAGCAGAAAATGAAAAATCCTAAGGCTAAAGTTTTTTTGGTTTCCGGAGGAACGCAGGCGAACTTAATTGTTATTTCGGCTTTTTTAAGACCGCACGAAAGTGTTGTGTCCGCGGCGACCGGCCATATTTTCACCAATGAAAGCGGAGCGATCGAAGCGACCGGACATAAAGTACACGGTATTGAAAATACAGACGGAAAAATTCGCCCTGCTGATATTCAAAAACTGATTGATGTCCATCAAAACAAACCCCATCAGATCAAACAAAAAATGGTTTATATCTCGAACTCCACAGAGTTGGGGACTATTTATTCAAAAAAAGAATTGATTGATTTGTATCAATTTTGTCAAAGTAGAAATCTTTATTTATTTGTGGATGGAGCAAGATTAGGACACGCATTAACTGCGGAATCTAATGATTTGACTTTAGAAGATTTCGGAAAATATACCGATGCGTTTTATTTGGGAGGAACAAAAAACGGTGCTTTGATTGGTGAAGCCATTGTCATTAATAATGAAAATTTACAGGAGGAATTCGGTTTCCATTTAAAACAAAAAGGCGCAATGCTCGCGAAAGGTCGATTGTTGGGAATTCAATTTGAAGAATTAATGAAAGATGATTTGTATTTCGATTTGGCAAAACAAGCCAATGAGCAAGCCATGAAAATTAAAGAAGCTTTTAAACAGATCGGTTGTGATTTCCTGTGTGAGACTTTTACGAATCAGATATTCCCAATTTTAAACCAAAACCAAATAAACCAACTTTCAACAAATTTTGATTTTTATGTTTGGAAGAAACTGGACGAGGAAAAAGCTGCTGTACGCTTAATTACTTCCTGGGCAACAACGAATGAGATTATCGAAAAATTCATCAACGAAATAAAAAATTTAAAATGAAAAAATCAATCTTCTTTTTGAGCATATTGCTCTCAGTGGTTATCAATGCGCAAAAACAGGAAAAAGATCCTGAAATTTCAGCATATGTAAAATCGGTCAATAAAGATTCGCTCCGGGCGAACATCGAAAAGTTGGTTAGTTTCGGAACGCGCCATACGATGAGTTCTACCACCGATAAAGATAAAGGAATCGGTGCTGCGAGAAACTGGGTTTTATCGAAGTTTCGAAATTATGCGCAGAATTCCGGCGGAAGGATGGATGTCTTTCTGCAGAATGAAGATCTGCAGCCTGACGGAAAACGAATTAATAAAATAACCAATCTCGGGAATGCAATCGCGTTTTTGAAAGGAACTGATCCCACAGATCAAAGAGTCATTATTATTTCCGGCCATCTGGATTCCCGGGTTTCTGATGTTCTAAATTCGACCGGTTTTGCGCCAGGTGCTAATGATGATGGAAGCGGAGTTGCTGCGGTGATTGAAGCAGCGCGGGTTTTAAGCAAATCAAAATTCCCGGCTTCGATTTTGTTTGTTGCGGTAAGTGGTGAAGAACAGGGATTATTGGGAGCGAAAATGCTTGCAGATAAAGCGAAAGCAGAGCATTGGCAAGTTGAAGCGGTTTTGAATAATGATATGATTGGCAACAACAGTTTCGATGCACCAAAGAATGACGGAACCCCGAAACTGAGAGTTTTCAGCGAAGGTCTTCCCGCTTTTGAAACCGAAAAAACGGCCGCTAAGATTCGGAATTTTGGTCTGGAAAATGACGGCAATGCACGCCAGCTTGCACGTTACGTAAAAGAAATTGGTGAGCAATATGTAAAGAATATCGACATCAAACTGATTTACAGAAACGACCGTTTTCTGCGCGGTGGCGATCATACTCCGTTTGTTAACAACGGATTAACGGCCGTGCGCTTAACGGATTATTATGAAAATTACGACCATCAACATCAGGATATCAGAACGGAAAATAATAAAAAATATGGCGACCTGATTGAGTTCATGGATTTCGATTATCTGAAAACCAATACTGCGGTAAATGTTGCGGTGTTGGCTAACCTGGCGAAAGCAACCCCTCAGCCTGAAAATGTGGTAATGGATGTGAAAGAGCTTTCTAATTCTACCAAACTGAGTTGGGAAAAACCCAATTCAGGAAAAGTAAAAGGTTATTATATTTTATACAGAGAAACGGACAGTTCCGTGTGGACTCATAAAATTTTCACCACCGAAACTTCTTACACGGTTCCAGTCTCCAAGGATAATTACCTTTTCGCTGTACAGAGTATTTCGGTTTCCGGAAACCAAAGTTTGCCAGTAATTCCGAAAGTATCCAGATAAAAAAATCCGTCCTGTTTATTGAACAGGACGGATTTTTTATTTTAACTAAAAGTTTAGTTATTATAAATCTTCAAATTTATCTACAATTTTCTGTGAAACTCCAGTTTTGCTGAAACCTCCATCATGGAAAAGATTTTGCATGGTTACTTTTCTCGTTAAGTCGGAGAAAAGACTTACACAATAGTTCGCACAATCCATTGCATCAGCATTTCCAAGCGGAGACATATCATCTGCGAAATTGAAAAAGCCGCTGATACCTTTCACACCAGCTCCGGCTTTCGTCATTACAGGAGATTGTGAAATGGTGTTTACACGCACTTTTCTGTCGCCCCAGTAATATCCGAAACTTCTTGCAATGCTTTCCAGATAGGATTTGTTGTCTGCCATATCACCGTAATTTGGGAATACTCTTTGTGCGGCAATATAAGTTAAGGCCAAAATAGAACCCCATTCATTCATGATATCTTTATCCCAAGCCGCTTTCATTACTTTATGGAAAGAAACAGAAGAGACATCCCAACCTTTTTCCAGGAAATCGTAATTCAGATCAGTATATGATTTTCCTTTTCTTATGTTTACTGACATTCCAATGGAATGAAGGATGAAATCGATTTTGCCATATTTCTTCTGGGCATGGGCAAAAAGTTTTTCTAAATCTTCGACTGAAGTTGCATCTGCCGGAATAACATCAGAACCGGTTTTTTTTGCTAACTCATCAATTTCACCCATTCTCATTGCGATTGGTGCGTTGGAAAGAATAAATTCAGCTCCTTCTTCATGGCATCTTTCTGCAACTTTCCATGCGATCGACTGATCGTTTAAAGCTCCGAAGATAATTCCTTTCTTACCTTTTAATAATCCGTATGACATAATCTTAATTTTAGACAAATTTAAAAAATTTTTATTGTTTAACGCATAAAAAAAGAACCGTATTCACAACGGTTCTTTATAGACTGTTAAATCAAGATCAGTCGGTTGATTTTTTTACTGCGTCTTTTGCATCTTTTGCAGTATCTTTGGTTTTGTCCCAGGCGTCATCTGCAACGTCTTTGGTTTTTTCCCACGCACTGGATACCGCATCTTTCGTGTCATGCCACGCTTCTGCTACATTTTCTTTCGCTCTTTCCAGCCAGCCTTCGTGAGTAGGCTCCGCATTTTTTTCTTTTTGTTCACGGATGTAATCTTTGGCTTTGTCAGCGTAATCGTTTACGGTCCATTTTGCTTTTTCCACTGCGTTTTCGGCTTTGTTATAATCCTGTCTTTCCATAATAGTAATTTTTAATGTTAATATTTAGTTATTGAAAGTATAATTAGCGGTTAACTTGCAAGTTTTATTCCTAAAAAGTCAAATCTTTGTTAAATCTATTATAAACTTTTCTTAAAGTTGTGATTTATTATTTTTATGTCGTCGTTTTCAGCCATTTGTTTTCTATTTTTGAAAGAAACTTTAACACATGAAAATAGTGCGCTGCGGCTGGTCGGAAAAAGATGATTTATATCGGAAGTATCATGATGAAGAATGGGGCAAACCTGTTTATGATGACGAAACTATTTTTGAATTTTTGGTTTTAGAAAGTTTTCAGGCCGGACTTTCCTGGTATACGATTTTGAAGAAAAGGGGAAATTTTGAAGAAGCATTTGATCAGTTTAATTATAAAAAAATCGCAGAATATGCTGAGGACAAAGTGGAAGAGTTAATGAATAATGCCGGAATTATAAGAAACAGATTAAAGATTTTAGCCACTATTAATAATGCTCAGAAATTCCAGGAAGTGCAAAAAGAGTTCGGGACTTTTTCAAAATACATCTGGAATTTTGTGGGCGGAAAACCCATTGTAAATCACCCGAAAACTTTACAGGACGTTCCTGCTACGACAGAAATTTCAGATTCTCTGGCAAAAGATTTAAAGAAGCGGGGATTCAAGTTTTTAGGATCTACAGTGGTCTATGCGCACATGCAGGCGACGGGAATGGTTGATGATCATGTGGTTGATTGTTGGACAAGGGAAAATTAAAGTGAAATTATTTGGAAATCTTACTTAAATCTTTATAATAATTTTCCAATTTCAGGAATTCCATTCTGCTTTGGATTAAAAATTCACCTTCATATTCCTTATTACTTTTGGTTATAATTTTAAAGTAATTTCCCTTGCCCATAAAATATTGAGGGTTGAATTTATATAGATATAATTCCTGTTCTTCATTCGTAAAATGTTTGATTTTCATGTGTAAATAGCCAATCTCCGAAATATGAATTTTAATGTTATCAATTAGGAAATATTCTTTATCTACAATTAGTTTTCCGATGATGTTAGCATTTAATTTTTCATAATCCATAAATCGGAATATAATAATCCCAATAATTCCGAAAAAGAAAAAAAGCATCAGTAAATCTAAAAACTTGCTGTTTTTCAAAAAATACAAAATGCCAAAAACCGCCACAAAGAGCAGGACTATTAACCATTGAGAATTGGTAATTAATCCCAGAGGATTTTTCTTTCTTTTTATAATATTAAATGTCATCATAAAAATAATGCCGAAGCAATAACTCCGGCAAAAATATAGAATGTATTTCTTATTTAATAATTCTGTCCAAAACCCACTCGATCATATTTTTTTCTGAAGCGTGGTGATCAGCGGAAAACTCACCTCTTCTTCTGTTTGCAATAACAGAATTCACGGTGATTGCTTTGTGCCCCAATAATTTTGAAAGTGCGTAGATCGCAGAAGTTTCCATCTCGAAATTGGTTACTCCCAAATCATTTAAAGTTTCCAGGAATTTGTCGTCAATTGCTTTCAAACGCAACTGTCTCCCTTGTGGTGCGTAAAAGCCCGGGAAAGTCGCTGTGTTTCCATGGTATTTTGCATCTTTATAATATTCGCCCATTTCTTTAGACCAATCAGAAAAATACAACATCGGTTTGATTTTCTCGTACGGGAATTTCGCCATGAAGGTCTTAGAGAATTCATTTTCAAATGCATAGTCAGAGTAGAAATGCATCAGGCCATCAAGCCCCACTACATTTTCTGTTACCAACATGTTGTCAACCTCAACATCCGGATTCACACTTCCGCAAGTTCCCATCCGGAATAATTCTAAAGCGGTATGTTCGGAAGTGAATTCTTTGTTTTTCAGATCGATATTCACCAGAGCATCCAGTTCGTTCATTACGATATCGATATTCTCGGTTCCAATTCCTGTGGACATCACGGTGATTCTCTCGCCACGCAAAGTTCCGGTATGCGTATAAAATTCTCTTTTGTTTTTTTTGATTTCGATTTTGTCAAAATATTTAGAAACTTTCGGAACGCGGTCCGGATCGCCTACCAACATGATTTTTCCGGCAATATCTTCCGGCAATAAGTTTAAGTGATACACACTTCCGTCGTCATTGAGCACCAGTTCAGATGCAGCTAATTTATTAAGCATAGTCTATTTTTTATTTTTAAATTATTGTTTGGCAACCTTTCCGCCTTCCATTCCCAATCTTTTCTAGCACCGCATTTTCCAATTGAAAAAAAAGATTCCCGTTCAAGTCGGGCTGCAGATTCGTTTAAAAAAGTCTCTTATCTTTTATCTGTCAGCGAAGCGGTCTTCTATCTATCAGCGAATCGGTCTCTTATCTATTTGTCTTTTATTATCCGCCGACGCGTTTCGTTTTGTAACCCATCCCTTTCAGGATGATCATTATTTTATCGCGGTTGTCTCCCTGGATGATGATTGTGCCGTCTTTTTCAGAACCGCCAATTCCTAAGGTGGTTTTTATTTTCTTGGAAATTTTTTTCAGGTCGTCATCACTGCCTTCGAAGCCTTCAACTAAAGTTACCGGTTTACCATGTCTTCCCTTTTTTTCAAATTTACAAACGAGCGGTTCTTTCTGCACGAATTTCTCTACCGGCATTTCGAAATCCTGTTCTTCGTGATCAGGGAATATATTTTTGAGTTGATCTCTTAAATCCATCTAACAAAATTAATGAATTTTATCTTGGCTTTGCTTTCGAACTGTTTTTTTTATCATCAAAATTGCGGTAAATGATATTTTTCATTCCAGATTGTATCTGTAATTAAAGTTTGAAAATCATAAACAAATCATAAAATAAAGAATTGGTTCGTTTGGTTCAGAACTAATTTGTATTTTTGGCGATTAATTATTATTTAATGGTAGAAATTGATAAAGGCTTATTTTGTGATCTGGCCAAGTTTTATGGGGAAGCCTTCCATTTGCCGCCACTTGCTGCAAAAATCTATTCGTATCTGGTTTTTGATTTTGAGAGGAACGGCGTTTCTTTTGATGAATTTGTGGAGATTTTTGCGGCGAGCAAAAGTTCCATTTCGTCAAATCTTAATTTGCTCCTGAATCTTAATATCATTACCGACTTTACTAAAATCGATGAAAGAAAACGGTTTTTTGTGATGAATGAAAAATACATGAAAATTCGTTTCGAAGAAATTATCGAAAAAATGGAACTGGAGTTATTGATTTTGAATAAGCTGAAAACCTTCCGCAACACGAGTGACGAGACTGCATTGCAAAAGTTTGATATTTACAGTAACCTTTTTAATAAAAACATTACTAATATAAAAGATACGCTTGATCAACTTTAAATAATACGAAACCCAACTTCATTTAAAATGAAGATTACTTATAAAATTAAATTCATGAAAAATAAAATTATCCTTCTATCCTTCTCTGTTTTGTCGGTTTTATCCTGCAAAAAAGGAGATCAAAAACCTCCACAAGGACCGAAAGTGGTTTCAACAGTCGCCGTTGAAAACCGAAATGTTATCGGATATTCTACGTTTCCGGCTAGTATTGAAGGTCGTGTAAATAATGATGTCCGTGCAAAAATGCAAGGGTATATTACGCAAGTTCTTGTTGATGAAGGGCAGTATGTTACGAAAGGACAACCCTTATTCAGGTTAGAAACCAATTCTTTAAGCCAATCTGCGAATGCAGCAAAAGCAGGAGTTGGTGCGGCTCAATCAAGTGTAGCTGCTTCTGATGCTAATGTTAAAGCGGCACAGTCTGCGGTAAATGCGGCACAGGTAGAAGTGAATAAACTTCGGCCGTTGGTAGAGAAAAATATTATAAGTAGTGTTCAATTGCAGACCGCAGAAGCAAATTTGGCAAGAGCACAAGCTCAGGTTGCCCAGGCTGTTGCTTCGAAACAACAGGCGAGCGCAGGAGTTGCACAGGCACAGGCGAATTTTCAGGGAGTTCAGGAAAATATTAATTACTCAATTATTCGGGCTCCGATTTCGGGCACTATCGGTAAAATCAATTTCCGAACCGGAAGTTTGGTCGGTCCCGGAGATCCAATGCCTATTTCCACTGTCTCTGATACCAGTGAGTTATACGCTTATTTTTCTATGAATGAAAAACAGTACCTCGATTTTCTAAAGAATTCTAAAGGTGCGACCGTTCCTGAAAAAATTAAAAATATGCCGGCGGTAGAATTAATTCTAGCCAATGGAGATGTGTATTCTGAAAAAGGAAACATCAAGGCGATCACAGGACAAATCGATGCATCCACAGGAAGTATTCAGTTTAGGGTTTCTTTCCTGAATCCGGATAAATTATTAAGCAACGGAAACAGCGGAACGATCAGAATTCCTATCGCGTATGATAACGCGTTAGTTATTCCAGAAAGTGCCACCATTGAGCAACAAGGTTTAGTGTATATCTATAAAGTAAAACAAGATACCGCGAAAAGTGCCGTGATTTCTGTAATTGACCGTGTTAATAATATGGTTGTAATTAAAGATGGCGCCGAAAAAGGAGAAATCGTTGTTGCAGAAGGTATTGGGACTTTAAAAACAGGAACTCCTGTAAAGCCACAGCCGAAAAAGTTTGACGATCTTATTAATGCTATAAAACCGATTTTCTAAAAGATGATTAAAAAATTTATAAACAGACCGGTTTTATCCACTGTGATTTCCATCATGATTGTTGTTTTGGGAATCTTGGGATTAATATCTTTACCGGTCACCCAGTATCCGGATATTGCACCGCCAACGGTGCGTATCTCCGCAAATTATACCGGTGCCAACGCGCAAACGGTAATGAACAGTGTTATTATTCCGATAGAAGAACAGGTCAATGGAGTAGAAGGAATGGATTATATTTCCTCTTCTGCCGGGAATAACGGTTCTGCTTCGATTCAGATTTTCTTTAAACAGGGAATTGATCCCGATATCGCGGCAGTGAATGTGCAGAATCAGGTTCAGCGTGCAATTCCACGTTTGCCTTCAGAAGTTACAAGATCAGGTGTTCAGGTGAACAAGCAACAAACAAGCGCCTTGATGTTTCTTTCGTTCTACACTGCAAACCCCAACTTAGATGAGGTTTGGTTGCAGAATTATTTGAACATTAATGTTATCCCCGAATTAAAAAGGGTTAATGGTGTCGGTGATGCCCAGGTTTTTGGTGGAAAAAATTATTCCATGAGAATTTGGTTGGATCCTGCGAAAATGGCAGCCTATGGTTTGGAACCATCAGAAGTTTCGGCCGCAATTAATGATCAATCCAGAGAAGCAGCTGCAGGTGCGTTAGGTGAAAATAGTGGGGGATCGTTTCAGTATATTATTACCTACAAAGGAAAATATAATGAAGTTGATGAATTTGAAAATATTATTCTGCGTGCACTTGGTAATGGGGAATACCTCCGTTTAAAGGATGTGGCAGAAATTAAACTGGATTCACAATCTTACGCGGGAATTGGTGAAAGTAATGGTAACCGCGCCATCAGTATGGGGATTTTCCAAACACCAGGCTCTAATGCGCAGGATATTATTAACAATATAAAAGTCTTATTAAAAGAAACAGAAAAAACTTTGCCTGAAGGAATTGGTTATAATATCAACTTTGATACGAATGAATTCTTAGATGCCTCAATTCAAAAAGTAATTACTACTTTATTGGAAGCATTTGTCTTGGTATTCCTGGTCGTTTTCTTATTTTTACAGGATTTCAGATCGACTTTAATTCCGGCGATTGCCGTTCCGGTTTCGATTATTGGGACCTTCTTTTTCCTGAATTTATTCGGCTACTCCATTAACTTATTGACGCTTTTTGCCTTGGTTCTTGCCATTGGAATTGTAGTTGATGATGCAATTGTTGTGGTAGAAGCCGTTCACGCCAAAATGGAAGGTGGTATTACCGATGCCAAGAAAGCAACCATTGAAGCGATGGATGAGATTACTGGTGCGATTATCTCTATTACTTTGGTAATGGCAGCGGTATTTATTCCGGTAACATTTTTAACGGGTCCAACTGGAGTTTTCTATCAACAGTTCGGGATCACCTTAATTATTGCGATTTTAATTTCAGCTGTAAATGCCTTGACCTTGAGTCCGGTACTTTGCGCAATGTTCTTAAAACCGCCGGCGCATCATTCCAAGGAATATGCAAGCATGAATTTCATGCAGAAGTTCTTTTCTAAATTTAATGCAGGATTTAATGCGGGAACCAAGAAATATGGTCAATCATTTAATTTCATTTTAAGAAATAAATGGATGAGTTTATTGGTGATTTTTGCGGCGGGAGCAGTTACTTTTTGGTGGGCAAGTTCTACCATGCCTACAGGATTTATTCCGAAAGAAGACCGCGGGATTTTATTTACAGACGTGCAACTGCCACCGGGCGCATCATTGGAAAGAACCTATAATGTTTTATCAGATCTTCAAAAAGAAGCAAGAAAAATTCCGGGTGTTCTAAATGTAACCTTTACGGCGAGTCGTGGTTTCATGTCGGGTTCCGGATCGAATGTAGGTCAGGCCTTCATTAAACTAAAACCCTTCGACGAACGGGGGAAAGCAGATGGTCAGAGCATTGAGGAAATTACCGGACGTTTATTTGGAATCACCAGTAAATACCCGGATGCGAAAATTATTTTCTTCTCGCCACCGAGTGTTCCAGGTTTTGGATCGAGCGATGGATTCTCGACCGTGCTTTTGGATAAATCAGGTGGAGATATTACAGAATTAAATAAAGTAACTCAAAGCTTTGTTGGCGCTTTAATGCAGAGACCGGAAATTCAGTTTGCCTCAACCTCATTTAATACCAACTATCCACAATATCAAATGGTCGTAAATGTGCCTAGAGCAAAAGAAAGTGGAGTTACCCTTAACAGCATTTTGAGTACGATGCAAGGATATATCGGAGGGATTTATTCTTCAGATTTTACCAAATACGGAAAACAGTTCCGGGTAATGATTCAAGCCTTACCGGACGATAGGAAATCTCCAGAAAATTTGAATTCTATTTTTGTGAAAACAGCTTCTGGGGCAATGGCTCCTATTTCCCAGTTTGTTACTTTGGAAAAAAGTTTTGGTCCGCAATCTCTTGAGCGTTATAACTTATTTACGTCAGTAGCAATCAATGGTTCCAGTAATCCTGGATACTCAACGGGTGATGCAATTAAAGCGGTGCAAGAAGTTGCTGCCGCAAATTTACCCGCCAATTATGATGTTGAATTTACAGGTTTAACGAAAGAAGAAATGAAAGCAGGTTCTCAAACTTATGTGGTGTTCTTATTGAGTTTCCTTTTCGTTTACTTTATTTTGGCAGCGCAGTATGAAAGTTATTTACTGCCTCTTTCAGTAATCCTTTCCCTTCCTTTAGGAGTGATTGGTGCCTTTTTCGGTCAGCGTATTTTCGGGTTGGAAAACAATATTTATTTCCAGATTGCCATTATTATGTTGATTGGATTGCTGGCCAAGAATGCGATTTTGATTGTTGAGTTTGCTGTTCAGCGGCGTCATCATGGAGAGTCAATTGCTATGTCGGCGATCAATGCGGCAAAAGCCAGATTACGTCCGATTTTGATGACCTCTTTTGCCTTTATCTTTGGGATGGTTCCATTGGTATTTGCAACCGGAATTGGGTCAGTGGGAAACCGTTCGATTGCAACAGGAGCCGCTACGGGTTTATTAATTGGGACTTTGTTCGGATTGATCGCAATTCCTGTATTGTATGTGATTTTCCAATACCTTCAGGAGAAAGTAGTTCCTCTTAAAGAAAAAGATATTAATCTTTCTGAATAATTGAAAGTCAAAAACTTTTAAGAAAAATTAAAAAAATGAATAAATACTTTAATATAAAAATACTTTCGGTTGTTTTTTCGGCGTTCGTACTGGCTTCATGTATGACACGGGAGAAATATGAAACACCCAAAGAAGCCATAAGTGAAAATCTCTTCCGCACCGATTTGTTGCCAAAGGATTCAATAAGCATGGCAACCGTTTCGTGGACAGAAATTTTCACCGATCCCGTTTTGCAAAAACATATTGCGAAAGCTTTGGAAAATAATTTAGATGTAAGAGTCGCGCTGCAAAATATCAGTGCTGCGGATTCTTATTTAAAGCAGAGTAAAGCGGCTTATCTGCCGACTCTTTCCGCAGGTCCGAACTATACTTTCCAGACACAGTCTCTGAATACGCAGTCGGGACAGCTTTTGAATCAAAGAAATTACGGCAGTCAGTTTGATATCACTGCAAATGTCGGTTGGGAGGCTGATATTTGGGGGAAATTGAAATCTCAGCAAAAAGCCCAATTGGCGGGTTATTTGGGAACTGTTGCTGCGCATCAGGCGGTGAAAAGCGATCTGGTTGCGGCGGTAGCGTCGGCTTATTACCAACTGCTGACTTTTGATGATCAGAAAAGAATCATCAACGAAACCATCATTCTAAGAAATAAAAACTTTGAAACCACTAAAGCATTAAAAGATGCCGGAACGGTAACTGAAGTTGCAGTTCAGCAAAGTGAAGCATTGGTTTTTAATGCAGAATCAATGCTGATCAGTATTGATGTGCAAATTGCCCTGCTCGAAAACACCCTTAGCGTTTTGATGGGCGAACCTGCGCACTCGATCGAAAGAACCAGCATTGCTGCACAGAAAATGCCGGTGAGTTTGGCGTTGGGTTATCCTGCGAATCTATTGCAAAATCGGCCAGACGTGAAAGCTGCAGAATATAATTTAATAAGCGCTTTTGAATTGACCAATGCTGCGAAAGCTAATTTCTACCCAAGTTTAAGGTTGACCGGAAGTGGCGGAATAGTGTCCAAAGATCTGGATCAACTGTTCAGTGCGAGTTCTCTTTTTGCTAATGTTATAACAGGTCTAGCACAACCGATTTTAAATAAAAGACAGATCAAAACCCAATACGAAGTCAGTCTGGTGAATAAAGAAATTGCTTATCTTAATTTTAGAAAATCACTGTTAAATGCCGGAAGAGAAGTTTCAGATGCGTTGAAGATTTATCAGTCCCAAGATAATTTCATCAATTTGAAAAGAAAAGAAATGAATGCTTACAAAAACTCCGTTAATTATTCTCAGGAACTGGTGAATTATGGAATGGCAAACTATCTGGAAGTCATCAATGCAAGTGTGAATCAACTGAATGCTGAGCTGAATATTTCAACTGCGGAATATTCTAAACTAGATGCAGGAATTGAATTATACAGAGCATTAGGCGGTGGCTGGAGATAATTTCTTAAAGTGAGAGAGGAATCGAAAATTTTCAAATGAGTTTATATTTTATTGCAGTTGTTCCCCACAAAGAACTTCGTCAGAAAGCCAGAGTTTTCAGTAAAGATTTTGCTGACCGGTTTCATTCTGTAAAATCATTCGAAAATTTCCCTCATATCACCCTCATTAAACCTTTTCATTTCGATGAAAATCAGGAAAAAATATTGGTGGAAAGTTTTTCTTTAATGAATTTAAAATCCACTCCTTTTGAGGTGTTTCTGAAAAATTTCGGCTGTTTCCCGAACAAAGAGAAGCCGGTTATTTTTATTAAACCTGAGAACTCACCCGAACTTCAAAATCTGTACGATGAGGTTCAGCCGGTGATGAAATTTCATCCTTATGCAAAAATCACTCCTCATCTTACGGTGGCGTACAAAGATTTAAGTCCAGAGAATTTTCAGAAAGCCTGGCAGGAATATCAGACAAAAAAGTTTGAAGATTCTTTTTTAGTCGATAAAATCTGTCTTTTCAAACATGAAAATAAAAAATGGAATTTGCTTAAAATCAAATATTTATAGTGATTTACTTATTTGTCACGAATGCACGAATGTCTAAAACTTATTCGTGTATTCGTGGCAATTTTTTATTTTAAATATTTAAAGAATTCCCACATCACAATTCCACCACACACAGAAACGTTCAAAGAGTGCTTCGTTCCCAACTGTGGGATCTCCAGGAAAGTATCATAATACGAAAGAGCTTCATCACTTAATCCATCCACTTCATTTCCTAAAACCAACGCGTATTTTTCTTCTTTATTAATGGAATACTCAGTGATTTCTTTAGAATCATTGGTTTGTTCGATCCCGATAATTTTGAAGTTCTCCTTTTTTAAATTCTGTAAAGCTTCGGCAATGTTTTTTTCATAAACCCAATCCACACTTTCTGTCGCTCCCAAAGCCGCTTTGTGAATTTCCCGGTGCGGCGGTTGCGGCGTAATTCCACTCAACACTACTTTTTCAATTAAGAAAGCATCTGCCGTTCTGAAAATCGCGCCCACATTGTGCATGCTTCGAACATTATCCAAAACCACAACCAAAGGCGTTTTTTTAGTTCCTTTAAAGGTTTCGATATCTATTCTCCCTAATTCTTCGAGTTTCAGTTTCTTTGTGGATGACATTTTCGTATTTTTGGCAAAATTAAGGTTTTCAAATCTTAATTTTTCAAGTTATATAATTATTAAAATAATTGCCGTGGCAAAAGAAAAGAAAGAAACTCCTTTAATGACGCAGTACAATACCATCAAGGCGAAATATCCTGATGCACTTTTGCTGTTCCGTGTAGGTGATTTCTACGAAACTTTCGGAACGGATGCGATTCGAACGTCGCAAATTTTAGGAATCGTTTTGACCAAAAGAGCCAACGGGGAAGGTCATATTGAACTCGCTGGTTTTCCACATCATTCCGTAGATACGTATTTGCCAAAACTTGTGAGAGCCGGACTGCGTGTGGCGATTTGTGACCAGTTAGAAGATCCAAAAGGAGTCAAAGGAATTGTAAAACGGGGCGTGACCGAATTGATTACGCCTGGAGTTACTTTCAACGAACAGGTTTTGTCGTCCAAGAAAAATAACTTTTTACTTTCCATCCATAAAGTTAAGGAGAAATACGGACTTGCTTTGGTTGATGTTTCTACCGGAGAATTCTTGACCTCGGAAGGGAATTTAGAACAGTTGCTTCATATTGTGGGAACTTTCGATCCAAGTGAAATTATTTATCAGCGAACCACCGAACTGCCTTCGCAACTGAAAAACCGCAATTCTTTTAAACTCGAAGACTGGGCTTTTCAATACAATTATGCCTACGAGAAATTAACCAATCATTTTAAAACCAATTCCTTAAAAGGCTTCGGAATTGAAGATTTGAAATTAGGAATTGTTGCAGCCGGAGCTATCTTTGCTTATTTAGTTGAAGATACGCATCACGCTCTTTTACAGCATATTACTAAAATTAAACTTATTCCGAAAGATGATTATCTGATGATGGATCATTTTACACTTAGGAATTTGGAGATCGTTTATTCAAGCAGTCAACAGGGGAAATCTTTGCTCGATATTATCGATAAAACGTCTACTCCGATGGGAGGAAGGTTGCTAAGAAGAAGATTAATTCTTCCTTTAAAATCCGTCGACGAGATCAACAGAAGATTAGATTTAATCGAGTTTTTTAATAAAGAAGAAAATCTGAAATATGAGATAGTACAATTATTAAAAACGATTTCCGATCTGGACCGTTTGATGGGAAAATTGGCCTCGGAAAAAATCTCACCGAAAGAACTCGGTTATGTTCGCCAGAGTTTGATTAATATTAAAAACATTAAAGAATTGCTTCATCCACATGCTGAAGTTTTAGCGTGGCTGTCTCCTTTGATTAATGTGGATGAACTCATTAATTATTTGATTAATTATCTGAATGAAGAACTTCCGGTGAATATTGCAAAAGGGAATGTAATAAAAACCGGCATTTCAGAAGAACTCGATCATTTGCGCGGACTTCAGAATAAAGGAAAAAATTTCCTCGATGAAATGTGTGACCGCGAAGTAAAGCGCACCGGAATCACCAGTTTGAAAATCAATTTTAATAATGTTTTCGGCTATTTTATTGAAGTCAGAAATTCTCATAAAGACAAAGTTCCGGATGATTGGATTCGCAAGCAAACCTTGGTCAATGCTGAAAGATATATTACTGAAGAACTGAAAGAATACGAAGAGCAAATTCTTGGCGCTGAAGAAAAGATTTCAAAAATCGAACATTTATTATATCGAAAAGTTTGTGAAAATGTGATGATTTACATCGATCAGATTCAGGAAAATTCAAAAATTATTGCAGAACTCGATTGTGGTGTTGGACTGTCTGAACTCGCAGTTTCAGAATCTTATACGAAACCCGTTTTAAATAAAGGTTTTGAAATTGATTTAAAAGAAGCGCGACATCCGATCATTGAAAACGCTTTGCCTTTGGGCGAGAAATATATTCCGAATGATTTATTCCTGTCCAGAGATTCCCAGCAAATTATCATGGTTACGGGGCCGAATATGGCAGGTAAATCCGCGATTCTGAGACAAACAGCGATTATTTGTCTGATGGCACAAATCGGAAGTTTTGTTCCGGCGAAACATGCCGAAATCGGCGTTTTGGATAAAATTTTCACCAGAGTTGGCGCGACCGATAATATTTCTTCCGGCGAATCGACTTTTATGGTGGAAATGAATGAAGCGGCGAATATCCTTAACAATATTTCGGAAAGAAGTCTGATTTTACTGGACGAAATCGGACGTGGAACTTCCACTTATGACGGGGTTTCCATCGCCTGGGCGATCGCGGAATATCTGCATCAACATCCAACGCAAGCCAAAACTTTGTTTGCAACGCATTATCATGAACTGAATGAAATGACGGTGAATTTCGAAAGAATTAAAAACTTCCACGTTTCCATTCAGGAACATAAAGGCAGCATTATTTTCCTCAGAAAATTATTGTCCGGCGGCAGCGAACACAGTTTCGGAATTCATGTTGCAAAGTTGGCAGGAATGCCTGCAAAAGTGGTAAACCGTGCGAATGAAGTTCTGAAAACTTTAGAAAAAAGCCGCTCACACGGCGGCTCCAAAGATTCTGCAAAAGCCATTACCGATGAAAGTCTGCAGCTTTCTTTTTTCCAGTTAGATGATCCGGTTTTAGAAAATATCCGCGAGGAATTACTGAAAATTGATATCAATACTTTAACGCCGATTGAAGCGCTGATGAAGTTGAATTCGATTAAGAAGATGATTGGGAGATAGCAAATGTGCTAATTTGATAATGAGATAATTTGATGATGAAATAATTTAAAATATTTTCTATTAGCTATTGTCCTTTTTATCTCTGAGGTTTTAATTGCAACAGTTTTCCAGCCGTTATAAATAGGATATTAAATATGAAAATTATTTGTTTCGGGAAAACTCTTTTTTTAAGATTAGTAAATCAGATTCTGCATCAAATTTATCTCTCTTCATCTTATCAATAAATTCGGACAAAACAAATGACATAAGGAAAACTAAGGCAACAAGAAAAATCATAACCGTAGTCCAATATCCACCGAGCATTTCACCAAAAGAGTTACAAAAATCGCCCATATTACTTGATACTTTCTATTCGAAATCCTTCTTAACCTTTTTTGAATTAATTGTTCTTTTTCGTAATAAATTTCTGCAGTCATGATCATCCAAAATTCTGTAAATCAACCAGTTTTCTGTAGATGCCGTTTTTTTCATACAACTCCTGATGAGTTCCCTGTTCTGCGATAATTCCGCGTTCCATTACCACGATCCAGTCGGCTTTTTGAATGGTGGAAAGTCTGTGAGCGATGACCAAGGAAGTTCTGTTTTCCATCATTTTTTCTAAAGCATCCTGTACAAATCTTTCGCTTTCTGTATCTAAGGCGGAAGTTGCTTCATCCAAAATCATAATAGGTGGATTTTTCAAAACAGCTCTGGCAATCGAAACTCTTTGTTTTTGGCCACCAGAAAGTTTGTTTCCATCGTCACCAATATTGGTGTAATATTTTTCTGGAAGATGATCGATAAATTCATGCGCATTCGCAATTTTTGCGGCTGCCATTACTTCTTCTTCCGTGGCATCGGGTTTTCCCATTAAAATATTATTGAAAACGGAATCATTAAATAAAACGGATTCCTGGGTAACCATTCCCAAAAGATGACGGTAATCGGTTACTTTTAAGTTTTTGACATTCTCACCATCAACTAAAATTTCACCTTCGGAAACATCGTAAAAACGTGCTAATAAATTAGCAATCGTCGTTTTACCAGAACCGGACTGACCAACTAAAGCGATGGTCTTTCCTTTCGGAAGGGTAAGATTAAAGTTCTTTAAAATCACATTGTCTTTATCGTAAAAGAAGCCGATGTTTTTAAATTCAATTTGATTTTTTAAAGTAGAAACAGGGGTTGGATTTTCAATTTCATCTACTTTTAAATCGTAATCTAAAACTTCTGCGACACGGTCCAAACTCGCCATTCCACCTTGGATATTAGAAATAGCACTCGATAATTTTTTTGCTGGATCCAGAATTTGAAAAAACATTCCGATAAATACCAAGAAAGTTTCCGGCTCCATTGTTTGCTCCGTAAGGATCTGAACGCCTGCAAACCAGGTAATAATCAAAATCGTAACCGATCCTAAAAACTCACTCATCGGTGAAGCCATTTCCCGACGGCGGCTCATTCCGATGGCGTATTTCTGCCAGTTGTCGGTAGTGCTGTTGAATCTGTTTTTTAAGATTTTATCTGCGTTGAAGATTTTAATGACTTTCGAAGATTTCAAGGTTTCATCAACCAAAGAAAATAAATTCCCCAATTCTTCCTGCGCTGCCGTGGCTTGTCTTTTTAAACTTTTCCCAACCCAGGCAATAATTCCGCCCATGATGGGGAAAACGAGTAGCGAAAATAAAGTTAGTTGTGGTGAAAGGATAAATAGCGTAATCAGTGAAGTGATAATCATAAAAGGAGAGTTGATGATATCCACCAAACTTCCCATAATGCCATTTTCTACACTTCCGATATCATTTGAGATTCTCGACATCATGTCTCCTTTTCTTTTTTCAGTAAAAAATGAAACAGGCAATTTTAAGAATTTATCATACATCGCGGTTCTCAAATCTTTGGTAATCCCCACACGGTAATTGACTAATAGATATGCTCCTAAATAACGGAATAGATTTCTCAGTAAAAAAGCAACAGCAGTAATGGCACAAAGAATTGCCAGAACTTTTACCGCGCCATGTTTATCAATTGATGTTTGAATACTGTAATACGCCCAGTCTTTCGCATAAGCAAAAAAATCAACGAGTCTTCCTGAATTTACTGGTGGCTTTGAGGTATCCACTTTTTCTACTGTTCCAAACATTAAGCCTAAAATTGGGAGCATGGTTGCTACAGAAAAAATATTGAGTACCGAGTACATAATGTTGCAAAACATGCTGATGAATAAATATTTCTGATGTGGTTTTGCGAAAAAAAGTATTCTTTGGAAAGGTTTCATTAAGTGAAATTAGGTGGCGAATTTACGGAATTTTCAATTGTGCGTTTGATTAATTAAAATTGACTTGATCTGTATATTTTGGACTGAAGTTTTTCGGGGTAAATTTTTCGATGGTTTTGCCGAAATTATTAATGATTTCAGTTACATTATCGAAATCAACAATTTCTAAATCGTCATTCAGTTGGTGATAATGTTTTGCTTTCGTCATATCCACGGTGGATAATGAGTGCGCAATGATTTTCTTTTTTACAAAACTTACATTGTCTGAACGGTAAAAAAGTTTTTGTTTTTTGTACGGATCGGGATAGAGTTTTAAATTGTTGGCGGCCTGCTCATTGAAAAGTTCGTCGAGGTTAGAAAATTCATCACCAGTCATATATAATGCATTTGGTCCAAATTGGGAAACCGTTGCAATCATTTCAAAATTAAATAAGGCTGTCATATTTTGATGCTGCTCCTGCAGGTTCGGAATTTCAACAATCGCTTTGGATCCTTTCATCCCTTTTTCCTCTCCGTTGAACGCAATATACATCAGCGAAAAATCTGTTTTCAGCGTTTTAAAGTAATCAGCCAAACCGATGACTGCAGTCACACCGCTTGCGTTATCATCAGCACCGTTAAATACTTTATCTTCCGTTTTGTCACTGGTGCCAATGTGATCGAAATGCGCTGAGAAAGCGATGATTTTTTCACTTTCCCCTTTTTTGATTCCGCATACATTATATACGACCTTTCCTTTGTATTCAAACGGAACTAAGTAGGAATCGGCAACACAGAAGCTGAGGTTGTTTTCTGCGAATTTTTTAGCAATATATATTGCAGCAGAATCATTTTCAGGTGTTCCGATTTCGCGACCTTTCATTTCATCTGAGGCCAAGCGTGACAAGACTTCGATTACTCTTTTCTTTGAAACTTCCTGGGAAAATAATAAGGAGGAAGCTGCGAGTAAAATAAGAAGGAGAAATTTATTCATTTTTAATTTATTGGTTAAAGATAAAAATTTTAATGAAATGATAAAAAAAACAGCTCCCAAAAGGAAACTGTTTCACTCAAAAAAAATCGTTGTGAGTTTAGCGGAGTCTGTCCACAGATTTTACGAGCCTTTCGTCTTTCCGTATATATACATTTGCGATGAGCAAACATATCATTGATAATAACGGGAAAACAGGCTCAATACCCTTCTCTGGAAAATCAATTCCTCCGGATAAAGTGAGTAGCCAATACGCCAATAAACCGAGCAACAAAGCGTTTATAATTACACTGATGTTATTCAGCTGAATTTGTCTTTTGCGGTTTTTATAACTTAAAATGCTGATGAATCCAAATAGTACGAGTGTAACGCAACCTATAGATATAAAAGGAACGGGTCCAAAAAGGGAAAAGTCTTGACCTGTAATAAATAAAAACACGGCGCCTATAATCGCCAGAAATATCCATACAGTCTGTATTCTCTGCAACATACTAATTTATTCTGGTTACAAAAATAACAATAATTTTTTGCATAATTAAAAAATAAACGTAGATTTGCACTACAAATGTCCTATAAAAGAAAAGTCACCCGACCTAACTTTCTTACTTACAATTACTTATAAATTACTTTTTGCGTAACATTTATGTTCAACATTGAAACATTAAGGTCAAAATCCGATTCGGATTTGACTAAAATCACAAGCGATCTGGGCGTTAAAATTGCTAAAAACAGCTCTGAAAACGATAAGATTTTTGCTATTTTGGATTTTCAAGCATCCAATACAAAAGTAGTGAAAGATTACTACAACGCGACCGAAACTCCTATGAATAAAGAAGAACCAAAAACTCCGGCACTCAAAAAGCCAGCTGTTAAAAAGCCAACTCCTAGAAAGAAAGTAGAAAAACCTGTAGAGGATTCTGCTGAAACTCCGAATGAAGAAACAAAAGAAGTTGCTGCGAAAACTTCCGAGGAAACAATAGAAGTTCCTGTAAAGATTGAAGCGGAAAAGCCAACTGAAAGTTCAGAAACTGAACAGCCTAAAGCTCCCGAACAGAATCAACAAAAGAAAAAAAGACAACGTGTTGCGCCGCCAAAAACGGAAACCGAAAATACTGAAAAAGAAGTTGTTGCAGAATCAGAAGCTCAAACAGAAGCGAAACCCGAGCAACCTAAAAAACAAAATTCCAATCCGAACCAATCAGGAAACGGAAACCAAAACGGAAATTTAAACCAAAATTCCAATCCTAATCAATCAGGTAGCGGAAACGGAAATCCAAACCAAAACCCGAATCAAAATAAACAACCGCAGCACCAGCACAAGAATCCCAATCAGCATAAAAATCCGAACCAAAATAAAAATCAACAAAGCGGTGATTCCCATGATGAACCTGCCAAAAAAGAATTTAATTTTGACGGAATGGTCACCATTGAAGGTGTACTTGAAATCCTCCCGGATAACTACGGTTTCCTGCGTTCCTCCGATTTTTCGTATATTTCTTCTCCGGATGATGTATATGTATCGACGAACCAGATTAGAAATTATGCGTTAAAAACCGGAGACACCGTAAAAGGAATTGTAAGATTACCGAAAGAAGGTGAAAAATATTTCTCCTTATTAAAACCTACGGAAGTCAACGGTAGAGATCTCGAGTTTATTAAAGACCGCGTTGCTTTCGAATTTTTAACGCCACTTTTTCCGGAAGAAAAATTTAATTTAACGGGGAAAAACGCAACACCTTCTACCAGAATTGTAGATTTATTTACACCAATTGGGAAAGGCCAGCGCGCGATGATTGTGGCACAACCGAAAACGGGTAAAACAATGTTGCTGAAGGAAATTGCCAATTCAATTTCAGCCAATCATCCGGAAGCGTATATGATGATTTTGCTTATCGACGAAAGACCGGAAGAGGTAACCGACATGGAAAGAAGTGTCAATGCAGAAGTAATCGCTTCTACATTTGATGAGCCAGCTGAAAAACACGTAAAAGTGGCGAATTTGGTTTTATCGAAAGCGCAGAGAATGGTGGAATGCGGGCATGATGTCGTTATTTTACTGGATTCGATTACGCGGTTGGCGAGAGCTTACAATACGGTAACTCCGGCTTCAGGGAAAATTTTATCGGGTGGAGTTGATGCCAATGCTTTGCACAAACCGAAAAGATTCTTCGGTGCCGCGAGAAATATCGAAGGAGGCGGATCTTTAACGATTATCGCAACAGCACTGATTGACACTGGTTCTAAAATGGATGAAGTGATTTTCGAAGAGTTTAAAGGAACCGGAAATATGGAACTGCAACTCGACCGAAAAATTGCCAACAAAAGAATTTACCCGGCTATCGATTTAACTTCTTCAAGTACAAGAAGAGATGATCTGCTTTTAGAAGATACCGTTCAGCAAAGAATGTGGATCTTAAGGAAATACTTAGCGGATATGAATCCGGTAGAAGCAATGGAATTTGTGAACAGAAGCATTAAACAAACTTTGAATAATGAAGAATTCCTGATGTCTATGAACAGGTAAAAAATAAGAATTTACCTTTTTAAAGGTGATTTAAATAAATTAAAACCGTTTTTCGAAACGGTTTTTTTTGTTGCTGTCAATGTTAAAGATTTATTAAAGTAATCCGGCCTTTTTGGAATTGGTCTAATTAATGGTTAAATTTGGGATATTAACATTTAATACAATAAAATTATGTCATTCGAATTACCAAAATTAGGATACGCGTACGACGCACTAGAGCCAACTATTGATGCAAGAACAATGGAAATCCACTACACAAAACATCATCAGGCTTATATCGACAACCTCAACAAAGCAATTGCAGGAACAGATTTAGAAGGGAAATCTATCGAAGAGATTTGTAAAACCGGAACGGATAAAATGGCGGTGAGAAATAATGGCGGTGGTCATTTCAACCATTCCCTTTTCTGGGAAATCCTAACTCCAGGAGGAAGCAAAGAACCGGTAGGAAATGTAAAAGCAGCAATCGACGCTTATGGTGGTTTTGAGAAATTCAAAAATGATTTCTCTGAAGCAGCAAAAACAAGATTCGGATCAGGCTGGGCTTGGTTGTGTAAAAAAGCAGATGGATCGGTAGCTGTTTGTTCTTCTCCAAATCAGGATAATCCGCTAATGCCTGTCGCAGATTGCCAGGGAATACCGGTTTTAGGACTTGATGTTTGGGAACATGCTTATTATTTGCATTACCAAAACAGAAGACCAGATTATATCTCAGCATTTTTCGATGTTGTAAATTGGGATAAAGTGGAAGAAAAATTCAATAAATAAATTGAAATAAACCGATAAAAAAGTTCAGAATTTTCTGAACTTTTTTGTTTTTAGGTTCTTAAACCCATCGTAAACCATTTTGTTTCTACAAACATTTACGGCTTGCCGCTGGCAATTTGTAAGCGCTTATTGGGGAAAAAGATTTCCGCCCAAGTCGGGTTGCAGGATTGCGAATTGTCTATTTATAATTAATTAACTCGACTCTATAAATTAGTCAGTTGCACTTAATCCATTTAATTTCAAACCGTATTTCCATTTTACGAAGGCGAAAACCTGATAAAGTTTGTATTCGAATTTGAGTCCGTAATCAATGTTGGGATCGTAATCAATAGAAGATTCAATGATGTTTCTGTAGCGACCGGCGAAATAATAGGAATTCCATTCGCTGACCAGGAATTGGTTTTTAGTCTTCAGATAGCTCTCTGAATACATATTCATCGGTTTGGCTACTGCATTGATAAAATAGGTCCATTGTCCGTCAAGAACTTCCAGATCGTATTCACCATCTTCGTTTTTCTGCGCTTGGATTGGAGCATTGTCTTTATTCTGATTGGCAGCACTGTTTTGGGTCGAGCAACTTACAGTAAGCACCAGAATACTGAGGAGAAATATCAGTTTTTTCATTGGATGTTTTTTATTAGATCATCAAATTTACAGCCAAAAAAACCGTTTCGGAAAACGGTTTTATAGTATTTTGGAATTTCTTAATTAACTTCTCGCTGCACGACCACAAATGCGGGGAAGTGGTCACTATAGCCGCCGGTAAACTTGTCGCCATTCCAGGAGCGCAGAGGATAGCCTTTCCAGTTCCCTTCTCTGTTGATGAGGTAAGGGGGAGCAAATACTTCTGTTTTATAAACCGAATATTCCTTTCCTACCTGGTCAGAAATCAGATTTCCTGAAACGATAATTTGATCAAATAGATTCGGTGCGTCCTGATATGCCAGTGAAGCGACTCCTTTTTTATACAATGGATACATCAGGTTTAAGTAAGGCATTTCGGCGCTCACGTCTTTTGGGGCCCATGCTGCTTTCAAATGGTTTTTTAAACTGGAGCTTACTGGATCATCATTAAAGTCTCCCATTGCAAATAATTTGGTGGAAGGATCTTTTAATCTTATGCTGTCCATCTGTTGTTTCAGTACTACTGCCGCTGCGTTTCTTGCAGGTAATGAACGGGCTTCGCCGCCACTTCTAGATGGCCAGTGATTCATAAAAACTGCGATTTTCTCATTATCCAGAAAACCGGTAACAACCAAGATGTCACGGGTATAAGATCTTTTCCCGTCATAATAGATTTTGACTTCTTTCTTTAAAGAATTAGTCGGCGTAAACCTTCTTTTTTGATAGATCATTGCTACATCAATTCCTCTTGCGTCATAAGTGTTGTAATGGATAATTCCGTAATCATATTTGGCAAGGGCAGGCTGCTTAATCAAATCTTCGATAACCTGTCTGTTTTCAACTTCGAGTAAACCCACAATTACAGGTGCTGATTTGGTATATTGAGCGCCCATTTCCGAGATGACCTTTGCCTCGTTAGCTAACTTAATATTGTAGTTTTTTGTGTTCCAGTTTTTTGGACTGTTTACTGTAAAGTCATCAGCCAGAATTTGCTTGCGGACTACTTTCTTTCCTTTTAGCAAAGCGTCGCTCCATTCACCACGATATTCCTCTGTGGTTTCTAAGTATTTTAAGGAATCCAGAGGCACGCTTCGGTGGAAAGCGGGGTTGCTGATGTCTTTGGTTCCATCAATATAATCTGCAGACGCGATGGTATCCCAAAGATTTTCAACATTTAAAAAGCCGATAGTAGCCACTTTTCTTAATTGGCCTTTCTGTTGACCGAAAGAAAAACAGAATGCGACTAAGCATAAAAAACATCCAATTTTTTTCATTATAGTCAATGATTATAGTGTTAGGGCAAAGTTAGTAATAAATTATATTTGAGTGTTATAATTTTCAATCCTGCTAATTTTCATCATATGTCTAATTGAAAATATGTTAATGAAATATAAAGTAATATATTTATGTCTAAATTTGCGTTAATTAATTTAGTGAATTGATTTTTAGATTCAAAAAGCAAAAACAAATTATAAACATGATTAAAAAACTATCATTAATCTCTATGTTTACATTGCTTCCAGCATCTTTTTATTTTGCACAAACTACGGTTTATGCTTACTTGAAAGATGGAGATGGGAAGCCGGTGGAAAATGCAGAGATTGATTTAAAGGGCTCTGGCAATGATGTGAAGGCTGATAAAATTGGGTATTTCCAGTTTATCGATCTAGGAACGGGTCATTACCAAATTGTCATTACCAAACCAAATTTCGAAACGAAAGTGATGGAGTTTGATATCAGTAATGAAAAAAGAAAGGATTTAGGTGTGATTACGCTTTATTCTAATTTAACTGCTGCGGATCAAGGTCTCGCCATTATTGAAAGCAGTGGTGATGAAGAAAACACCAGCCAATCTACGACCGTAGGTTTATTGCAATCGTCTCAGGATGTTTTCAGTAGAATTGCAGCTTATGATTTAGGGGCTTACTGGTTCCGCCCAAGAGGTATTGATGGAAGATCTGGAGAAACCATGATGAATGGCGTTTCTATGGTGAAAGCTGATAACGGAAATGTAGATTTCGGAAATTGGGGTGGATTGAATGAGATTACCCGATATCCTGAAATTTCTGCCAATCACGCTCCTTCTGAGTATGCTTTTGGTGGTGCAAGTTCTGTTATTTATAAAAATACTAATGCGAGTGAGTACCGCAAAGGATTCCAAGCAACTTATTCTTTAACCAACCGAAATTACAGAAACAGGGCATCATTGCGTTACAGTTCGGGAATGAACAAAAACGGGTGGGCTTTTACTGCAATGGCGGCAAGAAGATGGGCACAGGAAGGGATTCAGGAAGGAACTTCTTATGACGCTTTAGCAGGATTCTTAGGAATTGAAAAAAAATTCAATGATTCTCATACCATCACATTTAATGCTTTTGCAGCACCTTACAGAAGATCTACTTCCAGTCCGAGTACTCAGGAAGTGTATGATTACAGAGGAGTTCACTATAATTCCTATTGGGGATGGCAAGATGGCAAAAAAAGAAACGAAAGAGTAAAATCAGGATTCCAGCCAATTTTCCAAATGCAGGATTTCTGGAAAATTAATGATAAATCAAGTCTTCGAACCGCTGTCTCTTACCAATTTGGTAAAGATAAAGGAGCAAGACTGGACTGGCAGGGAGTTCAAAATCCGTCGCCTAGTTATTACAGATACTTACCAAGTTATTATGACTCTCTGGATCCTAATGCGTCAGTTGCCGTTATCGAGGGTGGAGTGGCTACAACAGCACAGCAGGCTTATCAGGAATCTTTGGCAGGCTGGCAAAATGGAGATCCTATGTATACACAGTTAAACTGGGATGCCTTGTACAGAAGAAATATGAGCCAGCCAGTGGGAACTTATTATGGAGCGACGGGTAAACGTGCATTGTATTTCCAGGTGAATGATGTGAGTGATGACAAAATTTTCAATGCTGGTACGCATTATGTGTATAATTTTGACCATACCACTAAGTTTTTATTAAACGTATCTTATGAAAATTATAAATCAGAATTATACAGAGAGGTAAAAGATCTTTTAGGTGCGGATTTCGCATTAAACAAAGATCCATTTGCTGCGACTAATCAGCCAGGTACCAGCGGTCTTTATAATGAAGGTGAAACCGACGTTGCAAAGAGAGTAGGAGATAAAATTAATTATGATTATAACTTCTCAAGACAAGAGGTAAAAGTGAATCCAGGATTAAAATTCCAGGCTGGTAAATTTGACGTATTTGTTTCTGGTTTAGCAGGATATTCTACTTCCTCTAGAGAAGGTCTTTACCATAATTATTTGTACAAAGATTCATTTGGAAAAAGCCAGGATTATAATTTCTGGAATTTCGGTCTGAAAGGACAGGTGATTTACAAAGTTGATGGTAGAAATTTCCTGGTTTATAATGGAGCTTATTTTTCACAGGCTCCTTTCTTAGAAGACATCTTCATGAATCCAAGAGTTAACGCTTCTGTAACACCGAATATTAAAAACACCATCATTAATGCTAATGATTTGAGTTACGTAATGAGTACACCGTTCTTCAAAATGAGATTGACCGGTTATTTGGTAGATACTCAAAATGAAACCAGTGTACAAAGATTCTTTGCAGATGGAATTCAGTTGCAGTCAGCGGGACAGGACGGAACAGTTGCGAATGTACAAAGTGCTTTTGTAACGCAGATCATGTCTAATCTAGAGAAAAGAAATATGGGCGCTGAATTAGGTGTTGATGTTAAAATCTTACCGACTTTGTCCATCCAAGGTTTGGCAAGTATCGGTCAGTTTACTTATGAAAATGATCCCAATGTTTATTTTACATCAGATGCGGCAGGAACTTTCGAGAACGGGAAATCTTATCTTGATTTAGGAAAGGCTTATTTAAAAGGATATAAACAAGGTGGAACGCCACAACAGGGTTATTCATTAGGATTCAGATATAATTCACCGAAATACTGGTGGTTTGGTGCCAACTGGAATTATTTAGACGAAAATTTCTTAGATCCGTCTGCATTATTAAGAACAGAAAGATTTGTACAGAATCCGTTGACCGGAACTCCTTATGCAGGTCTTGATGAAGCTGAATTAAGAAATGTATTGGCGCCACACAAACTTCCTTCTGCTTATTTCCTGAATGCTAATGTGGGTAAATCATGGAGATTGGGTACTTATTACTTATTGCTCACCGCATCTGTAAATAATATTCTGGATAACACCAAATATATTACAGGAGGTTTCGAGCAAACAAGAAGAGTAACATATCCAGGTTATGTGGAAGAGAATAATAGAGAGTTTCCATTATTTGGTCCTAAATACTGGTACACTCAGGGGAGATCATATTTCGTAAATGTTCAAGTTAGATTTTAATAATAATCAGAATTTTAAAAACAATAAAATGAATTTCAAACAATATTTTAAAACCGCTTTTGTAGTTGCTATATCGGCATTTGCAGTAAGCTCTTGTGTAAATAATGATGATTGGGATACGCCACCGATTAATTGTCAAAATAAATTTGATGCTGCTACTATTTCGATGGCCGATTTCAAAGCCAAAGCACCAGCAACAGGTTATTTATTAATTACAGACGATCTGATTTTTGATGCCTATGTCATTTCATCTGACGAAAACGGAAATTTCTACAAAACCATTTCTTTCCAGGACAAACCGGAAAACCCAACTGCAGGTTTGCAAATGGAAGTGGACAGAGCAAGTAATTATGCAGATTTTCCTGTAGGAACGCATATCAGAATTAATGCTAAAGGTTTACGGCTAGGTTTAGACCGTGGTTCCGTGAAAATCGGTTCTGTAGATCCTAACTTCGCAATCGGGAGAATTCCGGGAGCTTTATTTTCAAGATATATTTCCGCAGTTTGTAATGGCAACACGATGGATATCGTACCCATCAAACCTACTGCATTACCAGGTTTGAGTACAGCAATGCAGGATAAATACATCAATACTTTGGTGACTGTTCCTAATGTACAGTTTAATATCGCAGACCTTTATCCGGTAAACAAAACATATATTGATTATGTTGGGGGAGCTGGGGTAGATACCGACAGAAAAATTGAAGATGCCATTGGCGGATCAACCGTGCTGAGAAGTTCAGGTTTTGCAACTTATGGAGCAAGCCTTTTACCAAAAGGAAGCGGCAGTTTGACTTTTGTTGTAAGCAGATATAATGCAGGTTATCAAATGTTAATCAGAAGCCTGAATGACGTAAACATTGCGCCAACAGGAACAAGGTTCAACCCGAATCCACCAAAAGGCGGTACAGATATTACGTATCCTTCTACTTTCACGGAAAATTTTGAAAGTTACCCTGCAAATACAGCCGCACCGTACTTTAACACTTTCCCTAAATACATCAATGATGCCGTTTTAGGGGTAAGAAATTGGGAACTCAGAACTTTCTCAAGCAATAAGTATATTCAGCTGACGTCTTTTGGAGCAACAACTTCAAACAATTCGGGAACTACTGCGGTTGAGACCTTTTTTATCGTACCGGTAAACTTCACTCCAGGTAAAAAACTTTCATTTGATGTGAATGTAGGTTCTTTTAACGGAGCTGCTTTGAAAGTATATACCTCAACCAATTATAAACCATTGGGAGATGTAACTTCTGCTACCTTAACAGATATTACCTCCAACTTTACACTTCCTGTATTGCCTACTTCTGGTTACGGAACCTTGGCGCCAGCGGGAAGCTATGTGTTCCCGGCAGGTTTGTCAGGAAACGGTTTTATTATGTTTAAATATACTGGAAACGGAGCTGGTGTAACTACAACCATCCAGTTAGATAATATCAAAGTAGAGTAAGAATCAGCCTTCTTATCATGTAACGATGTCAATCCGCCTTTTCACAAAGGCGGATTTTTTTTAAGGAAAGGTGAATCAAAATAATAGACGTTAATCATCATTAAAAAACCAGTTTAAGATGATTTAAAGGATGGAATTGATTTTCGCAGTCTGGATACTATATTTATGGCAGATCGGAAGTATTAAACAGCCCTTAGTACAATTCCATAATCTTTTAGGTTCGGATAAGGAATCTATTGCTCACAAGATCCCATAGTTGTCTTATGGAATGGGAACAACAGAAACATTTCCTGCAATTCAAATAAAAAATCCGTCTCAATTGAATTGAAACGGATTTTATTTTTAAATGATTTTTTTTAAAAACTGACTTCATTCACTTCCTTGCCTCTTTGGAAATTCATGGTTTTCTGATTGCCTTTATAAGCAATATTGACCAGATTGAACTGTTTTGGGAAAGAACTCAGGAGAATGGTATTTTTGATTCTGATGGTGTTGATATCCGATATCCCGTTCGCTTCAAAATATACCCAGACTGACTCGCCATTGACTTGGCTTCCGGTAAAAGTCAGCGTTTTTGGAGTTCCATTGACATATAAATCAAAATTGTTATTCACATATCTTTTAACTTCTGCTTCGAAGCCTGCGGTGTTGGGATTTATTTTGATCGCGTCAGATATATGAGCGGTATTTAATTTTGTGGTAAATTTCAATGTTTTACTTGCTTCCAGATAATCTACTTTTGTCATTGATGAATAAAAGTCTGCAACCGCAAAACTCATCAGGAGCATCAATGCAAAAACCCAGGGAATATATAAATGTTTCATTTCAGTATTTGTAATTAAATATTCTCAAATATAGTGCCAATTAGAAGTTGACGTTAACCTGATATTTGTCGTAAAATGCCTTGATATGGGCAACCGCGTCTTCTGCTGTATCTACAACCCGATATAGGCTCAGATCTTCTTCAGAAATCATTCCGTTTTCTAATAAGGTGGATTTAAACCAGTCAAGTAAGCCTGCCCAAAATTTTGAACCGACTAAAACAATCGGAAATCTACCGATTTTATTGGTTTGGATTAAAGTGATGGCTTCCATTAATTCGTCAAGAGTCCCAAAACCTCCCGGCATTACAATAAAGCCTTGAGAATATTTCACAAAAATTACTTTTCTGACAAAAAAGTAATCAAAATCAATGCTCAGACCTTTGTCGATATAAGGATTAAAATGCTGCTCAAAAGGCAATTCAATATTAAGGCCGATGGATTTTCCGCCCCCTTTTCTGGCGCCCTTATTTCCCGCTTCCATAATTCCCGGTCCGCCGCCGGTGATGACTCCAAATCCTATTTCTGTAATTTTCTCTGCAATATCTACAGCGAGATCATAGTGAGCATCAGTGGTTTTCATTCTGGCTGAACCGAAAATCGAAACGCACGGGCCTATTTTGGCCATGCGCTCATAACCGTCTACAAATTCGGCCATGATTTTAAAAACCATCCAGCTGTCTTTGGTAATGGTTTCGTCCCAGGTTTTTTCTTTAAAGGAATTTTGTACTTTTTGGTCTATTTCGAACTCGTTTCCTGCAATTATTCTCGTGATACCTTTTCCTCTTTTTATTTTGCTCATCAGATTTATTTAAAAAATTTTTCTGCTTCAATGATTGATTCTGGCCTTCCCACATCGATAATTGTTGCCGAATGTTCGTAACCGTGGATACTTTCATTGCTCATTAAATCCAAATACTCTTCCATAATCGAAAACTTTCCGGTTCTTTTTATTTTGTTAAAGATCTCTGGATTTACACAATGAATTCCGCTAAAAGCCAAAGGTTTAAACCCTTTATTAAATTCCGCCAGCCGTTGTTCGCCAGATTCTACATTTAACCATCCTTTCAAGATCATTTCTGTATTGAAAAGCAGTTTTCGCGAACTTTTACGGTCGGAAACCGCTAAAGTAGCAAAATCTTTTTGCTCCTGATGATATTCTACGAAAAAATTTAAATTTAAATCCGTTAAGATGTCGGCATTCATAATGAGAAAATCTTCACCGTGATCCAGAAACTTTCTTGCAAAAACCAATCCACCGCCTGTTTCCAAAAGCTGATCCTTCTCATCTGAAACTTCAATATTTGAATTGAAATTACCGTTTTTCTTTAAAAATTCAGAAATCTGTTCCCCGAAATGATGAATATTAATAACGAAATCATTAATCCCAAAACTTTGTAAATATCTGATATTTCTCTCTAACAAAGGAACGCCGTTAACCAAAGCCAAAGCTTTCGGATGATGATCGGTAAAAGGTTTTAGCCGGGTTCCTTTTCCCGCTGCGAAAATAAGTGCTTTCATTTTTATAAGTAATCAGTAATCAGTAATGAGTAATAAAGCAGATTGCTTATTACCCATTACTTATACTCATGGTTTAGCTGAGGTTGTTCGTCGTGATTAAGGGTGATCGTTGTTTGCGGATATTTCTTCCGAATGAACTCAGCGGTTTTTTCTGCCGCATACACCGAGCGGTGTTGTCCGCCGGTACAGCCAAAATTGATTTGTAGATGATCAAAATCCCGGCCGATATAATTATCGATATTAATGGAAACGATATTTTTTACCAGTTCTAAAAAATGGGGCATTTCGGTTTTTGTTTCCAAATAATCCTGAACACCGATATCGCAACCAGTTTGTGCTTTATATTCTTCCACTCTGCCGGGATTCAAAATACCGCGGCAGTCGAAGGCAAAACCGCCGCCATTACCTGAATTATCTTTTGGGATTCCTCCCTTTTTATAGGAAAAACTGTGTATTTCTATTGTTAGAGCCATTTTTTATTTTAACATTAAGAGAAAGTTTGGGATTAATCTGAGAGAGCATTTAAATATAAGAAATGCTCTGTATTTCTTTCGATGGATCCACTATTTTTTTAAACCATTAAGGTATTAAGAATTTTTAAGATTAATCGGCAAAGAGGTGAAATGTTTATTTACAACAGGTTTCATCGACTTTGTTATGTTATCTGCGAAGAAATTAATTAATAATCCTTTTTTATATTTTTACTGATTCACTATTTTTTTTAAACATTAAGGTATTAAAAATTATTAAGATTAATCGGGCAGAGAAGTGAAATATTCATTTACAACAGGTTTCATCGACTTTGTTATCTTATCTGTGAAGAAATTAAATAATAATCCCTGGGGTTTTTCAAGCAATTTCATATAAGTTAATAGTTGTGCTTGGTGTACTGGTTTTAATTCCTCGACAGTCTTTAATTCTACAATAACTAAATCATTTACCAATAAATCAAGTTTTAAAGTGGTCTCCATTAAAAGTCCATCATAAACGATATTTGCAGTTACTTGCTGTTTTACAGAGTAGCCATTTCTTTCCAACTCGAATTTAAGACAGGTTTCATAAATCCTTTCTAACAAGCCCGGTCCTAAATTTTTATGAACTTTTATTGCAAAACCTGTGATGTCATAAGACAATTGGGTGACCTGTTTTTTTGTTACTGACATTTCAGCTTAATTTTTCTTAATTCCTTAATGGTTAAAGATCATGTTTTTAATTTTATCTTGAACACTTTTTGATTTTAAATTCAAAATAAGTTTCTTCAGCTCCGGATATTCTTCCATTTCCTGCCAGTTTTCCGAAAATTGATAAAGGTTTTCAATGCCCTTATCGATGCTCAGTATGAAATGTTCTTTTCTCTGAATCAAACCACGGAAACCATAAGCGCCCAGCACCTGCAGGAACCGGATAAGCTGAATCGGTTTTACCGAATCTTTTAGTTGAGCTGCTTTTTCGTCATTCCAGAAAGAGAAATAATAGGTAAGCATTTCATTTTTAAAATCGTTTGGGAAACTGGCTTTTGCCTGAAAGAGGAATGAGATTACATCATAAATCAACGGACCTTTCATTGCCGCCTGATAATCGATAAAAAAGATTTCATCCTGATGATTCACCATGATGTTTCTGGCCTGAAAATCGCGCATCATCAATCCTTGTGGCTCCAGGTTTTCTATTTTCGAAACCAGTTTTTTAAATTCCAATAACAGAGAAGATTTGTGATAAGGAATTTCTAAAACATCGGCGATAAAACTTTTAAAATAAAATAAATCACTGGTAATGGGCAATTCGTCGTAGTTTTCATATTCAAAAGTTTTTGAATAATCGATTTTATTTTCAGTTTTGAGCTGAACTTCGGCGAGTTGCTGAAGTGTTTTTTTTACTAAAGTTTTCACTCTTTCGGTCAATCCTTCTTTCCCGATGATTTCTGATAAAGTGTGCTCCCCAAGAAATTGCTGAATATACAGATTGCGGTCTTCAGAAATTTTTAGAACTTTTGGCGCATTCACCTTTAAGTTTGAAAATAGGTCGGAGAAATAATAAAAACTTTCGTTTTCCCGACTGTTTTCGTTGAAGGTAATGATGTGTTTTCTGCCCGAACTTTTGCCTACAAAATTAATTCTTGCAGATCCACTTTGGGCCAATATAAAAAACTCTTGAGCAGATTCTCCGGTATATTTTTCGAAAAAATCTTTTGCGTTTTGATCAGTCATACTTTTACAAAGATAAGTAAAAACGTATTTTAGAAAACAGTATATTTGTTCTTATGTTCAATGACTTCAAGCCGGTTCTGAAAATTCTTCTGCGTTTCATCATTTTGTATGTGGTGCTTGTTTTGGGCTATCAGTTTTATCTGAATGGATTTAAAAATGCGGGCTTAGATTCTTTCTCAACGTGGGTGATGACGCAGGTTGATTTTCTGCAGAATCTACTCGGATATCCTTCGCAAATGATTGCAGGAAAGCCACAACAGGAAACCACGTGGTTCTTTGTGAGCGGACGGTATGTTTCGCGGATGGTCGAAGGCTGCAACGCAATTTCGGTGATGATTTTGTTTTTGGCTTTTATCTTTGCGTTTTACGAAGGATTCAAAACTTTTATATTTGCTGCATTAGGAGTGATTTTCCTTCACATCATGAATGTTTTGCGTATCGTCGGTTTGAATATCGTACTTGTTGAACATCCGCAATATTCAAAAATCGGCCATGATTATTTGTTCCCGGCAATTATTTACGGAAGCGTTGTTTTGCTTTGGTTAATCTGGATTAAATTTTATGCCTTAAAAGAAGCCAAAGATGAAAGTGCTTAAGTGGATTTTGGTCGCAATTGCTGTCTTGGGTTTAATTGGAGTAAGAGCCGTGGAAAGCGAAATCTTTTATGATCCTTTTCAGGACTTTTTTCACTTGGCTAATAAGCATGCTTCCTTTCCTGAATTTAAATGGTTCCTTTTAATTTTGAATTACCTTTTTCGATTTTCTTTGAATTTAATTTTATCAGCTGCCATAGTTTATTTGATTTTTAAAAATAAAAAATGGACGTTGCAGGCGATTATTTTGATGCTGATTGTTTTTGCAATTACCTTTCCCATCTATCTTTACTGCATTCAGACAAAATTTGAAATCGGATATCTTTTTTCTTTTTATATGAGAAGATTCGTCATTCAGCCTTTGATTTTACTGCTGATTATTCCTTTGTTTTATTATCGGGAGCATATTCAAAAGACTTAAACCTTGTTTTAATTCCATTCAAACTCCTATTTTTGACGCTTCAAAAACTTTGTTGCGTTTGTATTTTAAATTTAAAAATCCCTTAATCGTTTACTGAATGCTTTCCAACCTGGGCGATGGTTTTTGCATTCCATTCTATTTTTTTAACGAACGGTCTTTGCCTTACCGGACATTCCCACAATTCACAGATTTCGCAGGAAATAGGTTTGCAGTCATCCAAATGAAAATTAAATTCAATTGTCCTATCGGTATTTTTACCAATCAGTTTATAGAGATCTTCCATTTCATTATGGGCTTTGCGAAGTTCGTAATACCACGGTAATGTAAGATGCGCATCGATGTGAAGGCCGCTGCCGTGCTGTTGGATCCGCATATTGTGAACGTCGATCCACTGTCTTTTTCGGTTTTCATTCAGGAATTTTGATAATTTTTCAAGCATTCCCAAATCGGCTTCGTCCATTATTCCGCTTAACGATTTTCTAATAATTTTGTAACCGATAAATATAATGTAGGTCCCGAAGAGGAGTGCGACCGCAGCATCAATCCAATACAGGCTTGTGATCTGCACTAAAATTAAACTGACTACAACTCCCAAAGTGGTGATGGTATCACTTTTCAGATGTTTCCCTGAACTTTGTAAAACGAGAGAATTTTCCTGAATGCCTTTCTTTTGAGAAATATGCCCCATTAAATAATTAATGACCGCCGTAACTGCGACAATTGCTATTCCCCAGTCTAACTGCTTTGGAATGTTGCCGTGTAAAAGGGAATCTACAGCCTGTACGATGATGATGATGCCGGCAAAAATAATTAACGCGCCTTCTACACCGGAAGTTACAAATTCTACCTTGCCGTGTCCGTAAGGATGATCGATATCTTTCGGTTTTGCTGCGAGATAAAGCGAATACAATCCCATAAAAGCGGCGATGATATTCACGATACTTTCCATAGCATCTGAGAAAACCGCGTCGGAATTGGTGAAATGCCAGGCCAATAGTTTCGCCACGAAAAGAAGGATGCCAACGAGGGCCACATTTCTCTGAAAAATGAAGTTGGTATTTGGAATATTTTTATTTTCTGACATCTGAGTTTTATTATGCTTATTAGGAATGTTTGATGAGTCTAATCCATAAAAAATGCTCACTTTGTGTGAGCATTTTATTTAGACTAATTTGTTGTGGTAGAGATATTCTGCAATCTGCACCGCATTGGTTGCGGCACCTTTCCGGAGGTTATCTGCGACAATCCAAAGGTTTAATGTTTTGGGTTGTGACAGGTCTTTTCTGATTCTTCCTACGAAAACCTCATCTCTACCTTCTGAATATAAAGGCATTGGATAAATGTTGTTTTTCACATCATCTAAGACGGTCACACCAGGAGTTTCTGCAAGAATCGCTTTCACTTCGTCCAAATCAAAATCATTTTCGAATTCGATGTTGACGCTTTCAGAATGTCCACCTTGTACAGGAACTCTTACCGCAGTTGCTGTAATCTTAAAAGTGTCGTCGCCCAGAATTTTCTTGGGTTCGGTCATCAGTTTGATTTCTTCTTTGGTATAATCGTCTTCTGCAAATACATCACATTGTGGCAATGCATTTTTGAAGATTTCATACGGGTAGACTTTTGCAACCTCTTTGTTTCCGATAACTTCAGCATTCAACTGATCGACCGCATTCTTTCCTGTTCCTGTTACCGACTGATATGTAGAAACGATGACCCGTTTAACATCGTATTTTTGATTCAAAGGATGTAACACCATGACCAACTGAATGGTAGAGCAGTTTGGGTTTGCAATGATTTTGTCTTCTTTGGTTAAAACGCCGGCATTGATTTCCGGGACGATTAATTTCTTGTCCGCAACCATTCTCCAGGCTGAAGAATTATCGATAACGGTCGTTCCAACGGCTGCAAATTTCGGCGCAAATTCTAATGAAGTTGTTCCGCCTGCAGAAAACATAGCGATTTCAGGCTTTCGGTCTAAAGCATCCTGCATGGAAACAATTTTGAATTCATTTCCTTTAAAGGTGATCTTTTTACCGATTGATTTTTCGGAGGCTACGGGAATTAATTCGGTTACCGGAAAATTTCTTTCTTCCAAAACCTTTAACATTATTTGTCCCACCATTCCGGTAGCGCCTACTACTGCTATTTTCATTAAGAATATTTGTTATTAAATTTATTTAAGCAAAAAAGGAAGGGAAAACTCTTGACCATGGGAATGCATAAGCGAAAAAAGCTACTGCAATAACTCCCATAATAACGATTTTCATCGCAAGGGTTTCGTGTGATTTCATGTATTTATTAATGATGGTCATTAAGACAACACCGATCAGCATCGATACTGGATGTTCTACGTAAGAGAATCTAGAGGCTGCATTGCTCATTAATGTTCCTGTTTCGAGGGCACCTTTTAAGCCTGGAGAAAATACCAACATGAAAATACCAACAATCAACTGAACATGAAATAAAATCATGGTAATCAAAGTTGATGTTTTTAATAATTTTTTGATTTTTCCGGAGTAACCAAACATGGTGACCAATAATGCAACGATGAAGATAATGCCCGAAAGCAAAATTAAGTAAGCAAAGCCTTTGTGCGCTTCAGTAATAATCTTAAATGTATCCATTGTAATTTTTTGTTAAGCGCAAAGATAAAAAAAATCCCGACGATAAAGGCAAGGTCGGTACAAGATAAGATAGAAGTGAATATAAAAAAACTGCCTTACAAAAAATTGTAAAGCAGTCTAAATAATTAGAAGTTAGCTTAGAAAGAATATTTAAATCCTAACATTGCACTCCAAGTAGTAAATCTGTTACTTGCAGGTCTAGTTGGTGAAGAAACAAGGTCTGCACCAGAACGTAGCATCTGGAAGGTTGGATCTGGAGAAAGGTTTCCTGATCTACCTAACACTGCCGCTCCGTAAGAACTAACTGTGTTATCCTGAATTCCCCATTGAGAGTTAAGTAGGTTACCAAAGTTTAAGATGTCTAAACTGATTGCTACCTTGTCTCCTTTTTGAACCATATCGGTAAATAAGTTCTGTGAAATTCTAACATCCACACGGTTTAACCATGGTAATAAGAACTCATTACGAGGAAGAATTTGACCTCTGTATTTTTCTAATCCGTTGTCAGCGATGAACTTATCGAATGCTGCGCTTTGTTGCGCTGCAGTAAATACAGTTGCGGTACCTTGTTTGATATCAGTAAACTTTACTGCTTCACCAGCTTTAGGGATGTACATTAAGTCATTAGCAATACCATCACCATTCACGTCATTGGAATAGTAATAAGAGAATCTTCCTTGGTTAGCTCCACTGTAGTACACTCCAATTGTAGTGTTTTTAATATTATAACTAACATTAGCAACAATTCTGTGAGGAACAGAGAAAGCTGAAATACTCAAGTCTTGCTGGTTTGGAGAATCAACAGTTGGTGATGCTTGCCAAGCAGAACTTGCGCTTGACCCTGCATTTGCAGAAATCTCTTTTGCTTCAGAGAAGGTATAGAATACGGAGCCTGATAATCCTTTCCAATTTCTCATGTTCGTTCCAAATGTTGCAGAAAATGCAGTTCCTTTGGTGTCAGAATTGGTTAAAACCGTAGCACTGTTTGCTCCAATTTTATTATTGAATTGGTAAGAAGCTGCATTCGGGTAATATACACGATCTTGGTTGGTCATTCTTGCAGTAGATTCTTTTCTGTTTGCTCCATATTGGAATACAGAATTTACATCTTTAGTATATAGAATGTCCGTGGTCAATGTGAATACAGAGTTTGGAATTTTGTAGTCAGCACCGAAGCTTGATCTCCAAACAGAAGGCATTTTGAAATCTCTGTCAACTAAAGCAAATGATGCCGGAGCGCCTTCTTTAGGGCTATTGATGAATACGTTTCCTGCTCCTGCTGGTGGATTGGTTACATAATGGTAAATATCTTGAGGTTGGAAAGTTACATTTTTGATCCATCCCGCGATTTCAGCATAAGAACCTGGTTCAATAGTATTTTGTAAAACACCTGCATTGGTTGGCATATTGGTTAACCATACGAAAGGAACACGTCCTGTAAATATACCAGTGCCTCCACGTAATGTTAAACTTTTGTCTCCGATTACATCGTAGTTGAATCCTAAACGGGGAGAAAGAGAAACTTTAGATTTTGGCCATTCACCAGAAGTGTAGTTTCTTGGGTTTCCGTTTTTATCTAATAAATTTAATGCATCAATCGATGGATTGGCTGTAAGATCATTTAAATAATTAGGAAGCTCAGCTCTTAAACCAACAGTAAAGTTGAATTTATCGCTTAATGTAATTCTATCCTGTAAATAAGCAGAAGCTAATCCGAAATTAACTCTTGAATAAGTATCTTGGTTAGCATATGGATAAGTTAAACCAAACATAATTGGTGCAACCTCTGCGGAGGTACCTGTTTTCAAGAAATCTTCTACTGAAGCATAACGGTAATAACCTGTTCCCATTCTGGTATAAGAGTTACCGAATTTTTGAACTTCATAAGCGATACCAGCCGTAAAGTTGTTTTTACCTACAGTATACGTTAAGTTATTGGTAAAAGAAAAATTATCATTAACCACATCATTTAAGTAAGAGAATAACTCGGTACCGAAACTGATGTAATTTCCACCATTAGAAGAACCATCCCAGATATCAACAAAAGGGAAAAGTCTTTCTGATGGAGAAGTTCTTTTATCCTGAATTTTTGAGTAGGTAAATAATAATTTATTTGAAAGACTTGAGTTGAAAGTTGAATTTAATTCAGCAGTAACAGAGCTTACTGTATTTTCAAAACCGTAGTTACCACTTTCAAAAGTCATCGCTTGATCACTTACACGTCCCCAAGAAGATCTTGGTGCTGGACCTGAAGAAGCGTTCGCAAGTTGCTGTGATGTTCCTTTCAACATATTATAACGAACTGCAAACTTGTGCTTATCGCTGATATTCCAGTCTAAACGAAGTAAAAACTTATCACCTTGTTGTTCTGCTTCATTAGCATATCCTTGGTAACGACCCGGGTTATATCCCCATCTGTTGATCAAGTGGTTTTGAACCGCAATTAGATCAGATTCTTTAACTCTTGAAATGTTATTTGCAGGATCTGCAATTCCATTTTGTGAAGCGGTCCAAAGATTCGCACCGGAGGCATTCGCACCGGTAGCGGTTTCTCTTTCACCACTCAAAAAGAAGAATAATTTATTTTGTAAAATTGGTCCGCCTACCGTAAATCCATTCGTCATTTTCGCGCCGGAAACTTTTTGAATTTCATCACCGTTAATTTTCCAACCACTTAAATCTTTTCCGGTATAATAACCGTATAATGAACCGTGGAATTTATTGGTTCCCGATTTAGTAATGGCGTTAATACCAGCACCTGTAAAACCAGATTGGGTAACATCAAAAGGTGCAATATTCACAGAGATTTCCTGAATTGCATCTAAAGAAATTGGTTGTGAGTTTCCGCCAGGAAGTGGGCTACTGCTTAAACCAAAACCGTTATTAAAATTCGCACCGTCAATTTGAAGGTTGTTGTAACGAGCATCACGACCAGCAAAAGAGTTACCGTTTGCTTGCGGAGTTAATCTCGTGAAATCAGTAATACTTCTAGAAGATTGTGGAAGATCTTGAATTAGTTTTTGACCAATATTGGTTGCTGCACCAGTCTTGTTCATGTTTCTACCACCGGTTCCAGAAATGATTACCTCTGCGATGTTTGCTGTTTTCTCACCGAATACCGGATTCAGTGCGAAAGGTTGACCAAGCTCCAGGTATAGATCTTCGTATACAACTGGTTTTTCACTACCATAAGTAACTTCTACTTTGTATGGGCCACCAACACGCATATTGGATAAGTTAAAAACTCCTGCTGAATTTGCAGTTGCGGAATAGACCGTCCCAGAAGGCATGTGGGTCGCTTTAATTGTTGCACCAGTGATTTTCTTACCGTCGCTCATTGTGACAACACCAGACATGTTACTTGTTGTAACTTGGGCATTTACGGATCCATACCCTGCAAATGCTAAAGCAGCAACGAGAACAGTTTTCTTTAATGGATTAAAATTCATTTCAGTTAATTTTATTATACTTATTGATAAAAGATTTTTGCAAAAATATCTAAATTAAATGGTACTTTCGTTAACAAATTGTTAAATTTTAACAATTTGTTAAAATTCCGTCTATTCATAAGGGAATCAAAGTGTTGGGTTTTTGTTCTTTAGCAAAAGGTATTGGGTAATTGTCTTTTTCTTGTTTTACACGAACTTTCTTAATTCCCCTTTTTATAACTCATTTCACAGCCTTCAAACTCAGGTCGATGTTCTCTGCAGAATGGGTCAGTGCACCTGCGGAAATAAAATCGACACCCGTTTGTGCAATGTCTTTCAGCATATCCCGGGTAATTCCACCGGAAGCCTCAGTTTCACATTTATTACCGATTAATTTTACGGCTTCTGCCATCATTGCAACCTCCATATTGTCGAGCATGATTCTGTCGACGCCGGCTTCCAAAGCTTCTTCTACCTCTTCTAAATTTCGGGTTTCAACCTCTATCTTTAACGGCTTTTTAATCTTTTCAGTATATGCTTTTGCCATTTTCACAGCGTTGGTAATGCTTCCGTTATAATCGATATGGTTGTCTTTGAGCATGATCATGTCATACAAACCAAACCTGTGATTGGTGCCGCCACCGATGGCGACCGCCCATTTTTCGCACAGTCTGAAATTGGGCGTTGTTTTTCTCGTGTCCAAAAGTTTCGTTTTAGTTCCCACTAACCGCGAATCCCACTCGTGGGTAATCGTTGCAATCCCACTCATTCTCTGCATACAATTCAAAACAAATCGTTCAGTAGTAAGAATAGATCTGGCGCTTCCGGTTACGTAAAAAGCGATATCGCCTGCTTTTGCTGGGTCACCATCTTTCATCAGCCGTTCTACTTTTAAGTTTCTATCAAACTGTTTGAAAATCATTTCAGCCAATTCTACTCCGGCTAAAATACAGTCCTGTTTTACCAAAAGTTTGGCTTTCTGCTGTAAATCTTTAGGAATTGTGGACAACGTGGAATGGTCGCCATCCTGAATGTCTTCTTCCAATGCGTTTTTAATAAAAATTTTCAGCGCGTCTTTCGTGACATAGGTCGGTTTTTTCATTTATTTTCTAATTTTTTAAGTTCTTCCTCTACCATTGCAATGGATGGAAGGTATGATTTAAAGTCGTCAGGTAATATTTTTTGGAGTTCATACGATGAAATCCCTAATGGTTTTTGTAAATCGGTAAGGGAATATTCTGCGATTATTTCGTCTTTGTCTTTACAGATTAAAAGGCCAATCGTAGCATTATCGTTTTCATCACGCATTTTTTTGTCTATTGCTGTAACGTAGAAATTTAGTTTCCCTGCAAATTCCGGTTCAAAACTCCCTGCTTTCAATTCGATGACCACATATCTTTTTAGTTTGATGTGGTAAAAAAGCAAATCTATAAAAAATGATTTGTCACTTACTACAATCTCAACCTGTTTTCCAACAAAGGCAAAACCACGCCCAAGTTCAATTAAAAACTTTGAGATATTATCTACCAAAGCATTCTCCAGTTCTTTTTCCTTAAAAAGTTCAGAAAGGTTTAGAAAATCAAAAAAGTAAGGATCTTTCAATGTTTCTTTTACCAGTTCGCTTTGGTTATCTGGTAGTGTTTTAGAAAAATTGGTGATCGCTTTTCCCTGGCTTTCTATTAGTTTCCCGGAAATCATATTCAGAAGTACAGCTCTGCTCCAGCCGTTTTCTATGGTTTTGTTAATGTAAAAATGAGCTTCTTCAGGAGTTTTGCATTTTGTAATTAAGGTAACATGATGCCCCCAGGGAATCAGGAAAATATGGTGTGAAAAATGATTGTTTTTGAATTCGTTAACAACTTGTTGACGATTTGAATTTTCATCATTTCCCAATTCGTTAACAACTTGTTGGCGAATTGCAATGTCTTGATTATAAAATTGATAGAATCTTTTGCAGAATTTAAGGTTGCTTTCTGAAAAACCTTTAATCTCAGGAAATTCTGCCCGTAAATCTTTACTTAAAAGATTAAAAAAACCAGAGCCATAAGAGTTTTCAAATTCCCGTCCAGCGATTTCCTTACCCAAATCCCAATACAATTCTATCAAAGCAGTATTTACTTTGATGGCGGCTTTTATTTGCGTTTGCCGGATTTTGTGTTTTAAATCTACAATCCAGTTTTTGTAATGTGGGTCTGTTTTTTCAAGCATTTTTATATTTTAAGAACCCTTGAATGGTGAAAGAAAGTTTAAATTTAGTCAAATATTTTTAGCCACAGGTTTACCATTGCCCAACCACTCACTCCATGACAATGGAAGCGTTTTTATTGTCATACACAATAACCTGGGAATCCTGGGTAATCCCCAAACTCATTAAAACTTCCGCAAATTTTTCCAAACTGGGCAAAGGATGTCTTCCGCCACTTTTTATATTTTTGGGAATTTGGGTTAAATCATTATTCAAATCCACATAGAGTGCTCCGTCGAGATGTTCATGCAAATAGCTCTCATAAGCAGAGCCACCACTTCCGGCGTCCACGATGACGACATTTTCTCTGTTCAAAGCCGCTAAATCTTCAGTGTTGATAATTGGTGACAGTTTCATGGGTTTTCCCGTTTTTTGAGTTCTTTCTCCATTTGTTCAATGCTCGGAAATCTTACTTCGGAAATCTTTATTTACACCAAATCCTTATTATAAAAAGCGCCTTTGTTCTCCTTCATCATTAATGAATGTTTGATAATCAAATAGGAAATATTGGTCAGATTTCTCAGTTCCGAAAGTTTTGGCGACAGAATCGAGTAGTTGTACAGTTCATTCACAGCTTCGAAGATTTCCTGTTGTTTTCTCTTTGCCAAGGCCAAGCGGTCATTTGATCGCACGATACTTACCAAATCGCTCATCATTTCCTGCAACTGTCTCCGAAGGTAGGAAATCATCACCATTTCGTCCATCATTTTCATGCCCTCTTCGTCCCATTGCGGAATTGCTTTCAAATCTTCAAAGTTGAAATCATTGATTTTTAAGAGTTCGACTGTTTTCAAAGCCGCGTTGTGACCGAAAACAAGGCCTTCCAGTAAAGAGTTTGAAGCCAGTCGGTTAGCGCCGTGCAAGCCGGAATTGGTACATTCTCCTACGGCAAATAAATTTTTAATGGAACTTTGCCCATCCACATCGATATCAATTCCGCCCATTAAATAGTGACATGCCGGAACGATTGGGATGAGTTGGGTGAAAGGGTCAATTCCTTCATCCAAACATTTTTGATAAATATTGGGAAAATGTTCGACGAATTTTTCCTGATTCATTTCGCGGCAATCGAGGCCTACATAATCATCGCCCGAAATCTTTAATTCATTATCAATGGCTCTGGCAACAATGTCCCGCGATGCTAATTCCTCGCGCTCATCATATTTGTGCATGAATTTTTCACCATCTTTCGTTCTAAGTTTTGCGCCATCGCCACGTACAGCTTCTGAAATCAGAAACAGCATTCCGTCTCTTTTTGAAAATAAAGCGGTGGGATGAAACTGGTAATACTGCATGTTCGAAATTTTCCCGCGTGCTCTGTGCACAAAGGCAATTCCGTCGCCGGTTGCAATAATCGGATTGGTGGTGTTTTTGTACACATGACCAGCCCCGCCGGTTGCGACCAGAGTGATCTTCGCCGTAATTTTCCTTATTTCTTTATTTTTTTCATCAAGAACGTAAGCGCCGTAGCAGTCGATTTTTTCAAGGTCGAAAATTTTATTGGGAACGTGATGTTGCGTAATTAAATCGATGACATAATGATGCGCCATGATTTCAATATTCGGTGATTTGTTCACCGTTACCAATAAAGCGCGTTCTATTTCAGCGCCGGTAATATCTTTGTGATGAACGATGCGGTTTTCGGTGTGTCCGCCTTCTCTGCCAAGCATGAGGTGACCGTCTTTTTGGTCAAAATTAGTTCCCCAATCCACAAGTTCTTTAAATCTTTCGGGGCCTTCCCGAACGACCATTTTCACCACTTCCAGATTGTTCTCACCATCGCCGGCTCTCATGGTGTCATCGATATGTTTCTGAAAATTATCTTTGTCGAAATCGGTCACTACGGCCAATCCGCCCTGTGCATATTTGGTGTTGCTTTCGTCTTCATCGGCTTTGGTGACGATGATGATTTTTGCCTCGGGCATTCTTTCGGAAATTTTGATCGCATAAGAAAGTCCGGAGATTCCTGATCCGATGACGAGTACGTCTGCTTTTATCATGGAGTTAATTTGATGTAATGAACGACAATTTAGACCTTTTTTATTTAAATAAACTTAAACAGTTTAGCATCCGGTTTTCTTACTTTTTTTAAATTCTGAAATTGGTCTTCTTCAGATCGGTAACCAAGCGCTAAAGTCACAGCGACTTTTTCTTTTTCGGTATCAATTCCCAGAACAGCATCAATTTTTTCATGGTTAAATCCTTCCATCGGGCAGGTATCTACATTTTCTAAAGCCGCTGCAAACATCAGGTTTCCCAAAACAATATAGCTCTGTTTATCTGCCCAAATCATCACTTCTTCTGAATCTAAATGCTGAATATGTTTGCTGATACTTTCTTTAAATGGATTTAAACTTTCCAGAGGAACTTCTCTGGTTTCCGAAATATGATTAAAATAATTGCCGATATATTCATTGCCAATATTGTTTTTCGAAACAATAACAATCAAATGCGAACACGTTGAGATTTGCGATGGATTGTAAAAGGCAGGAATGAGTTCCTTCTTCATTTCTGGACTTTGCACAATAAGGAGCCGATAAGGCTGCAGTCCCAATGAACTCGCCGAAAGTCTTGCCGCTTCAAGGATACGGAAGAGCACATCGGAAGAAACTGTTTTTTCAGGATCAAATTTTTTAACCGAATATCTTTTGTTGAGTGCTTCAAGGTAATTCATCTAACAAAGATAAATAAATGAGCCGGAAGTTGGTTGGTGAATTTCTTTGAGTGAATTTTAGAAGTGAATTTCTAAAGGTGAATTTCTAAAGGTGAATGGTGAATTTCTTCGAATCAATTTTAAAAATGAATTTAATAAATATTAAATAAAAAAAATAACCATTCACTGCGAGGCAAATTCACGCAAAGCAATTGACCATCAGAAAAGCCCGCCGTTTTGTTGTTTTTCGAAAAATTCATCAATTTGGAGCGGTTCTGTCTGGGCGGCTTTTACGGCAAGTTGATCACAGATTTCATTTTCGATATGGCCTGCATGACCTTTAACCCAATGAAAAGTGGTTTGATGTGCTTTAATTAAAGGAACCATTCTTTTCCACAAATCAGGATTTTTTACATTTTTAAAACCTTTTTTAATCCAGCCGAAAATCCATTTCTGATTGATGGCATCAGAAACATATTTGCTGTCGGTATAAATGTGAATGTCGTTTTCGGTGGATTTCAGTTTTTCCAAAGCCGTGATCACCGCCAACAATTCCATGCGGTTGTTGGTTGTGAGGCGAAAACCCTGCGAATATCTTTTTTCGTAGCTTTTTTCGGGGACCTTCATCACGATTCCGTAACCCCCTTTTCCGGGGTTTCCACTACAGGCGCCGTCGGTATAAATTTCTATTCTAAGGCCCATTCCTAAAACTGAAAATCGTCATCATCATCCGCATCATTCATAGACGAACCGGAAAGGTTTTGGTTGCTCGGCAAATCGAAAGCAGCACCGGGATCAATGGTAGTTTTGATTTTTTCAAAACCTCCCGGAGTATCCTGTTGTCCAAAATTCGAAGACTGATAACCATAGGCGCCGCCACCAAACAAATCAAGATCGGCAAATTTGGCAATATTTTTATGGAAAGACATTCTCACGTCTGCGGTAGCACCATTACGGTGTTTCGCGATAATCAGTTCTGCCTGGTTTTCTGTGGAAGATTCACCGCCGTCTTCATCATTATCCCAAGTGGTGATTTTATAATATTCCGGACGGAAAATAAACGAAACAATATCGGCATCCTGCTCAATCGCTCCGGATTCCCGAAGGTCAGAAAGCATCGGTCTTTTTCCAGGTCTTGTCTCCACACTTCTGGAAAGTTGGGAAAGTGCAATTACGGGAACATTCAGTTCTTTTGCAATTGCTTTCAGGGAACGGGAGATCATCGCAATTTCCTGCTCACGGTTTCCTGCGCCACCTTTTCCGGAATTTGCGGTCATCAACTGAAGATAATCGACCATGATAATTCTTACGCCATGCTGCATCACTAATCTCCGGCATTTTGCCCGAAAATCGAATACAGAAAGGGAAGGAGTTTCGTCAATATATAAAGGAGCATTTTCTAAAGCGGAAACATTGGAGAACAAACGTTGCCATTCTTCATCGCTCATTTGTCCTTTTCGTAATTTCTCCGAAGAAATTCCTGTTTCTGAAGCGATCATTCTGGTAATCAACTGAACGGAAGCCATCTCCAGGGAGAATAAAGCCATCGGAATATTATGTTCTACCGCAATATTTCTTGCCATAGAAAGCAGGAAGGCGGTTTTACCCATTGCCGGACGGGCCGCAATAATAATTAAATCTGAATTTTGCCAACCACCGGTTTCTTTATCAATATCTTTAAATCCCGATGGTATTCCAGAGATTCCTTCTTTGTCTTTTAAGGCTTTAATGGTTTCAATGGCTTGGCTGACCAAAGTATTTGCAGTGTCGAAACCTTTTTTAATGGTTCCGTTTGTAATTTCAAAAAAGGATTGTTCGGCTTTATCCAAAAGCTCGAAAACATCGGTAGACTCTTTATAAGAACTGTCGATTACATTGGCGGAAACATTAATCAGACTTCGCAGAATGAATTTTTCTAATATCACCCGGACATGGTACTCGATATGCGCGCTGGAAGAGACTCCCATCGTTAAATCAATGATATAATGATCACCTCCCGCAAGTGCTAATTTATCGGTTTTCTTTAATTCCTGAATTACCGTCATTAAATCGACCGGATGATTTCCTTCGAACAAGCGGACGATCACACGGAAGATTTCCTGATGTCTTGGGTCGTAAAAAACGTCTGCTGTCAGTAAATCGATGGAATAATCCAGTCCTTTTTTGTCAATTAAAAAAGTGCCGATAACGAGTTTCTCGAATTCTATTGCATTTGGGGGCATTTTGCCGTCGGAAATAGAAAGTTCCTTAGCGAAGTTACCATGAATTAGTGAAGATAAAGTTTCCTTTTGTGCCATGTGACAAAGATAGTTTTTTTAAGTTTTTATTCCGAATATTTAATCAACAATCTAATGGGTTTTATGGTCAATAAGTTGTTTGTTAGTGAGTTGTGATGTTGGTAAGTCGGGAGGTACAAAGTTTGTGTTTTAGTCTGGATTCCAGTGGAAATCCTTTTTTTAAGCGTTGGATAGAGGTGCAGGAAATAAAAATTGCAATGAGGAGCGGACCAAATTGGTTAGAACTTCTACACGGGCTGATCCTAAAAAATTAATAGTTCATTTTGCGAAGTTTTGGAACGGTGGTTCCCACTAAAATTGCAATCAAAACGGTCATGGTTCCGCCAAAAACGACGGACCGTACAACGCCTAAAAGCTTGGCCGCGACCCCACTTTCGAACTGACCCATTTCGTTGCTCGACATGATGAAAATAGAATTCACACTTAAGACGCGACCGCGAATATGATCGGGCGTTTTTAGTTGTACAATCGTACCGCGGATGACCACCGAAATTCCATCGAGCATTCCGCTGGCCACTAATAAGAAAAAGGAGAGCCAGTATAATTTGGATAAGCCAAAACCGATGATGCACAGGCCAAAACCTCCCACGGCAACGAGTAGAATTTTACCTTGATTTTTGGTTAACGGCACAAACGCCAGAGTCATGATAATACACATGGAGCCGATGTCTGAAGCAGCATTCAGCAAGCCGAAACCTTCTGATCCTACATCTAAAATATCGGTAGCGAAAACCGGAATCATCGCGACGGCACCTCCAAAAAGCACGGCGAACATATCGAGGCAAAGTGCGCCCAGGATTTCTTTTGTTTTGTAAATGTAAGCGATTCCTTCGCGCATACTTTCTACCACGCCCATTGTTCGGTCGCTATTTTCTGAAGGGTGTTTTTTCAGAAACCAAAAGAAAATGGAGGAGAAAATCATTAATCCGACAATCACGAGGATTGTTCCGGAAATATCAATCCAGTGAATAAGGAAGCCACCCAAAGCATGGCCAGAAACAGAAGCGGTAAGAAAGGTCGCCTGGTTGAGTGTGATAGCGTTCGGAAGTTGATCTTTGGAAACTATCTTTGGAATCATTGAAGGAATAATAGGGCCGATAAATGCGCGGCAAAATCCGGTGCAAAAAATGACGGCATAAATAAAATAAGAAATCTGAATATTACTGAAGTGCAGTAAACTGTGGCCAAAAAAAGCGGGAACCACCAATAAGCCGATGAGCAAAACATAAGCGTAATTGCAAATGAGCAGCAGTTTTTTCTTCTCAGAATTATCGATAACGTGGCCGGCGTATAAGGCAGTTGATACCGCGGGAATAACTTCAGATAATCCAATTAGCCCAATGGCGAAAGGGTCGTTGGTTAATTTATAAATCCACCAACCCATCAGTGTTGCCAACATTCTGAAAGATAAGATCAGAAAAAAACGGCCAGTCATTAAGTTCCGAAATTCTGCTATTTTTAAGGTCTGAATAGGTTGCAATGAAATCATTTTGCAAAAGTAAATTTTAGGAACGAAAAATCATTTAATAATTTGCCACGAATGCACGAATTTTTTTCTATAAGTTAGTTGTTGCTTCCAATAATTGAAATGAAGTACTGTTAAAAAAATAGAGATTCGTGAATTCGAGGCTTCCTTTGTTGCATTAAATTTGCCGCGAATGCACGAATTTCTCTTCAACAGCTTGTTCTTTTAAATGGCCCTTTTCCTATGATTGAAATGAAGTAAAAAGTGATTTTAAAAAAAAATGGATTCGTGAATTCGTGGCTTCTCCTGGTTCCACTAAATTTTTGCCGCGAATGCACGAATTTCTCTTTAACAGTTTGTTGTTCTATTTAAATAGGTTGTTGCGTTTCCTATAATTGAAATGAAGTAATGTTAAAAAAATGGAGATTCGTGAATTCGAGGCTTCCCTTTTTGCATTAAGTTTTTGCCACGAATGCACGAATTTTTCTTCAACAGCTTGGTGTTCTATTTAAATAGGTTGTTGCGTTTCCTATGGTTGAAATGAAGCAAAGTAATTTAAAGTGGATAATTCGTGCATTCGTGGCTTTTAGAAACACTTAAGTTTTCCAAAAAAAATTATCTTTGAAAAATGAATTGGATTTTACTCATTATTGGCGGCTTATTTGAAACCGGCTTTGCCACTTGTCTTGGAAAAGCCCAGGAAACATCCGGAAGGGAAAGTTATTTCTGGTGGGCAGGTTTTGCAATTTCTCTTTTTCTGAGTATGTTTCTTTTGTACAAAGCAATTTCTGTTGGGGCCAGTCCCATACCTGTTGGAACGGCGTACGCAGTCTGGACGGGAATCGGTGCGGTAGGAGCTGTTTTTATGGGAATATTTATCTTTAATGAGCCGGCGACTTTCTGGCGAATATTTTTTGTTTTCACTTTGATTGCTTCTGTGATTGGGCTGAAAGTGGTTTCGAATTGATTATTGTCCTCCTATAACGCGACCGAAACCCTCACCCAAAGCTCGCATTGTGTCCGCAATGATATAAGCTGTGACCAAAAGACCAACTGTCCCACCGATTAAAATAACGGTTGCGCCAGTCTTATTTTTGTCAATTTCTTTGATGTCCTTTTTAGCGATGGCGATCCGCTGATTTTTTCTGGTTCCGATAATGCTGTCTTTTTCTACTGAAGTGACGTCGACAAAAAATTTACGGTCACTTTTATCATAAACAGTATATCTCGTTCCCGCCTGGATGTTGTCGAAATTCTCCTGATTTGTGTAAACACTGTATTTCGTCGAGACACACGAAGCGCTGATCAGAAGAATTAAAAAGTAAAAGAAATATCTCATCGTTTAAAGTTTTTCAAAGATTAGCTCCTGCGTGTTTCAAGGAAATCGCCAATTTTGCGGTCATTTGCTAATCTTGGGATTTTATTCTGACCACCCAGCTTTCCTTCAGACTTGGCATAGTCCTGAAAAGCATTTTTCTTTAATGTTGTAATTACAAGAGGTTGCAGGATTTTACCGGAAATTAAATCATTATAATATGTGTTTCTTTTCCGCATCTCATCATCCAGATTTTTTCTGAAATTTTCCAGATTTTCGGGCTCTTTTTCAAATTCGATAAACCATTCGTGATAGGGTAAACCTTCTGTGGAATTTACTTGTGGAGCTAAGTGAAACTCTGTAATCTGTGCCGGAAATTTTCCTACCGTGGCTTTTAAAGCTTCTTCTACTTCAAAAGCAATCACGTGTTCCCCAAAAGCAGATGTGAAATGTTTTGTTCTTCCCGATACCAAAATCCGGTAAGGATCCTTAGAAATAAACCTTACAACATCACCGATGGAATATGCCCAAAGTCCGGAATTTGTTGTTAAAATTAAAGCGTAATCTTTGTGAAGTTCAATCTCCTTTAAAGTCAGTCTTTTGGCGTCAGGTTTTCCATATTCTTCCAGCGGAACAAATTCATAGAAAATTCCGTGGTTGGTGAGCAGCAGTAAACCTTCTTTTTCAAAATCATCCTGAAAAGCAAAAAATCCTTCACTCGCAGGAAAAGTCTGCAAAGTATCCACAGGTTTTCCAAGAAGTTCGTTCATTTTTTCGCGGTAAGGTTCATAATTGACGCCGCCCGTAATAATAAGCTGAAGGTTGGGGAAAAGTTCCGTAATTTTTTTACCGTTCCGTTCAATTAGTTTTTCAAAATACATAATCAACCAAGGCGGAATTCCCGAAATCAAAGTCATGTTTTCCTTTTCGGTTTCTTTTACGATTTCGTCCACCTTGGTTTCCCAGTCTTCGATGAGGTTGGTTTTTAAACTCGGCAAGCGGTTTTTCTGTAAATAAGATGGAATGTGATGAGCGACAATTCCGGAAAGTCTGCCGGTTTGAATCCCGTTGATTTCTTCCAGTTCAGGACTTCCCTGTAAAAAAATCATTTTTCCGGTAACGAAATCAGCATTGTTTTTTTGTGCGATATAATGAAAAATTGCGCTTTGTGCCGCCGCGATTTGGTAAGGCATTCCTTCTTTTGAAATGGGAATATATTTGGATCCGGAAGTCGTGCCTGAAGTTTTAGCGAAATATTCCGGCGTATCGGTCCATAGAATCTGCCGCTGGCCTTTTTTTACTTTTTCGATATAAGGTTTTAAGTCTTCATAATCAGCAATTGGTACTTGCGACTGGAAGTCTTGAATGCTTTTTATATTTTCAAACTGATGGGTTCTCCCAAACAGGGTTTTTTCGGCAGTTTTCACCAGAGAAAGCAAAAGTTCTTCCTGATTTTTAACTGAATTTGCTTTAAAGGAATGGGTTCCTTTAACGTGATTTTTTGCCCAGATTAAAGCAATGTTTTTCTTAATGAAATTGATCATAACGCAAATTTAAAGCATTTTAGAAATAATCCTTTAGTATAACGAAAAATTACGCAGCGAAACGTCTGTTTTTAAAAATTATACCGGTATCCCAATCCTAAACTCAGGAAAGCAGAGCCGCTATAAAATTTCTTGGTTTCTGGATTTTCATTGTAAACATTCCCGAAATAAAAATTGACTTTTGCTGCGACAAAGACCTGTTGATAACCCTCGCGATCCAAAGCGTATAAAGCTTTTCCGCCAAGATTAAAGCCAGTGGCATTCTCTTTTAATTTTTGATTTTCAGCGTTAACTAATAAATTAGTTTGGCGATAATAACTGAATCCGGCCATTTCTTCAATTGAAAAATCCTCGGAAATAATTTCGCGGTGCGTCAGGTATAAATCGATATTAGTGATGGTTGGTGAGCCGATATTTCCGTAACGGTTTTGTTCACCGTATTTTACATTCGAAAACAGCACATTGTAATCCAATCCAATTCCGAAATTAATGGGAGTCATCAAGTTTCCCCCAAAACCGAAACCGTAAAAAGGCATGAGTAATTTTGCTAAATGATTTTTGCCAACGGGTTTCATCACAATCATTTTGGTTTCGATATTAGAAACAACATCAAGGTTGTTTGTCTTTTTCTGGCCGAAAATTAAAGTTGAAATTCCGAAAAAAAACAGAAATGTAATTCTCATCATTCCAGGTTTATTTCATTAAAAATAATATACGTAGTTCCAGATGGAATAAGGATTTCCAAAGAATCCGAAGAAATTCTGCAGCCTGGTTTTGAGGAAGAAAATGATTTTATTTTTTCATTTAAAACCAAAGAAAACGAGTCCGAAAGTAGCGGGCCTGAAACCGTAAATTGCCCTGAGCCGCTCGGCATGGTTTCGCCGATATTTTTTCCATCGCTTTTAATAATTATTTTTATTTTATTGAAGTCGAATTGAGATCCGGTAATTTTTCCTTCCACATAAGCTCGGGAATTGTTTCTGTTTTCAGAGGTACAGCCCACAAAATGGCCGAGCGAAAAAAGAAGAATCATTGCAAAAAAACACCGCATATTTTTTTTATTAAAGATATAAAAAAAGCCCCGAAATAAATTCCGGAGCTCAACGTATTAAAACTGTATTATTTTGTTTTGTATCTTTTATCAGGCGTACCGTTTTTTTTCAGATGGGCATTGGCTTTGTATCTTTTGTCAGGCGTTCCGTTTTTTTTCATTTTTACTGCATAGGTCTTTGCGGCCGGTTTTTCCGCTGTTGCAGATTTTTCGACTGCTTCTTTTTTTGCAGTTTCCATTTTCTCTGATTTGGCAGGAGCCATTTTTGCAGTCGATTTTGGTGTCACCTGTTGAGCATTTGCAAGTCCAAGGCCTACCACCAAAGACAATGCGGCTAATAGTTTTTTCATTTGTTTGTATTTTAAATAGTTGATATATTGCTGTTTAACTATGTAAAATTAAGTAATTCAGTTTGCCGAAAGTTTCTTCTGAATAACTTTAACCAAAATTTAACACAGTATTTATTTTGAAGTAGTTTCTAATGTTTGTCCATCTTTAATCAAGCCGTTACACTTCGCAAACGTAGAAGAAAATATTTTTATTATTAATTACGGATATCCATTGAGTTTTAACATTATATAAATTTTTCAAAAAAAACTGCTTCAATTAAATGAAACAGTTCGTGTGAAAATAAATGATTAACTTATCTGGTACAGTTTGCAGTCCAGGTTTTCCCGTTAGCGGCGTATAAAATTTTCAGCTCATTATTGTCAATTCTAATGTAAGAAGTGGTAGTTCCTCCTACCATCACCAAAACATTATCGCCTTCTTTCTTGAATTCAACACCGTTCAGATCAGGAATTCCATCAGAAAACCGGAAATTGTATTTTGTGCCACTTGCAATTTTGGTTACGAAAACACTTCCGTTGTCTTTGGATATGGTTGAATTTCCATCGTTGTAAGAAATGCTGCCTTTGTAAGTTCCGGCGAAAAAGTCGTTGTCTGCAGGATCATCATCACTTCTGCAGGAAGTAAATGCAAATAAAGAGAATGCAAGAACGAATAATCCGAGAAATCTAAATGCTCTTTCAACAGTTGCCTTTCTTTCGTTTTTTAAATTTTTCGATTTCATAATTTTTTATTTTAAAGATTAAGTTCAACACCAGCCAAACTTTATGCCTACCCTTTTTAAGACCATCAATTTTAGCAAAAAATTAAGATTTTTTGGGAAATTTTAAAACTACTTTATGCGATAGATAGATCAAAAAGGGTGATTTTCTCTCTGGCATTAATAAACAAATAATCCCTAAATTTGTACTTTCAAACGATTTCGGAATAATCCCGAAATCGCTTTTCCCGTTTTAGACCTTCTCATTTTAAAGACGGATTTTACCGTCAGAAAATTTATGCAGTTAAAAAATATCACCGATACATTTCTCCCACAACTTCTTCATTTAGGATTTGGAAAAGAACTGTTCATGAAGCTCGATCAGAATAAACATCTTGCGGTAAAATCATTTGCCGGTTCTTCGCCTGCGGTTTTCGCAGCGGAATTATTTCTAATTAAAAAGAAATCTCTTCTTTTTTTAACGGATGACAAGGAAGATGCGTTGTATATCACTTCGGAATTAGAAGACTTGCTGGGTAAAGAAAATGTGCTTTATTTTCCGCCGACTCATTTGGAACCTTATCAGATTGAAAAAACTCAAAATGCGAATTTGGTTTTAAGAACCGAAGTTTTAAGTAGAATTCATAATGATAAAAAACCAAAAGTGATGATCGCGCCGTTCGCGTCTTTGGCCGAGAAAGTGATGAAAAAGGCTGATTTCAAAGCGATTTCTCATACGATCAAAACGGGCGATCAGCTGGATTTTAATTTTACGGAAGAATTACTGCATCAGTTTAATTTCAATCATACCGATTTTGTTTCCGAACCTGGCGAGTTTTCTGTGAGAGGCGGAATTGTCGATGTTTTTTCTTATTCCAACGAAGAGCCTTACCGGATTACTTTTTTCGGAAATGAAGTAGAAAGTATTAAAACTTTTGATATCGAAACGCAGCTTTCCAAAGAGAAAGTAAAAGAATTCCAGTTGGTTTCCAATATGAATTTTTCAGCCGAGGGAACGAAGGTTTCCTTGTTCGATTTGGCACCGAAAGATTTAGTTGTAATTACGAAGAACGCGTTTGTCGGTTTTAATTTAATTAAAAATTTCTACGTAAAAGCAGAGGAAAAGTTTGGAACATTAGGAACTGAAATCAGACATCTGACGCCGGAACAGCTTTTTGTTTCTGAAGAAGATTTCGTCAAAGGCATCAATCAATTTGAATGGATCGATTTTACTTTACAGGAAGTGAAGGGAAGCGACGCGGCAATTGTACAGCTGAATCAAACGCCACAGCCGGGTTTTCATAAAAAGTTTGAATTATTACTTGAGGATTTACAGGAAAAGCAAAATGACGGTTTTGAAACCTGGATTTCATTTTCCACGGAAAAGCAGAAAGAACGGCTTGAGTCTATTTTTGAGGATTTGTCAGCACATAAATCGGGTTCGGAAAATAATGAAACTTCCTTTGACGGAAAAACCAAGACTTTATTCAAATCTTTTAAATCAGAACTTCACGAAGGTTTTGTGGATTTGGACCATAAAATTTCAGTTTACACCGATCACCAGATTTTTGACCGTTATCAGAGATTTAAAGCCAAAAATGCATTTGCAAAATCTGAACAGATTACGCTGAAAGATTTAATGCAGATGAAAGTTGGCGATTATGTCACCCATATCGATCATGGAATCGGAAAATTCATGGGTTTGGTGAAGGTGAATAATAACGGAAAAGTTCAGGAATGTTTTAAACTGACTTACAAAAATGGTGATTTGCTTTATGTGAGCATTCACTCCTTAAATAAGATTTCAAAATATAATGGTCCGGACGGACGGGAAATTGTGTTGTCGAAACTCGGTTCGCCAGCCTGGAAAGCTTTAAAACAAAAAACAAAAGCGAAAGTAAAACAGATCGCTTTCGACCTGATCCGTTTATATGCACAGCGGAAAACGGCCAAGGGTTTTGCCTTCACGCCGGATTCTTATTTGCAGAATGAACTGGAAGCCAGCTTTATTTACGAAGATACGCCCGATCAGGAAAAAGCAACGGTCGATGTGAAAACGGACATGGAAAATGATACCGTAATGGACCGTTTGATTTGTGGTGATGTAGGTTTCGGGAAAACAGAAATTGCAATTAGAGCGGCATTTAAAGCTGCGACTGACGGAAAACAAGTGGCGATTTTAGTTCCGACCACGATTTTGGCTTTCCAACATTACCGGAGTTTTACCGAAAGATTGAAGGATTTCCCCGTGACCATTTCTTATATGAACCGTTTCCGCACGGCAAAACAAAAAGCGGAAACACTGGAAGGATTGAAATCGGGGAAGATCGATATTGTGATCGGAACCCATCAATTGGTTGGGAGCAGCGTTAAATTTAAAGATTTAGGCCTTTTAATTATTGATGAAGAACACAAGTTCGGAGTTGCCGTTAAAGACAAATTGAAAACAATAAAAAGTAATGTGGATACTTTAACATTGACGGCGACGCCAATTCCACGGACTTTACAGTTTTCATTGATGGCGGCCAGAGATTTATCAGTCATTAAAACACCACCTCCAAACCGTCAGCCTGTTGAAACACAAATTGTTGGTTTTGATGAAGAAATAATCCGGGATGCCATTTCTTATGAACTTCAAAGAGATGGACAAGTTTATTTCATTAATAACAGAATTGAAAACCTGAAAGATATTGCGGGCTTGATTCAGCGTTTGGTTCCCGATGCGAAAGTAATTACAGGCCACGGACAAATGGACGGTAAACAACTGGAACGGAATGTTCTGGATTTTATGGAAGGCAAATATGACGTTTTGGTTTCGACGACGATTATTGAAAGTGGTGTGGATGTGCCGAATGCGAATACGATTTTCATTAATGATGCCCAGCGTTTTGGGATGGCAGATATTCACCAGATGCGCGGTCGGGTCGGGCGAAGCAATCGCAAAGCTTTTTGTTTTCTGATTACGCCTCCGTTTGATATGGTGACCAATGACGCGCGGAAAAGACTGGAAGCGATCGAGCAGTTTTCGGATTTGGGAAGCGGTTTCCAGATCGCGATGAAGGATTTGGAAATTCGTGGTGCCGGGGATTTGTTAGGAGGTGAACAAAGTGGTTTTATTAATGAAATGGGTTTTGATACTTATCAGAAAATCATGCAGGAAGCTTTGGAGGAATTGCAGAATGATGAGGAATTCGAAGATTTATTTGATAATGAAGAAGACCGTAAAAAACTTTTCAAATCGACCAAAGAAGTGAATATCGATACGGATTTAGAACTGATGTTGCCGGATTCTTATGTTCAGAGTATTGAAGAACGGTTATCACTGTATCAAAAATTAGCAGAAATAGAAAGTAAAGAAGAATTGCAGAAATTAGAAAGTGAATTAATCGACCGTTTCGGTGCTTTGCCTTCGGAAGCTGTAAATCTTCTGAAATCGGTAGAATTAAAATGGATTGCCGCGGAAATTGGTTTTGATAAAATCGTGGTGAAAAACGGGGTTTTCCTCGGGTATTTTCCGCCAAATCCTCAGGATAAATTTTATCAGAGTGAAAAGTTCAGGAACATTATTTCTTATTTGTCAAAGAATCCGAAAGAAGCTACTTTGAAGGAAAAAGTCAGCAAGGAAGGAAATCAACTCATGATGAGAAAAGAAAATGTACAGAATGTAGATGAGGTAAATTCGGTCTTGGAAAGGATTTTGGGGAAATAAACCAACTTCTAGAATTTCTAAAAAAAGAGTACTTTTGCTAAAATCAGTTTTAATAATGAAAAAGCTTTTCGGTTTTTTAAGTTTTGTTTTCAGTTTAGCTATTTTGTTTTCCTGCGAACCAGGTCGTGATGAAAATGGCGATTTGCTCTTCGGGGTTAATAATCCGGGTGAAACAGGTGGCAGTGGCGAAACAACCGGCGTTGTGAAGCAGTTGAAATCTGTTACTTCAAAAGAGGATACTGGCGAAACCATAACTTATAATTACAGCTATTTATTGGGAAAACTGGTCAGTGTGAAAACGAGTGATAACTCTATTTCTTACAGTTTGTCTTATGATAATAACACTGTTAATAAAATAACAATTGTACAGAATGAAGGATCTGCCATCACCACCACCGACTTTGCAGTTACCTATAATAACGGAAAATTTGTTGAAGCAAAGGGAACCGGTAAAGAAGATACGGGGAATTCTTTTACCAATACCATCACTGCAAATTACACCAATAATAAGGTATCGAAAATTTTATCAAAAATGGCAGGGATTGATACCGCGGATCCTGCTGTTACTTACGATATGTTTACGCTACAGAATGATATCACTTATACAGGAAATAATATTTCTACATGGAAATTTTCCACAATATTTCCTGCAACTCCACCGATTATCATCCCGCCGATTGTCATTTCGAGTGCGTTCAGCGACTACGATACTAAAATCAATCCCTTTAATACATTGCCTCAAGCTTACAATATCGTAAGTTCGCTCTATGGATTTAACAGTTTTGCGGTGACTGGTTTTTCAGCAAACAACTACAGAAAAGTCGCGGCTGAAGGCCAGTCGCTAACCTATGTTTACACTTATGATGCCGATGGTTATCCGACAAAAGCTGTTGCTTCCGGTAATCTGGGAACTTTAACTTTCGTTTACCAATAAAAAATTAATATGAAATACCTGATCGTAGGTCTCGGAAATAAAGGCGAAGAATATACTGAAACCCGGCATAATGTCGGGTTTAAAGTTGCAGAGAAAATTGCCGAAACCATTGATGCTCCTTTTAAATCTTCCAACTTTGGATTGCTTGCGGAAGGCAAATATAAAGGGCGGAAAGTCTTTATCCTGAAACCGGATACCTATATGAATCTTTCCGGAAATGCCGTGAGATTCTGGATGCAGAAAGAAAATATCCCTTTGGAAAACCTGATGATTGTTACCGACGACCTGTCTTTGCCATTCGGAACATTAAGAATGAAAATGAAAGGTTCTGATGCCGGCCATAACGGACTGAAAAGTATTCAGGAACAACTTCAGACACAGAATTATCCGCGGTTAAGATTCGGGATTTCTGCAGAATTTAGCGAAGGAAAACAAGTTGATTACGTTTTAGGAAAATGGGAAGGCGAAGAAAAAGAAAAACTTCCGGAGAGAATCGAGAAGTTTTCTAAAGCGTGTTTGTCGTTTGTATTTGCCGGAATTCAGAATGCGATGACGGCTTTCAACGGGAAATAATTTACAAATGGTGCACAGATTCCACAGATTTCCACAGATTTTTTTAATGATGATCCGTGAAATCCGTGCGTATTATAAGAATGAGTTTGATGAAAAATAAACGCTATTTTTTCTTGCGGCTCATCACCCAATCTGAATTTGTAAGGTTGTAGATTTTCTGAATGTCTTTCAAAATCTTCTCAAAATCGATATCCAGGTCGATGATTTTTCCTGTTGCCATATCAAAAACCCAACCGTGAACGATAGGATATTCGTCTAAAATATATTCCTCCTGAACGGATGCCATTTTGATAACGTTAATGCACTGTTCCTGAACATTCAGTTCTACCAAGCGGTCGTAGCGTTTTTGCTCCTCTTCAATGGCATCCAGTTCAGCCTGATGTAATCGGTAAACATCGCGAATTGTTCTCAACCATGGGTTCAAAAGACCCAGATCTTGCGGGGTCATTGCTGCTTTAATTCCACCACAACCGTAATGGCCGCAAACGATAATATGTTTCACTTGCAAATGTTCAACGGCATACTGGATTACCGCGGTAGAGCTCATGTCTAAAGTATTTACGACATTGGCGATATTCCGGTGAACAAAAAGTTCGCCAGGTTTCATTCCCATCATTTCTTCTGCAGAAACACGACTGTCGGAACATCCGATATATAAATACTCTGGATTTTGCGTTGCGGAAAGCGTCTTAAAAAAATCTGGATTTTCCACCAGTTGAGCTTCCATCCATTTTTTATTATTTTCGAATAGTTTTTCGTAGGATTTTTTCATGCTATAATATTTCGGAGTAAAAGGATTTTTCGCTTTTTGGAAATCGGTTAATTACCGTTGTAAAAATATGTACTAAAAATTAAATATAAAAGAATTATTATTAATTGTTCCCAGAATAACCCGATTTTTCATGCTAACGAACAAATAGTTTATCAAAAAACATTTATTTTATCGGTAGCCGCTTTTTTGAAAAGCTTCAGGAAGTTTAATTTAAAAACGATAACTGTAACAATGTTGAGTTTATTTTATACTTATTACAAAATAAACTCATGAAATTTAAATTTTTAAGGGCGCTGGTCATATGTGCAATCGCAGTTTCTGTGAATTCATTTGCTCAGGAGGTGCCAAAATACAGTTATACCGAAGCATTTAAACCGTATTTCTATTTAAATAATGGTACAGAAACCCGCTCGGCAAGTGGGCAACCCGGTCATCATTATTGGCAGAACAGCGCTGATTATGTGCTGAATGCTTCTTTAAATGAAGCGAAAAATGAAATTTCCGGCTCTGCTGAAATTACTTACACGAACAATAGTTTTGATAATTTGAATTTTCTTTGGCTGCAGCTGGATCAGAATTTATTTAAAAAGGATTCCCGTGGAAATGCTGTCATTCCCATAACTGGAAGCAGAAACGGCGCGCACGGTGAAGATCTCGACGGCGGTTACACTATAAAATCGGTTGAGATTCTTTCAGCAAACGGAAAGAAATTAAAAATAAATCCCTCTTACACGATTTCAGATACAAGAATGCAGATTGATCTTCCACAGGATCTGAAAGCAAAAGGAGGGGTGGTGAAGTTGATCATTCATTATTCTTTTGTTTCCCCGCGTTATGGTTCAGACAGAATGGGAGTTGAGCCTACGAAAAACGGTAAAATATTCACGGTTGCACAATGGTTTCCAAGAATGTGTGTGTATGATGACCAGATGGGTTGGAATACTTTGCCTTATTTGGGAGCCGGTGAATTTTATCTGGAATATGGGAACATCACCGCAAATTTAACAGTTCCTGCCAATCATTATGTCGTGGCTTCCGGAGAATTGCTCAACCCTAAAGATGTTTATACCAACGAGCAAAATAAAAAATGGGCGAATGCTGGAAACAGCGACAAAACCGTAATCATCCGTTCTGCGGCAGAAGTAAATTCCGCACCAAAAACGACAGCTTCCACCAAAACCTGGAAATTTAAAATTGAAAATACCCGTGATTTTGCCTGGGCTTCGTCGCCTGCGTTTATTTTAGATGCTGCAAAAATTAATTTACCAAGTGGTAAAAAATCTATGGCAATTTCTGCCTATCCTGTGGAAAGTGACGGAAATACAGCTTGGGGAAGATCGACCGAATACACTAAAACTTCCATTGAAAATTATTCGAAGCGATGGTATGAATACACCTATCCGAATGCGGTAAATGTTGCAGGAAATGAAGGCGGAATGGAGTATCCGGGAATCGTATTCTGTCACATGAATTCCAAAGGTGCCGATTTATGGGGAGTTACCGATCATGAATTCGGTCATAACTGGTTTCCGATGATTGTCGGTTCCAACGAAAGGCTCTACGCCTGGATGGACGAAGGTTTAAATACGTTCATCAATTCGGTTTCCGAAAAAGATTTTAATAATGGAGAATACTACAAGCCGAAACCACTTCAGTCGATGTCATCTGCTTTCTACAGTGAAAGCATGGAGTCTATAATGACGGCACCGGACAATTTGAAAGAAAGAAACCTTGGGTATTTAGGTTACTACAAGCCAAGTGCAGGATTGTAAATGTTGCGTGAAAATATTTTGGGTGAAGAACGTTTTGATAAAGCCCTTCGCGAATATATCAGGAGATGGGCTTTTAAACATCCGACTCCGGATGATTTCTTCAGAACAATAGAAAACGTTTCCGGTGAAGAGTTGAACTGGTTCTGGAGAGGCTGGTTTTTAAACAAATGGAAAATTGACCAGGCTGTAAAAAGTGCAAAATACATTAATGGTGATTTTACTAAAGGGGTAATTGTTAAAATTGAAAACATTGGACAATTACCAATGCCGGTAAATATAGATATCAAGTTTAAAGATGGAACTTTTCAAAATGTAAAACTTCCCGTAGAAATTTGGAAGCGAAACTCAGAATGGTCTTTCGAAGTTCCGACGAAAAAGGAAATAGTTTCTGTTCAGTTGGATCCAAAAGGAAGTTTGCCTGATGCCAATCCTGCCGATAATATCTTAAAAATGGATAATAAACCAGCTGAAAAAATTTCTTTAAACCGTCCTGCGAATTTTTTTGGATCAGTATCAAAACTTGGGGACTACGCAAAAATTTTGGATAATCTGAAAAGGAAAAATGATTTGTCTCTTACCCCTCGAAGTTGTAATCTGAAGTTTTTTATTTTCGCATTAAAAGATTCGGCCGACGCATTGGTGCTTCTTTGGTCAAAATAATTGAGAATGTCATTGTAATGATTCATAATGGTCTTCATGAGTACTGAAAATGATTTAAACCCACATTCTTCTACTTCTTTGAACCAATGTGCTAATTTTAGGATTGCTACAGACTTTTGAATATTTTGATTGTAAATTTTCCTCAGCCCGTCTGATAAATTATACGCTTTTTCTAAATCAGGATAGTGATAGAACAGTATTTGTGCTCTTTCATTTTGTGTTGATGTCCACTTTTCCCTGGTCTTGTAGAGTAAATATCGGCTTCTTGCCAAGAGTTGCTTTCTGGTATCACCATTTTCAAAAATTTCAATTTCAGGAGTTTTCTTCTTTTCTTTTGCTTCTGTCAAACAGTTGTTTTCCAATTCAATGGCTTGCCACCGATGTTGTATCCTGAGGTCTTGCAATGCTTCTGTGGCGAGCTTCTGAACATGAAAACGGTCGATGACCTGAATGGCATTGGGAAAACATCTTTTGGCAATGAGTTTCATTGAACCTGCCATGTCGAGCGTGATCTCTTTAACTTTCTGTCGGAATTTTCTGCTGATTTTCAGAATCTGTTCAATGACTTTATCGCTTTGAGTACCTTTAATAATGGCTACGATGCTTCCTTTTTTGCCTTTCGCTTTCTTGGAAGTAAGAACGGTGTATAATTCCCCGTCTGAAAGAGCGACTTCATCTAAAGAAAGCTGGTCAGAGAGGTTTTCAGTATATAAGATCCAGTCTTCAGCGTGTTGTTTTTGATCCCAGTCTTTAAAATCGCTGATGCTTTTTTTATATTGTCTTTGAAATTTCTTTCCATTTACGCCATACATTTCTGCTATGGTCTTACAGGGAAGCGCTTTAGTATCGGCTGATTTTTTTTAAGAACTCCGCAAAATCATGTGTCATGCGAGTTCCTTTGGCGATGAGATTCCAGTCTCTTTGAATAATGTTTGCGGATTTTACATCCGTCCATCTTCGGCGTTTGATATGCAGTTTCACGGACTTTCCGCGCAGTGGAAAATCATCTACCATTATTTCCGGCAGAAAACCCTTTGACTGCAAAGTAAGAGAAGAAAACTCCTTTGGAATCGTATTTTTTTCTTCAAAATAAAGATGTAGCACTTTACTTACTTCTTCGAATTTCACAATCTCAAAATGGTCAATTAAAAATTCAGGTAATAAAAATTTGAGGACTTCTGTTTCATTTAGCATCTAACAAAATTATTAAATTTATCTTTTCTCCCCAAGTTTTGGGATTGATCCATTTTTTTGTGGGACGGTTTTTTTATTTTTCAGGTCATTACCCCAAAAAAATAACGCTCTGATTGCTCAGAGCGTTATACCTAAATTTGTAGACCCACAGGGAGTGTTTTTTTAAAACAATAAAGCAATGTAAGTCATCATTTCACTGATAGTAAGCAAGTTAAATAATTTTATAAAAGCATAAGGCATCGTATAAACCACTAAACAATTCCCTATTTAGTCCCTGATTTTAGAAGTAGGGACTAATATCAGAGCTTACATTTATTGAGTAAAAATTCTAAAAAGGTTTTAATAATATGTAGTCTCTGTCAAGAAATTTTTAAAAAAAATTGTACAAGTCTACTAATGTTAGATGGATTTTAAAAATGATATACTAAACCCGAAGCTTTTAAAGTACAGTTTGAAGCTTTGAGAATTTCACTCAAGCAAATTCAATCTAATGCGTGATCATTATTTTACGACCGCGGCATATGAAACCTAACGCGCCAAATCGCAGTGCTTACAATTGGCTTTCCAGCTGTTGCGTCTCCCTCGCAAGACCGATAATTCATTGTTACTTCATTTAACTTAAGGACGTAAATTCCAGCCGCACATTCATCTTTAAAAAAGACCTTGTAGATCAGCAAAAAAAGCTCGCATTCGAAATCCGCTCCCCACGCCAATATGTTCCGGCAGGTACAGATAATATTCGTCCCATCGTGATAGTGCTCAACGCCAAACGATTTTGCGAGGTTTGTGATTACATCTTTGAGCGGAATGAAGTTTACCTGGAAGACAGCCATCATCTTTGTGCTTGAGTAAGGCTACTGATTTCCTATGATACTGAAGTTCTAAAGAGTAGAGATTGTATTGGATTCGATTATCCAATATGCTATCGCATTTGTGCACATTACAAATATCAGCTAGTTCAATGGCTATTGCAAACTATAAGGGAGAGAGGTTCTATGAGACAATCCGACAAAGATTTTCTATCGTTGTGGGATCCGAAGACAGTCGTTTTACAACATATTAAACTTTGCCATCGCGTTTATTTTAGTTTGATCTGCAATATCAATATAGGGCTTCATTGCAGCATAATCACTGTGACCTGTCCACTTCATCACGACCTGCGGTGGAATTCCTAAAGCCAAAGCGTTGCAGATAAAAGTTCGTCTCCCGGCGTGAGAACTCATTAGTGCGTATTTTGGGGAAACTTCATCGAATTTCTGATTACCTTTATAGTAGGTTTCGCGAATAGGTTCATCAATTTCCGCCATTTCCATTAGTTCCCGTAAATATTCATTCATTTTTTGATTGCTAATCACCGGCAAAGCTTTAGATTTTTCATACACTTCATCTTTATATTTTTCAAGTATGGCTCTGCTGTGATCATTGAGTTCAATAATTAAACTATCAGAAGTTTTTACCGTTATTATTTCGATGAAATTATCTTTAATGTCGCTTCGTTTTAAATTTTCTACGTCCGAATATCTCAAACCGGTAAAACATTGGAACATAAAAACATCTCTCACCCTTTCTAAATATTTTTTCTCTTTTGGAATGTCAAAATTCTTCAATTGACTTAGCTCGGGTTGAGTAAGAAAAATTATCTTTTTCTGAATAGTTTTGAGTTTCGGTTTAAAAAGTTCAAATGCTTTGTTTTCATTAAAACCTTTTTTAGTCGCCCATCTTAAAAACCACCGGAGGAAAGAAAAATTCTTTAAGGCAGTGGAGTTCTGGAGTTTTAGATCATCTTGTAAAAAATATTGGTATTTTATTAATTTGTTTTCATCCAGGGATTTAAAACTTAGATTTTCATCAAATGTTTTCAAATGCTTTTTGAAAGTTTTCATTTTTGCCTGGGTCTTAACAGACCATAGATTCAGCAAAGACTCTTCTTTCGTAAAAACATCAAATATTTCAAACAAAGTTTTATCTCGTTCAATCAGAACTACGGGTTTCTTGCCTATTTCAAGATTAAACAAGTTTTTAAAGTTTTCTTTTTCAGGTATAGAATTTCCGATTTCGAATTTGCGAAAAACTTTCTCGCAAACCGATTCAAATTCTTTAATTTTTTTATTAATAATTGAAGCACTAACTTTCTTGTCACCGTGAGTTGTATTGGTTTTACAGCGTTGAGTTTCGAGACTCCATTTGTCAATTTCTACCCGATAACCTAAATTAAAAGCCACGATATTATCATCCCATTTAATTCTATAACGAATTTTTGCAGTAGGTTTATCCTTTTCTTTATCAAGTAAGAACTGAGCATGATATTTAATTTCCATTGTTATTGCCTTTATTATTTCGCCTCGTTTATATTGAAGTTCTTTAAAGATATACCGCTCACTTTTCTTAGATCTGCGTAAGCGTAATTAAATGTTTTTATTAATTTATTGTCTGCATAAATGTTGATGGTTTTTGACAGATCAGTTGAAATGGCTGGGTTGTCATCTTTTCGATGGGTGTAAATTTGGAAAGAGAATGAGAAAATTGGCGATGTGGTTTCATAGATCTCAGTCTCTGTTAACGGCGTACTCAATTGCCCTTTTTCATTTTTCTTTCCGTTGAATTCCTGCGAGATTTTGAGAGGTTCAGAAACAGATCTAAAACTTACATTTCCATTTTCGTCTTTCCAATTATTAGTATGAGAAGAATTTGCTATTAAGTCTAAATTATCGGAATTAATTATTTGATCAAAATTTCCGTCATTGACCTTCACAAAGCGAAACCAAGAAATTTCTTTTAATTGATCCCAATCCCCCTCGTTAATGATTTCAATTTTTACGATTTTTTGGGATTTGGTCAGTTCTTTTTTTATTTCTTCAGCAGATTTTGATTTTTCACCATATCTCGAAAAAATTTTTGTTGCAGTTTCAGTATCTTTATTTTGCCAGTTGTTAAGACTTGTTTTTTTCTTTTGCGCAAAGAAAGTTCCCGATAGGACAAGTGAAGTTAGAAGTATAATTCTTTTCATTTTATTTTTTTAAAAGTTCTAGAACTAAAGTGACCTGCTTCATGCATTCTGTTAATTGATCCTGGCTTGCTCTTAATCTACCAGCTAACTCTGCCTGATGTGCTTGACAACCTTTTTGCAATTCAATCATACCGGAAAACTCACTATGAGAAATATTTATATTACCACTAATATTTCCGTTGATATTACTGTTTACACTGTTTGTTGAACCATTACTGTTTATAGTTTGACGGTTAGTTCTAATCATCTCTCCATTTCCGGAAACAAACCATTCTGGATTTAAATCGGTATAAGTAAGCAGGATTTTCTCGATAGTTTCAGAATTTAAGCCGGAACCCTTTTTTATGGCTCTGCCAATTAATCCTACAGACAGTCCCGCATCTACCGTCATTTTATTTGCATTTAAGTTTCTGTGTACCATATACTTCTGTAATCTTTCAGTGATTGTCATATCAGTAATATTGAACGTTATCGTTATTTTTTGGTTTTATATAGAATAATATCTATATTTGCTTTGAACTTGCAATACAAATATAGTAAATAATTTATATTAAAATATAATTGGAATGCAAAAAGTAAGTGAAGAAATTATTGAAAAAATTTAAGTGAAAATGCTTTTAGTACTGAATTGGCTAAAAGACTTGATATTCAGCAACAGTCCGTATTGGGATTGGCAAAACGAAACAGCAATAAGCTAACATTATTTATCGCTGTTCAATTTTACAAAGAAAAAGGATTTACAGAAAATGAAATTTTTTACGATAGACAACTAAACCCGATTTAACAATGGAGGACTTCAATAAACCAATATGGCAACTGACAATAGGGGAATTGGTAGATATATTAGATTCCAGATCGACCAAGGTGGAACGTGCTGCCAGTGAACTTACTGTTATTAAAACAAAATATGTTTACGGCTTATCTGGATTGGCAGATCTACTGGGTTGTTCAAAAAATCATGCTGGAAAACTAAAAAGTACTGGGATTTTTGATGAGGCGATCATCCAGAACGGTAGAAAAATAATTATCGATTCGGAAAAAGCTTTGGAGCTTTTCAAAAACAGAACGTGATGAGAAATATCGATCCCAAAACTCCAATTTGGCAGCTGACTGTTGAAGAATTCTTAGAGGTTTCAAAACTGATTAATGCTGAAAAGAATTATGAATTTGGACTAAAAGGATTAGCGAAAATTCTTGGATGCTCAATTTCGAAAGCTTCTGAAGTGAAAAGATCGGGTCTTTTGGACGATGCCATCGTTCAGAATGGGAAAATTATCGTCATAGATAAAGATAAAGCACTTCAACTTTTTGCAAAAGATGATTAGTAATTATCATAATTTAATTCAGCGGTTTTGGGAATACAATAATGGTCAACCATTGGGCTCTACAGCTTTATTAATTTATTTCTATTTGTTAAAACTAGGACATGATCAAAATAGTTACAGTGTCAGCATTTCTGATATTAAAGTTGCAAAAGAATTAGGATTGACAAGAAAGACTGTAAAAGTTACCAAGGAGAAACTTCAAAACTCTGGAGTTATAAAATACGTTACAAAGAACGGACTTGCGTGCACGTACACAATCATTCCTGATTATTTATTTCAAACGTTGGAATCAGAAACGAAGCCACCAGACACTTCGATACCAAAAGTCCACCAACCACGTATAAGGCAAAAAGACATAAAGATTTCGGACGCTGTAGGTCCTAAAATACAAAGTCCAGAATGCAGTATTGAAAAATGGCCGCCAGAAACCCGATTGCATAAAAGGAAATCCGCACCAATTCCAACGCTCGAGCAAGTTTACTCCTATGTGAAGTCATTACAGATGTACGATAGCTCTTTAGATGAGCCGGTGAAGATGAAGTACCTCGATTGGATTAACAATGGCTGGAAAAACAATTTTGACCGTCCGATTTCTGATTGGAAATCCACAATAAAAAACGCATTGCCGTATCTGCAAAGCAGTTCCAAAAGTAATACTGTCTTAATTCCTACAATACCAACCATAAGGAGGATTAAAGCTACCAGTAATAGTGAGGAGTGATCTTTTAATATATAGATATTGAGGATTAAATTACAGAATTTAAAAATTGGTCAAAAAGTAACAATCACCGACGTATCAGTAGAACATGAAAGAATTAAAAAAGTGAAAATTTCCAGTGATTGCAGAGTAGAAAGAAGAATTTTTAACGAGTCAACAGAAAATGGCTACAGCTATTATGGTTTGAACGATGGTTGTAAAACGCTGGGAAGCCAGGGTTGTCTTATTGTAGCGTAATGCACATAGGTATAAGTGTCAATTTAATCGAGAATTTTGAAATCAATGTATGGCTCATACAAATAAGGATCTGCGAATAATCCGAAAAGAATTTGAGAGTAGAAGTGAAAAATTTCCTGATAAAATAAGATTAGGGAATAATTTCGTGGACGATTTTATTTTCGAAAATAGCGAAGCAGCAGACATTCCTATCAATGCGCTTCGGGTTATTTTCAACATTGTTTCCATAATAGGAAACAGTCAGTTTCGACCAGTTGACCGACCGCATCAACTATCATTATTCGATGAAGAGTTTGAAACAGACGACAACACATTCGCTTCCATAAAAATTAGAAACAATAAGATTTCGCCAAGTGGATCTACCAAACAAGTAGTTGCGGCTTATGAATTTCTTACGAAATTTAAAATGGGTTGGTACAAATCTGAAAACTCAAAGGGCAAGGAAATTAAAACTTATGGCGGTCTTATTTCCATTCCGAGCTACGATGTTAGAGGATATACCACATTTTTAATAAGCAGTTACTGGTTAAAGAAACTCATGGTCATTCCTGAATATAATTACGTTTTATACAATTTGGTATATAATATTCGAAACAACAAACACGTAATCTTTGCAATATGGCTGTCAAAAATTCCTCCAATGGGAACATCTGTAAAGCTTTCAACACTCAATAAAAAATTCGGACTTAATTATAAAACAGCCAATGATTTTTGTTTCAAATTCTTAAAGCCCGCAAGAATAAATTTAAATAAACACAACAATTTGTCTTTCAATTTTAAATGCGACAAAGATTTAATTACAATTTATCCATACGACAGCAGCAAACAGGTTATTAATGAAGCTACAAAAGTTTCAAAAGAGCAGTTAAAAGTTAGTAGAAGGTTGAATTATTTTAAAGAGAGATATGGTTTAGAGGAAGGTGAAATGGTTCAGTTTTTTTACCACTACAGAAATATTGCACAAACCAGAGATTTAATTGAAAATGCATTTCTTGAATTTGTACAGTCGAACAGAATGCTAAAAAAAAAATCAACCGATTATCAAGGTTTTCCATTTTTAAATGAAATTCAGAACATCATAAAAAAGAATTACGCAAAGACAAAAATGGGCGAATTGTTTCCAAATGGTTATCCTGTCATAATTTGAATTCGGATTTGCACTCATGTAATTTCGGATTTGGACTCCTTCATGTTTCGGAATTGGACTCCCTGAAGTTAAAAACATGTTACTATTGGTTTTTCTGAGTTACGCTTTTCGGATTTGGACTCATTCTTTGCAATATAAGAATGAAATTGTGGATAAGTATGTAGGCCGTTATATATAGTTTCGGAATTGTACTCATTCAGGTGTGGGCTTCTTCTCGGAATTGCGCTCATCTCTTTTTCGGGATTGGACTCATGTAACTTTCGGAATTGGACTCATTTCGGACCTAACGTAAAACCTTTGCTATAAGGTTATATATGGCTTCAGTAAAAAAGATTTAAAAGTAAAGAAAAGCTTTTTTTTATCTAAAAAGGTATCCATCATAAAAATTTGCTTTAAAAAAGAAAAAAAATGAATTGCGGACAGATCAAAGAAAAAATAAGCATCAGGACTGTTTTAGAATCGTTTAACCTGTTTCCTGTGAAGCAAAATTCAGAGACCGCTTTCTATTTCGCGATTGATCGAGAAGAAAAATCGCCAAGTCTCTGTGTAGATTTTGCCCAAAACAAAGCTTTTGATTTTGGAACCGGAAAAAGTTACGATGTGATTTCAATTGTTCAGCAACTAAGTAAATGTTCCGTTTCAAATGCGTTGCAATATTTAGAAAAGTTTGACACTTCAGTCCAATCAACAAACAAAAGTATTCTTGAGTCAAACAAAAATTATGAAATTTTAGAAGTAAAAGAAATTGAACATTTGGCATTGGCTGAATATTTATTGTCAAGAAAAGTATTTAATCAAAAGCATTTGGTTAAAGAAATTCACTATCAAATGAATGGAAAGAATTACTTTGGCGTCGGCTTTTACAACAATTCTGGAGGAGTTGAAATCCGAAATAAATATTCTAAAATCTGTCTGGGCAAAAAGGATATTACTTTAATAAAAAATGAATTGAACCTAAAAAATGAGATCTGCGTTTTCGAAGGTTTTTTTGATTTTCTTACCTATCTCAATTTACCAAATGTTCAGATTTCCAATTCTGATTATTTGATATTAAATTCGACGGCGATGTTTTTTAAAGTTGAAAAACAACTGACGCAATATAATAAGATTGTACTTTTTCTGGATAATGATTTGAGTGGAAGAAATTTGACTGCAGAGATATTTTGCAAATATGAGAATGTGGAGGATTGCTCAATTTTATATGAGGATTTTAAGGATTTGAATGAATGGTTTAGTATTAATAGGCAGTAAACACTTACTTTTAACACGTCAGATCGTTTCGCTGGGAAAATTGCAACTATTTTGTATCTTTATTAAGTTAAATAAAATATAACTTTTAAGAACTTAAATTATGGGCAAAAATCAACACGTAGTTAAAAATTCAGATCAGTGGGGAGTAAAAGGTGAAGGTAATAGTAAATCAACAAAAAACTTTCCGACACAAAAAGATGCAATAGAATTTGCAAAAACAATTGCTAAAAATCAAAAATCAGAAGTAGTAATTCATGGGCGGGACGGTAAAATAAGAGATTCTGACAGTTATGGAAATGATCCTAACCCGCCAAAAGACACGAAGCATTAATGGCGTATATCTTTAGTTGAATGACTGGTTTTGTTTGCATTTCCTGTTGACTCTTCATATTATACTTTGCAACTCATTTCGTAATTCATCTAATTGGTTTTTTCGATTACAAGTTCTTATTAATTTTGAGTTAGATTTATAGTAGTCAAATAAAAATTTTGATTTTAGATAGCATTTATTGTCGTTTGTGATGAATGCTTTACACATAGAGCCGTATGCTGAATGTTTGGAATCATTTAATAAATTATCAAATCCTTGTTTTGAATTAAATAAATCTGGATAAAATCCTATAAAATCGAGGTTCATATAAGCCGTCGTATAATAGTCTGTGTACGCCAAAGGATTTGCAGACGTATCGCCTCGTAAATCCAAACCAAATTTAACAAATTCGTCCAAAGATGTACTTATTCCAATCAATTTGATTAGTTTATTTATTTGTTCGACAGTAAAGTTGCAAATTTCTTTTGGATCGAGTTTAAAGTGCTCTTTGACTATATTGTCTCTAATTGGACTATATTGATCTGTAAAGGTCTTCACAATTGTCTGCCAATAAAACATTTCTCCTGTGGAATTATCATAGTTATTCGCTTCATAAAACGACAGTACATCTCTCTTTTCCAGGTCTATATAACCTCTGCCAAAATACTTTACAATTAATAAATTATTTGTTTTATCAGATAAAAACTTTAAATCCTCTATTAAAATTTGCTGAGAATCAGATGAAGTTTTAGATAAATCTCCAAGATGTGCATCTGAATAAACGAGTACAATTTCATTTTCATATTTTTTTATAAAATCCCGCAATATTAAGTGCGACTCCTGTTTTGGATTTTTTAATATTGAAAATAGATTCCAATCAATATATATTAGATTTTCTGGCTTTAAAATATTCATATCTAGTTTTAAAACATTCTATTTGCTGTACTTTTATTTTTTTACAGAATTTACAGCTTCCGTAATTGTTTTATCATAATCTCCATTCTCCGCAGTAAATCATCATATGTAAAAATATCAATTACATTTTTGTATTTTCTTTTGATAATTTCAAAATCCGCCAACTGTTCCATTGTTAGATTAATGTCGCGACCCATAATTATCATTCCGTTGGGATTTGTAATCTTAATCTCTAAATTGTCTGGTAATTGTTCTTTATACTTTTCAGTCAATTTTCTTTCACCCGCAATTCCCGTTTTATTTAAATAATAGATATATTTTTCTATCTGCATTATTGTTCCTGATAAATCCCTATTTGGAATATGGTTGTCTCTGTATGGATTTACAGACACGATACTTTTATCGAAAGGGACTTTAATTTCGATTAAATCTAAATTTCCCATGAAATCTATGAGCCCGTAATCTAGACGCCTAGTTTTGTTATTGTAAATATCTTTAAATTGTACTTCTTCAAAGACCGCAATATATTTAGGGAAAATTAATAATATTATTTGTAAAATTTCTTCTTGCCATTGTTTTTCAGAATAACTTATTTCATTGGAAAGCATTTGCTGTAATTTTTCAAGCAATGTTTCATATTTAAGAATATCTAATTCTTGAAATGTTTTTCTTAATTCACTCCTAATTAGAGGTGTTTTTTTATTAATATACTTTTTATAACTTTCTTCTTTATCAGTAATATTATTAAAATAATTCGTTAAAATTGATGTGACTTTAGCGTGCCGATATAAAGTTATTTCGTGGGAAGTTGGAAAAATTTCAATTAAATTTTCAAATGCCTCAAAAGGAAGTATATCTTCTTTATCACCTCCAATGTATATTGCAGTATCTACAAACCTATCAATTTGTAATAACAAAGATGTTTTTGACTGAACGTGGAAATGTTCCACACAAATATCAATATCTTTATGAAAGAAAAAGTTATTAGTTAATCCCAGCACTTCATTATCTATTTTGTAGTAGTCATCAATTAATTCTCCAATTAAAAAATGAAATTCGGGTTCCTCAAAATCATCTGAGATCCTTTCAACTAATAATTCTCTATTCAATTGAAATATTGACAAAACTGAAAAATTTTCGTCATTTTGCATCTTTTCATCAACCCAATCTCCTGATCTATATTCAGAATAATACTTTAAAATAAGTTGATGATCGTGTTTTAATATACTTACCAATACATGAAAATTTTAAATTTAAACAAATCTAATTATAAATTATTGTCAATGCTTTATCAAATAATTGAGAATGTTTTTGTAGTAAAATAATCAATTAATTTCATATAGAACGTGTAGGAGAATTGTAATTAATGCTGCACTTAAGTAAATGTGTAAATACACTAGTGTATACAAGTATGTACAAGTTCCTACAATTTCTCCTGCTACATATGTCATAATATGTCAGAATGTGTCCTATAAGAAACGTTCGAAACAAATTTCCTGCTATCTTATATTTCAAAATAGTATACTAGTGTATATAAGTGCCAATTTTGCGAAGGTAAAATTCTTCATTATCTTTGATTCAAATATTTAATCTAAAAATGGCATTACCAATTAACATTGAAAATCTTTTAACAGGCGAAACTGTTGAGTGGGATCGTATAGAATTCAAAAAAGGTTGGAATCCTGAGGATGTGATGCATACTATTTGTGCTTTTGCAAATGATATTAATAATTGGGGTGCCGGTTACATCTTCATCGGTATAGAAGAAAAAGATGGAATGCCATTATTACCTCCATTGGGTTTGCAACTTAATCAGTTTGATGGGATACAAAAAGAATTGGTAAATATTGCCAACCAAATTTCGCCGTACTATTGTCCAGTGACTCAACCATATAAAATTGACGGTAAAGATGTACTGATTATTTGGGTCCCTGGTGGAGACAACAGACCCTACAAATGTCCTGTAAAATTCGGTACTAAAGATTCCAAAAGAAGATATTATGTAAGAAGAAACTCGGTTACAAAACAAGCCAATCATCAGGAAGAACAATTGCTTCTTGAGATGGCAAAAAAAGTCCCATTTGATGACCGAGTAAATCATAATGCCACCATAGACGATTTGAATTTTGGTTTAATTCGGGGGTTTTTAGAAGAGGTTAAAAGCGATCTCCGTACAGAAGCAATCAAAATGCCGCTGAAGGATCTTGCCGTGCAAATGCACATTGCAACTGGTCCGGCAGAAGCATTATTTCCATTAAATGTTGGGTTGCTGTTCTTTAACGAAGCACCCCATAAATTTTTCAGAGGTGCAGTGACAGAATTTATAATTTATTCAGATAATTCTGGCAAAAGTTTTACTGAAAAGAAATTCTCAGGACCGATACATTTACAGATGCGGGATGTTTTGGAATATTTTAAAACCAATGTTTTAAAAGAAAAGGTAAGTAAAAGTAGCCATAAAGCACAGGCGACCAGAGTTGTAAATTTTCCATTTGATGCTGTTGAGGAAGCCGTGGCCAATGCGTTTTATCACAGAAGTTATGAAAATGAAAGCCCTATAGAAATAAATATTTGGCCAGATAAATTAGAAATTTTGAGTTTCCCTGGGCCATTGCCTCCTGTTACCAAAGAAATGCTTAAAGAGCGAAGAATAGTAGCAAGAACATATAGAAATCGTAGGGTTGGTGACTTCTTTAAAGAACTAAAGTTAACTGAAGGAAGAGCATCGGGTTTTCCGACTATTTATGATAGTATGGAACGAAATGGTTCGCCAAATCCCATATTTAAAACCGATGATAATTTTGAGTACTTTCTTTTTGTAATGCCTATTAATCCGCTTTTTATAACAAAAGATATTACAGAGAGAGAGAAAATGATTTTGTCTTTTTGCCTTAGTCCTCAAAAAAGGAGCGAAATTTTGGAACACATTGGTTTAAAGACCCAGCATGCGAATTACGTACGAAACATTTTACCTTTGATAGACCGAGATCTTTTAGAATTTACAATTCCACAAAACCTTACAAGTCCGCGCCAGGAATATGTAACTACTGAAGCTGGCAGAAATTTTATCAAGTAATACTCTATTTTGAGAGGGCAAAAGTAAGGGAGTATAACTAAGTTGATATTAGACGTGATTTCATTTTTCTTCGTGTGGGGGCTCCTTCCTAGAGATTATGAATGATGTTAATATGACATTAAAAGTATGCTAGTGTAACTAAGCCATGCTATTGGACTTGTATAGAAATGTAAATCAGGAATGACGAAAAGAAAATGATAAAACCAGATATTCAGTGGTTAATCCAAAACATAAGATAGACAAAAATTAGAAACACAAATGCAACTAAAACTAGAAAGCCTTGAATATCAGGAGCAAGCCATACAATCTGTGGTAAAGGTATTTGAGGGTAATACCCGAAATACTTTTGATAATGCAACTTCTGAAGGAATACGTTCTAATTTTTCGGATATAAGTTCCCAAGAGTTACAACAAAACATTAAATCGGTTGCTGATGAAAATGGAATCTTACCGGAAAACATTCATTTGAACGATGAAGCAGAATTGTCCATTGAAATGGAAACCGGAACGGGAAAAACTTTGGTTTATATAAAAACCATCTATGAGCTTTTCAAGCACTATAATTTCACGAAATTCATTATTTTGGTTCCTTCTGTAGCAATCAGAGAAGGAGTTCGGGCATCGTTTCAAAATTTCGGCACGCAGCTCGAAAATATTTATGGGCTCAAACCTAATGTCTTTGAATATGACAGTAAGCGTTTATCGAAAGTTTCAAATTTTATAGAAGATCAGCATCCGCAAGTTATGATTATGACTTTGGCCTCGTTCAATTCAGAAGATAAAATTCTTAATCAGGCACAACGTGAGGATCTCTTTAATAATATTCCTTTTATCGAAGCCATTGGAAGAACCCGACCAATTATCATCATGGACGAACCCCAGGAAGGAATGGATACAGAAAACTCCGTGAAGCAGATTTCTAAATTAAATCCTCTTTGTAAAATCCGATATTCAGCTACTCATAAATTAGTAAAGAATTTAATTTATAGGTTGACACCTTACGACAGCTATAAAAATGGGTTGGTAAAGAAAATCGAAGTACTAACCGTAACTGAAAAAAATGACGAAGCTTCATTAAAAATCGAATTATCAGATATTCAGAATAAGAGCATTCCCCAAGTTAAATTAAAAGCTTGGGTTCAAAATAATTCTACGGGAAAAATAGAATTCAAAGTTTCACCGTGGCTGAAGGAAGGAGATAATTTAGGAGCAAAAACGAATAATCCTAGTTACAATAATTATAAAATCGACCGTATTTTCAAAAGTTTGAAAACAGGTAAATGGAGCGTAGTCTTTTCCAATGGGGCAGAAATTTTCGAAAAACAGATCGCTGGGAATTTAGAAAATATTTGGGCTTTACAGTTGGAATGGCTCATTCACCGACACTTTCAGAAATCTCAAAAGTTGAAGGTAAAAGGGATTAAATGTCTTTCCCTCATTTTCATCGATAAAGTCGCCAATTATATGGGTGACGATCCGAAGATCAAAAACTTATTTGCAGAAAAGTACAAACAGGTTTATCCAGATTATCACAACGGAGAAAATCCGGCTGAGGAGCAAATACGAAATATTCAGGGTTATTATTTTGCGCAGAAAAGCAGTGGAGAATTTGCTGATAATGAAGGCGGAGTGAAACAACAGAAACAGATCTATGACGCGATTTTAAGAGATAAAGAAGATATTTTGCAGTTTGGTGACAAAGTCGCCAATAAAATTGAATTCATCTTTTCGCACTCGGCTCTAGGGGTGGGTTGGGATAATCCTAATGTTTTCAATATTGCTACTTTGAACACTACTTACTCGGAAACAAAGAAAAGACAGGAAATTGGTCGCGGCCTGCGAATTTGCGTTAATGATAAGGGTGAGAGAAACTATGACGAAAGTACCGTCGAAGATCCAGAAAGAATCAATCAATTAACCGTTATTCCCAATGAAACCTACGAAACTTTCGTAACCCAGTATCAGGAAGAAATAAAATCTATATACGGTGACGCTAATGCGGGAGCAGGAATGACGCATAACCATAAAGGAAAAGACGAGGATAAAGTACTATTCAAGAAAAATCCTTCAGATGATGTCCAAAAAGCTTTTAAGAAATTCTGGAAGGCAATGGCCAAGAAAACAGATTACAGTATTGCTTTTGATGAAGATCAATTAATTGTAAACGCCGTAGAAAGAATAAATAAAATCACCATTCCGGATTATGTAATCGAAGCTTCCAGTCATTTTGTAAAAGAGTTTACGGAGGGAGGACGTGAAGATGATTTTGCGGGAAGTGAAACCGTTAAACAAAAAGCGGTGTTTACCCCTTTGGACTTGGTAGAAGAAATTAGTGAAAATACGGGTTTAAGCTATACTACTTTATTTGAAATTATTAAAAAAATAGACAATCACCAGGAGTGGGTTAAAAATCCGCCGCGCTTTATTCACGAAGTTTCGGGAATCATAAAAGATGTAGAACTTAATGAAATGCTGCGTAAAATTGAATATAACGTGAATGGCGATGAATTCCCTTTCAATTTTAAAGATTTTGAAAAGAATATTGATGCAAAGCAATATGTAGATACACCCAGAAAAGGAGTTTTTGACAAAATGTTGATCGATAGTGATGTAGAGCGCAGGTTTTCTGAAAATGCGGATGGGGATTCCGAAGTTGTATGTTTCATTAAACTTCCGAACTGGTATAAAATAAAAACACCCATTGGCGATTATGAGCCCGACTTTGGCCTGGTTATGAAAAGAAAAGAGCTAAAAACCGGTGCTGAAAATGAATTCTATTTCGTTATTGAGACCAAAGGAACCAACGATATTAATGATAAGAAAGCATTAACGGAAAGTGAAGTATATAAGATAAAATGTGCATTAAAACATTTTGCGTCCATCGGCGTGGAAGTACAGTACAAAGCACCGGTGAAAGAATACACTTACTTTAAAACAGAAGTGGAAAAAACCGTAAGCGTATGAAAGAATATTTACAAACTTTCAAGGAATATTGGTCATTCATTTTGATAGCAATTTACTCAGTCGCGTACTTATATAACTATCTGTATTTTAGTTTTTTCAGTGTAAATGTATTTCAATATACCGCTATAAGTGACTTGTTATTTTTTTCTGTTGAACAGATATTATTTATATCTATTCTGCTTTTGATTTTTGAATCCGCAGGAATATTTTTGGTTGATCATTTTTTTAATTTTTTCATTTATAAGAAAATAATCGAAAAATTAAAAATTAAAGTTGAGGCTAAAAAAATCCCGTACAGCGGTGAAGAAGTTGCTAAAATTGTAAAAAAGATGGAAGACCGAAAAACGCCGACTTATTTACTGTATTACGCATTTTTTCTGTCTTTTTTATCCGTTTTTTTAAGTTACTTACCTTTGATTAACCTCACTAAAAGTGTCGTTGTTACAGCAGGATTTACTTACCTAATTCTTAGACTTTTTTATTCAGTAAAAAATCGCACAGCAGACACAGCGTTGCTAAAGGTATTTGCATTCGGCGCAGTTTATATTTACGCAATTGTAATGTTGTGTCTTCAATCGACGTGGAATGCAAGCGACGTGATAAATGAAAAGATTACTGAGCACCATTTAAGTTTCGACTACTTAGGGAAATCCTATAAAGTAGAGGATACACTTCGATTTATAGGTGAAACCAGTACTTACATTTTTCTATACAATAAGACTGAGGAATCCACTTTAATTTTCCCGAAAACTAAAATTGACAATTTAACAACATTTCCAAAAGACTCTTTTCTGTTTAATAGAGTTAAAAATAGCAAATAATGGAGAACATAAAAGACTATATGCCCGAAAGTCCGGATTTCAATCAGGAACGTTTAGATAAATTGAAAGAACTTTTCCCGGATCTTTTTACCAGTGAAAACAAATTGAATACGGAAGAACTGAAAAAATTGGTGGAGCCGGACAGTATTAGTGAAACCGAACGGTACGAATTCCGATGGTTTGGCAAAAGCAATGCGAAACGGAATGCCTTCACGCCCAGCAATGCGACATTGATTTATGATGAAGAACGCAGCGTAAATCCCACAGACTCTGAAAATATAATTATTGAAGGTGAAAATCTGGAAGTGCTGAAACTGCTCAATTCTGCCTACCGCGAAAAAATAAAATGCATCTATATTGACCCGCCCTACAATACCGGAAAAGATTTCGTGTATTCCGATAATTTTACCCAGGATAAGAAAGCCTATTGGGAAGATTCCGGAATTGTGGAAGATGGATTAAAAATAGACACCAATACGGAAACCGACGGCAGATATCACAGCAACTGGCTCAATATGATGTACAGCAGATTGTTAGTAGCGCGCCAACTATTGCGGGAAGATGGAGTTATTTTTATGTCCATTGATGATAATGAAATTCATCATTTAAGAAAATTATGCGATGAAATATTCGGAGAGGAAAATTTTGTAGGAAATATAATTTTGCAAACAGCAACTGATAATAATCCTTCTCAAATAAACACCGAACACGAATATATATTGTGCTATGCTAAATCAAAAATTGCACAACCATTTTGGGAAGCAAAAAGCCATGCATCTGACTTAATTATTTCAAAATATGAAGAATTAAAAACTATTTTTCAAAATGATTTAAGTGCATTACAAGTTGAATTACGAAAATGGATAAAACAAAATAAAGAAAGCCTACCCCGAGTTACCCACTATGATAATGTCGATGAACGAGGTGTTTATCATGATGCAGATATCGCTAATACAAAATTTGGAGGTTATAACTATGAAATTTTACATCCTAAAACTCAACTGCCTTGCAAAATTCCAGAAAAAGGATTTAGATTTCCAGAGGAAACTATGAGAAGGATGATTTTACAGAACGAAATAGTTTTTGGAAATGACGAAACAACTTTAATTAAACCTAAAAAGAGAATAGAGAATGTTAAAGATGTTTTACGGACTGTAATTTATGAAGATGGTCGTGGCTCTACCAAAGTTGTAAATGATTTACTTGGCAGGGGTGTTTTTGACAACCCCAAATCACAAACAGTTTTACAAAGGCTGTTTGATTTTGTAACGATTGAAAATGATATTGTCTTAGACTTTTTCGGGGGATCAGGAACAACAGGACAAGCGATAACTGAGCTTAACATAGAAGATGGCGGAAACAGAAAATATATTTTAGTTCAACTGCCAGAGAAAACCGACGAAAAAAGTGAAGCATATAAAGGCGGTTATAAAAAAATAAGCGACATTACCATCGAGCGTAATAAAAGAGTGATCGAAAAGCTTATCGCCACCAAAGAAGCGGAACAACCTGATTTATTTACAGAAGAAAATAAAGAAGAAAATTTAAAAGGCTTAGGTTTCAAAGTTTTTAAGCTTGCAAAATCCAATTTCCCACGCGTAGATTTTGCACCCGATCCTGCAAAAACAGATGCAGAAAATATAGAATTGCTCAAAAAATACATTGCAGAAAAAGAAGCCCAATTGGTCAATGCTTTTAACCGTGAAGAATTACTTACCGAAATTTTATTGAAGAAAGGTTTCAATCTCAATTTTACCACTGAACAACAATCACAGTTCACCAAAAACGAGATACTCCTTGCAAAAGACAGTGAAAAGGAAACTTTGATCTGCCTTGATGTAACCATAGCTCCCGAAACCGTAGAATATTTCAAAACCCATAAAGACCAGAAATTTATTTGTCTGGAACGGGCTTTAGATACCACGAAGAAGTATAATTTAAAGCATTATTTGGGTGAATTGGTGGATGTGTTTTAATATATAGATATGACATACTCTGAGCTTTTAAAGAAATTTACCGCGCATTCGGGGCAATTGATGGCCGCAGTAAAAGATTTGCCTGAAATGCAAGGAGAAGGAAACAAAAGACATCTTCTAACTTCAATTCACAAACTAAATATTGATATCAATTCAAAATTTGTAGCATTGGATGGTGTTATGAAGGATTTAGAAAAGGTCGCAGTATTCTTACGTCTTATTCCAGACAAGAGATTTATTGATGAAAATAATATTAGTGAGTTAGACTACGTAAAATATCATTTGGAGGTTTTTTTTCATAAAGTAGCAACTGGATCTGACTTACTGAAACTTTTGGTGAATGTGCTTTTTGAGTTAAATATTGAAAACCGCAACTGCAATTTGAATATTTTGAAGAAAAAGTTGCCGGAAGAACATCATCAAAATTTCATACAGTTGATTGAGGCGTATGATAAAACGTTTGAAACAATTAAATTTCTCAGGAATAAAAACAGCCATGAAGCAAAATTTTATGATGACGAATTTGAGAGACTTGCGATGATTGATAATTTGTACAGAAACTCTAAAAAATTCGACATGGAAACGGAATCTCTTAATTTAATTATGCCAGTAGGATATTTAGAGTTCAAAATCAAAGAATGGCGTAAGGGAAAAGTTGAATGGATAACTGAAGCAATAAATGCTTACGAGAAATACATTGATAAAATAATCGAAAACTCAGTTTATATTTATTTTACAAAATATAAATCTTGGGTTGAAGAAAAGACAGGCTAGAAATGAGCGAAAGCATTAAAATTTTTTTTGATAATCCAAAATTATTAACGTCAGATAATCTGAATATTTTAGACGGTATTACAGGTTTGTACTTTATTTTCACTCATGGTATTAACATTCAGTATCCTTTCGATAAGTCCAAATTGATTTATATCGGAATGAGTGAAAAAAGAACCAATAGTATAAAGAAAAGACTTGTAGGACATTTAGACGGAATAAGCAATGTAGGATTAAAAAATTATGGAAAAGTAGACACATTATTTTTCACCTATATAAACTTTGATATTTTGAAAGAAATGTGGAACTTGAAAATAGAAGAATTGGAAACCTATTTCTTACATAGTTTTGTAAAAAATCATGGTGTTTCTCCTATTTGTAACAATAAATTAAACAGTGCCATTTTAAGTGAAAACTTACCAATAAAACTTGAAATTGACTGGGGATATTTTAAATGATATGGAAAATACAATAAAATCCGGTGTAGAAATCCTAGATGAATTTTTTGAAAATTTGGTAGATTTAGAAAATGTTGATTCCAAGATCGCTGAATTGTTAAAGGACCTATACCTTGAGGGAACTCTCACGGAATCCCATGTTAAAAATGAATTAGAAAAATTGCGAAACGAAAAAAATTCTCCCGATGAAGATTAATAATTTACGACTAAAAGGTTTTAGAGGTGTTCGTAGAGAATTAAACATTCTATTGAATGGGAAGTCAATTGTTTTGTATGGTGATAATGGTACTGGTAAAAGTAGCATTACAGATTCTATAGAATGGTTTTTTTCTAATAAAATTGACCATTTATCTAGTACCGAAATAAATTTAAAAAGTGCAACTAGGAATTACTTCGCGCCAGAAGAAGAGAGAACAGAAGTTGAAATAAACTTCAATAATAATTCCTTAGACGCTACAAAAGGATTTCTGTCTAATGATGCACCGAAATTTTCTAAAATTGATGATGATTTCAAGAAATTTGTAAATGATTCGCAGAAAGAAAATTTCATTTTACGTCATCGAGATTTGGGGAATTTTATACTCTCTCCAAAAGGGGACAAATTAAAAGGTTTATTAGATATTATTGGATTTTCTGAGGTAACAAAGAAGAAAGAGTTACTTGGTAAAGTTTACCGCTCAATTAATACAGAGATTAAAAAAGAAAATTTTGAGAACCAAATCAATACTCAAAAATCAACTCTAATATCAAAACTTTCTGCAAATGTAACATCCGAGGCGAATCTAGTAGAATCTGTAAATGAGAAGATAAAAAATCTTAAACTAGAAATAAAAGCAACGAGTTTGGCAGATATAGATACTGTTCTGGAAAAACTTAAAAAACCGCACAACGAAAATATTTTAAGAGAATATGAAATCTTAAATAAGGCTAAAACTGAAATTGAAACAATAAAATCCGAGAAAGATTTTCTCAATACTACATACACAAATTATTTTAATGAATTTGATCTAATTTCGAAAGATGTAGATGGAATAATGCAAACCTTTCTTGCAGAATTATTGGATACTGGGAAAACGATTTTAAAAAAGTATCATAAAGCTGACTCTTGTCCGCTTTGTTTGCAACCTAAAAGCAATTTAGAATTGCAAGCAGAACTTGAAGTACGATTATTACAGATTGAAGAAGCATCCAAGAAAAAGGTAAAGTTTGATAACGCAAGAAAATTGCTAGAATCAGTTTCTATTGAAAGATTAGATCGCCTTAATATTGATTACACAAAATATTTTGAGGATCAAAAGCCAATTATTGATTTAGAAAATTTGAAAGAAAAATTCAAAAAGTTTCAAGAAAATGCAAAGATAAGAGTAGTGTCCAATGAAAAATTGCTTTCATTGGAAGGCGCCCTATTTCAGGATTCTGACTTTGAGTTTGTGGAAATGCTCGCTTTAAGAATAAAACAGATAGATGCAATATTTAAAAAGGATAGCAGTACCCAAATTTTCGCAGACATATCTGCTGCAAAAGATGCATTCATTAACATCAAAAAGTTTGAAAAAGCAAGGGAGCAGTTGGAAAACCAGCGTAAATCTTTAGAATTGATTTATAATCACTTTATAAAAGTACTCAAAGAAGGTTTAGAGAACTTTATTAATTCTTTTTCGGCGAAAATAAATGAGTATTATCAATTTATGAATCCCGAAGAACCTTTTCAAAACCTTAGATTAAAAACGATTGGTGACGAAGATAATTTGGATGGTTTAACGATAGAATTTAACTTTAAAGATAAAATAATTTCGCCCCCTCAAGCACTTTTTAGCGAATCTCATCTAAATTGTTTTGGTATTTCATTTTTTCTTGCATCAATAGATGCATTTGGGAAAAATTCAAAATTTATTGTTTTTGATGATGTAATTTCAAGTTTTGATTCGACACACCGGAAAAGATTTTCCGAATTGTTATTTGAAAAATCTAAACAATTTCAGATAATCTTATTAACACACGAATTTGAGTGGTTTAAGAATTTTGTAAAACCACAAGCAAAAGGTAAAGGTTGGTTGATAAAAGAAATTGCATGGAATGACGAGGATGGAACTGTTTTAAAACTTTCGAGCAATGGCAATGAAGAAAGGATTAATGAGTTGCTAGCAGAAGGTAATACTGATGTAGTGGGAAATATGATGAGAATATTTTGTGAAAATAAATTTAAACAGATTGCGCATAACCTGCAGGCAAAATTTGCTTTTAAGTATGGAGATGATAATGAACACAGAATGCTAGACGAACTATTTGCAAGAATTCGGTCTCAAATTAATGGGCAAAGTCCCCAACTTAAGAGATATGCTACGCTTTTTGACAGAATTCAAAATTCTAGTTTACTCACGAATTCTGCATCGCACGATAACACTTTAATTTTTAAAATTGCCGACTTAAAAGCAATGTGGGCTGATTTTAAAGAGTTTATAAACTTGTTTTACTGCCAGGAAGATGATTGCAAAAAGCAGGAAGTTGCGATGAAGTTTTACGACAGTGTAGAGAAAACAATCCGATGTGGTTGTGGGAAAACTAAATATGAATGGAAGGATAAATGATATAGAATTTTACTAATCGTTCTAATAAAAATTTCTACCTGTGTAACGAATATTCGGTCATTTTAGGAATTATATTTATTAATCGGGCGTAGATCAAGGGAAGGTTCCTTTTTCCAACCTGCGTAATTAAGTCACAGGTTCAAAAAATAGATTGCGTAAAAAGATCCTAGGTACCTGAGTAAAATGATCATAGCAGTCCTTCCAAAAAGCTGCGTAAAATAGCACCCACCTGCGATAAATCAATAAGTTGGCAACAAAACCTGCGTAATTAAAATATAGGTTTGCACTTAACCTGCGTAAAATAGCACAATCCCAATTTTCTTTTCTTTTTTAGAAGCAATCTTTTCTAACGTAATACAAATCAACTATTTATCAGTTTTAAAAATTGTTTTTCAAACCTCTTAAAAATAAGTCGGTTTTGAATAGCAAGATGTGTCTTTGTACCCACAACTTTTCAAGTTGGGTTACAAAGACGAATCTTGCCTTTTTTCAAAAGGGGAAAAAACTTCGGAACTCGTTTTTTATTTGGGGCTAGCAAATTCATGCAGCGGCAGATTTATGTGCAATCATCCAATTTAATCCAGTATAAGCCAGAAATTTTACGCATCCCATAGTTTATATGCCAGTACATTACTGAATAATGTTCTGAGGCTGAATTATGCTATAATTCTGATAATAAAATTTCAATTTTGTAACTGTTTTAGCAACAACAATTATGAAAAAGAGTTTTATTATTTTATTATTTATGTTCCACGCTTTCGCTTTCTCTCAAGTTGGAATTAACACCACGGCACCAAAAGCGACGTTGGATGTATCTATTAATACACAGGACATCTCACAAGCAGACGGAATCATTCCCCCGAGGGTAACCGGTTTTCAGTTAAAGAACAAGGATCATCTATATAACAGTGAGCAGACAGGAACCATAGTGTATGTTAATGAGCCGTTGTCTTCTGAAGACACCACAATTAAAACAGGTGCTGTCAGAAAGGTCGGTTATTACTATTTTGATGGGGCGACCTGGAAAGCATTTGAAAATGGAACTCTTGAAGAAGTTGTTGAAAAAGGAAATTACACTCCGAAATACATCACATTTATTGGGAGCACCAATTCTCCTTTACGAGATGGTGCGTTGGGTATGAGCGAAGAAACATACTCAATGTATTTCGGAAATATGAATCCAAATCATACAGGTTTCTATAACCTTGGTTTCGGTTACGGTGCACTTGAGCAAATTTCAACTTCAATGTATTCTACTGCGGTTGGATCCATGGCTGGACAGAAACTCACGACAGGTAATGCAAACAGTTTTTTTGGAGATGAAGCCGGAGCTAATAATACCACCGGTCATAAAAATTCAATATTTGGAATGGCAGCTGCATTTCATGACCGCGCTGGCAGTTTTAATTCTATTTTCGGCTACAAAGCAGGGCAATTTCGAAATCTGGGAAAATACAATGTCCTTATTGGAAACAGTGCAGGATCATCAAGTGGAACAGCGCCTGTTTCAAACCTCGGAAATAATAATGTACTTATTGGAACCGGTGCAGGTTTTGGCGAAGCCAATCTCAACAACAAACTAATTATTCATTCAAATAATTCTTTGCAGGCCGCTGATTCAAATTCAGTGACCAATGAAGGCATTTTTAGTGATCCCGGTCAAAGTAGCTTGGCAAACGCACTGATATCAGGTGATTTTGTTGATAGATGGCTTAAAGTAAATGGACGATTTCAAATAAACCCCACAAGAATTAGCGCTGCTACTACAAACTACACTAAAATGTTAGTTTATAATCCTGCCGATGGAGAAGTTGGCTCAAAAGATTTTAGTGCAGTACTCACCACCACCGGAACTCAGCTGGGAAACCCGATTACTGGTCAAATCGAAATTGCAGGAGGGGACACAATAGGATATCCTGGCACGTATGGCCTTTATAGTGAAACTGCTGATAGAATCGCAGGTTTTGCCATACAAAACGACGGTGACATTATTCCGGGAGTATTTGTGAAAGATAAAGCAACGGGTGAGATTCAAGGGCTTTACGTCACTTATCGAGGTGTTTCACTACCGGGCAAAGTGACGGTGGATTCTTCTGTTTCAATCACCGAGAATAATCAGCTCGTACCGAAAATATGGGTGGAAAATTATGTCGCCAGTCAAACTAAAATTCCCGCGATACCATCGAAAGGAACATTCGTTTTACAGTCTGTTGATGGAGTAATACAGTGGATTCCATCAAAGGATTAAATCATGAGGATGATGAAAAAAAATACTGTGTTATTATTTGTGTTGACTTCTACTTTATCAATCCATGCGCAGGACGTAACTACTCATATCGCAGAGGAGAGTATGTTATCTATTGTCAATGATGCTCTTTTTTATAATCGGGGTGGACTGCAGACGAAAGGAAATGGTAGGGTAGAAGTTTTTTCTAAGATGCTAATTGAAGCAAAAACCGAAAATGACGTTGTGAGGGCAATTAATGCCACTAACGACAACTTTTTCTTGCGGTTAACAGATCCAGCTAATTGGCAAACTTCTAAATACGGTCAATTATTTATTACCGGTTTAGAACAAAACCAAATTAGTTTGGTAGTTAGTAAAGAGTTTGCGAGTAATAAGCATGGAGATTATCAGCAAATCGGTGTGCCGTTTTTTGATAAGGAATTTGGGACATTACAATCTGAAATTAATACTGTTTTCACTAATCAAAGATGGAGCAAAACTGAGATTCTTAAATGGAATAACAGCTTAGTTCAATTTGATGGGTCAATCATCCCGGCTACTCCGATCAATTCTGCAGAGACTCCAGGGATCACCGTTGAGCTCACGGATAAAACAAAATTTGAAGACAGGGCTTCTTATTACGCACTCGGAACGGGAGGTGGTCTGATCCCAGAAAATGTAAGCGTTATAAACGGAGTTCCTTACGCAGACAATCTGACTTTACCATTAAGTCCCCAAACAGTTCAGTTTGGCTCTAATGGAACCGGAACAAATTTATACAGAGAAAAATATAACACGTATATCACTGATATTTTCGAAATAGATAATCCGTGGCAACAGACTTACGGCAAGTTTATCTATCAATTTTCTAATCCCTTTCTCACGAACCTGGATCTTTCTTTAATAGGAATAAATGAGACTCTGCAGGGCACTGTAGTTGGCGACGACAATAATATTGACAACATTTGGGGAATTGCCGTTAATCCAACTAATGTCCATTTCAATACTGCCTCAGGAACAACTTCAAACTACGCGGCTAATCAAATCGTGACCTTCGATATCAACAACCGTCCTGTGGGTAATATCAATGCATTGGTGATAAAGCCTCTTGGTACTTTTAAAATAAAATTACGCAATAGTACTCCAGCCATTTTAAATTTTGATAATCTTCGAAGATTTTCAAATATTCCCCGACAGGAAAACATGAATTATCATGTAAACGCAAACCGGATAAATGGCACTTCGGTAAAGCAGTTAGGCGTCTTGTTATTAGATGATAATTACAATCAGATTGGTGAAACTTACTATGCGGTAGCTCCTCATTTTAAAACTGGGAACAATGGAAACCCAAGTGAATACTCAGTTCAGGCCCAGGCCAGCAATTCAGGTTTAATAAGTTCTTACGAAGAAAATACTCAGATCGGAGGTATAGATGAAAATTTCGCCACGAGATACAGGCTCTACATCAATGAAGCGAATGAAGGAGATTTCGAAGGTAAAAAACTTTCTATGGCCGTTTATGGCGGCAAATATTTGAAATTCGAAATCCGTGAAAATGCCCAATTAGTTGAAGAAGGAAATCTATCGACAAACAAAAAATTCTTTTATGAGATTGACGGCGGTGAAAAAATAGAAGTTAAACAAGGAGACATTGTTCCCCTCACTGCCCAAACTTATGGTTTTTACTACGGCACTCCCAAAACACTTTCGTCTTCTTCATCGATTAAAGCAAATCGAACGGTTGTAACATACAATCCGAGTATCAAGAGTTATGTGGTCTTATTCGATCCGGAATGGCAAAGAGCTCAAGTTGCTGTTTTTGATATGAGCGGTCGGCTCATCAAAGAAACTAATAATATTGAGACATCAACCCCATTTGTTATTGAACTGAACAATAGTATAAAATCCATGTACACGGTTCAAATCATTTCAAACAAGGGTGAAACTGTAATTTCTAAAATAATAGTAAACAGATGATAATTTTTTTGAAAAATAAATTGATGAGATTGTGTCTGGTTGCCTTACTAGTATGCACTGGCATTCTTAATGCGCAATTCACAGACAATGTTTATATGGAACAAAAGCAGTCTGTCGGCGGTGACGGCCCGGGCGCACCACCGGATTTCGGCGGTGGGAACCCCACGGTTTCTATTGACCAATTTATCCCATTCCTGTTAGCGTTATCTGTGTTTATAATTGTTTATGTCGGTCTTTATAAAAAGTATGGTAGAAAAAGCAGAAACAATAAAATTTCGGATAGATAAGGAGAGGAAACAGGTTTGGATAAAATTCTGTTCAGAAAGGCAGATCACATTAACCAGCTTTATCGTCAACTCTGTAGAAGGAAGACTGTTAGATAATGAAAGGAGAGAAGTACTGGCGTTCATCGAAAAACAGGATAATCTCTTTGTCAAAATAGAAACAAATATCAATCAGGTGGCAAAACTGGTGAACGGACAAAAGAATATCTCCGAACCGGAGCTTAAGAACTTTTCGGAAACGCTTCGTGAGCTGATACTTCTCAAGATAAGGCAGAATGAAATATTTGAAAAGATCTATTCTATCCTTGCGAAATGATCGTAAAAATTATGCCGGCGGCCGGTTCAGGTTTCCCAGGGGTGAATTACAACGATAAAAAGATTAAAAGTGAAAAAGGTGAGTTGATGACGATGAAAAATTTTCCTTCCTTCATTAATAAATCGAGTGGTAAACAACAAGTAAGAGATTATTTAAGGGCCATTTCAATAGGAAACAAAAAAATAATCAAACCTCAATTTCATGCCATGATTTCCACAAAGTTTCAGGAACATTCCAAAGAACAACTTGCCGAAATCGCAGAAAATTTCATGATTGAAATGGGATACGGCAAGCAACCTTTCACCGTCGTTTTCCACAATGACACAGATAATAACCATGTCCACATCGTATCGACAAGAGTAGATAAGACTACTGGAAAAAAGATCAACGATAGTTTTGAAAAACTAAAATCGCAAGAAGCATTAAGTAGATCCCTTGAACAACTATACCATCTTAAACCCGATGAGGATCTTGATAAATTATTGAATTATAAAGTCAGCACTTTCAAGCAACTCGAAACTTTACTTGAAAGAAATGATTTCAAAATGATTAAAAATAAACTAGATGAAAATGCTTTTGATATCCTGAAGAACGGAGTGACCCAAAGGAAAATAAATATTGAGAGAATAAATTTTGCGAAGAATCAAAAGGACAGCAGGAAAAATCAGATAAAAGCAATCTTAATAAAGTACAAAGATCTTCATTCCAACAAAGTGTTTAGGGTTGAAGACAAGAGAAAACAAGAATCAGTATTTCCTGCAACAAAAGGTAGGTTTGGCGAAAATGAACTTAAAATAAGGTTGGAATTTGAAAGTGAACTGCAGCACAAACTGAGGCAATTATTTGGGATAGACATCGTGTTTCATCACAAAGATAATCACCAACCATTTGGATATTCGTTGATCGATCATAAATCACAGAGAGTCTATAAAGGTAGTGAGGTATTAAAAATGAGTGAGCTGTTTGAGTTTACGGAAGAGAAAGTTGATAAGCGACTTTTTGAAGTTTTGAAAGATTTTACTATTCCGGATAAAGAATCAAAATTGATTCTGTTGGGCTTTTTTAATAAAAACAATCCAGAAGCGAAGCTGCAAGAGTTCATGCTCTTCGAAAACAGAGAGCGGAAAAAATTGGAAACTTATAAAGCAATCCAGAGTGAAGTTAGAGACCATTTACAAAATAACATATACAAAAATAGTGATGAAGACAAAGTGTTTATTATAAAAAGTGAAAGTGGGAAGGTCTACGCAATTAGCACTAAACACCATTTTGTTGGTGAACTGCAGAGTTTAATAGGAGATAGAGAATATCAGAGAATATTAAATTCAGAAATAGTCAATAGTGAAAAATCACAACATGAAAAACATTCCAGAAGTGAAGTAATGGAAGCTGTAGATGAAATGCTTTTTGAAGTCATGAAGACTTCAGGAATATCAAAAGATCCCGGAGAAAACGAACTCAAAAGGAAAAGAAGAAAACGGAAATAATAAAATTACGAATGATAATCACTTTTGCAACTCAAAAAGGAGGTACGGGGAAAACAACACTTGCAATCACTTTTGCGAATTACATTTCGACAATCTCAAAAAGGAAAATAAATGTTTTCGATTTTGATTATCAAAAGTCATTTTACCAGAAATGGAAAGAGGATGAATTATTGGATCTGCCCAAATTATATGATGTTGAAATTATAGGAGACGAAGTGGAGCAACCTTTTTCAGACTACGAAACGATCTTGGATTTAAAAGATAATGATGACATCAGCCTTTTTGATTTGGCCGGTACGCTTGATGCGAAGTACAGTGATTTATTGATTTACAGCGATTTTATCATCATTCCATTTGAGTATTCAGATGTGTCTGCAAAGTCCACCTTGGTGTTTGTGAATTTTTTAGGAATGCTGGAAAGTCAGGCAGAGCGGGTTTTCATTCGCTCAAAGTACGACAAAGGCTATAAATATCTAAATCAGGAAGGCATGGACGCTGAAATACAAAAATACGGAACACTACTAAAAAGTCCCGTGTTTAAAAGAAACTGTCTGCAAACCATTAATACCAGATACCTGAATTATGAACAGAAGTACGCGGTTAGAAATTCGTTTAATGAACTAATTACCTGTATCAATGAAACCCTGGATACCAATATTTAATCCCATAATTCACTACCAATCTTTAGAAAAACTGTTGAATATGACAAAATTCCTAATCATTCTTCTCGCGCTATACTTCCTCTACTATATCGGAAATATCGTGTACGATCTCTTCCTGAAAAAGGAATCCACGGTAGCTACCGAAGAAATTGATGTCTTTTCGCTCGATTTTGAAGAGCAAAACAGAGTTGCAATAACAACTGTGGAAATAGAAGATGTAGAAAACCTGAATACGCCGAAATCATTTAATAAAAAAGAGTTTCCGGTAGACACTGAAATGTCTGAAGAAAGAGAAGATATAGAAGTTTGGCGACAAAGATTTGAATCGGAACAAAATATAGATTCATTTGATTCTGGCACTTTAGGATCTGTAGGAGATGATAATAATTTGGACGAAGTAATTGGGACCGAAAGAAATGAGGCGGATCTCCGAGATGAAGCTGATAGCGAAGTGAATCAGAATCTTCGTAAAATCAACAACGATAGATGGTACCAAATGTTGAATGATGCAGAAACGACCGTGCAAATGATTTCGAATACGAACGGCCATAAAGTCTATCAGGCAGCAGGATTTTAAAAATTACAATTTAACCTTAAATATTATAAAGAAGATGATTCAAAATTTAAAAAAACACAAAATGATGAAAAGAAGTTTAACTGCTTTTGCAGTACTCTTTTCCTTGAGTACGGCGCTTGCGCAATCTGGGGGAAGTGCTGCATTGGGAGCAGCTGCAACTACCATTTCAGGATATATCAATGATCTTGGTTTACTGATTTACGCAATTGGTGCTATTGTAGGAACAGTAGGCGGAATCCGGATTTATAACAAATGGACCAACGGCGATCAGGACATCAACAAAGAAATTGTTGGTTGGGGTGGCGCTTGTATTTTCCTGCTGTTAGTTCCAACATTCATTGCAGCAATATTCTAGTGGGGTACTTTCTTTATAAGGGGCTTAAAAAACCCCTTATATTTTTCGGTCTGAAAGACAAATACATCTACTACGCAATGGGTTCAGCTGTTGGCGGACTCGTCACCATCGCGATACTATCTTCATTATTTGGGATTTTTGGAATGCTCATCGGAGCAGCAATCGGAGGAACCGGTATTTTTTTAAGTTATAAAACACAGGATTCTAAAGGGCTTTTCAACAAAACAAAAAACGAAGAAGAATTACACATCATGCCTATCAAATTTAGAAATGTAAAATTTTTATCTAAAAAATAGAATATGAAATCGCTCTTAACAAATTTGCTAGCAAACACTGACTAAGATTGAGGCGATTACATATGACCTTTAAAAACAATAAATATCTACAGATGAAATTAAAGAAAAAAACATTTGAAATTCCCTTTATCGGCTATGATTATGGAAGTGACAACAATTGGAATTTTGATGTTTTAATCGGGCAGTTTGGCAATCCAATTATTGGGATTCAAATTAAAAATAATGTGCAACAATATTCTGCAGATCCAAACGCCTATCTGCAATTTCATGCTATCTTAAATCAAGTGGTAGCGATCATTGGAGAAAATCACATCGTACAGAAAATTGATATTTTCAGCAGACAAAAATATGTTGCAGAACAATCTACAGAATTTTTACAAAATAAATATTCTAAGCATTTTGACGGAAGATTATTTAAATCAATAGATACGCTTTTGCTCTTTACTGATATTGTAGACCAGAACAACAAGAAAAATACCTACAAATATTCTGCAAAATCTTATAAAATCTTGCGCGACAAATGTCTGAAGATATTCATGCTGCTTTCTCAGAATGAATGTGATCCACAATTTCTGAAAGAGAAAGAATTCGATTTTTATATCAACGGTGTTCTTTCGATGAACTTTTACGAAACACCTTCCTTCAATAATATCAAAGCCACCAGCGAGCATTTAATTATCGGAGAAAAATTCGTGAAAACAATCAGTTTTGTAGATGTAGAGAAAATTGAATTGCCTTCTGAAATTGAGACCTATTCCTATTTAGGTGGAAGCGGTTCCGCTTCGGAAACTGCGGTGGATAACTTTTCCTTTATTAATGAACTCGAAGATTATAAAACCATTATTTATAATCAAATTATTTCCATTCCACTGCAAGCACCGAAGCAACGAGAATTAGAAAAGAAGAAGAAAAAACACGAAGGTGTGGCCAATAATTCTCCGTCGAACGCTATTGTTGCGGATGAAATAGATGAACTCTTACGCAATATTGCAATGGACGGGCAACTCATTGTAGACGCTCACTTTTCAATATCCTACTCCACAGATTCCCCGGAGAAAATGGAGGAAACCCAATCCCTGATTGAGAATAAACTGTTCATGAAAGGGATTATAGTGTCCCAGAATTCCTATAATCAATTAGAACTTTTTCGCTGTTGTCTTCCAGGAAATGCGGTGGAATTAAAATCCTATGATCTTTTTACAACGACAAGCGAAGCAGCGCTTTGTTTTTTTTTTAAAGAAAGTTATCCCGTGAACGAAGATTCCAATTTTTACCTCCGGTTTACCGATAGACAGGGAGTTCCACTAAAGATTGATCCTTCCGATTTGCCTATGAAAACAGGTAGAATAAATAACAGAAATAAGTTTGTACTTGGGCCGTCCGGTTCGGGTAAGTCCTTTCTTATGAATAATATTGTAGAGCAGTATCTTACCTACAATTACGATGTAATCATTGTAGATACCGGTGATTCATACTCTGGACTTTGTGCTTATAAAGGCGGAAGATATGTTCAGTACACAGAAGAAAAGCCGATTACGATGAATCCTTTTTTAATGGATAAAGAAGAATTTAATATTGAAAAAATTGAATTTTTAACCAACCTTATTTTTCTAATCTGGCAAGGTGCAGATGCTTCGATGAGTTCTACTCAAAAATCAATTTTAGATAATGTATTGGTATCCTACTATCACCAATTTTATAATGGTGGAAGTGGTTGGTTCGAAGACAAAAGTTCTGAAGAACTCTTTCAGTATTTAAGAAAATATAATATTCACGATGAAGATATTCAGGCAGAATATGAAAATGAGGTAAAAGAAAATCAAACTTATTACGACATCTTGGAAATTATGTTTGATGCAAGTCCGAAAGACATCCGAGAGAAAGGACGAAAATTAATCCAGCTGTATCATCCGGATAAAAATTCTAATAATCCTGATTATGACCCAGCAAAGTTTTTTGAAATTTTTGAAGCGTACGAAACTTTAAATGATGAAGTGAGAAGAAAGATCTATGACGAAACGCAACTCATTGTCACCAAAACAAAATCCATTATTAAACGCCCTGAAAATAATGATGAATGGCAGGATGCAATCAGGAATGCACTGATAAAAAGAATCGTAGAGCTGGAGGAAAAACTATCCGTTTCGGAACTATCTTTCAATAGTTTCTACGATTACTGTGATCAATTTTTGCCAATTTATTTGAATAATAAAAAGCACAAAATAGATGAAAGCGAGTTTAAACTTCGGACATTCTTATTTGTCTTAAAAGATTTTTACAAAGGTGGAAGATATGGAACAACGCTCAATGAAAACGCGGATAACACTTTATTTGATGAGCCTTTCATCGTTTTCGAGATTGATAATGTAAAAGATAATCCGAAGTTGTTTCCCATTGTAACGCTAATTATCATGGACACTTTTATCCAGAAAATGCGGCTGCGGAAGGACAGAAGGAAAGCACTTATTATTGAAGAAGCCTGGAAAGCAATCGCTTCTAAACTAATGGGCGGATACATTCTGTATCTATACAAAACGGTGCGAAAATTCTGGGGAGAAGCTGTGGTCGTTACGCAAGAGCTGGATGACATTATCGGAAATACCGTAGTAAAAGACTCCATCATTAATAATTCGGACACTTTTATACTATTGGATCAGACAAAATTCAAGGATAATTTTGATAAAATCGCTTCTCTTCTATCTTTAAATAAAGTGGAGCAGAACAAGATTTTCACGATTAATAATTTGAACAACAAGTATGGCAGAAGCCGTTTTAAGGAGTTTTATATAAAACGTGGATCCAAAGGAGAAGTGTATGGAAATGAAGTTTCTCTTGAGCAATACTTAACCTACACTACAGAAAAGCCAGAAAAGATAGCCATTGAATATTATGCACATCAGTGCGATAATTATGATGAAGCATTGCAATTATTTGTAAGTGATTTTACAATCCTTGATGATAAAATGGAGAATATGGTGGGCTTGGTAAATCTTTACCGACAGCCATTGGATCAGGATGTAATTGCTTACTACAAATCCTTAAAAGTCCAACACAAGGATCAAAATATTCTAAAAATATTGGATCAGGAACTAACCGACAGACAAATTAATTTAATAGAACTCATTGAATCTAAAAAATTTGAATATGAAAAAATTTAGTATCACCGTATTGTTTTTCGCAGCGAGTTTTGCCTTTGCTCAAAATACCTATATCGATGTAACCACCACACTCGCTCTTAAATTATATTCTGATAATTTAGAAAATCAACAGGAAAAAACAATCGAGCAGCAGACCAAATTACAGCAGGCTCAAACTTGGGTAAGCACTCAAATGGCGGTTGCAAATAATATTCAAAATAAAGTCTTAAAAGGTCTGAATGAAGTATCCGGAACTTTAAAAAATGGAGTTCAGGTTGTGAGTATTTATAATGAGTTAGACCGATGTTTACAATATTCAAACGACATTTTAACGTTGACAGGCGATAAGCCACAATATTCGGTTTTCGGTGTAAAAGCAACGCAGAAAGCCTATGAGCAAGTTATAAAACTGTCAACGGATGTTACCGAGTTGTTAAAACCAGGAGAATTAAATCTTGCAACTGCAGGCGATCGGTACAAACTGCTTTTTTCAGTTTCGCAGAATGTTACGATGCTTAAAATCTGGTTGCTTGCTACAAAATTGAATATTGAACGAGCAATTAGATTAGGCTGGTTTCAATCCATCAATCCTTTTCAGGGCTACATCAATACGGATATGAGTATCGTTCAAAATATCATGTGGACCTACAAGAATCGCTTTTAAAATTTAATATTCCGCCATGAAAAAGAGATTGATCCCTTCAATTATTATACCCGCAGCTTATGTGGTTTTAACGTCTTCCGGTGGAAATACAACTCCGCCTTGGCAAAAGGAAAATGTGTCGTTTCCAATGATGAATCAAGAAATTCGTCACACCATGGAAGAAAACGACCGGCAGAAAACGATGAAAAACAAACAAGACGTCAATCTGACCTCGGAAATTGTAAATAAAAAGCAATGGGAGAAATTTAAAGAAACCACGACCAAAATTCAGGAGAGATTACGACTTGTGGATTTTGCCATGCAGGCCATCCCTACAGGTTATGCCATTTTTTTGGAAAGTCAGAAAATACAGGATGTTCAATCTAAAATTGTTGAAGAAATACAAGGCGCACCTTATTCATTAATAGTAGTTCTTCCGTCACAAATCAGATTTGTTGATGATATGCAAATGGTGGTGAGATTACTTTCAGGCATCGTGATTTCTTATGGGGCAATAAACCAAATGGAAAAAGCAGAAAGAAAAATTTTACTGGAATACGCATTAGAAGAGGTTACGAATTTGAGAAGAGATTCACTCTTTATGCTAATGAAAGTTCGAGATATCAAACGGAAAGTGGAATGGACAAAATTCGTACTACTGAATTATATTAATAAAGACAAGCAGATTGTAGAACAGATTATCAGTCATTTTTAATTCAATTTTATGAAAAAGCTTCTAACCCTTTCCATTGCTGTTTATGGCGCTTCCCTACAATTAAACGCGCAAACTTTAGTCTATAATGACAAATTATTGGTGCAGTTAACCAAAAATCAAGCGGTGCGTTTGGCCAGTAACGAATCTTATTTAAACTCTTACGAAAAACAGAAAAAAATCTACGATGATGTCAATCAAAAGATCGCACAGATAGTAGCAATTCAAGAATATATTTATGACAAGCTCACCAATGTAAATTCAGCAATTAGACAAGGGAAACAACTTTATTATCTGTCTAAAACATTTGCGCAAATCGGCATCAATGCCAATGATGTTCTATCGCTGACGGCGCAACATCCGGAATATGCAATTCTACTGAATAGATTTTACATCGGTGCAACACAAGAGCTTTTGAAAATGCAGTCCGAATTAACTAATGATATTCTGCATGAAGAAAATGATTTTTTGATGGATCCCTACGACAGACAGGAACTTATTCAAAACCTATCTACCAAGGCACAGATGATCAATGGCTATCTGATATGCATTAAGATTAGGTTGAAAAACGCCAAAAAAACACCTTACATCTATCAGATCCCAACCATTAATACGTATGTCAATTTGGATAGAATGATTGTAAAAGGAATTATCGAAAAGTACAAATTTATTCTATCCGTAAAATAAATAACGCTGATTATTTCAAAAAAACGCTAAACACAATGATGAAAAAAAAATTTATTCAAGCACTTCTAGTAACGATGTTTTTCTGCGCTGCTGGTTGTGTTTTCGCGCAGGTAAAAAGACTAAACGATCCTTCAATTGTTGCGCACAATAAGAGAATGGTATTCGAATCTTGGGGGGACTTCAGGCCTTATCCAAAATATACACTAGGAATACAAACCAATTTCGCCTATGCAACGGTTTGGGGTTGGCTCGCTCCGGCAAGAAATCGGGAGTATAAAGACGGGGCAGATATTCGACCCTTGAAACCCACTGGACTAGAAGTACAAAGATTGGTAGAACTGGAATTTCAAAGAGCGGAAGCGGAAAAAATTAAGGTTCAGGTTGATACACTTTATACAAGAAATGTTCAGGATTTAGCACACTGGACTTCGGCAACGGTCGCTGCAGATCCATTGTGGCTACTTTATTATAAAAAAATGCTAAAACCTTTAAACGACTTTGCGGAGAATCCTCAAAATTATATGCAATGGCAATTAAAGAATGATAAAATTTATCAGAATATGTTAGCAAATGGGGGAATTGCGCACCTGGAAAAAGAATTAGCACTTCTGAAAGATAAATACAAAAACTCCAGGACGATGGACATGCCCCGCGGAAAACGATTTCTGATGTATCATGAAACTCTAATCGGTTGGAGAAGGTTTGCGAATCAGTTACGAGCATTCGATCAGAAAAACAATTTATTTATGGACTATAAAATTCTTTTGGCAACATCAACAAGGAAATTAGGAGCTGATTGGAATTCTGTAGATCTACAAATCGCGCAAAAAATAATGATTGAATATCATAATAAATTTTAGGTCATGAAAAAATATTTAACTCTTATAACCTGTTTTGTCCTATTTCTTTTGCCGACGGTTGCCTTTGGACAAACTGGAGATACTGAAAGTTACAGCAAACTGCTGCAATTTTTAAAAGGTGACGGTGCCTTTGAAAAGTGGTTTATGGAAGCATTCACAAAACTCGATACCACGATGGCGGCACAATCTGCGGGCGCGGTAATGTTGGGTCAGGCAATTGGTGGTTTTGGGGCCTTGTGTTACATGGGTTATCTCGGTTGGCAGATGCAGGAAGGTGCAAGACCGTGGGAAGTCACGCCCATGATTCGACCGACGATTATTGCTTTTATTTTAATGTATTGGGGTGCTTTCACCAGCATGATTCAATATCCACTACAATCTCTTGCGGAACCGGGAATTGCACTGTTTCAAGATATAGAGAAAGATGCAAATGATTTGCGAATTGAGCGGTTTAAAAAGCAAAATCAAATTTTAGAAATATTAATTAAAACACAGGCAGAGGAAGAAGCGAAACAGGAAACCTTAGATAAACTGGAGAAAAAAGCAGATGATAATTGGTTTGACATCGATGTAGATAAACTTCTCGCACCTGCGAAGGAGTGGTATATGAAGATGGAGTTTAAAATTCAAAAAACGCTGTCTGAAATAATCGAAGCAGTGTCTTTAACTATTCTCCGCGTCTGTACCTATCTCATCTTTTTCATACAAAAGATATGGAGTTATGTTCTGCTTGTTTTAGGTCCTATAGCAGTTGGGATGTCTCTCATCCCGGGATTTGAAAATTCATTTAATAATTGGGTCACAAAATTCATCAACATTAATCTTTACAGTTTTATCATTTACACCATAATTAATATTGGTCAACAACTCATCATGTCTGGCTATCAAATGGAACTGGATCGCTATGCACTTATCATTGACTCGGGTGGAGTGGCAGATATGAACACCCTTCGGGTTTATGTACAAAATAGCGGAATGATGTACACCGCGCTTTTTCCATGCGTTGCCTACATCATAACAGGAATTGGCGTTTTGATGGTTCCTTCTATTGCAGATTCTATTGTTTCTGCGGGTGGCGCAGGAATTATGAGCAAAGGCAAAGCAGCAGGAGGTGCGGTTGCAAGTGTTGGAAGAGCTGCGACAGCGGCTGCCGCGGGGGGAGCAGCAGGTGCCATAACTGCTGCAAGAGAAATTGCAAAATCAGTACACAAAATGAATAAAAAATAGATCAAAATTTTCTAAAAGATTTCATTTCAAATAAAAAATCAATTTTAAATGCTTGTAAAAAACATAGAACAAAAGATCAAAATAAATAAAGTGGTGTCCATAGCATCGATTTTATTTGCTGTATTGATTGTGATTGTAGGATTTGTTTTCGCCTATAAACTCGTCCAGGATTCCAGAAAATCACTCTATGTCATTGATAACGGGGTGCCGATTTTAGTAAAACAGACTGATGAACTTCTAAACAGACCTGTTGAGTACAAATCTCAGATTGAATTGTTTCATCGATTATTTTTCACACTTGCACCGGACGACAGATACATAAAAGAAAATGTTGAAAAGTCACTTTATCTCATTGATGATAGCGGAAAGAAAGAATACACCAATTTGAGAGAAAAAGGTTTTTACAATCAGATAATCTCGGGAAACTCTCTTGTTACAGTACGCAACGATTCGATAAAAATGGATTTACCCAACAGAAAATTCATCTATTACGGCACTCAAATGATCAATAGGAAGAACACTTTAATAATCAGAAAGTTAATTACGGAAGGAAATTTTGAAGATATGATCCGAAGTCCTAACAATCCGCATGGAGTACTATTGAGAAACTGGAGGATTTTAGATAACAGTGAATTGTCTAACAAAGCAAAATCTAATTACTAATGTTTACACTAAACTATAATTCAATAAAAGAAAATCTACTTCGACTGAAGGAGTGGATTTACAAGCACCCACAAAAAGTTTACCGGTATGTGATGGTTGTTTTGGTGATTTCTTTTGGGTTGATTTTCATTCAATATTACTTCTTTAAACCCAAGCTTTCTACCGTTAACAAGATTCCGACCATGTACTCCGAAAGTGATCAGATAAAAGCTGACATGGACAAAAACGATCAAAAAATCAATGTTATTGTAAATGAACTGCAATCATTAAAAAAGAAAAGAGAAAGTGGTCCATTATCTAAAAATGACAGTCTACGAATAGAATATTTGTTCAACCAATATCAAAAATTAAAAAATGGACTTTAAGAAAATTAATTTTAAACAACCTAAATATATTTTCCCTTTGATACTATTACCGGTCATTTTATTTCTCGGTTTTCAGACTACAAAATATATGGATAAAGAGAAACAGCCAGAAGAAAAATCGCAAGATCTGTCTCTAGATTTGGGCGAAACGCAGGATTCTATTCTTTCTAAAAATGCCGCCTACGACGATTTATTCCAGAGAGGAGATGGCCGTTCCATGCTGGATGGCATTGATAAAGACGAAGACAGTCTGCAGAATTATTCTGATAATCTGGATCACGACCAGAAGCGGTACATCGATTCGCTAAAAATCGTACGAAGTCTGAATAACCGCGCCACCGGAAATGGCGGAAATGAATCGTATTACAGCCAAAAGTCTCAAAGAAATACGGATGAGAAAGATTTTCAACGTTCCGCAGAAATGATCAGGATGCTTAATAATGAAAGCAATGGAACTGGATTAAATATGAATGCCAACTCTGCCAACCAAAATAGTTTCGAAACATCAAGAAATGAAGTAGAAAGTGATCCGGTAAAAATGTTGAAAAAACAAATGTTGATGATTGATTCTCTGGAAAAAGCAAAAGATCCCGAATATCAATCCACGCTTGCGGCCGAAAATAAATTAAAAAAGAACAAAGAAAAGATGGCCGCTTTTCTTAATTCCACACTTCGCGTAGATAAAGCCACGCTCAATCCACGCTTCAATTCAATCGCAAAGAAAAACGGTGATAGCTTTATTAAAGCAGTGATAGATGAGAACACCAAAGGTTATTTGGGAAGCAGGATTAGATTTAGATTACTTGAAGATATTAATGTTGGAAAGCATAAAATAAATAAGGGAACTATCCTTTATGGTCAGATTTCAGGATTCTCCTTACAGCGCGTAAATCTGAATGTAATCTCCATTTTAAAAGACGGAAATATTTTGCCGGTCAATCTTTCGGTTTTTGATATGGACGGAATGCAGGGACTTTATATTCCGCAAAGTGACTTTCGGGAAATGCTCCGCGAAATGGGCAGTAATTCTGTTCAGGGAACTCAAATGGATAGCGGAGGAGAAAGTTTTTTTACGAGCCTTTTTTCCAGCTTATTCAGTTCAACTTCTAAAACCATTGCAAATATGATACGGCAAAATAAAGCGAAACTGAAATACAACTCCTACTTATATCTTATAGATGACAAAGAACTTAAAAAAAACAACGATGATTAAAAATTCAATAAAGAACCTGATGTGCGGAATATTCCTTTTTTCTTCCGCATCCACTTTTGCGCAAACTGAAACACCGGAAAAAAGAGTAACAGATCTTACCAGTCTGGAAATTTCGAGGGGCGTGAGTCTTCATATCATTTCGCCTGAACCGATTCAGTTTGTGGATTTATCTACTAATAACTTAACGGGCGATTTGCCGGCAGAAAATATTGCAAGAATTAAAATAACTGAGGTGTCAGATTCAGATTCTCTTGCAACCAAAAAGGATATTGACATCAATGATTTGGGTGTCATCACTATTGTTTGTCAATCTTACATGGCGCAGTACAAAGTCAATTATTTAGATTTTAAAAGAGATGCAGTAACGAATATTCAAATACAGCCGGAAGATATGCAACCTCTAGAATATCCCAAATTGGCTTTCTCAAGTACTGAACTGCAGAAATTTTCACTTAATATTCTGCGGCAAAAAATAATAAACAAGCCAATGCGGGAGGTGAAGAGTTTAAAATTGACCATGCAGATAAATAATGTGTACGTCGTGAATGACTACATGTTTTTAGATATGACTTTCCTCAATTCGTCAAACTTAGGATACGATATCGACGCCTTAAAATTTTCAGTAGAAGATAAAAAGATCTACAAGGCAACAAACAATCAAAGTATCGCATTAATTCCAGTTTACCAATTGTACAATCAGAAACAATTTAGAAAAAGTTACCGGAATATTTATGTTTTCAAAAAATTCACATACCCAAACAGTAAAGTGATGAAAATACGCCTATTGGAGGAACAATTGTCAGGCAGAGCCATAGAAATGACCGTTAAGTATTCCGATATTTTGAAGGCTGATACTTTTTAAAGGAAAGTAAAATGCAAGAACAACAGAATCAAATAAAGATTTACAGTTTTTTCCAAAAGATGGTGTACTTCATCGTTTTACTGGACTGTGCCTCATTGTTTTTTATTTCTGCAAAGATTCCATTTGTGACCGATCTCCTCACAAGATTCTCAAAGATGGGTTTATTTTACCCACCTCTGAATGCAAAGATTTGTACAATAATTTTAATAGGATTGGTTGCAATAGGAACCAGAGCAAAGAAGAAAATTGATCTTAATATAGCAAAACAGATCATCTTACCAATAATCATTGGTCTTGCCTTAATGTTTGGTTCCCTTCTAATTGTATCAGAAGCAAGCAATAATAGTTTGCCGAAAATAATTCCGCCTTTAAATTTTTTTCAAATTATTTACACGCTACTATCTTTTTCAGGAGCCTTGGTGGCGCAGGTAGGTGCAGATAATATTTCAAAATTAATGCAGCAGAAAATGGGAAAAGATAGATGGAATGTTGAAGAAGAAAGCTTTGCGCAAAATCAGCAGTTAGTAAAAACGGACACGTCAGTTAATATTCCCTATTTGTTTAGATTCAACAAGAAAACCAATAAAGGATGGATTAATATAAACCCATTTAGGGGAACGATGGTCATTGGAACGCCCGGTTCAGGAAAATCTTTTGGGGTCATTAATCCGGCCATTCGCCAGATGATTGATAAAGGTTTTTGTCTCTGTATTTATGATTTTAAGTTTCCAGATTTAGCCAAGATTGCCTACTATCACTATTTACTAAAGAAAAATAAAGATCCAAATTATAACCACGAATTCCATGTCATTAATTTAAACGAAGTAGAAAAATCTAAGAGGGTAAATCCGTTTAAAAAAGAATACATACAAACTTTAGCAGAAGCCCAGGAGATGGCAGAATCTATGGTTTCCTCTCTGCAAAAGGGGGGTTCAAGTTCGGGTGGCGGATCAGAAGCGTTTTTTACGCAATCAGCCATAAATTTTCTCTCCTCCTGTATCTATTTCTTTGCACGATTTGAACATGGGAAATATTCAGATTTACCCCACATCCTGTCTTTTATGAACAGGAGTTATAAAGATATTTTTGACACGCTTTTTACCAATGAAGAAATATTCTCTTTGCTTTCCCCCTTCAAAACGGCTTATGATAATAAGGCATTTGATCAGTTAGAAGGACAAGTTGGGACGTTAAAAATATTTCTTTCCCGGCTAGCAACCAAAGAAAGCTTTTGGGTTTTTTCGGGGGATGAAGTAGAATTAAAAATCACAGATATAGACAAACCTTCCATTATTATATTAGCTTCTGATCCAGGAACGCAAGACATTAATTCTGCCCTTTATTCTTCAGTTTTGAATAGAACATTACGGCTGATAAATTCCAAACATAATTTGCCCGGTGGAATCATTGCGGACGAATTTCCAACCATTTACATTCACAAGATCGACAATGTAGTAGCAACAGCAAGAAGTAATAAAATCGCGGTTTTGTTGGGTCTGCAGGAAATTCCGCAGTTGCGACAGTTTTACAAAAAGGAAGTGGCAGATACTATTTCCGCGATTGTTGGAAATATTATTTCAGGATCTGCCCGAGATAAAAATACGCTGGATTGGATGGAAAAGATGTTTGGAAAGATTAAGCAGAAAAGTTACTCTCAATCAATATCTCAGACAGGTACTTCTACAAGCATTAATGAAAAAATGGATGTCATGATTCCCGCAGGTAAAATAGCAGCGCTTAAAACCGGAGAAATGGTGGGAATGATTGCTCAGGGGGAGGAAAACAACACCGACGAATATAAAACATCTGCGATTAGTGGCAAGATTAATCTTGATATGGTCGCCATTAAAAAGGAGGAGGGTAATTATGTTGCATTGCCTGATTATTACTCATTCCTTGATAAGAAAGGAAATAACCGAAAGGAAGAAGTACTGATGACCAACTTCCGGAAAATAAATAAAGAAGTAGAATTAATTGTGAATGAAACGGCTAAAGGATAAAAGTATGACTACCAAAATAAAAATAATAATTCTCGTGTTTGGAGTTCTTAGCAGCCAAATGATGAATGCACAATTCAATACTTTGACGCGCACGGCCATGGAAAAAAAGGTCGCTGCTCCTTTGGACTTAGATAAGAAAAAGTTTCAAAATCAGAGGAACGATCAAAGAGAAAAGAAAAAAAGAGGGATAAAGCTATTTAGTTCTCCTTCAAAAGCAGAACTGAAAAGGGAAATTAATTCTATAAAATCGATGCTGATGAAAACTAATTCTTCAAAAATTAAAGAACAGCAATTTAATTTTAAAAGGATCGAAGATTCATTAATACTCATTTTGAAAGCAAGCGCCTCATTGAAAAAAAATTCTAAATCTCTTAAAACATTCAATTATGTAGATGACAGGGAAGTAAGCATTACAACTAAAATTCACATGCCCCTAAAAAATGGAATCGCTGTTACTTCTCCTTTTGGTACCCGAACTCATCCAATCTTTGGAATGCACAAGATGCACAACGGTGCAGATATAAAAGCGTATTACGAAAAGGTGTATGCCGTGATGGACGGCGTAGTAACCGATTCCGGTTGGGATTCTAAAGGAGGCGGGAATTATATTAAAATAAAACATGCTAATTCCGTTGTCACCTCCTATCTGCACTTATCCGAAATTTACTATAAAGTCGGTGAAATTGTAAAAGCGGGATTTATCATTGCTAAAAGCGGCAACTCTGGACATTCAACCGGCGCACATCTTCATTTTTCTGTAAGTGAAAATGGAGAATATATTAATCCAATTCATTTTTTAAACGATCTCATAAAAGCAAATAATTTAATAGCAACATACCATGCAAACTAACAATTTACCTACAGACGAATTAAAGAAATATGGCATTGTAGAGCCTGACAATTCATTTTCAAAAAAACTATCAGCGGAGGATATTCAAAAATTTCTTCAAGGTTACAGCATTGTAGCCGATAATAAAAAGAACAGAGCAACTTTTCAGCTGGTTGAAAACAACAACCGTTTAAACGTCGTATTTCTGGAACGAGATAAAAACATTTCTACCATTTTGGCAGAAAGCCAAGAAAGGATAGTGTATTCGGAAATCATGAACCCTTCGAAACGCGACAGCCATTTAAACTTTGAGAAGAAAGCTTTTGTTTATGACAAGGAAACCAAAAATGTGGTTGAGTTTGATTTGGTGAAAAACGCACTGGAACTGACTGCAATCATAGCAGATAAAAATGATGTATCTGAAACGAATAGATATAAAATAGAATTGCAAAAACTGAAAAGCTTTCTGCAGGATAAAATCGATCAATTCCCAGAGATGGCAAAAGTAATAACCAACGATTTGAATATCGTATCAAAGGAAATCAACAGCGTCAACTCACTTACTCAGAATCAAAATAATCTTTCGAAGCAACAACAGTCGGATGTTCAACTTAATGTGAACGATCCTGATTTGTATCAAGATGCGAACCGGATTAGAGATGAAGAACTTGAGCGAGAAGAAAACCAGGAAAAATCTCGAGGTTTCAGAAGATAAAATTGTAAAAAATTCCACCATTATTAATAACTAAATATGAGTGTAACATTAGAAATAGGCAAATACAACGAACAAATTGAATCCGCGGGTTTTCAGAAAATGGAATTTTCCGACATTGATGAAGCGATTGCTAATCTCGAATTTATGAAAATGGGGTTCAACTATTTTCAAACGGGGGAATCACTTGTAGTGAGATTAGATGAAGGACAAAAATCCCATTTGATTGATTACGATGCAATTATTCCGATTAAAGAAATTAGAAAAGAACTCGAAGATAAATACCATCCAAACTTAACGAAAAATGAAAAAGAAATCCGATCGATTACAGCAAATGGCGAAGCGAAAATATCGGCAAACTCAAACTTTAGTTTTGAAGCGGATGCAACGACAAGGTATGCAAAAACATCATCTGGCGAAAAATTACCCTTTAAATTGTTCAATCCCAATGAAACTGGTGCCGGATCCAATTTGCTACGGGAACCGCAAGATTCTTTACGATCCAACGATTTTGCATTAGTAGAAAGACGTTTCGCTGAAAACAAATCACTCCAACTTTTTGGAAATGAAAAAATCGGAAGTATTGATGATGTTGCGTGGTTATTCAAAGCCCTAGAAGATGAAGCCGTAGAGCATGCCTTTTTAGTCTATGATTTTAAAGATAAAGGATATTTTGTTCAGCATATTTCAACTGGAACTTTTGATGCGGCATTTGTTGATAACCGGCTTTTGATCGGGAATGTTCTTGAAGCAAACCCTTCAGCAATCACTTTGGTACATAATCATCCAAGCGGAAATTTGAAAGTTTCTAAAGCAGATGTGGATTGTATTAACAAGTTGAAAAAAGCATTAGAAGATTCAGATATTAACGTAAACAGTGGAATCATTATCAATTTAAGAAGCGGAAAGTATGTCGTTTTTGATGAAAATGAAACTGCTCATATCTACATGAAATCTAATCCGGAATCTTTCAAGGAAATACAGCCCTATTCTTTTAGTAAACAGGTTCTGGTAGAGAATTATCAACCGGTGAAAATTACGAGCTCAGCTGATATTGCAAAATTTATTACTTCGCAAAAATTTGGAATATCCGATAAGACGGAATTGTTGGTGCTCAACAACCAGCTGAATATCGTTGGAAAATTTATAATGCCTCCCGATAAACAGCTCGACTTTATTATTGCCAAGGTTGCACGGTTTGGTGGATCAAAATGTATTTTATATGGTAATAACATCACTCCGGAACAAGTTAACGTCTACAACAAAAAGCTTCACTTTTCGGGTATTGAAATTTTAGATGCAATTCGATTCAACAGTGGAAACGCAAAGAAATTATATGAGTCTTTTGCTGATAATGGGGTATTAGAAAGTCCAAAAGAAATGAATGGCGAAGTACGCGAAAATTCAAATAATACTAATTACAAACAAAATCAAAAATCAAAAATTATGGAAAAGAAGGAATTCGATCAACAAGATTATTTACAAAACCAACTGAAATATCTTGGCTTTGGTGAAGGCGATAAACTTCACAAAGATTTAGAAACTGGCATAAATTCGGCCGATAATCAATTTGAAATTACGATCGGTTCAGACAAAGCATCAGCTGGCAATGAGGTGGATTTTACTTTAAAGTTTAATAAGACAGACAGTGGCGGAGTTTTCCTTAATTCCTATAGGGCTGTTTTGAACAATAATAAGGGAGAAGAAATATCACAGAACTTCCCGGTGAATAGAGAGAATACATTTACAGCGAAGGAAGCAATTAATTTATTAGAGGGACGATCTGTAAAAATTGAATTTACGAATCCAAAAACAGAACAGCTTGAACCTGCTTTTGTGAAACTGAACTTTGCGGAACCTAAAACGGAAAAAGGGAATTATAATTTTCAAAATTTTTACAAAAATTATGGAGTAGATACCGATCAGATTGTAGAGAAATCCAATTTAATTTTCGACAAGCCGGAATATCGAGAAAGCACGATCAAATCTCTGGAAAAAGGAAACGTGGTAAAAGTGAAATTTGAAATGGACGACAACGTTGTTGAAGGGAAAGCAGTGCTCAATCCGCAATATAAGAACTTGAGTATCTACGATCAGGACATGAACCGGATTAATACCAATAAGCCTCTGGAAGGTTTGGAGAACGAGAATAAGCACGATAAAAATAAGGTGAAGGAGCAGAGTATCAAAAGGTAAGACCGTCAATCATTGAACTATAAAAACGGTTGGTTTTCCTTAATTAACCGTTTTTTTCTTTTTTAAAAACAAAGATATGTTACAAAAAGTTAGGATGTTTAGTAGAAATATATGCAGGTCACGGAGGAAAGTGACATTAATATTAGTGCCACTATTATTACTGGTGCCTTACTCTTGTAGAAAAGAAATAAGACCTGAAAAGGGTGGTCTGGATCTTATTTCGAATGTTTATTTGGATGCCTCAAAAGGACTGGATAAGGTGCAGAATTTTCACATTTCAAGAATGAATTATTCAGGTTCTAACCTGATAGAGTTAATACCGGATTTGACTTTTCCTGAAGTGACAGAAAACATTTATTACATCAAAGATTCAATTTGTTATAAAGTTGGACTTGAGAATAGTGGCAGTGCAATTCTTTCAGATCTTTCAAAACATCAAAGGGCGCTTTTAGTTTCTAAAAAGAAAGAAGGCGCACTTTTCTCAGACGAATGGATTCCAAATTATCTTCATCGTAAAAACATTAGTGACACCGTGCTTTTCAATAAAAAATATAGACGATTTGAAGTGAATTCTGCAAAAAGTTTTTCACGCTATTACATCTTTCCAACCGACACTATTTTGCCTTATTCTATTTATAGGCACGCAGAAATTGATTACGGCGGAAGGCTTGAACGAATTGATTCCTACAATAAAGACAAAGATATTTTCGTAACACTTCAATTGCTACCCAGAAAGAATTGGGACGAGGAAGCCAGCGAAATATTTGAGTTTAATGAGTTTGTAAAAAAGAAAAAATAATGCCCGCAGATTCAGTCTACTTCTCCCCTGCAGAAATTGAAAACATTTCAAACAGCTTATCCTTGCTAGACTACTTTCATCATCTTGAAACGAGAGGTGAAGTGTCCTTCGACCGGAAAATTGGAAGAGAATATTACTTTAAAACAGACCATAATAAATTTTCGGTCTCGGACTATGGCTATTATGACTTTAAAAGTGGTGAAGGTGGACAAATCTTAAAAGCAGTAATGCAATTCGAGAACACTGGTTGGAAAAATGCGCTGGAATTTGTGAAGAACTTTAATCAAAATTTTATGCTGTACGAAAATAGTATCAAAAACGAACAAACAAATTTATTGAAAGATAAGAAGAATTCGGCGACCATTCGGCTTACAAATTCTCTAATACCCAATAATGAAAAGTTAATATCCTATTTTGAAGGTCGCGGTATATTAAAGCAAATTTTATTGGATCACACTAAACAAATTCATTACGAAATTGCAGGTAAGAACTATTTTGGAATCGGAATCGAAAATATATCTGGCGGATTTGAAATTCGAAATTCATTAATGAAGTCGAAGGTGGGGAAAAATAATATTTCAGAAATTAAAGGTGAAAAAGCGGAAGTAATAGTTTTTGAAGGAATGACCGATATGTTATCCTTTTTGCAACTTTTGAAATTAAATAATCAAAAAAATAACAGAACGCTCGTAAGTCTTAACTCCATAACGAACCTTGACAATTTTATACAAAGATATAACGATTACGAAGGAAAAATTTTTCTTTGTTTCGATGGTGACAAGGCTGGAAACGAAGCCACAACAAAGGTGCTGAACTCGTTTAGCCGCAGTATTAAAGACATTCGGTCCTTATATAATATCTCAGAAACTGGACACAATGACTTGAATGAGTATTTGCAAAATAAGCTGGGACTTCAAAATATAAATGCTAATTTAGTAGAACAAAACACAGTCACAAATGAAAACTTTAAAATCCAATCGCAAAGAAAAGGTAGCGGAGAATTTAGCCAAGCTCTCGAACCCAAACAGACACGAGATAACTCCAGCGGACAAAGAGTGGGCAGCGAAAATGCTGGAAATGGATCTGCAGAATCAAAGTGGATCGATCTATCAGGAAGAAGAGTTACAAAATCCTTTACAAATGCACAACGAGAAGATGCTTCGAAAAATGAAGGCAGAGAAACTCCCCTGGACGGAAAATTAATACAAATTTCCACAGATTCGAGAGAATTAGACAACTTAATAGAAAAATATAAAGGTCAAAAACTGACCAATGAACAAGTCGCGGAAGTAGTTTCTGCGGCTTGTTTTGTTTCTGAAACTGGCAAAGTATTAATTAATGAAAATGTGATCGTTACAAATGATCTTAAAGATATTTGTAACCAGTTTAAGAGCGGGGGAACTGCCAAAGAAGGGCGCGGAATTCTTGATGAATATTACACAGACCACAAAATTGTGGATGCAGTTCGCAATTTAATATCAGATCATTTCAAAAATAAAAAAGAAATATTTGTTTTAGAGCCAAGTGCCGGGACCGGTAATTTTATCAATGCATGTGATGGATTAGCCATAAAATATAACGTAAAAGGATTTGAAATAAATCCAAACACTGCGAAAATAGCAAAGATTTTTCATCCGGAAGCAGAAATCAATGTCCGATCTTTTGAAACAGAATTTATTGACGATAATGGAAACAAAAGAAGTCCAAATGATTATATCGAGAAGTACGATTTAGTCATTGGAAATCCACCTTATGGAGAGCACAGAGGGTTTTATAAAGGATTAGGGGAGGAAAGCAAAATCTCAAAGTATGAGGATTATTTTATCAAACGTGGTCTCGATGCTTTGAAACATGAGGGTATTTTGGCAATGGTTGTTCCGTCCGGCTGGTTAAACCGTCAGAAAAAACTGAATAACGCTGAATTGTTAAGCGCTTATCGATTGCCAACTGGTGCCTTTGCGGGTACACAAATTGGAACGGATATTATAATTCTTAAAAAGAATAGTCAATCTCCCGCTCAAAATATTTCTGATTACTTCGATAAAAACCCACAAAATATCTTGGGGGAAATTAGGGAGAAAACCAATCGCTTCGGCCGTGCGGAGTTTTACGTTCATGGCAATCTGGATGATGCAATTGGATTATTAACTAACCTTCGAAATAAAAAAGAAACTGTCCGCACCGGCAATCTCTTCGAGGATCTAGTAATCAATGAACGTGATGTTAAGAAGATCGTTCCGCTAAAGAATATAATTCCTGAAATTCAAGATATTCGGAACAAATCTAAACTTGAGGATGAAACACTTAAAAAATCTTTTTTAGAAAAATTGGAGAAAGTCCTACTAACACTAAATACCGTCAAGTTTAAATCCCCTTCAATTGTTACACAAATTGAAAAATTCACAAAGCTAAAAGATCGAATATTTGAAAAAAACGAGAACTTTTCAAAGGAAAAATTGAAAGATCTGTCAGAGATAATTGATAAGGTGCTACAGTCGCAAAACAGTAGAAATTCTGAATATGAAATTCAATCCCAACCAATAATTAAGAAGGGCATTTTGAAATACCAATTTGTAAAGGAAGATATTATTGTTGACGCTTCCTTGCAAAATAGCTCAGATCTTACGGAGGAACAAATTGCCGCATTTAAAGCCACTTCATATGACGGTACGATTAAAAATCATTCTCGACATTTTGATTACGTGAACTACCAAGACGGGAAATATGTTCACGATTTTTATTATGCAGAAGGGAATATTTATGAGAAGTTGGATCAACTCGAAAAGGATTTTAAAGAAGACTGGGGAATTTTGGGTCTAGAAAAGAAATATTATGAAAAGCAGAAGGCACTTTTATTTAATGTGCTTCCGAAACTGAAAAGTTTAGATGAAATTTCCATCAACCCCAACCACGAATTCGTCCATCAATTTAATTTAGGATCTGTTGAAAAAGAACAGTATAATTACGAAAAAAGAGAGACTGAAACAGTTATTGTCGAATATAATCTTGCAGAAAAATTTAAAGATTTTGTGAGTGATTTACCCAGTGAGGCTTTCGCCGGGTCATCTTCTTGGGAGGTTCGAAGTTTTGTGGATAATGAGACGGTTACTGGAAGCGATAAAGAAAGAAATGCACTCATTAGAGAGCGTAGAAAAGTTGCGGCTAATGATTTGTTTTCAAAATTTATAAGAGATGAATTGTCTGATGATTTAAGAGATCGATTTGTAAAGGAGTTCAACAAAAATTATAATCATATTCACGTCCCGGATTATTCAAGATTTCCGCTATTTTCGAAAATCTATCAAAACTTTAAGGGAACAGAACTGCATTTAACAGAAGTTCAAAAATCTGGTATCGGACGGCAAACCACGAAAGGTGTAGGACTTCTGGCGCATGAAGTGGGTTTTGGAAAAACATTATCGGGGATTCTTTCCTTACACGAAGCAATGCACAGAGGAAATTCAAAAAAGCCCTTGATTGTGGTTCCAAATGACAGTATATTAAAACAGTGGGTAGAAACGATTTTTGAAACGATTCCAAATGCAAAAGTCAATGTCTTAGGTAATCTGGGTAAAGATTTTGACCTGTCTAAATTTGATAATAAATACGGTGAGATCTCGATTGTTACTTATGAAGGATTTAATAATATTGGTTTTTCACAGGAAATTACTGAGAAGCTTTCGTCAAAATTCAATTACATTTCCGCTAATGAACTCAAAAGCGTAACCAATACAGAAAGGGATTTACAAATTGAACTTCAAAGAGAGAAAGAAATTGAAGGCAAGATGAAACGCGGTAAAATCTACGATTGGGAAGATTTTGGATTTGACCATTTAACCTACGATGAAGTTCATAACGCGAATCATATTGTGGGAAAAGTAAAAATCGAAGATCGTAGGTTTTCATCAGATTTCAGGAATCAAAATCAACAGACTTCTAAATTAGGTATCAACACTTGGATGGCCGCGCAATATATTCAGGATAAACAAAACGGAAGAAATGTAACGCTACTTTCCGCAACGCCTTTTACCAATAAACCTTTAGAATATTATTCCATATTATCATTAATTGCCAACAAACGTTTGGAAGAATCTGGATATTTTAATGTGAATACATTCTTCGAAACTTTTATGGAAGCGGATAACGATATGGAAATTGATGCGAAAGGTGATGTTAAATTTAAACCAAACGTGCGAAGATTTAAAAACAATCAGTTATTCCAGCAATTACTTTCAGAATTTATTGACATTAAAGGGGAAGAAGATAATTTGGAGTTAATTCGTCCGAATAAAATCAATAAAGAATACAAGATTGAGCAAAATGATTTGACAAAAGATCAATATGAACTATTAAATCAAAATTTCGATGATGCTGAAAAGGGAGCAATTTTAACTCATATTCTTAACGCAAGATTAATCGCATTTTCTCCCTATTTATCAATCTACTATGAAGGCGAGGAGCCACCATTAAAAGAGTTTATAGAAAACTCTCCAAAATTAAAAGAAACCATGAATCTAATCCGGCAGAATAAAAATGACCTTCCAGATTCTGGACAGATTATTTATTCTGAATTGGCAGTGGCACAATTTCCAAAATTGAAAGAATACCTCATTAGAGAAGTAAATTATGAACCACAAGAAATTGGAATTATAACCGGAGCAACAAGCAAGAAGCAACGAATTTCCATTCAAGATGATTTTAATTCCGGAAAAATTAAAGTTATTATCGGCAGTGAAGCCATTCAAGAAGGAATGAACCTCCAGGAAAATACAACCGACGTTTATTTACTGACTTTACCATACAACTTCACCTCGCTTCGACAGATTGAAGGTCGCGCCTGGAGACAAGGAAACAGAAATGAAAACGTGCGTATCAATTTTATGTTAACCAACGACAGCATCGATGTTTTTATGTTGCAAAAATTGCAGGCGAAACAGGCGAGATATTTAGAAGCGATGAAAAAAGGAGCGGATGTTTTAGATATTTCGGATATCAGTACCCAAGAATTGAAAACTTCAATCATTACCAATCCTGAAACCAGAGCAAAAATTGAAATTGAAATGCTGAAAAAAAAATTAGAAAGTGAGAAGAATAAATTTCTTGCAGATAGTGCTTTTATTTTAAGAAAATATGAAGACTTTACGAAGGTACAGTCCGAAGTTCATAAGGCTGAAAAGGCCTATGACCGTATTTTGGGATATTCAAATAGTAGTGAAGACGTAAACTCAAATTATTGGCAAACCCAATTAGCATCATACCAAAAAAGTATAGATTTAGCCAAAGCGGAAGTCCATAATACAATTTTAAAATTATCTGAGAAAGGCGTGAATGTAACGGAGATAGCACAGCAATCTCAAGCAACCGCAGAGAATATATCCAAAATAGATGAGAAATTGGACGCATTGCCACTTACGGAGATTGCTTTAATTGAGCAATATGAAGAAGAAAAGAAAGTGCGAATGAAATTGAATGAGGATGTCGATTATGTGAAAGAGAGAAAGATTGAAAATGAAGTCCTTTTTCCGACAAGTGTTTCTGTTGACAATAAAAATTTTAGAAAGCAAATAGACAATGATCGAGCAAAAAACAATTACTTAAATACCGAACATGATTTTAGAACTGCAGCTCGAAGGTAATTGTCATAGTTTAGGTCTAAAAACTTTTAAAAGAAAAAAAGAATCTGTCTCACAACTGAGGCAGATTCTTGTTGTTTTTAGGGCATTATGTTCCTTCAAAAAAAGGCGATTTCACGCGAAGTTTTCTGTCAATGGCTCCAATATCTGATTTTGAATAATTCTTTCAATCATTTCTATTAAATTTTCGATTTTAAAGAAAAACAAAGGTGAAAAGAGGTGAATAAGAATATAATGAGAATTTTTTTGTAGCAGCGTTTGTGGTTACCAATTTTTTCACCCTTCATTTCTAAATGATCAATAGGGAACTCTTTTGTTAAAAAATTGTTAATAAAAATGTGACTTTGGCTTAATAACATGGGATATTTTAAACTGTATTTTCGCATTTAATAAAAATGTAATTATGAAATTGAAGTATTTATTTGTTTCGCTTACCTCTATTGTTAGTGTCTGGTCTTATGCTCAATCGGGTGTTATTGCGGGTAAAATTGTGGATGAAAGCAACCAGTTTTCATTGCCGGGTGCTACAATCAAGATTGAAAATTCTAACCGAACTACAATTTCCAACCAAAACGGGAGTTATGAATTTTTGAGTTTGCCCGTAGGAACTTATACCGTTTATGTGGATTATATTGGGTACACTTCGGGATCGAAACAAATTGTGGTTACTCAAAACCAAACCTCATCGGCTGATTTTCAGTTGAAAGCTCGTTTTCAAGACATAAAAGAGGTGGTGGTATTGGGTGATTATCTTCGTGGGCAGGCAAAAGCGATGAACCAACAGAAGACCAATGCGAATATTACCAACATTATTTCGGCAGATCAAATCGGGCGTTTTCCGGATGCGAATGTGGGCGATGCTTTAAAAAGAGTTCCAGGAGTTACGATGCAAAACGATCAGGGTGAAGCGAGAAATATCATTATAAGAGGTTTGGCTCCACACTTGAATTCGGTAACATTAAACGGAGATCGAATCCCTTCTGCAGAGGGCGATAATAGAAATGTGCAAATGGATCTTATTCCTTCTGATATGATTTCTACCATACAAGTGAATAAAACTTTGACTTCTGATATGGATGCTGATGCGATTGGTGGATCTGTAAATCTTATTTTGAGAGCTGCACCAAACAAAGAGCGTATTTCGGCTACTTTAGCAGGTGGGTATTCTCCTATTCGTGAGCATGGCAACTATACTTCCGGATTTGTATATGGTAACCGATTTTTGAATAGTAAATTGGGTGCGGTATTAAGCGCTTCTTACAACAACAATACCTTTGGTTCTGATAATATAGAGGCAGAATGGGCTTTGGGCGATGGCGATCAACCTTATGTATCCGATTTTGAAATTAGAAAATATGATGTACAGCGTGTCAGAAGCAGTGTAGCTTTGGCATTGGATTACGAATTCAACCAAAATAATAAACTATTCTTCAATGCAATGTACAACCAAAGAAATGACCGAGAAAACCGGTTTGCTGTTGGGTACGAAGTGGATCCTGTTTATGATGATAATAATGAAATTATTGGTTACGAAGGCAATATGTTCCGACAAAACAAAGGAGGAATCGGAGATAATAAGAATAAAAACACTCGTTTAGAAATTCAGAAAGTTCAAAATTATTCATTAGCCGGAGAACATTTGTTGGGTTCTTCTGTTGATATGGATTGGTCCGTAAACTACGCTTTTGCAAGTGAGAAAAAACCAAATGAACGTTACATAGAATTCGAAAATGAAGATTTAACATTAATGTCTGATTTGCGAAATCCAAGAAAACCTTTAATTAGTGCTGTTGGAGAGGATTTAGGAGATTATGAACTTGCAAGTTTGTCACAAAGCAACGGACTTACCGAAGAATCAGAGCTTGGCGCAAAACTTAATTTTCGCTTCCCGTTCTCTGTGGTAGCCGATCAGAAAGGGCGAATCAGAACCGGAGCGCGGGTAAGAATTAAAGACAAAGACCGCAACAATGACTATTTTGAATATGAACCTGTGAATGAATTTGGACTTACAGACGTTCCAACAACTTATTTTTCAGGGCAAGGATTCAACCCGGGTTCTCAATATGTACCGGGAACTTTCGCAACAGCGGCTTATTTAGGAGGTTTAGATTTAAATAATCCGGCTTCATTTGAATCGGAATCTGATCCTTCTGAATTTTTATCAGAAAACTTTAAAGCCAAAGAAAATATCTACGCGGCTTACATCCGTTGGGATCAGAATTTTACTGATAAATTCTCCGCGATCATCGGAGCCAGAGTAGAGCATACAACGATTGATTATAATGGAAATTTTGTATTGGATGAAGAAGAATTAGTCAACCAAATCAACAGAAAAAACAGCTATACCAATATCCTTCCAAGTCTTACCCTGCGGTATGATGTTCAGCCCGATTTCATTATAAGAGCTGCGGCAACCACTGCTTTGGCAAGACCAAACTACTACGGATTGGTTCCTTATGTGAATGCAATTCCGGATGACCAAGAAATCTTCGTTGGAAATCCAGATTTGAAAGCGACTTATGCTTATAATTTTGATCTTTTGGTAGAAAAATATTTCTCATCTATTGGGATTATTTCTGGTGGTGTTTTCTACAAAAACTTAAAGAATTTCATCTACACTTACAGCAGCAATAATTATTCGGCATCCGATTTTGCTAATGATTACGGAAACGAAACAAATCCAATTCCTACGGGAGAAGAATGGGATTATATCCAACAAAGAAACGGAGACAAGGTAGATTTATTCGGCTTCGAAGTGGCTTTGCAAAGACAACTGGACTTTTTACCGGGTAAATTTCTTCAAGGTTTTGGGGTTTATTTAAATTATACTTACACCAAATCTACTGCGGATGGCATTACCAATGAGGATGGTGAACAAAGATCTGGTCTTGGTTTGCCGGGAACCGCTCCTCATCTTTTCAATGCTTCACTTTCTTGGGAAAATAAAAAATTCTCTGCAAGAGTTTCTTTAAATCACGCCTCGGATTATCTGGATGAATTGGGTGGAGATGATTTTGAAGACCGATATTACGATAAACAAACCTTTTTGGATGCGAATGCTTCATATAAAATCAACAAAAATTTTAGAATTTTTGCCGAAGCCAATAACTTAACCAATCAGCCACTTCGCTATTACCAAGGCGTTTTGGATCGTACGATGCAGGAGGAATATTATCAACCAAAATTTAATTTGGGAGTTAAAATAGATTTCTAAAAATATAACCGAACCGAAATTAAAAACCTCGCTGGCAAAAGCGGTGAGCTTTTATTTCTTTTTAATGAAACCTTTTATGATCAATTTTAAAGTACAATTTAGCCTGCTTTTTTTTCTGGTTTTAAATTTTTTTAATGCTCAAACACCTTTCGAGTACGAAAAAGAAACAGGATATAAGGGAAATAATATCCCTGGATTAACCTATATTGAAGACAGTTTCAACTTTCTGGTTTTGGGAGATTTCGGAAGAGTAGGAGATTATTACCAAAAAGATGTTGCCCGAGAATTGGGAAATGCTACGGTGGTTTTAGATGCGGAGTTTATCGTTTCGGTGGGCGATAATTTCTATCCAAATGGCGTTCAAAGCACTCAGGATTATCATTGGATTTCTTCTTTTGAATCCATTTATACCAATCCAAGTCTTTATACAGATTGGTATGTTGCGTTGGGGAATCATGATTATCGGGGGAGCGTTCAGGCACAAATCGATTACTCCAAAATCTCCAGAAGATGGCATTTGCCAAGTCGATATTACAGCAAAACATTTGAAATAGAAAATGGAGAAAAGTTGCTTTTAGTGGTGATGGACACCAACCCGTTCATCGAGGATTACCATAAAAGCCCGGAAAAATACGACGGAATTAAGAAGCAAGATACTTTAGCACAAACCAAATGGCTGGAGCAAACTTTGGGAACTTCAGATCCATCAATAAAATGGAAAATCGTAGTTGGTCATCATCCATTATACAGCGGTGGAAAAAGAAAAACCGATAAAAATACTTTAAGTTTCGAAAAGAAATTTGCGAATGTTTTCGAGAAATATAAGGTAGATGCTTATATCTGTGGCCACGAACACGATCTACAAATCATCAAACCAAAAGGAAGAAAAACAGCTCAGTTTTTATCGGGTTCGGGTAGTGAAGTTCGCACTACCGGAAATCGGGAAGGAACCATTTTCGCAGCTGCAGAACCTGGTTTTATGACTTTTTCTATTCTGAAAAATAAACTTTTAGTACAAACGGTTAAAGCCAATGCGAATGGAGCTCAGGTTTTGCATCAGCACGAAATCAGTAAATAAATTCCTTTTCGTTTGCAAAAAAAATCTGATGAAAATTTAATTTCTTAATTTTAGACCTATTTAATAATAATGAAAAAGATATTTCTGCCATTGTTGGCATCAACTTTAGTTACTCTTTCATGCACCAGCAAATTTGCGCCAGTAGCAGAAAATGCCCTTCGTCCGACTGCGATCACCCAACCTACACCTAATGATACCGATGATCCTGCGATTTGGATTCATCCAACAGATGCTACCAAAAGTTTAATCGTAGGAACCGATAAAGAAGACGGTGGTGGATTGTATGTTTACGATCTCAATGGGAAAATTATCAACAAATTCATAGGAATGCAGCGTCCTAATAATGTCGACATTGCTTATGGATTACTCATTAATGGGGTTAAAACCGATATCGCAGTAACCACAGAACGCAATGCAAAGCGCCTTCGGGTTTTTTCGCTTCCCGATCTTAAACCTATTGATAATGGGGGAATTTCTATTTTTGATGGGGAAATAGGAGAGGAAGTACGCGAAGGAATGGGAATTGCGCTTTACACCAAAAAAACCGGTACAAACGCAATTGAAATTCATGCCATAGTGGGTAGAAAAACCGGGCCTTCAGGAACTTATTTATGGCAATATAAACTCGCGATAACCCCGAAGGGAACTGTAACCGCCGAGGTGATCCGTAAGTTTGGAACCTACAGCGGAAATAAAGAAATAGAAGCCATCGCAGTAGATAACGAATTGGGGTATATCTATTATTCCGACGAAGGTAGCGGTGTCCGAAAATATTATGCTGATCCTGAAAAAGGAAATAATGAGATTGCATTTTTTGCACAAAATGATGCAAAACGTGATCACGAAGGGATTGCTATTTACAAAACAACCCATACAACGGGGTATCTGCTTGTGTCCAATCAGCAAAATAATTCAATGATGGTTTATAAAAGAGAAGGCTCCGAAATGGATCCCAATCATCATCAACTGATCGCAGATATTTCGGTTTCTGCTATTGAGTGCGACGGAGCTGATGCCACCAATGTAAATTTAGGAACCAATTATCCGAAAGGCGTTTTGGTTACCATGAGTAACGGAAATGTTTTTCATCTCTACGATTGGAGGCTTTTGCAAAAAGAAATCGATAAGGTTCAGCAGAAATAAAATTAAATCACTTTTTAGAAGAACATAATAACCAATAAATGAAAACCTCCAAGCTTTTAGGTTCTTGAAGGTTTTTAATGAAAAAGTTTAAAATACATTTTTACGGCGCTACCGGCGCTACACCTTCATCTTTTTTGTCTCTGTTTAAAAGTATTGGTGCTTCTTTAGCCAATTTGTTTTTGGTCGGGATTTTATAATTGACTGAGATTCCGAAGTTTTGAGAATCGAATTTATTTCCCAAATAGATATTGGATTTGTTATAAAGCGAAGTTACCGCATTCTCATTCCAACGGAAAATGTCATTGGCAAAAACAGAAACCGTGAGTCGGTCGTTCATGAATTTTTTGGTCGCTGTAAGGTCGAAACTATTCATCCACGGTTTTTCCATGTGGTAATAGTACCAATTTCCTTTTGTCATGGTGGAATAGTTGGCTACCAATTTGATATCCGCCGGAAGGATAAACTGACCCATCACGTTGAAAATCCAAAAGCCCTTATTGGTATTATCTTCTAACTCATGGAGTTGATATCCACTGTAGATATACACGAAATTAATTTTATCTGGATTAAAATTAAACTTCATTGCCTCCTTGATTCCTTTGGTGAAAAGCATGAGCGGCAATGGCAACCCAAGATTGAAATTATGAATCCTCATCGTAGGCGCATTCAGGAAGGAATTTCTTACATAATATGCTTCTCTGCCGCCAATGGTGTGCTGGTTCGGGTCGAAATAGACTTTCTCTGCCACCTGGAAACTCTGGTTTTTGGCAACACTCAAATTATATCCTATAAACGCGTAATCGAACGCAGAAAGTTTGATTTCATAATTATCAAAAATGGTCGGTTGCAGGTTTACATTTCCGCCAAAACTGATGTTTCCTCCTTGGTAATTCGTGTTGTTCGGGTTAAGCCAAGAAATATTCGGGAGCTGGATTTTTTTGTTATAATTAAATGCAAGATAAATCCGCGGCATAAAGTTATACTGAACGCTCGCATTCGGGAAGAAGCGGAACTGGTTGAAAGGAATCAGGGCTGTTTCTTTCAGGCTACCGTTGGTGTTTAATCTTGAAAGTCCCGAAATGTCATAACTTTCGGCGCGTGTTCCCAAGATGAAATCAAACTTCTTCAGCTTTGCCTGCAATTCTGTGTATGCGGAAGCGGTCTGTCTTTGGTAATCCAGATTGGTAAAGCCGTTTAGTTGCGTGTCGAAATTAAGTTTTTCGTAAAGTCCACCCACGGAAATCTTCCCTTCATCCAAAATCTTCAAAGGTTGGGAATAATCCACCTTCATGGTGTAGATGTTTTGCTGGGAAGTAGTTTCGTAGGCTGATGGATTTTGTGCCGTTCCTAAAAATTGTAGGCTGTTTTGGTTGTATTTCGTATCGAATTGATTGAACCCGAAATTCAAATCCAATTTCTTCGCGCGGTCATCAAATTTAACCTGATAAGTGGCGCTCGCATCGTGGCGGGTGTTCTGCGTTTTTCCCTCGTCATCAGTTGTGTAATCGGCAATTCCGGTGATGGTTTGCGTCATTGGATTCACCACGGGAAGGAATCCGAAACTGTTGGTATAGGCATCGTTATTATTGTGGTTCAGATCGTAATTGACCAAAAGGCGGTCTTTACCAATGTCAAAAGTTAATGCCGATTTCATGAAATAGCCACGCTGAACATTATCTGTATTAACACCCGTAATATCCGCAATGGTGGAATTTCTGAAGCCTTCGCGGTAGTTTTGTCCCACATTCAGTTGCCATCCGAAGAGTTTGTTTTTGGCATTCAACAAAATGGAATTGCTGGTGCGGCTGCGGAATTTATCGTAATTGCTAAAGGAATACTTCCCGGAATAGGTCGCGGAAAGATATTTTTGGGCATCTTGCTTCAAAAGGAGTAAATGTGACAGAGATAGAAAAACAGACTGAAATGACTGCGGAAAGGATTGCAATTATTGAAGCACAGATTGAGGAGTTGCCTCTAACGGTTGGGTATTTCTGTTGGCGGGGATTATTATAATTAGTTTTTGTAAATATAACAAAAAGAACAACTCGCGAAAATCTTTATGATGTAAACTTCACACCCGCTAATAGAAATACCGTCTTTACTTTACACCCATAAATTAATACCTTTAAAATTAACAAGACAGAGGTGAACTAGAAATACCGTTAGAGATTAAAAGTCTCATCTAACATATCAGTCCTCTGCCTTGTTTTAAAAGGTTGAAAAAGCTTTAGATAGAATACCAGATTACCCAGATCTAATAAAGATTTTAAAGCAATTCAACATCAATTTAACACCACTAAATTATGAAAAATTACAGAACTTACATCGGAATTGATGTAGCAAAATTAACCCTCGATTATTGCATCGTAAAAGAAGATCCACAGCTCGAACAGGGTCAGATACTGAACACTCAAAAATCGGTCGATAAGTTTTTAAAAACATTGAAAAAAACCGGCTGCCAGATGAATGAGACTCTTTTCGTCTTCGAAAACACCGGCATTTATTCCTCGCTGCTTGCGTTGGTTTTAAGCGAAAACAGCCTGGATTACGCCCAGGTTCCTGCTCTGGAAATCAAACGTTCTCTAGGGATTACCCGTGGCAAAAGCGATAAGGTAGATGCGAAAGAGATTGCTCATTATGCCAAACGAAACACGGATAAAATCGCGCTTTCCACCCTTCCTGAGCTCAGTCTGCAGCAACTGAAAATAGTGTTTGCCGAGCGTGAAAAAACCGTGGCAGCCATTAAAACATTTGAAAGAACAAAGGAAAACGAAATGTTCCTGACAAAAGAGGTTTTCAACAGCGTAAAAGCAATTAATAACCAAACGGTAAAACACCTGAAAAAACAACTTGTAATGTTGGATGAGAAGATCAGAACACTGATTCGGGAAGACGAAAACCTGTACGGACAGCAGCAACTTCTAAAAAGTATTCCGGGTATCGGGGATATTACTTCGGTTTATATCTTAATGGCGACAAAAGGATTTACGGCATTTACAAGCGGACGAAAATTTGCGTGTTATTCAGGTGTGGCGCCCTTCGAGCATTCTTCCGGCACAAGTATTAAAGGAAAAACCAGAGTCAGTCACCTGGCGGATAAAAAAATGAAAACACTGCTGCACATGGCCTCTCTTACGGCAATAAAATACAATCCGGAACTCAAGGACTATTATAACAGGAAAAAAGCAGAAGGAAAGCATACTATGCTGGTCTTAAACAACATAAAATGTAAAATGGTGTACAGAATCTTTGCCGTCATCCAACGGAAATCAAACTTTGTGAACCTGCATAAATTTGCAGCTTAATTTTATCACTTTTTGTTTGGTTTTTGTCATAGAATATGTTATCTGTAGTTGCATTTATTTATTCATTAATTATTCCGTAAATAACGTGATTTTGATACTCTCCATTTTTGCAAGTATGACAAAGCAAAACGCCTTCTTTTTTCATACCTGCATTTTGCATAACTTTTCCCGAAGAAGTATTAAAATCAAAATGGGTAGCAAAAATTCTCTTTAAGTTTAAAGTTTTGAAACCAAAATCAATTACTGCTTTTACAGATTCAGTTGCATATCCTATATTCCAGAATCTTTGGTCAATCCAGTAACCAAGTTCTGCTTTGTTAAAACGTTTGTCAATTCCTAAATCAATTCCACCAATAATTTCTTCACTATTTTTCAAGCGAATTGCAAAAACATATTGATTTTCATTAATAAAACCTTCTTCTGATAATCTTAACCAAAATTCGGCACTTTTATCAGTATAAGGTGAAGGTATATTTACTGTATTTTTTGAATAAACTTCACTATTCAGGATTTCAGTAATTTTTTTTAAATCACTATTTTTAGGTTGGTTTAGAATAAGTCTTTCTGTTCTTAATTCTGGAAATTTCGTTTTATCCACGGCGTTTTTTTTGCAATTACAGATAACGTTTTGCGTATTGGCGATGGGGCGGCTTTAACACGAAAACTTACTTATTATAAATGAAACTTTGGAACCTCTAAAATGTTTAAACTTCCGATTCCTCCGCACTATTGCCAATACGATGTTATCTGATGTGTCTTTCAGTTTAATATTCTCGTAACAAATTTGAATGTGAAGATTTATTTATAAAAATCAAATAGTCAAAAGAATCTGCAATGTTTGTTTTTCTAAACTCATCATTTTTAGTTCCTGAACCGGTTTTCCGAAATGGAATTTTTTTCAATACCCAATTTCCCAATTCATTATTATCTTTTTTAATTGCTTTTAGATCTAAAATGAAATAGGGTAGATTTAAGGAGTTTAAATTATATTCCACACTTCCTATTGGTGCTGTTTGTGAAGTGAATGTTCCTATTTTTCTATCTATACTCGCGGTATAATTACCTTCAAAAAACGCAAATCCAAAATTCACGTAATTATTTTGGTATTTTTGATTTATATGGTAACCCATTGACAGAGAATTTTCTTTAGACACGTGAAAATTATGAGCAGATACAATTACCTTGCTTGGATTATAGTTTTGTTTTATCCAATCAACATTTTCGGCCATAAATTTATCTCTCGTTACTGAACTGCCAACTTTTATATGTTGTCTGATGATTGTAATATTTTGTAAAAATCTTTTTTTACTTTCTTCATCTTTTATTTGTGATGCTTTTTGCGAAACTTTATCTAACAAAAGGTTTACGGTTTTCTGAATTTTGTTTTTATACTTTTTTTGACCTCTTTTATTATCCTTTAAAATTTTAATCAAACTGTTAATATCATCTAAAGGATAATTATTAGCATTATATACATCTCTAACTTGCTTTAATGCTCCGAAATAATATTGCATATCGAATCCATCAAATAATATTTTATTATTTGTATTTTCATTGTGAATTTTTAACCATTTAACAAAATTTAAAGTTTCTTGTGTCTGCCAAAGCCAAAAATACATTCCGCGTAAAATATCTTTTGGAGAATCAATATTTTTGCTAATGTAATTATTCATCAAATAACTTTCTGGCATATTTGCTTCTAATGAGAAAATATTAAAATCTAAATCTTTAATTAAATATTGACTAATTCGATATTTCATTTTGTAAACTTCACTCGAACCGTGGGTTGATTCACCCAATCCAACAATATCAGAATTACCAATAAATTTACTTAATACTTCCAAATCATCATTATTGGAAGTAGAGGGTTCATAAGTCGAAATTGGATATATAAATTTGGTAATGTATTGTTTTTGCTCATTAGTTAATTCATTTCCATTCTGTGCTCTAATTGAATAAAAAGAAAACATAAAAAGAATTATTAAAAAGAATCTTATTTTCATTTATTTAGACAGTTTTTTGGTGACATAGCAGATAATGGTTGGGTATTTCTGTTGGCGGGGACTTTTTATAACAAGTCTTTGTAAATATAACGAATTGAACAATTAGCGAAAATCTTGTTGAAAGAAACTTCCGACCCGCTAATAGAAATAACTTGTTGTGCATTCGTTTTTCACCGTAATATTTTTCGAACTCGGATTTTACTGGAAGACTGTATTTTCCGATAGTCATCAAACTAGATGTTATTTAAAAACCTCGATTTTATTAATATTTTGCATATTTTCATATCTTTTTGTAGCGTTTTTATCGATTAGGAGATTGTAGATGTTCTTCTAAACCTTTTTTAAGATCTCCTTTTTTATAACCAACCCAGCGATCCACTATATTACCATCAGGACTAATGAGCAAGAAAGTAGGGGTAACTGAAAAATTATAGCGGATAGCACTTTCACTATATCTCCCCTGACCATCCCACAAGCTTGGCCATCCATTTTCATCACGCTCAATCGAATACAGCCAATCCTTCTTCTGCGTGTCAGCAGAGAAGTTAACAATTTTCATAAATTTCTGGTATTGGTTGTGAATCTCTTTTAGTTCGTCCGTAGCTCTAATAGAATATCCACAATATGCTGAAGTGTAATTGATTAGAAGAAATTTGTTCTCTTCTCTGAGGTCAGCTAAATTGGTCTCTTCACCGAATTGATTTATTCCTTCAAAATTGAGAAATGGATCTCCTTTTTCGATATGATTACTCTCAAGATATAATTTTACAACTCTGCCATATTTGCTTTGCTTGAGCTCATCATTATACTGGTCATAAATTAGTTGCACCGAATCCTTGGGAATATCATCTTTGTGAAAACTTAGGCTGAGCATACCTGCATAAGTATCCTTAGTTTCTTTTATATACTTAATTGTCGTTCGCTTAATAAGACTATCAATTTCACCAACGGTTTGCATAAACTCCTCGAATGTTTTCTCTTTTACTGTATCTGCTTTGGCGTGGTAGCCAAATATCAACGAGTCTCTTTTAATGTCTAAGTCTTTGGTTAAATTCATTAATTTACGGTAATTAGTATCTATAGTAGATCCAGATGTATTTACATTCCACGCAAAATCCTGTTTGGCAGCGCTTACTGTAAGACTGTCATTTCCTATGAGTAAAGGTGTATAGACATAATCTTCACCGTCAGTGGCTTTTAACCAAAAGGATACAGGGGGATTAGCAATATGTCCCTTCATCTGAAACTTGTTATCTTCAACAAGAGCACTATCAACATTCGCATTAGTTTCCAAACTATATAGGTAGAATTTAGTTCCTTCCGAGAAACCTGTTACATTTCCCTGTATAGTATAGGATGGAACGAAATCTCTTTCTTTTTTTTCTCGGTTCATACAGCCTGTTAGCACCAAATAAATGCCAAGAAAAAAAAGGAGATTGTAACGTGTCATAATTTGTGTTAAATGTTAATCTATAAGGATTGTCGTAAAGAAATGTGACGTTTTAATAACCGAACTTTGTCATTTTAAAATGCTGCACAACGGGCCGTGTATTGGCGATGGGCGGGATTATTAGTACTGAACTTGATACGAAAAGCAGACGTTGAATTTTTTACTTCCGTTGCTACGAATCGCTTCAGCCCGCCTATTGCCAATACGCTGTTGTGTGTTCGTGCTTTTTTACTTTTGATTTATATCGTATTCCTGTTCCAATAGCTTTACTAGTTCTTCGGCATTTTTCTGCTGCTTACGCATTTGTGGAAGCCAAATGATTTCCAAAATGCTTTTGCGCATTATAGCTTGATTAAAAAATTTAAAAATATTCTGTTGGTTATTTAGCAGTTGTTTATTGGAGATTATCTGATTAGTTTCAAGAAAATGTATGCCCCGGCTTTTTGCGAGATTTTGCATATCCAAGAACGTTGATGCGTTTTCTACCAATCTGTCATCATCATCATTTATGCCTTCTCTGATCGTAGCAATATGTTCATTCATGCCCTCGTACTTATAAATGCCACTTAGGATCTCTTTGTTTTTGACAAGTCTCAGACTTCCTGAAAACTTCATTTGGTCAATGGCGGCCGTATTAGAAAAAAATGTAGGGTTGTAAATGCTTTTGGTAACTAAATAGCTAAACCTCTGTGAATATAAACTATCAACATTTTTTATGCCCTTATAGGAAATAAGGGTGTCTAATATTTTTACTTTCTCTTCATTGTAACGTATGTTTTTTTTAATATTTTCAATATCCCCTCTCAAATTATCTGCAATAAGTTCCATGTTACGTTTTTCAATTTCTTTATTAGAAAAATGTTCACGAATGTTATCGGCAATAAAACCCAAGCTAACTGCAATAAAAATAAACAACCCTTCCATTAAATATTCCTTTACTTTTTTCTTTTCAACTTTGGGATGGTGATGTACTTCTATAGTTTCTTTCGGATGAGTAGATTCACTCTTTTCAGTGTTGTTAGGCAGGGTTTTTTCTTCTGGAACATTTTCCGGTGGATGGATTGTAGAATAATCTACATTTTTATCCTCTAAATTATCAGTCATTTGTACTTTTTGTCAGTTGGTCAAATTATTAGAGTGTCGCTGTCGCATAACACACAACGGTTGGTGATAGGCGCCGTTGCTTGCAATGGCGCCTATCACTTGTTGTGCGCTGTTGCTTGTTCTCTGCTAAGATAACAAAAACAGTTTACAGTTGCCGACTTCGGAATCCGGATAAATGATTTTAGAAAATTGTCTCCTATCAGACCGTAATGATAGGCGCAGCTTTATAAAATCTCAGCGTTAAAATTCCTGCAACACTTTAGAGTTAAGTCAGTTACATAATAAAAAACTTGACTTTATCAATTTTTTCTTATAACTTTGGCAAGCCTTTTAAGCGGCTCCGCTTTGAAAGTAAACTTTCAGCAAATCCAACTTTGCAAGGCTTGACGAAAAAGATTCTCTTTTACATCCCTTAACTCTTTCCGCTTCCATTTTGAATTTTAATCCTATTTATCAGATAACGGGGGCGAGCAATTGCGTACAACGGTTGGGTATTTCTGCAGGCGGGATAAAAATACGAAAACTTTCTACTTGCTAAAATATTAATTAATCGCTAAATTCTTCGGTTAAAACTTCATACCCGCTTGTAGAAATACTTTGTTATCTAGTGTGTTTCTTCTATTTATTTGTTTTCAAAATTCGGCTTTGAATCTTTTTCAACGTAAATGTAGCGTCCCTTAATTCCATTTTGTAACATCGATTTTTTTCGATTGAGTTCGTCAATTGATTCAACAGTTTCATTTTTAAAAGTTGCTTTTTCTCCACTTTTTATTCTGTCAGAAAACATTCTTTGTGGATTTTGATAAATTTCCTCTATATATTTGTTAAACTTTTTACTACTTATTGGAAGCGCTGTTTTACCATAATGAGTTTCTAAAAATTCATTTGTATTGTATGTCTGCTTTAATTTGTTGTTTTTTACAAGTTTATAGACAAAGGTATTTTCAGAATCTTGCAGTAAAAAAATCATTCCAGGCAAACCTCGAAATTTATACGGTCCTTCAGAAATGTTTACGTCATTTGAGAACCATGCTATCCATTTTCTTCCTCCAAATTCTGTTGTAGCCTTTTGAAGTTTGTACTCGTTGTACATTTGAGTATCAGGAAATAATTCCCATTTCAGTTCGTCATTTGTTTCTTCAACAAAATAATCGAAGAAATCACGATATCGCTTGTTTATAAAAGAGTTTGGTTGTCGAACAATTATTTGGTCAGTTTTCGTACTGTAACGAGAACGTGATTCTCCTGAATTTTTATTTATTGAATCATACTCAATAAAATCGTAGTCATAAAATTTTGTAGAAGTCGGATTTATGTCCAGTGTCATTAAATTTTTGCGATAATCTTCACTTGAATTATTTCTATATTCTAGTTCGTAAATAAATCTGTTAGTTTGAGATTTGCAAAAAATACTTGAAATCACAATAAATAGTAAAAAGGTTTTATTCATTAATTTTATTTTTAAAACGTAATCTTGTTTAACATAGCAGATAACGGTTGGGTATTTCTGTTGGCGGGGATTATTATAACTGCTTTTTGTAAATATAACAAAAAGAACAACAAACGAAAATCTTCATGATGTAAACTTCAACCCCGCTAATAGAAATACTTTGTTATGCGACGTAATTATTTAAAGTCTTTCTCTGAAATCTTTTTATTATAGTATAAATCAACAATTTTTGCGACTTGGTTACCATCTTCAGAAACAAAAGTTTGCTTAGTTTCATATGTCAAATCACCAAACTTTTTGTAGTCGTCATAAAGCACAGTTGAGAATGAATTTTTTTCAGGATTTTTTACAACTTCCGATTTTGCTAATAAATTTGAGGTTTTGTCATAGTACAAATAAGTCACTTTTCCATTACTTAAAGTTGCTTTGATTTTGTAGCAATCTTTATTGTTCGCTTTTTCTTCCCCAATAAATTCCAAAGTATAAAGAGATGTATCAATATAGTCCAAAGAATTTATAATTTGGTTTCGATAATTTTTGTCCTTAAATTGTTCTTGGTCAGCAACAGTTTTCTGACCATTTACAACATCATAACCGATTTTTCCATCATAAAAAGATTTATAAACAATTCTTCCTTGATATTCAATTTCGAAACTGCCTTTGTTTGGTTCCATTTCTTTTGTAATCCAAAAAACATTTCTACCATCCATCACCGTTTCAGATTTAGTATATAAAGTTTTTATATTTTCAAGTAATTTTTTTCCGCCTTGTGCTTGGATTGACTTTTCAACAATTTCATTTGATTTATTGATTTGAGAATTTTGTGCAAGTAGAGTGGTTGTGGAAAGTACAAATGTGCAAATAGTTGTAGTAAATTTCATTTTCTGATCTGTTTTTATATTATGTCGCATAACGGTTGGTGATAGGCGCCGTTGCTTGCAATGGCGCCTATCACTTGTTGTGCGCTGTTGCTTGTTCTCTGCTAAGATAACAAAAACAGTTTACAGTTGCCGACTTCGGAATCCGGATAAATGATTTTAGAAAATTGTCTCCTATCAGACCGTAATGATAGGCGCAGCTTTATAAAATCTCAGCGTTAAAATTCCTGCAACACTTTAGAGTTAAGTCAGTTACATAATAAAAAACTTGACTTTATCAATTTTTTCTTATAACTTTGGCAAGCCTTTTAAGCGGCTCCGCTTTGAAAGTAAACTTTCAGCAAATCCAACTTTGCAAGGCTTGACGAAAAAGATTCTCTTTTACATCCCTTAACTCTTTCCGCTTCCATTTTGAATTTTAATCCTATTTATCAGATAACGGGGGCGAGCAATTGCGTACAACGGTTGGTGATAGGCGCCGTTGCTTGCAATGGCGCCTATCACTTGTTGTGCGCTGTTGCTTGTTCTCTGCTAAGATAACAAAAACAGTTTACAGTTGCCGACTTCGGAATCCGGATAAATGATTTTAGAAAATTGTCTCCTATCAGACCGTAATGATAGGCGCAGCTTTATAAAATCTCAGCGTTAAAATTCCTGCAACACTTTAGAGTTAAGTCAGTTACATAATAAAAAACTTGACTTTATCAATTTTTTCTTATAACTTTGGCAAGCCTTTTAAGCGGCTCCGCTTTGAAAGTAAACTTTCAGCAAATCCAACTTTGCAAGGCTTGACGAAAAAGATTCTCTTTTACATCCCTTAACTCTTTCCGCTTCCATTTTGAATTTTAATCCTATTTATCAGATAACGGGGGCGAGCAATTGCGTACAACGGTTCGCAGCTACTCGAAGGTGGCGATTTCGAAGCGATTCACTGTCAACCAAGCACAAACTTTGATAGAAGCACAAAGCTTGATTTAACCACTGAACCGCCACTTTTGGGTAGGTGCTGTTGGCGGTAGTTTTTCTATTCAATCTTCATTAATAATTCCTTTAATTTTGTTTCAACTTTCAATTTATCAAACAATTCTCTCGAAAGTTCTAATGACTTTTTAAAAGCTGCTTTTATATCTATTGGCTCTAATTTAGTTGTAGTCTGCTGAAATAACGAATACCAATCTTGGTCTATGTCTTTCTCCAAACTTTTTGTTGGACTTTCCCAATGTTTGGTTTCAGATGTCTCAATTCTGATTAGCCAAAGTAAGTATTTCTGAGTGTTTGATAAACTTTGGTAAGCGTGAGCAAATTCTCGTCGTTTAATTAAGTTGCTTGTTGTCAGTAAAACATTCAACAATGATTGACTCAACCACAAGATATTTTTATTTGTTGTTCGGTCAGGTATTTTAGTTTCTATTTCTTCGAGAGTGTTAGTCAATAAGCCTTCTTTATCTACTAAAATCATTTTGTCAAAGTCGCTAAACTCTACCAAACCGTCCCACGATTTGATAACTTCCATTTGGTCGTTTGTCATAAAGTGAAACTCCCCTCTTACCATATTTTCAAAAATAGCAACGTCACTTCCATACTCGTTGGTAAAATATAATGCCAAAGGATGAATTTGACTTACCCAATTTCCAGCCGAAAAATATTCTTTGTCCTTTAAGAAGATGTAGAATTCAATATCTGAATATTTATCTCCTTCATTTTTGGTAAATGACCCGTACATAAATACAGCAGAAATATTTTTATCATTTTGAGCTATTGACTTTGTTTTGTCAATCATTTGTAATTGTGTCATTTTCTAATTTTTTAATATTAAAACTTACCCTTTCTATTTTGCGTTGGAAAGGGTATTTCAATTCTTATTCAACCTTACAGTTACTTATAGCTTCATTTTCTTAAATATTTTTCGTTGTTAATCGTTTCTTCAAATTACCGCCAACGGTTGGGTATTTCTGTTGGCGGGGATTTTTATAACAAGTCTTTGTAAATATAACAAAAAGAACAACTAGCAAAAATCTCTATGGTGTAAACTTCAACCCCGCTAATAGAAATAGCATGTTAGCCGTCGTTTTATATCAGTATAATTTTGTAATTCTATAACCGATAATTTTAATTATTCCGTCTTCTTTAATCATTGAAAAAGTTTCTTGCGTTGGTTCCTTTTCTCTTCTTACATCGTAGGTCAGAAGATATTCGCTTTTAGGATTGCTGCCTTTAACTATTAACGTTTCCCAATTTTTAAGATTATATTCAGTAATTTTTCCAAAATCATTTTCAGAACTTGAAATCATTTCATTCAATTTATCTCTGTTTGTTACTGCAAAAAATTTTTCACTGAAAAGGTTTAGAGCGTCATTTTTGTTTCCATAAGTTTGGGAATAATAAAATTTGTGTGTGATTTTTTCAGCATCAATTTTATCATTTTCACGATTTTGATAAGTACTATTAAAATTACAACTTGATAAAATAAAAAGCGTCAAAAGAGTAATTAATGTTTTCATGTATTTCTATTTAGGAACGTGCTTTTTTTTAAATGACGGCTAACGGTTGGGTATTTCTGTTGGCGGGGATTATTATAATTGGTTTTTGTAAATATAACAGAAAGAAAAATTAGCGAAAATCTTCATGATGTAAACTTCAACCCCGCTAATAGAAATAGCGTGTTAGCCGCAGTTTTTTTTATTTTCGCTGATTTCTTTAAACAGTTTTTTTTCGATTTGTGTTGGAAGAATTAATCTTTCAATTTTTGAAAATCTATGTAATGGAGTAGTATCTTTATTTACTAATGAAATTCCAAGAACTATTTCTTCTAAGTGTTCTAGTTTTTCTAAAAAATATAAATCATTCATTTTAGTTACTGGACTATTTACAGAACCAGTTATAACAAAACTTTTTAAAGATTTTAATTCGCCTATTTTAGAAAAGTCATTAAGTGATAGAAAATTCTCTATTTGAAGATATTCAATCTTTTTTAAACCTTCAATTCCATCTAAAGATTTTAATCTTGGATTACTTCCAAAATATAAGTGTTCTAAATTTTGAAGATTTTGGAGGTTTAGAATTGATTCAACTTTTCCCCATTTAATATATAAACCTTTAAGTTGCTTCATTTGACAAATTGCATCAAAAAATTCTTGATCAATTTGGTGGGTTGTCATTAAATATTCAACGTCTTTTAGATGTGGCAAAGCATTAATCCAATGATTTCTAATAGTCTTCTTTTGCTTAGTTGACATATAATAAAATTCGGGATTCATTGCAGAAGTATCTACAATTAGAACATTTGTGTCGAATATTCTTACATCATCATATTTAAAAGAATTTCCTTTCCAAAAGTCAAGATTGAAATTCCAAAATCCATACATTAATTTTGTAGAATCGTTCATAAAATTGCGGCTAACGGCCGGGTATTTCTGCAGGCGGGCTAAAAGTACGAAATCTTTATACTTGCTAAAAAACTAGATTAATCGCTAAAATCTTCGATGAAAACTTCATACCCGCTTGTAGAAATACTTTGTTACCCGACGTTTTTTCTAGTTTTTATAATTTTTTATTATCTCAAAAATCTCTTTATGGAAATCTCTTGTAGGCCCGCTTTGATAAATTTCACTATTTCCTGATAAGTTTAAAAAGTATATTTCACTCGAGAGAACCTTTCCACTATCATATTGATTTTCATAGATTTTCGCGAAATCTGCCTTTTCATCACTGTCAAAAAATATAGTGATCTTTCTGATTTCCGACTTTATATAATTTTTCAAATATTCGTCTCTATATATGTGCTTCGTAATATTATATTCAATCTTTAAAGTTTTCTTAGTTTTTTTATCTTTAAAATTGTAAATATTTACTCCGCCTGTTCCGAAAACTTTAGTTACTTTATTAGCAATTGACCAATCTCCTTCGCTTCGCAAAACTTCGTAAGTCAATTCTCTATTTTGGCGCATTGCCTTTAAGGGCGAATTGTAATTAAGAGAATCTACATCTTTATATTTTTCGATTTTTTGATTCAGCAGATTTTCTCCATCTGTTGCTGGCTCATAACTTTGTGCATGAAAATTTGAGCAAAGTGACAGTGATAAAATTAGGAATAAGAACTGGGTTTTTATATTCAAAACTGCTTTTGTTTAAAATGACGGGTAACTTATTTATATGTCTTACTTCGTCAGACAAATACAACGTGTTTGGTAGGGATTTGTCTGATAGTCGTAGGACTTATTTCGAATCACTAAGATATATTTTTTTCCATTACAAATCATCAAACGGACTTTTTATGTGCTGTAAGCTTTTCGTGCTTACATGGGTGTAAATTTCTGTTGTTCTACTGCTGTTATGCCCAAGTAATTCCTGAATGTAACGCAAGTCAGTTCCGCTTTCCAATAAATGCGTGGCATAACTATGCCGTAACCAATGTAAGGTAACTGGCTTTTTTATATTGCATTTTTCTAATGCTTGTTTTAATACACTTTGAAGGCTTTTTGCAGAATAAATAGTACCTGGTTCTTGACCTTCAAATAAATACGTTTTTGGTTTGTAAAGTTGGTAATAGGTTCTTAATAATTCTAAAATCTTTGGAGACAATGGCGTAATTCTATCTCTTTTTCCTTTTGCTTGCTTAATCAGAACAATATTTCTTTTAGAATCAATGTCCAGTGGTCGTAATTGTAGTAACTCACTGCAGCGCAAACCACAACTATAAATTAAGGAAAGCATCATTTTGTGTTTCATATTGGCATGTGCTTCCAATATATTCTTTACTTCTTCTTTACTCAAAACATTTGGTAATGTTTTAGGCTTTTTGGGTCGGTCAATTTTATCTACTTCTATTTTTGTTTTACGTATTGTTCTAAAGTATAATTTGATAGCACTAATAACTTGGTTTTGGTAAGATGCGGATAATTTTTTTTTCAAAATGTAATCGTTATTAAAATCAAGTACATGTGCGTTGGTTAGTTCGCAAATAGCATTAGCTTGGTAATAAACGAGAAATGATCTTAATGCCTCAGAATAAGTTTTGATTGTATTTGGGCTATATCTTTTCGACGAGAGCCACCGGATGAATTGATTTAGATGTTGTTGTCCATCTTCCGAAAGTGTGGTGTCTTGTTTCTGTGTGATTTGGAATTTTTCTCTATTTTCTCGCGTGTCTGGGATATGCCATAGTTTTTTCTGCTGACTCCATCGCGCTCCATTAATTAGTTTTATCCGTCGGATCAACTCTTCATCTTTATCGAAAATTACCGCAATTCTATCTTGGTTTCGATGTGTAATTAATTTTGCGCTCCACTTCATACAGTGCTGATAATTAGATATAAAGATATCGAATTTAAAATTATTAGGTATTTCGTGGCTGCACAAAAGTATTGATAGCAAGACTAGTACCTTTTATGATGTTGAACTAAATCGCAAAAAGAGTGGTTGATTCGCTAAATCTGCCCTTATTTAAAGCAATTTTTTGTTGACTGAAAACTATGTTATTTAATAAAATAGAAGCACCATATATTAAAGTAGCGTTATGTTAACGAACCTTTAAAAATCCGTAGAAATATTACCGGAAATTAAAAGTATTTTATTTGGAAACTAAAAAAATCAGGAACATTAGTCCCTGATTTAGTCCCTGATAATAGTAAAGTACTGATTAACAGTACTTGTTTGTAGACCCACAGGGATTCGAACCCCAACTGGCGGTACCAAAAACCGAAGTGCTACCGTTACACCATGGGTCTGTCTTTATTTTGGTGGTGCAAATCTAGAAAAATTTTTCTTATCGAACAATTATTTTTCAAAAACTTTTTAAAAAAAGTAAACTTTATTTTTTTTAGGCATTTTTTTCAAATTTTAAATTCGTATTTTTGAAAAAATAATTTTACAAATGAGCAGTATCGAAGATAAGAAAAAAGCACTGGCTTTGGTGCTTGAGAAACTAGATAAAACCTACGGAAAAGGAACTGTGATGACCTTAGGAGATGCATCTGCGGATACTTCTATTGAAGTGATTCCGTCTGGATCCTTAGGAATTGATTTAGCTTTAGGAGTGGGCGGTTACCCAAGAGGAAGAGTCATTGAAATTTATGGCCCGGAATCTTCTGGTAAAACAACTTTAACGCTACACGCCATCGCAGAAGCGCAAAAATTAGGAGGTATCGCCGCATTTATTGATGCAGAGCACGCCTTCGACCGTCATTATGCATCGAAGTTGGGAATTAACTTAGATGATCTTATTATTTCACAACCGGATAATGGGGAGCAGGCGTTAGAAATTGCGGATAATTTAATCCGTTCCGGCGCTGTGGATATCGTAGTGATCGACTCTGTAGCAGCCTTGACGCCGAAAGCGGAGATCGAAGGTGAAATGGGCGACTCCAAAATGGGGCTTCACGCAAGATTGATGTCACAGGCTTTAAGAAAGTTAACAGGCACTATTTCCAAAACAAAATGTACCGTAATCTTCATTAACCAGTTGAGAGAAAAAATTGGAGTGATGTTCGGAAACCCTGAAACGACTACAGGTGGGAATGCGTTGAAGTTTTATGCATCCGTAAGGATTGATATCAGAAAAGCAAGTGCGCCGATTAAAACAGGTGATGAGGCGGTTGGAAGTCGTGTGAAAGTGAAGATTGTGAAAAATAAAGTAGCGCCTCCATTCAAAATTGCTGAATTCGATATCATGTACGGTGAAGGAGTTTCTAAAACCGGTGAAATTTTGGACGCGTCAGTGGAGATGGGAATCGTGAAGAAAAGCGGATCCTGGTTCAGCTATGGTGATACCAAATTAGGTCAGGGACGTGATGCGGTAAGAGATATGTTGAAAGACAATCCTGAACTTTCTGATGAACTGGAAGGCAAAATCAGAGAAGAGATTAAAAATAAGAAGGGTTAGACGATAGACTAATAGACAATAGACTAAGAGAGGATAGACTAAGAGATGGTAAGCCATCAGCTTTTAACTTTTTCAGTCACGAATCTTTCGATTATTAAAGACAGCATTTTTTGCTGTCTTTTTTTGTGAATGTGAAGAGCGGAATAATTGTTTGAAAATTATTTTCTTCAATAGAGGTGGGCTTCATCCTGTTTTTTTTAAATTTTTGGTAATTTTGAAATCCCGCGCTGCAATAGGGATAGAAACGGAAACCCCGCAGAAAGCGTGGGGAAAGAAATGGCTCGAGGAGTTGCAGTGGATAGCCCGACCCGAGCGGTGGGAAAGCTTTGGCGAGGGGATTGCCCAAAAAAATTGACAATGTGTCACTTTGAGGAGATTGGTGTTTTATTTGAGAACTCAACTGCATAATTTAAAAATCAATTAACATGACAAAAGGAAATATTAATGTATCGGTGGAAAATATTTTTCCCTTAATTAAAAAGTTTTTGTACAGCGATCACGAAATATTTTTACGTGAACTGATTTCTAATGCAACGGATGCGACCTTAAAACTGAAACATCTGACAAGCATTGGTGAAATTAAAACCGATTACGGACAACCGAAAATCGAAGTTAAAATTGATAAAGAAGCAAAAACACTCCGCATTATCGATCAGGGAATTGGGATGACCGCGGAGGAAGTTGAGAAATACATCAACCAGGTTGCCTTTTCGGGTGCCGAAGAATTTTTGGAAAAGTATAAAGATTCGGCAAAAGATTCTGGAATTATCGGTCATTTCGGTCTTGGATTTTACTCTGCATTTATGGTTGCAGAAAAAGTGGAAATCGTTACCAAATCCTACAAAGATGAACCGGCGGTTCGGTGGATCTGCGACGGAAGTCCTGAATTTACTTTAGAAGAAACAACTGATAAAACTGACAGAGGAACGGAAATCATTCTTCACATTGCTGATGATTCTATCGAATTTTTAGAAGAGTCCAAAATCCGCGAACTGTTATTGAAATATAACAAATTTATGCCTGTTCCGATTAAATTTGGAATGAAAAAAGAAACGTTGCCTTTGCCGGAAGATGCAGCAGCAGATGCAAAAGCAGAAACGGTAGAAGTCGATAATATCATCAATAATCCAACTCCAGCCTGGACCAAAGCGCCAAGCGAACTGAGTGACGCGGATTATAAAGAATTCTACCACGAGCTGTATCCAATGCAATTCGAAGAGCCTTTATTTAATATTCATTTGAATGTTGATTATCCGTTTAATTTAACCGGAATTCTTTATTTCCCGAAATTAACCAACGGTTTGAATATCGAAAAGGATAAAATCCAGTTGTATCAAAATCAGGTTTATGTAACCGATGAGGTGAAAGGAATTGTGCCAGATTTCTTAATGCTGTTGCGCGGTGTCATCGATTCTCCGGATATTCCGTTGAACGTTTCCCGTTCTTATTTGCAGGCGGACGGTGCGGTGAAGAAAATTTCTTCGTACATCACTAAAAAAGTAGCCGACAAAATGGTTTCTTTATTTAATGAAAACCGCGAAGATTACGAGAAAAAATGGAACGACATCAAAATCGTGATCGAATACGGAATGATTTCAGAAGATAAATTCTTTGATAAATCCGACAAGTTTGCATTATACCCAACTACTGACGGAAAATATTATCTGTGGTCTGAACTGGAAGAGAAAGTAAAACCAATGCAAACGGATAAAGACGGAAACTTTATTATTTTGTACGCGACAAATGCCGATGAACAGCATGGTTACATTCAGTCTGCAAACGATAAGGGTTATGAAGTGTTGCTTTTAGATTCTCCAATTGTGCCGCATTTGATTCAGAAATTAGAGCAGTCGAAAGACAAAATTTCTTTTGCGAGAGTTGATGCAGATCACATCAATAATTTAATTAAAAAAGAAGATACCGCAATTTCCAAATTGAATGAGGATGAAAAAGAATCTTTGAAGAAAAATATCGAAGACGCTGTAAACGACAAGAAATTCTCAGTTCAGGTTGAAGATTTGGACAGTTCAGAAGCTCCGTTTTTAATTACACAACCGGAATTCATGCGCAGAATGAAAGACATGCAGGCGACCGGCGGTGGCGGAATGTTCGGAATGAGCGGTTTCCCGGAGATGTATAATTTGGTCGTGAATTCCAACAGTGAATTGGCTTCTGAAATTTTAAAAATTGATGATGCAGAGGATAAAAATTCTAAAATAAAATACGCTTTAGACTTGGCTAAACTGTCTCAGAATTTATTGAAAGGAAAAGACCTGACTGATTTTATCCAGAGAAGTTACCAGCAGTTGAGTAAGTAGATTAAAGAGAAAAGAACAAAGAGAAAAGACTTTTTTCGTTTCCTAATAACCTTGTCAGAGTTTCAAACCTTGACAAGGTTTTTTTTTATTCCCGAATCCGGAATTATAACTCTTCCAAAGGATTCCAAAACACCTTTTTGAAATTCTGAATTTTTCCGTCTTTCACTTCTACGCCTTCTTTTCCTAGTTTCCCCACAAAATCCCGAATACAGCTGGCCGTAATTCTTCCAGATGCATTACAAACCCGATGTGCTGGGAAATCTTCATCATAATTCCGCAAAGCATTTCCGACATGTCGGGCGTGATTCGGATAACCGACCGCTTTTGCAATCGCACCATAACTGGTCACTCTTCCTTTGGGAATCATGTTGATAATTTCGAAAACCTGTTTGTTGAATAAGTCATTCATAAGATAAAGTTAGGATTTTATTCTAATATCATTTATAGAAAAATCTGTGAAATCCGCGCGGGAATATAACCGTCAATGACTTTTTAAAAACGCTACCCAAGCTGATTTATTGGAATTGCAATAACAATTTCCGACTTAGCAAAAAACAAAAAAATCGCCCCAAAAATTTGAGGCGATTATATCTTTAAGCGCTGTTAGAGCTCCGATTTCTAACAGCGCTATAAATTTATCTTTTTAAGAATTCTCCAAAATATAAGAGAACATCAGCGGTGCACAAATGGTTGCATCACTTTCAACGATAAACTTCGGTGTAGTAATGTCCAGTTTTCCCCAAGTGATTTTCTCATTCGGAACTGCTCCGGAATATGAACCGTAAGAAGTCGTTGAATCAGAGATCTGACAGAAATACGACCAGAATGGCGTATCTGTCATTTCCATATCCTGGTACAACATTGGAACCACACAAATTGGGAAATCACCGGCGATTCCACCTCCAACCTGGAAGAAACCAACGCCTTTTCCACCTGAATTCTTAGGGTACCAATCTGCCAAATACATCATGTATTCAATTCCGGATTTCACGGTAGAAGGTTTTAATTCACCTTTGATACAATAACTTGAGAAAATATTTCCCATCGTGGAATCTTCCCAACCCGGAACCACAATCGGTAAGTTTTTTTCAGCCGCAGCGATCATCCAGGAGTTCTCTCTCGGAATTTCATAATACTGCTCCAAAACGCCTGACAGAATCATTTTGTACATGTATTCATGTGGAAAAAACCGCTCGCCCTTTGCTTCCGCGTCTTTCCAGATTTCCACGATATGTTGCTGTAATCTTCGGAACGCTTCCTCTTCCGGGATACACGTGTCTGTAACTCTATTCAGCCCTTTTTCCATTAAATCCCATTCTTCCTGCGGCGTCAGATCACGGTAATTCGGTACGCGTTTGTAATGGGAATGTGCTACCAGATTCATTAGATCTTCTTCTAAATTCGCACCGGTACATGAAATAATATGTACTTTATCCTGACGGATCATTTCTGCTAAAATTTTTCCAATCTCTGCCGTGGACATTGCTCCAGCCAGGGTAATCATCATTTTTCCGCCATCTTTCAAATGGGCAACATATCCTTTTGAAGCATCTACCAAAGCTGCAGAATTAAAATGCAGATAATATTTTTCGATAAATTCCGTAATCGGTTTACTCATAATTTTTTGATTTCAGCAAAGATAATCAATTTTAAGAATTCTTTCAGGAGCAGCGAGATTTTGCTTTTTTTCAAAACCCCACCCGCTTTTTTCCTTTGCAATTATCATTTAATGATACAATGGTTTTACCTATTCCCCTTTAAACCTGCGGTTTTCCTTCTTTTCAGAAAGTTGTTTCTTGGCTTTGATTCTTTTCTCAATTTTGGCTCGGGAAGGTTTAGTTGCTTTTCGGGATTTGGGAATGAACAACGATTTTTTGACTATTTCTAAAATCCTCTCCGTTGCGATTTTTTTATTTTGAAGCTGAGTACGGCTTTCAGAAACCGTGAGCTGCAGTATTCCTTCACTGTTAATTCGGTTTTTGAGTTTATTGAAGATCATCTCTTTTGCTTCAATCGAAAAACAGTCACTTTCTGCTACATTCCACATCACGGTTACCGAAGTTTCTACTTTGTTCACGTTTTGACCGCCAGCGCCACTGCTGCGGGAAGTTTTATAAGTGACTTCTTTGGTAAAATCTTTCATGATGTAAGAGTAAAGAACAAAGATAAAAGAATAAAGATAATGCAGTCAATAGCCCAAAGTAAAGAGCATCAGGAATAATAGGACTGTAAACTATTTCGTCAAAATATTGGAAACAATTTCGGTTAATTCTTTACGGTCAACTTTCCCATTGGGGATTCGCGGAAATTTGGCGATAAAAACTATTTCCTTAGGTTGATGATTTTTTGAAGGATAATCAATTTTTTTTAATCGCTGAACATGATCTGAATTCTCCTGACCTTCAATAATCAGAACTAATTTTTGGCCGAGCAATTCATCTGCAATTCCCAAGAAAACAAGTTCATTATCCATTTCTTTTTTGACCAATGATTCGAGTTGTTCGGGATAGATTTTTAAACCGGCGGAATTAATCACATTGTCAATTCTCCCTAAAAATTTAAATTCTTTACCGTTTTTTATATCAACTAAGTCGTTCGTGATAAGAGTTTCCGGGTTAAGTTGCGGAGCGGAAATCTGTAAGCATCCTCTTCGGTCTAAAGAAATTTCAATGTCATTTAAAGTTTTGAAATACTCTTCAGTGTTGGGATAGATTTCTTTTAAAGCAATATGGGAAAGCGTTTCCGACATTCCGTAGGTTTCATAGACTTTAGATTTTGAGATTTGAGATTTGAGACTTTGGCGAATTTTATCCTTCAAAGTTTCGGAAACTGCAGCTCCACCAATAATCAAGTTTTTTATTAAATGGAGTTTCTCCAGTGAGTTTTCAACCTGAAGCGGAGACATTGCACAGAAATCAATTTCTTCATTTAAATCACTTATCGGATTTATTGATGGCGTTTTTATAACTAAATTTAATTTTCTTTCAATCGCCCGGACGACCATCATTTTCCCGGAAATATATTCTACGGGAAGGCAGAGTAGGGCAGAATCACCAGTTTTTAAACCTAAAATATCGCAGGTCATTTTTGCCGAATGCCACATTCTTTCTTTTTCAATCTCAAAAATTTTCGGTGTTCCTGTTGAGCCTGAAGTTTGAACTTTTACGGTCTCTGAATCATCGAACCAATCTTTGATAAAAGAAATAACCCGCTGATCAAAGTCAGTAGTTGGAGATGGTATTTTATTGGTTGAAAAATCAATGTTCATTTTGAAAAATAATGTTTAAAGGTAGGAATTCCCTTTGTGAAGGGGCAATTGCAAAGCGCTGTTAGGGCCCGAAGCCCTAACAGCGCTCACCGTCGTAAACAAGAGAATGCGCCTCAATGCTACATCCGGTTTACCGTTCCTATTCCTAATAATTCCAATCCTTTTTTGATCGTTTTACCAGTAAGTTCTGATAATTCCAAGCGGAAGTTTTTCGCGTTTTCGTCTTCTTGATTTAGAATCGGATTGTTCTGATAGAAGGAGTTATATGATTTTACCACATCATATACATAGTTCGCTACGAGGGCCGGCGACAACGTTTCCGCAGCTCTTGAAACCACTTCTTTGAAATTGGAAAGGTTCATCACCAATTCCTTTTCTGAAACATTGAGTTCGTAATCGGAAACGGTTGTTTTTTTATAATCTGCTTTCGCCAATAAAGACTGAATTCTGGCATAAGTATATTGAATAAATGGTCCTGTATTCCCAGCAAAGTCGATACTTTCAGCGGGATTAAACAACATTTTTTTCTTTGGATCCACCTTCAGCATGAAATATTTCAGTGCACCTAAGCCAACTGTTTCGTAGGATTTTTCTTTTTCGTCGTCAGATAAAGTTTCCAGTTTACCCAGTTCTTGTGCTTTTTCTTTTGCAGTGTCATACATTTCCTGCATTAAATCATCGGCATCGACCACGGTTCCTTCGCGGGATTTCATTTTGCCTGCCGGCAGTTCGACCATTCCATAAGAAAGATGAAAAAGGTTTTCTGCCCAGTCATAGCCTAGTTTTTTGAGAATTTTGAACAATACATCGAAGTGGTAATCCTGTTCGTTTCCTACGGTATAAATTAATTTCTGGATTGAATTTTCTTTGAAACGCTGAACGGCTGTTCCCAAATCCTGTGTCATGTAAACCGAAGTTCCATCGCCACGCAGCAATAATTTATGATCTAAACCTTCCTCAGAAAGATCGCACCAAACCGAGCCGTCTTCTTTTTTGTATAAAACGCCTTTATTTAATCCTTCCTGAATTAAGTCTTTTCCTAAAAGATAAGTGTCGCTTTCATACTGAACCTGATCGAAATCAACGCCCAGCCTTTTGTAGGTTTGCGAAAAACCGGCATATACCCAGGAATTCATTTCTGACCAAAGGTTTTTTACCGTTTCGTCACCTTTCTCCCAATCGAGAAGCATTTTTTGAGCTTCTAAAATGATCGGTGCCTGTTTTTTGGCTACTTCTTCTTCGTATCCTTTTTCGACTAATTCCGCAATTTCTTTTTTATACTCTTTGTCAAAAGCGACATAATAGTTGCCCACGAGTTTATCTCCTTTAAGGTGGGTAGATTCCGGGGTTTCGTTGGTTCCGGATTTCTGCCAGGCAAGCATCGATTTGCAGATATGAATTCCGCGGTCGTTGATGATCTGGGTTTTAATAACATGATAACCGTCTTCTTTTAAAATCTGTGCCACGGAATATCCTAAAAGGTTATTCCGGATATGACCAAGATGCAGGGGTTTATTGGTGTTTGGTGAAGAATATTCCACCATTACCGTTTGGTTTTTTGCTTCTTTTTTATCAAAATTCTCTTCGACCGAATGGAAATTCTCTAAGAAGAAATTATTCTTAATTTTTAAATTAAGAAATCCTTTAACCACATTATAGCTTTCGACGAAGTCTGACTGGGTGGTAAAAGCATCGCCTAATTCCATAGCAATAGTATCTGGACTTCTTTTTAAAATTTTGACCAGCGGAAAAGTAACAATGGTAAAGTCTCCTTCGAATTCAGATTTATTTTGCTGAACATCGAGGGTGATGTTATTTCTCTGATTCACATCATTAATTTGAAAAACGGTTTCGATGATTTCAGCAACTTTATTTTGGATGATTTCTTTAATGTTCATGGTTTTATTTTGAATGACAAATATACGGAAATAAAAAAACCACTCCGAGGAGTGGTTTAAGAAATATATACTTAAAAAAAGTATTCTATTTGTAGATAAACGGCGTTGTAGCATTTTTGGTAAATACTTCAGCCTGTGATACAACTGGAACATTAGCACTATTACTAGAATATTCAGCTGATGGATATAGAAGTCTCCAAGGTTTGTTAGCTTTAACTGTAGTTGTAGCTAGTGGAGTTTCTGGATAACCAGTTCTTAAGTAGTTGATGTAAGACTCGATTCCATTGTAATTCATTAAAGCAACCCATCTTTGATATTGGATAGCAGCAATTTTATTATCAACAGTTCCAGCCCATCCAACTTTAACTTTGGCTGCTGCGCTTGCGATATATGCGGTTGCTGCAGCATTTGCTGCTGTAGTATTAGCTGCCGCTGGATCAACTTGCGTATAATCAAAGATAAATGAATATCTGATTCCTTGTTCAAAATGAGCCTGATCTCCTGCAAATCCAGCATAACCTCTTAGAGCTGCTTCAGCTTGTAAGAATTCACTTTCTGAACGTAACATCAAGAATCCATTTGCACTAGCGCCACTTGCTGGAACAAAGTTTCCACCCAAGAATGAGAAGTTACCGATAACTGGTTTTCTATCATTAACAGTGTAGCCAAGAAAAACTTTATAGTCATCATTGGTCATTCCTTGAGGGAAGCCATAGTAGCCTGTTGCTCCACCTGCTGCAGTACCGTTGTACTTGACACCAGTGGTGAATAAATATCCGATTCTTGAATCTGTAACTCCACTGGTAATTTTTGATGGATCACCTTGTAATGATTTTACAGCATGATCTGAAGCTGTCATCAATTGGTATGCTTGAGTATCAACTGCTCCCGCATATGTAAGTCTACCAAAGTTTAAATACAAAGGGTTTTGAGTATCTGCAGAAGCATTACTGTAACCTGGATTAATAGTAACGTCACCAGAAATATAGGAAGCACCTGCAAGAGCGCTAATAATTTGATTTCTTAGTGCGATACCATCGGCGTTAGTAGTATTTGCAAGGTGAATTGCATATTTCAACATTACCGTGTTACAGAATTCGTTCCACTTCACCATATTTCCTTTGAAAATTGGATCAGAAGTAGCTTCTACTTTAAAAGCTGCGGTTGCAGGAGTACTGGCAATTAGAGCTCTTGCTTCAAGAAGTTCAGCAACTAAAGCTTTGTAAATATCAACATCTTTGTCGTATTTTGGAGTTGGATTATCAGACTCTTTGAAAGCTTCAGAAAAAGGAATATTACCATAAAGATCAACTAAAATCTGCATGTAATAGGCCTTTTGAATTTTTGCTATTGCTACATAGTTTGGAGCCGTAGCGCCAAAGTCAATAATTCTTTGAAATCTTGTAACCGCTTTGTACGTATCCGTAAATATAGTTTGACGGTATGTAGTTGTGATATCCAAGTTAGATTCCGTAGTAAACGGATTTCCAAATGTGGCGAAATTTCCTGACCAAGCGTTGGTCCATGCATTTCCTAATCCGTTCATCGTTCCAGCTTGAACTGCGTATGCAGTAACAGAAGCTCCCGATAATCTCAAGCCTGGCGTAGCCTGGTCTGCCAAGACTTTGTTTGGGTTTAAATTATCATCTAATCGGCAAGAAACTAATGCTAGACCAACAAATGATAATAAAATATATTTTTTCATATTGTTAAATTAAAAATTAAAAATTAAATATTAGAACTTAAGGTTTAGCGTTGCGCCATAAACTTTCGTACTAGGGTACTGCGTACGATTAGCAACACCTCTTGCATTACCTGAATAATAACTGGATTCTGGATCTGCGTAATCTAAGTTATTATCTGCGAATTTTTTGAAAGGATTTCTTGCATGTAATCCAAATGTAATCTCTTCCAATCCGTATGGTTTAACCAAGGTCTTAGGTATACTGTATGATAAAGATATTTCTCTAATTTTAAATGCTTGACCGTCAGTTAGAAGATTTTCTCCGTAGGTAGAGAAAATACTACTGTAGTAGGTAAGTAGAGAACCGTAGCTTGTACCACCGGTATAAACAGTTGTGTTTGGTTTGTATCCACCCGCTCCGTCAGAAATTACTGAGTTTTCCATAATGAATCCACCGTTTTCACGAACAACTTCACCAGAGTCATATAATGATCCGTTAAATGCTAATCCACTCTTAACGTCTGCTATGAATTTAGCTCCGTATCTATAATCGGCAACTGCTCCAAGTTTGAATCCTTTAAATGAAACATTGGTGCTGAAATTATAAATACTTTTTGGCGCTGCACTTCCAGCATTCTCTAGAGAAGAAGTAAGTAGAGGGTTACCATTTGCAGCATTGATAATAACTCTACCTTGGTCATCTCTTTGCATTTTTGATACTTTGATCAATGGGAAAACCGATCCTTTTTGTGCATAAATACCCCAAGTTGTACCAGCAACTAAAGCGATCTCATTTACACCCTCCATAATTTCCTGAACAATGGATTCGTTGTAAGAATAACCTGCATTAATCTCCCATTTGAAATCAGAAGTCTTAATTGGTACTAATCCTAAATTGATTTCAGCACCTTTTGACTGCATTTTTGCGATATTAATTTTCTTTGTATTAATCCCTGCAGCTGAAGAGCTTGTTTGATTGGTAATCAAATCTTTAGTGTCCTGCTGATAGATAGATCCACTAACTCTAACTCTGTCTTTTAAAAATCCTAAATCAAGATTTACCTCGCTGGTAGTAATAAACTCTGGACGGATGTTTGGATCTGTCTGAACCATACTGTTTCTGTAAGAGTTTACGCCACCGAATGGATATCCTGCTACAACTTCAGTTGTTTTATTGATGTCATACCATCCTATGGTGTTAGAGTTTCCTACTTTAGTCCAGTTTCCTGAGATTTTCATGTAATTTACAAGATCTCCTCCAAAATTGAACGCTTTAGTTGGAACAAATGAAACTCCTACAGATGGGTAAAAATAAGAGTTGTTTTCCACAGGTAATTGTGAAGCCCACTCATTTCTACCGGTTGCATTTAAGAAAAGGAAATTCTTATATGCTAAATCTAAATTTGCAAAAACCGCATGAGAATTCCTTCTATAGCTTTCATTTATTAATGCAGACGCAGATAGGGGTTGAGTAACATTGGTCATTACATAAACTCCTGGTACAGCTAGATTGGCTCCACCATTTTGCATGATTGATAATCTGTGTTCCTGATAGTTATGACCAAGATTTAATTTAAGGTTTACATCGCTTGTTAAATCGTAATCAAAGTTTAACAATAAATCACCATAGTAATCAAAACTGTTTCTGTCATCTACAAATAATGCAGAAGTTACATTTTTCAACTGTGATGCAGCAGCGCCATTATATTTTGCTTTTGACCAAGCATCTCTGTGACTGGTGTTTTTAGAAAAAGTCCCTTGTAAGTTACCTGTATATTTAACATTTACGTGTTCGTTAATATCATAACCAGCACCAAGATTTGCACTATAGTAATCTCTTGTATAATCCTGTCTTACATGTTTCATTCTCCAGTACGGGTTCTGGTAGTAGATATTGTACGTATAAGCAGTTTCTTCCGAGATACCTTTGTAAGCTGTAATAGGAATGTCTGGTGCAGATTGTAATAAACCCCAATACAATGAATCATTAGTAGTTTCATCATACATACTAGTTGTTTGGGAAAAATCGGTTCTGATATAATTCAGACCCCCGTCAAAAGTGAATTTGTTTACTTTCGCACCTCCTTTGAATAAGAATGAAGTCTTATTAGATTTATCTCCATCAATAACAAAGTCACGCTTGGTATTGTTCAAACTCAATAGCGCGTATTTTCCTTCGCTTCCTGCATTTAAAGTAATACTGTTGCTTAAAGTTGTACCCATTTGAAAGAAGTTTTTCACTTCGTTCGGTCTTGCGATATAAGGAGCAACAATTGCAGCTGGGTTATCGCCTGTTGTAGGTAAACCTGCATCCCATCCAATACCATCTAGAGTGATGAATCCGTCACCATTGTAATCATACAAGGGAACACCATAAGCGGTAATACTACCGTCAAAAGCTGGTCCCCAAGCACCATTTTCATACTGATCTCTGGCTTTGTCCCAGCCTTGACCATATTTCATTTGTCTCTTTGGAACAAAGGCTACTGATTCAAAATCAACAGTTCCGTCGTAACTTACGGATAGCTTATTTTTCGCACCTTTCTTGGTACTTACTATAATTACACCATTCACACCGTCAGCACCGTATAAAGCAGCACCTTGTGCTCCTTTGATTACGTTAATCGATTCGATTAAATCAGGTGGAAGAGATCCAAGTACAGTAGCAGAAGAGATTACATTGTCTATAACCACTAATGCGTCGTTGTTACCTGAAATACTACGCAGACCTCTCAATTGAATTGAGTTGTTACTGTTTACTGAACTGTTGTTTAGGTTAATCTGTAAACCAGCTACCTTACCTGTTAAGGCTTGAACAGCATTCGAGTTTCCAGCTTGATTCAGTTCTTCAGCGGAGACTACCTGTTGTGATGATGTTACCGCGTCGGCTGTTTTCTTAATGCCTAAAGCGCCGGTAATTATAACTTCACCGATGTTTTGCGTTCTAATCGTGTCTTTTTTCTGTGCATTTACCAAAGCAAATGACGCAGTCAAAACTACAGCTAAAACGCTTGTTGTTAGTTTCTTCATATCAAATTAAATTTTTTCATTACAACAAAAGTGCAAACTTTTTGTAATATGACCAAACATTTTGTTAATTAATTCTTAAAAATTTTATAGTTTTACACTTATATTAGATTTAATGGAATTATTGAAAACCTTCTCCGGAAGTTATTTAGAAGCTGGATGTGATGAAGTTGGCAGAGGTTGTCTCTGTGGACCAGTAGTAGCTGCAGCGGTTATTCTCGATGAAAATTTTAACCAAAATTTGGTTAACGATTCTAAAAAATTAACATTTAAGACCCGCATGGCGCTCGATGATTATATTAAAGAAAATGTGAAAGATTTTGCCATTGCAGAGCTTTCTCCAGCCTTTATTGATGAGCATAATATCTTAAATGCAAGTATTCACGCGATGCATTTGGCTTTAGATCAACTGAAAATACGTCCGGAACTTCTTTTAATAGATGGAAACCGGTTTCATCCTTATCAGTTGATTGCACATCAATGTATTGTAAAAGGTGATTCTAAGATTCTTTCTATCGCGTGCGCTTCTATTTTAGCAAAAAATTACCGCGATCAACTGATGATTGAGCTGCATGAAGAATTTCCAGAATATGGGTGGAACAAAAATATGGGATATGCGACCAAACAACACCGGGAAGCCTTAATCAAATTTGGGCCTACGATTCATCACCGGAAATCTTTCAGGCTGGATTACGGCATAAGTTGAAATTAGGAAACAGGCAGTTGGGGGTTACCTTTTTTATCCATACTTACGGACTTAACTTTTTATACGTATGAAATGAATTGTTCGTACAGACGAAAAAAAATTTCGTACGTACGAACGATGCCTCTTTTATGGGCAGGGATTAAAGGAAAAGAAGCCGTCTCAAAATAAAATTTGAGGCGGTTTTTAATTTTCTTTTTTAAGACGTTAAATTTTTAGATGATAATGTGGTTTTTCAGAATAGTCTAAAAAAGTGCTCCATTTAAGCACTTTTCTTTCTTAGATTATGTGCTAAAGCGTGTAATCCGAACTCCAGTTCTGCTTTTTCTATTCCGATGTGCGTAAAACGCTTGAAGTTCCGGTTGGATTTGATATGCGCGAATACAGGCTCTACATCGGCAGTGCGTTGTCTGCGTTTTATTTCACCTAGTTCACTTAAGAGATTTTCCCGAACTCTGTCCTTATGCCGTTCTAAATTTTGGTTCCGTTCTATTACTCTGTTTCCCTGGGCTTTATGGCAAGTCCCTCGCAGCGGGCAACCATTGCAGTTTTGAGCTTGGTAAAGTGAGCTTGTCTGAGCATAGCCGCTTTTGGTTTTTCGATTTCGGTTGGTGATTTTGTTCATTGGTTGTCCCATCGGACAGATGTATTGATCTTTCTCTTCGTTATAATAGAGTTTATCGCGATGGAAGTCCTCGTTGATTTTCTTTCTTTTCGATTTTAAAATCCCCTGTTCCTTATCGAAGGTGTTGTATTTTACGAAGGTTTCTATATTTTTTTCTTCCAGAAAATCATAGTTTTCTTCACTGCCGTAACCTGCATCAGCGGTGAGTTCTTCCGGTAAAAACTGATAAAGATCTTCAAAAGTATTAAGGTGTGGTTTGAGCGTATTTAAATCGTTGGTGGTTTGGTGCAAACTATAATGAATGACGAACTGGGATTCGGAACTTACCTGCACATTGTAGGCGGGTTTAAGCTGCCCATTCTGCATATGATCATCTTTCATGCGCATAAAGGTAGCGTCGGGATCGGTCTTGCTGTAGCTGCCACGACCTGCTAAAAGTTTTTCCTGCTCCTCGTATTTATCCAGGTTCTGAGAAAAATTCTTTTGAATGTATCTCAGTTTTGCCTTTGCTTTAGTAGAAGCCTTCGGGTTTTTGCTGATAATCTCTTCTATTTTCTTGGCGGTCTTCTCTATTTTATCTTTATCGATGGTTTTAAACTCCGGTGGCGTAGGATCGCTGTCTTCTTCATCAGCAATGCTTTGAGCATAGTTCCACATTTGCTCAAGTTGCTCTGCCATCTTTTCTTTTCTGGTTTTAATGGCATTGCCCCAAACAAAGGTGTACCTCCCGGCAATAGACTCTATCTTGGTGCCATCGGTAAAAACTTCTTTCAAACTAACGAGTCCTTCCTCGGCTAATAACAGGACGACCTGTTTAAAAATATCTTTGAAAATAGTCTTGAGTTTCTTGCTCCGAAAACGGGCAATAGTATTATGGTCTGCAACCTGTTGAGCCGATAGCCACATGAAATTAATATTCTCGCGCATCGCTTTTTCGATCTTCCTGCTGGAATACGTATTATCCATATAAGCGTAAACCATCACCTTAAGCATCATCTTGGGATGAAAGCTTGGTTTGCCATCTTTGCTGTATTCTTCAATGAGCAATTTCAGATCCAGTTGCTCAATTATTCCATTGACAATCCGAACCGGATGACTCTCAGGAATCAACTCTTCGATTGATGGCGGGAATAACCAGTTTTGTTGTTGGTTATAATCCTTAAATTTAATATTCATGTCATTGATTATCAATACTTAAAGATAATAAAATCTAATAATTTCACCAAAAAAAATGTAGAAAAAAAACAAAAAAAACCGTCTCAGTATTGAGACGGCTTCTTTGTAAATAGATGACAAGATAAAAATGCTTATTTTTTCTTTCCTTGATTTTGCTGCACTTTCTGTTGTTCCTGTGCTTTCTCCATCATTTCACGCATTCTTTTCTGGAATTTTCCCTCTTTTTTAGGTTCTTTCTGTTTGTTCATTTGAATCTGTGCATGAATCTTTTTCTCATCCAAAATCCAATATTTAATGACCAAAATAATTAAAATATTAATGGCATTCGATACAAAATAATACCAGGATAAACCTGATGCAGAAGTATTCAAAAAGAATAAGAAGGTAATCGGGAAGATGTACATAATCACTTTCATATTCGGCATTCCTTCCTGAGTCGGTTGCTGAATGTTTCCTGCCGTCATTATCGTATAGATTAAAATCACCACTGTACAAGCAATTGCGAAAATACTTAAATGGTCTCCTAGTAATGGAACACTGAATGGCAGTTTAATCACATCATCATAAGCTGTTAAGTCTTTAGCGAACCAAAAACTTTTTCCGCGTAAGTCAATCATATTCGGGAAGAAACGGAACAATGCGTAGAAAATCGGAACCTGAATTAATCCCGGCAGACAGCCCGCCATTTGATTTACACCGGCTTTCCGGTAAACAGCCATTGTTTCCTGCTGTTTTTTCATGGGATCCGCATTTTTGTATTTTGCGTTTACCTCGTCGATTTCCGGGCGAATTACCCGCATCATCGCACTCAGTTTATGTTGCTTGAACATCACCGGTGACAAAATGATTTTCACGATAATGGTCATCAGGAAAATAACCCATCCTGCTGCAAGGCCCCAACTTGAAATTAAATTATACATCGGGATAAAGAACCATCTGTTCAATGTTCCGATAAATGACCAACCCAAAGGCAGTAATTCATCGAAGTTTTTGTCGTAAGATTTTAATAAAGGTAAATCTAATGGCATAAAATACCATTTAAAATCCTGATTCAATTCTCCTGCTGCCAAATCAACCTGGCCATTGAAATTGAATTTCTTTACAAACTCGCCTTCATTGATCGTGTCTTGGGAACCGTGAGCGTTTTTGAAACCATGTTGTGGCTCGATCACCATCGAGAAAAACTGTTGTTTAATTGCTAACCAGTTCAGCGTTTCTTTCGGCTCTTCCATCGTGGTTCTGCCGTCATAATCAAAACTTTTGTAATCATTAAAAGTATAATTGAATTCGGTATGGGTCTGCTCCTGAGAACGGCCTTTTTCCATTTGTCTTGCGCTGAGATCCCAGATGAAATCTGCTTTGGAATCAGAAACCAGTTGCGCCAGATTTTGTGTTTTTACATTAAAGTCGACCGTGTATTTATCTAACAATGTATAAATAAACTGTATCACCGCACCGTTCACATTAGCCTGCATCGTTACCGAATTTCCGTTTTGAGTCGGAGCAAAAACTAAATCTTTAGTGTTAAAGGTTTTTCCTGATTTATCTTTAAACTGAAAACCGTACGATGAATTATTTTTATCAAAAAGCAGAAGCTTCTTATCATTGACATCGGTTTTTTTATCGTAAGCCTTATACTGGTTTAATTCCACGGTAGTAAGTTGGCCACCCAAAGTCGAAATTTCTAAAGTCAGTTCTTTGTTTTTCAGCTCTACCTGCTGTATCGACGTGGTTTTTACGCTGTCGTTCAGGTTGGTTACCATTGCCGGTTTTGTGACGTTGGCTGGCGCTGTTTGCTTTACCTCGGTTTTATTTTTGGCTTCTTTTAATTGTTGTTCAGTGGCCTGCTTGTTTTGAAAGTAAAACATTGCGCCCATAATAATCATTGAAAACAGTGCGAAAATGATCAATTGATTTTTATCTAAACCGTTATTTTGCTGCATTTTAATTTATTTGAATTTTAAAATTTTGGGTTTGAAAGTTATCCGTTTCTTCCCTTTTAATTTTGGGTGACAAAAATACTGAAATTTTTGGCAATGAAGAATTTTTTGACTAATGATTTAAAAACAAAAGAGATAAAAAACATTTTGTCTTTTATCTCCTTGTCTTATTTTTTAGAAGCTGCTTTAATCAGCGCCTTAAATAAAGGATGTGGCGAGGCAACCGTACTTTTATATTCCGGGTGATATTGTACACCGATATAAAAAGGATGGTCTTTCAGTTCCAGTGTTTCGACCAACTCTGTTTCAGGATTAAAACCGGTGGGAACCAAGCCGTTTTTTTCAAATTCATCCCGGTATTCCGAATTGAATTCGTACCGGTGACGGTGTCTTTCTGAAATGTTTTTCGTGCCGTAAATCTCATTCAGTTTGGAACCTGTTTTCAAAGTGCATTTCCAGGCACCCAATCTCATGGTTCCACCTTTTTCAACCACATTTTTCTGATCTTCCATTAAAGAAATTACAGGTTCCGGCGTGGAAGTGTCGAATTCCATAGAATTGGCTTTTCTGTAACCAAGAACGTTTCTGGCAAATTCGATGGTCATAATCTGCATTCCCAAACAAATTCCCAATAAAGGAATATTGTTTTCCCGGGCGTATTTTGCAGCTTCAATTTTCCCTTCAATTCCACGGTCCCCAAATCCGGGAGCGATCAGCATTCCGTCGATTCCGGCAAAAGTTTCTGCAACATTTCCGCTGTCGATATCACCGCTGTAAACCCATCTTACCTTTACTTCGGTTTCCAAATCAGCGCCGGCGTGAATAAACGATTCCGCGATGGATTTATAAGAATCCTGCAATGAAACATATTTTCCAACCAGAGCAATCTCAACTGATTTTTTGGGGTTTTTATATTTTTTAAGGAAGCTTTTCCAGTCTTTTAAATCAGCCTGTTTATCAGATTTTAAATTAAGTTCCTTTAAGACAACATCATCAAAATCCTGCTTTTGCAAATAAAGTGGAACTTCATAAATGGTTTCCAAATCTTTACATTCAATCACGTTTTCCAAAGCTACGTTACAGAACTGAGCCAATTTCATTCGCTGTTCTTTGGGAATAATATGCTCCGTTCTACAAACCAAAACATCAGCCTGAATCCCGGATTCCATTAATTGACGGACAGAATGTTGGGAAGGTTTTGTTTTCAATTCACCACTGGCAGCCAAATACGGCAACAGCGTCAAATGAATAACCATGGAATTGTGTTCGCCCAGTTCCCATTTCAGTTGGCGCACACTTTCAATATAAGGAAGTGATTCTATATCGCCTACAGTTCCACCAATTTCGGTGATGATGATATCGTAGTTTTGTTTCGCCAGCATTTTAATCCGGCGCTTAATTTCGTTGGTGATATGGGGAATAACCTGCACGGTTTTTCCCAGGAAGTCCCCTTTTCTTTCTTTTTCAATAACGGTTTGGTAAATTTTACCGGTGGTTACGTTGTTGTTTTGAGAAGTATTGGAATTCAGGAATCTTTCGTAATGTCCGAGATCCAAATCGGTTTCTGCGCCGTCTTCGGTCACGTAACATTCTCCGTGTTCATAGGGATTTAGCGTTCCCGGATCAATATTAATGTAAGGATCAAGCTTTTGGATGGTGACATTGAATCCTCTCGATTTCAGCAGTAAGCCAAGTGAAGCAGAGACGATTCCTTTGCCTAAAGAAGAAGTTACACCGCCAGTTACGAAGATGTATTTCGTGTTCTTTTTGCTCATTAGTTTAGGTTTTGGCAAAGTTAGCGTAAAAACTTTAACGGGGCAATTAGGTTACTTCAAAATTTAATTAAATACATTCATTCAGATGAATTCTTCCCGGGTATGACACATGAGATATGTCACGCCATAAAGGGCTGAAACATGTTTAACTTGGTCTGGTAATTGAGCTCTAAACTATAGTTACACTTCAGTAACTGATAAATATTAAAAAAATGAAAAATTCATTACAATCAATTCTTGTATTAGTTGCCTTAACGCTTGTTGGTTTTGTAAATGCGCAAAACATTACGGGGAAATCTACAACAGTTAATATTGCCGGGACTTCACCAATGCATGATTGGGTGATGAACGGATCTGAAGCGAGCTTCACAGGAAATGCCAGTGGAAACACCATTACCAATGTGAAATTCACAATGCCGGTAAAAAGCCTGAAAAGCACCAAAGGAAAAATGATGGATAACAAGGCCTATGGCGCATTGAAATCCGACAAATTCCCCAATATTATCTTTGCTGCACCAACATTAACAGTTGGAAAAGGAAATTTAGCGGGTAAAATGACAATCGCAGGGGTTACCAAAGAGGTTAACTTTCCTGTTACCGTTACGAAAAACGGCGCGTCTTATCATATAACAGGTACGGAAAATATGAAATTGTCAACGTACGGAATTGAAAGACCTGGTTTCATGGGCGTGAAAACCGGTGATGCTATTAAAGTTACCGTAAACATCGTAGCCAACTAATATTTTTTATTACAAATATCAATAACCGCTTTTTTGGCGGTTATTTTTTTGCTGAAATCTTAATAATTCAAAAAAAAGCGGGAAATTCGCAACATGGCAAAAGTGAAAACAGCATATCTGTGTCAGAACTGTGGGTCGCAGCATCCGCAGTGGTTGGGACAGTGCAAGAATTGTGGCGAGTGGAATACTTTGGTGGAAGAGATTGTTGAAAAATCTCCCGCGAAAAGTTTTTCTGACCGGTCGAAACAGCATATCATCAATATTATCGAGGTTGAAACTTTCGAAGAGCCCCGAATTACAACGCCTTCTGAAGAACTGAACCGCGTTCTCGGTGGCGGAATTGTTTTGGGTTCCGTGACTTTAATTGGGGGCGAACCTGGAATAGGAAAATCGACCTTGCTGCTCCAGTTGGCACTGAAAATGAAGAAAACTATTCTTTATGTTTCCGGTGAAGAAAGCGCATCCCAAATAAAAATGCGCGCTGACCGACTTACGGAACTGCAAAATCCAAACTGCTTTCTTTTTACCGAAACCTCGGTGGAAAAGATTCTGCACGAAGCTAAAAAGCTGAAGCCGGATTTTTTGATTGTCGACTCTATTCAAACATTACAAAGCCAGTTGATTGAGAGCTCGCCCGGAACGGTTTCGCAGATTCGGGAATGTTCGAACGAGATTATTAAGTTTTCTAAAGAAACCAATACGCCGACTTTTTTAGTCGGACATATTACAAAAGACGGCCAGATCGCAGGTCCGAAAGTTTTGGAGCACATGGTAGATGTGGTGCTGAATTTTGACGGTGACCGAAATCATTTGTTCCGATTATTGAGAGCGAGTAAAAACCGTTTCGGGTCGACGGCCGAAATCGGGATTTATGAAATGGTTTCGCAAGGTTTAAAGGAGATAAAAAATCCTTCTGAGATTTTGATCACCAAGAAATTCGAAGAACTTTCCGGGAATTCTGTCGCGGTAACTTTAGAAGGAAACCGTCCGATGCTGATAGAAATTCAGGCATTGGTAAGTACCGCAGTTTATGGTACGCCGCAAAGAAGTTGCACCGGTTTTGATTCGAAAAGGCTCAATATGCTTTTGGCGGTTTTAGAAAAAAGAGCCGGTTTTCAGTTGGGCGCGAAAGATGTTTTCCTGAATATTACAGGCGGAATAAAAACGGGAGATCCGGCTTTGGATTTGGCGGTGGTGGCTTCGATTCTCTCTTCGAATGAAGATATTGCGATATCGGAACATTTTTGTTTTGCCGGAGAAATCGGGTTGAGTGGAGAAATCCGTCCGATTCCGCAGATTGAACAAAGGATTTCGGAAGCAGAGAAATTGGGTTACGAGAAAATATTTGTTTCTAATTTAAATAAAATTCCGAAAAAGAAATATGGGATTATTGTGGAAGAAGTGAGTAAGATTGAGGATTTTCATGAACGGCTGTTTTAGATAGATCACGAATGTGTAAAAAGGATATACTTTATGGATATTAAATTCATATATTTGTGTAAAATTTGAATCAATGAAAGTGATTTCTTTAAAAATAGATGAATCCATTTTTTCGGAGACAGAAGATATTTTGAAAAAATATAAAAAGCCCAGAAACAGATATATTAATGAGGCTTTAGATTATTATAATAAGATGCAGAAAAGGGAAATTTTGAAGGCGAAGCTTTTGAAAAGTTCTTTGTTGGTACGGGAAGATAATTTGGAGATTTTAAAAGAATTTGAAAGTTTAGAAAATGATTTTTAATCAATTTGAAATTTGGATTGCAGATTTGAATCCACAAATCGGTACTGAAACAGAAAAGACAAGACCTGTTTTAGTGGTACAAACTAATTTGCTTAATGAAATAGAGCATACTTCTACCATTATTTGTCCGATCACCACCAAAATTAAAAATGCTGAATTGATCCGTGTTTTTTTGGATGCGAAAACAACAGGTGTTTTTGAGGACTGCGAAATTATGATTGATCAAATCAGAGCATTAGACAATACGCGGTTTATTAAAAAAATTGGAATGGTTTCTCCTCAAATCATTGAGGAAGTAAAAACCGGACTGAAAATAGTACTGGATTTAGATTGATGAATTACCTCGCCCATTCCTATCTCGCCTTTACCGATGAACAGATCGTTGGTCAGTTTTTGGAAGATGTTATTCCGAACAGAGACCGCTTTTCTTTCCCCGAAAACATCCAGGAGGGAATTACGCTGCACCGGAAAATCGATACTTTTACCGATGCCCATCCGGAAATCAGTGAGGCGAAGAAAATTTTCAGTCCGCTCGTAAGATTGTATTCCGGTGCTTTTGTGGATGTGTCGATGGATTATTTTCTGGCGAATTCGTTAGCCGATGAGGTTTTGAAAAATCACGCCCAAAGGGTCTATCGGGTTTTGCGGAAATATCAGGAACTGCTTCCTGAAAAATTAATAAGGATGGTCGATGGTATGGAAAAAGACAATTGGCTTTATAATTACAAAGAAGATTGGGGAATCAAATATTCGATTCAAAATGTATTGAATAAAGCCAAATATCTGGAGGAAGACCTACCTGTTTTTGAATTATTTATAGCTAACAAACCACAACTGCAACAACATTTTGATCGGTTTTTCCCCGAACTTTTCGAGTATGCTCAAAAAGTAAATTCTGAGTTTTAAAACATTTTATACAAATACCGGTTCGGGTAATTCAGTCTGTCGCTTTCCCGTTTCCTGTTCACGATGATATGAATGATATTCATCTGATCATCAAAAAAATTATAGAGCAAACTCACGGCAACTTCTACTTTTTTGGGTGGATTCAGCGTTTCAGATTCTAAGTAAATATTAACTGATTCACTGTTTTCTTCAAAACCGATATAATTGATTTTCAGGAATTTATTGTCTGTTTTTACTTTCAGGTATTCTTCACAATATTTCTTTAGTAATTCATTAATCTGCTGTTTGTATTTTGCATCATCAAAATGAACTGCTTTTCCGTATTTTTCTTTCAGCGCATTTTCCAGATCATCCAGAAAAAATTTCCCCGTAATTTCAAAAGTTCTTGAGGTAGGATTATAATTAAACTCTACTGAGCCCACATGATATGGATGGATTCTTGTTGACCAGGAACTTAAACTCAGCACTAGAAAGGCAGTTGCGCAAAATAAAAGGAATCTTTTAAATGTCATGGAGGAACAATTTTAAACAAAGATAAAAAAAGTGGCAATCTTTCGACTGCCACTTCAATATAAATTATAGAATTGAATTTATTCTTTAATGATTTTTTTGGTCAATTTAGAATTTCCATCCGTTGTAATTTCTACGATATACATTCCTTTTGAAAGTTTGGAAACATCAACTGAACCAGAGTTATTTACGGTAGCCGTTTTAACAACTTTTCCCGATAAGTCGAAAATTTTCACGTTTCCTTGCTTTGATTTAAGGTTAATATACAGAACGTCTTTAACCGGATTTGGATAAATCACCACTTGATCCTGTTTCGTATCTGTCGCTGCCAAGAAAGAGGAACTTGTTCTCACAAAGAATCCACTGAATCCTGTTGTATCAATTGTTACTTCCCAATAACGGTAAGTAGGATTCCATCTCACGTTTTCAGTGCCTGGAGTTAAAGTTACAAACCCGTTGGTATAAGATGCGATTGAACCTGAGTTATCAGAACTTGTTCCAGCAAATTTATCAATCAGAATGTTTGATTTTCCTTCATTGTCATTTGGTGAAGCTGGCAATTTTTTTGAATTCGTTGCGTTGTAAGCGTCGAATTCAGATTGCTCGAAATATAAAGTAACTTTTCCTGTCGCTGTTGCAGGATTTGTGGCTGGAGCGAATTCATATCTTCTTGCTACGTGGGTAGATTCCGGATTGGTCAACCAAACTTTTGCCGTAACATTTCCAGTGACCGTATTGGTAGCTGTTTTTTCTACCATTCCAACCAAATTGCAATTCGTAGTTGCATAGTTTTTGCCTTGTGCCGCCACGAAAGAAACTGTTTCATTTTGAGTGGCTAATGCTTTAATTTGAGGTTTGTCTTCATAAGCCATCGCTCTAATTCTGTAATCAGATGTTGACGGCGTCCAAGTTGTTCCGCCATCAGTAGAGAACATACTTCTATTGTCTAAGCTGATGTTTTCTCTTCTTAATGACATTGCTCCACCTGAGGCATCAATGGTAACATAAAAATCTTTTCCTGTTGTAACTGAAAGTCCAAACTGACTAAAGTCTACAGAGTTCCACGCACTTCTTTGAAAATCGTTTAGAAGAGAATTGTAAGTCTTGGAAGCCAGAACCTGTCCTGGTTTGCCATTTTCTACCGTTCTTACTGCAACCGTAACTGGAATATCACCCGATGCTCCGGAACCAGTGTAAAACAGTACAGATCCTAATTTTCCTGTAATGGTAGGTGTGTATTTTACCGCAAAAACATAATTGGTAGAAGTGGTATTACTGTCTTGAGTACTGATGTAGAACTGCTCATCATAAGCGATTGTTTCTGTTTCAGAAGTTTGACACCCGATTTCATCTGCCACAGTTTTATAAATATCTAATTTACCGAATCCCCATCGCGGATTAGGAATAGTTCCTGTCATAGCATCTTGTCGTGCATTTGCCGTAAGTTTTGCTTTTACTTCTGCAGCAGTTATATTAGGATTGGCTTGCAGAAGCAATGCTACCGCTCCCGCGACACCTGGTGAAGACATACTTGTTCCCTGGTTTTTTTTGTAATAAGTTCCATCAATATTATCAGCAGAAGTTGCTGCTAACATGGCGTCTGAAGACATTGCAGAAATTATATATTGTCCAGAAGCTGTAATGTCAGGCTTTTGGAAACCGTCTGCTCTCGGTCCTTGTGCGCTAAATGATGAAATGTTTTCAGCCAAATTGTTTGTAAGAGTATATCCTCCTGGAGTATCGTTTGATTTATAAGAGGTTAACCGTGCAATATAAGAAGCAACCGTAATTGCTTTTGTTGAATTACCGGGTGAACCCACAATATATTCGTTGTCAGCATCTGCCAAGATTGAAGCAGCGCCTTCTGTCACCTTATAGCCGTGAACCATCATCGGGGTGGAACCATTGTTGGTAAGTTCCATGGTATAAAGACCTTGACTGTTATCTGTAGTTCCTGAGTTTCTTGTAATTACAACCTGCACATATCTTTTATTATTGGCAGACGAAACCCAATTATAGACGAGAGCCGTGAATTTCCCATCTTGAATAGGATGAGAAGTCGTGGCTCCAGATGGAGATAGATAAACACCACCATCCGGTGAAGTTAATTTTGCGGTCACATCATTGTCATTACTTCCATACATATAAAAAGAAAATACAGATGAAAGTGAAGTATTACTTCCTGCAGTAATGCTGAAAGTTCCTGTAGAACTAGGTTCAATATTCACTTTTCTATGAAGATTTGTTCCATAATCATTTCCGGCAGAAATTACAGCAACACGGCCGGGACCTGAAGCAGTAAATTCATCAATTGCGATTTCATGTGGAGAAGTTCCATCATGAGCGCTTCCCTGACCACCAATACTCATGTTGAAGACGATGGGCTTGTTGAGCGCTGTTGCAACATTTTGAAAGTAAGTAATTGCATCAATTGTATTTGCTTGAGGGAACGATCCGTCCCCACCTTTTACAAAAACGATTCCTGCGTTAGGAGCAAATCCTCTGTGTCTTTTATCCGCAAAAGCGGCCCCGTTTCCCGCAGCTGTTGCTGAGACATGTGTTCCATGACCATTGATGTCTTTTTGTCTTACAAAATTTGCAGGGGTGCCATCTAATTCATCTTCGATTTGTGCTTTGGTATATTCTACTCCTTTTGCAAAACCTGCAGGACTGACCTCTGCGCCAGTTTTAGTTAGGGTCTGATCCCAAATGCTTATAATTCTGCTTTTAGTAGGGTCGTTTGGATCTCTAAAATCAGGGTGTTTCCAGTCAATTCCCGTATCATAAATTCCAACTAAAACTCCTTCACCATTATAATTCGTGTTATTTAATACTCCTTGTTGAAGTAGATTTGCTCCCGATTGAATACGGCTGGTATCATTATGCAATTCATCAAATTCTGGTGAAATGATGGAAATAACATCCTTCATTTGAGCCATTTTTTCTAAATCATCAATCGTTACCAGAGCGGTTACAAACTTTGGCAGCGTACTTTGTACCAAGATTCCGTTTGCTTTTAATTTTTCAGCATGCTCTGTGTAAACAATACAAGAATACATGGTCTGTGCTCCTTTTCCAGTTACTACGAGATGTTGATCCAGTTGTAAGCCTTTTGCCAAACTGCTTAACTTCTGTGCAGTTTGAGCAGTGTTTTTGCTTTCTTTAATAAGCATTTCAAATTTGTAGTCGATCTTTTGGTATTGTCCGAAGATGATCCCAAACGACAGTAAAAACAACAAGGCTAAGAAGTGCTTAACCTGTAGTAGTTTTATGTGCAAAGGTGCTCCTGAAAAAATTTCAAGTGAAAAAGGTATTTTTCTTTTCATGTTTAATTTAATTAATTTAAGTTTCGCAAAACTATCGAATTATTTAGTAATTAGAAAATATTATGACAGAATGCTCATGTAAATGTTCAAAAGATTGTTTTTTCCTTAAATCGCATTTAAAGTATTGATTTTTTGATTCAACTGTTATATGTTTACAAAAAAAATTAATGAAGGACTTTATATTCTATCTGAAACTCGGTTGGGAACATATTATTTCGTTGGATGCTTTGGATCATCAGCTTTTTGTTTTGGTCTTGGTGGCGGTTTATTCGTTAAAGGACTGGAAAAAAATATTGTGGATCGTTACCGCTTTTACGGTTGGTCATTCCATTACTTTAGCGTTAAGTATTTTAGATGTTGTTCGGGTGTCGGGAAAATGGGTTGAGTTTTTAATTCCGCTCACCATTGTGATTACCGCTTTGGACAATATTTTAATGAGAAACAGGCAGAATAATTTAATGAAAATAAATTATTATCTCGCTTTGTTTTTTGGGCTGATTCACGGGATGGGATTTGCGAATACTGCAAGAATGATGATGGCAAACGAACAGCATGTTTTTCTGCCGCTTTTGGGCTTCAATATTGGTTTGGAATTGGGGCAAATTGTTGTCGTTGCTGTAATTTTAATCATTCATTTTCTGTTACTTAACCTTTTTAAAGTCAACAAAAAAGACTGGATTATGTTTGTTTCCTCTGCTGTTTTTGCACTTTCTTTAAAAATGGCTTTGGAAAGAATTCCGTTTTAAAATGTTAAATTTTTTATTTATAATCCTATTTTTGTAACGAATCCTTAGTTTTGAATACTATTACTTAAACTTCCTTTACAATGAATTTCAAATATCTCATTTTCTCTCTTTTTATTCCTTTGGGAATTTCTGCACAGGATATTCAAAACAACCCTAAGAGTAATCACGGGAATAAGTTTGAACAGTTAGGTACTGTTTTACCAACTCCAAATGTGTATAGAACCGCTTCGGGAGCGCCGGGGCAAGGCTATTGGCAAAACCGCGCCGACTATGATATTACTGCTTTTCTGGATGAAGACAAAAGAAATTTGAGAGCTTCAGAGACCATCACTTATTTTAATAATTCTCCCGATGATTTAGAGTATCTCTGGCTTCAGCTGGACGAAAATGAACAGTCATCCGTAAAAAATGCGGGCTACCAATCAGAATCTACATTGCCGAAAATGGTAACGTCGGACAGATTAAAAGCTACAGATCTGCCGGAAAAAAACAATGGTTACGGTGTAAATTTAGAAAAAGTTACCGATGCTTCAGGAAGACCTTTGAAATATATCGTCAATAAAACCATGATGCGCATCGATCTTTCCACAGTTTTAAAGAAAGGAGAGAAGATCACTTTTAAAATCGACTGGAATTATAATATACCGGACCGGATTAAAATGGGCGGACGTGGAGGCTATGAATTTTTCCCGGAAGATGGGAATGATTTATATACCATCACACAGTGGTTTCCGAGAATGTGCGTTTACAGTGATTTCAAAGGTTGGCAGAATAATCAGTTTACCGGGCGGGGCGAATTTGCTCTGGTTTTTGGTAATTATAAAGTTGCCATGAATGTTCCTGCGGATCATATTGTGGCTGCAACGGGAACTGGTAAGAATTATGAACAGGTTTTAACTTCGGCACAACTTGCAAGATGGAAGCAGGCTCAAAATGCAAATGAACCTTTGGAAATTGTAACTTTAGACGAAGCGAAAAAAGCGGAAAAAAGCAAATCAAAAGAAAGAAAAATCTGGAAATTCGAGGCTGAAAATGTCCGTGATTTTGCGTGGACTTCTTCGAGGAAATTTATTTGGGACGGAATGAAAGTTACGATTCCTGAAAATAACAATGAGGTCATGGCGATGAGTTTATATCCGAAAGAAGCGTATGGTCTTTACCGGAAATTTTCAACACGCGCGGTCGCTCATACCATCAAAACTTACTCTGAATTCAGTATTCCTTACCCTTATCCCGTTGCTCAGTCCATCGAGGCAGCAAACGGAATGGAATATCCGATGATCTGTTTTAATTATGGAAGAACAGAAAAAGACGGAACTTATTCTGAAGGTATTAAAAATGGAATGATCGGCGTGATTATTCATGAAGTCGGCCATAACTTTTTCCCGATGATCATTAATTCCGACGAAAGACAGTGGTCCTGGATGGATGAAGGTTTAAATACTTTTTTAGAATATCTGACCGAGCAGAAATGGGATAGCAAATTCCCTTCCCGCCGTGGTCCTGCTTACGAAATTGTCGATTATATGAAGTTGCCCAAAGATCAGTTGGAGCCTATCATGACCAATTCTGAAAACATTGTGCAGTTTGGACCAAATGCGTATTCAAAACCTGCAACCGGACTGAATATTCTTCGTGAAACCATTATGGGCAGAGAACTGTTTGATAAAGCTTTTAAAACGTATTCCAAAAGATGGGCTTTCAAACATCCGGAACCGGCGGATTTTTTCCGTACGATGAATGATGCAAGTGCTGAAAATCTCGATTGGTTTTGGCGCGGTTGGTTTTATGGTATCGATCCTGTGGATATTTCTATTGATAAGGTTACGGTTGCTTCGCCGGATTTAGATTCTGCCCCAAAATCAAGAGAAGTTACTTATACAATTGAAAAACCGTTGCAAAGTGATTTTGAAGATATTTCGAAAATCAGAAACAGAGAAGATAAAACCATCACTTTCTATACCGATACCAATAAAGAATCCCAGGATTTCTACTGGCGGTACAACCGTGGTCAGGAAAAAGTAGATACCAAAAAAGAATATAAAATGAAGATGGATAATTTTGAGAATGTGCCTCAAAAAGAGAAATCGAAATTAGAAAAAGTCTATGCTTATCAAATTGATTTCAGCAACAAAGGAGGTTTGGTAATGCCGATTATTCTGGAATTTACTTTTGAAGACGGAAGTAAATTGAATGATAAATCTTCTGCACAAATCTGGAGAAAGAACGAACAGAAGGTTTCTAAAACATATTATTTTGACAAGAAATTAAAATCCATCCAGCTCGACCCGATGCGCGAAACCGCAGACATCGATACTTCAAATAATTTCTGGGGCGAAGTGCCTGAACCGACTTCGAAGTTTCAGGTTTTTAAACAAAAACAGGAAGGTGCTGTGCGTGGAGCTGCCAGCGGGAAGATTAATCCTATGCAGGCGGCAGGAAAGAAGAATTGATTTTAAAAGAAGTATATAAAGCCATTCGTATTTTGAATGGCTTTTTTTCTGCCAAAATTTCTTATTGATTAAACACTTAATGACAGATTTTCAGTTAAGCCGCTGTGGCATTGTTTTAGTGAATAAGAAAGCGTAACATAATAATTTAAACAAAAGTAATATGTCAGTAAAATTCAGACCATTAGCAGATCGCGTTTTAGTTGAACCGATTAAAGCTGAAACGAAAACCGCTTCAGGAATTATTATCCCAGACACCGCAAAAGAAAAACCTCAGGAAGGAACTGTAGTTGCAGTAGGACCAGGAAAAAAAGATGAACCGACTACGGTTCAGGTAGGCGACAAAGTGCTTTACGGAAAATATTCAGGCTCAGAATTAAAGTTAGATGGCAAAGATTATCTTATCGTAAAAGAAAGTGATTTATTGGGAATTTTGGGATAAAATAGTGGTGAAGAATACGATGTACAAAGTGCAAAGTATTTTTTGTTAATTAATATTTAAGAATCATTGTACATAATACATTAATACAATAAAAAAAATGGCAAAAGAAATAAAATTCGATATCGAATCCAGAGATGCTTTGAAAAGAGGCGTTGATGCATTAGCAAATGCAGTAAAAGTAACATTAGGACCAAAAGGAAGAAATGTAGTTATAGAAAAATCTTTCGGTGCACCCCACGTAACCAAAGACGGAGTTTCTGTCGCAAAGGAAATCGAACTCGAAGACCGGGTTGAAAATATGGGTGCTCAGATGGTGAAGGAAGTAGCTTCCAGAACCAGTGATATCGCAGGAGACGGTACAACTACAGCAACCGTTCTTGCTCAGGCAATCGTTCGCGAAGGTTTGAAAAACGTTGCAGCTGGAGCTAATCCGATGGATTTGAAAAGAGGTATTGATAAAGCAGTTTCTGAAGTAGTGAAAAACTTACAGTCTCAATCTCAGAAAGTGGGTGATTCTTCAGAAAAAATTAAGCAGGTTGCTTCTATTTCTGCCAATAATGATGATACCATCGGAACTTTAATCGCTGAGGCGTTTGGAAAAGTTGGTAAAGAAGGTGTAATTACGGTTGAAGAAGCCAAAGGAACCGATACAACTGTTGACGTTGTTGAAGGAATGCAGTTCGACAGAGGTTACCAATCTCCTTATTTCGTGACTAATCCAGAGAAAATGGTTGCAGAATTAGAGAATCCTTATATTCTTTTAGTTGAGAAAAAAATCTCCTCAATGAAAGATTTGCTTCCGGTTTTGGAGCCGGTTGCACAGGCAGGAAAATCTTTATTAATTATCTGTGAAGAAGTTGAAGGGGAAGCTTTGGCAACTTTAGTAGTCAATAAATTAAGAGGTTCTTTGAAAATTGCTGCTGTAAAAGCTCCAGGATTTGGGGACAGAAGAAAAGCAATGTTAGAAGATATCGCCATCTTAACGGGAGGAACAGTTATTTCCGAAGAGAGAGGTTTCACAATGGAAAACGCTACTTTGGAAATGTTGGGAACTGCTGAAAAAGTGGTGATCGATAAAGACAACACTACTTTGGTAAACGGTGGAGGAGACGAAGCTCAGATCAAAGGAAGAGTTAGCCAGATCAAAGCGCAGATGGAAACAACTACTTCTGATTACGACAAAGAAAAATTGCAGGAAAGATTGGCAAAATTAGCCGGTGGAGTTGCAGTTCTTTACGTTGGAGCAGCTTCTGAAGTAGAAATGAAAGAGAAAAAAGACAGAGTTGATGATGCACTTCATGCAACAAGAGCTGCCGTAGAAGAAGGAATTGTTCCCGGAGGTGGTGTTGCTTTGGTAAGAAGTATTCCAGCTTTGGATACTTTGAAAGGTGATAATCAGGATCAGGATACAGGTATCAAAATCGTAAAGAGAGCGATCGAAGAACCATTAAGACAAATCGTTGCCAATGCAGGAGGTGAGGGTTCTGTAATCGTTGCGAAAGTAGCAGAAGGAAGTGGAGATTTCGGTTTCAATGCGAAAAACGATGAATTCGTAAACATGTACGAAGCAGGAATTATCGACCCTACAAAAGTAGTTCGTGTTGCCTTGGAAAATGCCGCTTCTGTCGCAGGAATGTTATTAACAACAGAATGTGTAATTACGGAAATTAAAAGCGCAGAACCAGCAATGCCAATGGGTGGCGGAATGCCGGGAATGATGTAATTTTATACCTTCAAAGGTTTAATTATAAAAAAATAATCCGTTCAATTCGTTGAGCGGATTATTTTTTTTATTATAAAGAGATGATTGTTAAAGCTTTCAGCCTCTCCCTTCAAATTTGAAGAAATTTTAAAGTAAATTTTATTTGTTCTTAAAAAAGCAAAAAAAATTGCATTCAAAAAGAACGCAATTTTTTTAATATTTGAATGGGATTAAATGTTAGTCAATCTCAAAGTATTTGTTTTTCCATCTTCATAAGCTGGGGTTGCATTCAGGTTCAATACAAAATCACCTTTTTCTACGTAACCATAAGTGTGAGCCAACATATTAACCTGGATAATGGTTTCATCGGTTGATTTTTGCATATCGTAATAAAATGCACGGACTCCCCATAATAAATTCAACATCGTAATAACGCGTTTGTTAGAACTGAATACGATGATGTTAGAATTTGGGCGGTGTGCTGAAATCTGAAAGGCAGTGTAACCGGAATACGTTAAAGTAACAATCGCTTCCACATTGGTGGTTTTTGCAATTCTTACGGCAGCAAGGCAAATTCTTTTTGTGATAAAACGCTCATCGATACAATCGAAATCATGTTCAATTGGTGAGTTTTTAGTTCTGTAAAAATGAGTTTGCTCAATATTTTTAACAATCTTAGCCATGTTTTTAACAACATCAACAGGATAACGGCCTACGGAAGTCTCTCCGGAAAGCATTACTGCATCAGCACCATCTAATACAGAGTTCGCAACATCGTTTACCTCTGCTCTGGTCGGGGTTAAGCTTGTAATCATGGTTTCCATCATCTGGGTGGCGATGATCACGGGTTTCGAGTGTTTACGGGCTTTCTCTACCAGATTTTTTTGAATGGCAGGAACTTCCTCCATCGGAACTTCTACACCTAAATCACCACGCGCAACCATGATACCATCGCATTCCAAAAGAATTTCTTCAATATTTTTGACTCCTTCCGGTTTTTCAATTTTTGCGATAATTGGCGTTTTCTGTCTGTTGGTAGGATGGTTTTTTATAATCTCCTTTAAATCAATAATATCCTGTGCATGGCGGACAAAAGATAAAGCAATCCAATCTAATTCCAAATCCAGTATATAGTTAGCATCTTCAATATCTTTTTCTGTTAGAGCCGGAAGAGAAACGTTGGTGTTAGGAAGATTTACGCCTTTTTTAGAACTTAGCGGTCCCCCTTGAATCGTCTTTGCCTTTACGGTATCTATATTATTGGTTTCGGTAACTTCTAAAACGAGCTTTCCGTCATCAATCAAAATTCTTTCACCGACTTTTACATCTTGCGGAAATTTCTGATAAGTCATGTAAACTCTTTCAGAGTCACCTTCTATTTTTTCATTGGTAAAGGTTAGGATATCGCCTGGATTCAGGTATGATCCTTCTTTCACCACGCCAACACGTAGTTTCGGACCTTGTAAGTCTCCCAGGATTCCTACAGATTGTCCCAGTTCCTGGTTGATTTCGCGGATGGTATCTACATTCTTTTTTACGATATCGTAATCTGCATGAGAGAAATTTATTCTAAAGATATCTACACCGGCTTGCACCAGTTGCATCATCGTTTCTTTGTCAGAAGAAGCTGGGCCGAGCGTCGCGATGATTTTTGTTTTTTTTATATATTTATTCATAATATTGAATTAATTGATAAAGCTCCTCGATAGGGCTTAATTGAAAATCTTGTATTTGAAACATCAGGTTTTCAGGCAGCAAAATTAGTGAAAAATCATCAAATGGTTCCGAAGTCTTGATGAGGTAATTTACATCGGGATAATGGTCGAGTAAATATTTTGTATCCTGCTCTGTATTAAAGAGTTCTACGGGACTGCTTTTTTGAATGCTGTGATTTGATTGATTTGCAATAAAGTGAATGCAGATTTTGGTATCGTGATGAAATGACCGAAACCGCGGAAAATAATAGTCATAATACTTACCATGATAAATTAAATCTGTGATTCGGGTAAACTTGAAAGGGTTCAATACATTGAGATGATAAAAAAGTTCGTAATCGGGAACTTCTTTTGCAAGACGAACTAAACCTAAGGTAATTTCATCGTCTTTATCAATCTCAAGAGTGAACTTTTGGGTTTTCAAGAATACTTTGTTTTTTATTTAAAATATAGAAAGCTCTTTGTGCAGCTTTTTCTTCTGCTTTTTTCTTAGAAGTTTCGGTAGCATTCGAGATTTTATCGTTATCCAGCCAGACATGAGTTCTAAAAACAAAATTTTTATTGGCCTGAATCTCTTCTAAAGTCTCATACCTGATCGTGACTTTTTTCTTCTGACTCCATTCCAGCAATAACCCTTTATAGCTGATTATTTTGTTTTCAAGTTGATTGATCGCTTTTGGCGTCAGCAAGCGGTCGAGAAGTATTTTTCTGCAGGTATCATAATCCTGGTCGAGATAAATCGCTCCAACTAAGGCTTCAAAAAGATTCCCAGCGATATTTTCACTGAGAGAAGTATTGGATTCATTTTGCAAAAACTTAGTCAGTGAGAGTTCGTTCCCTAATTTATTAAGGTTTTTCCTGTTTACAATTTTTGATTTCATCTGAGTGAGATATCCTTCATTGGCATCGGGATAAGTCGCAAAAAGATGGCAGGAAATAATCGTTCCCAACACGGAGTCGCCTAAGAACTCAAGACGTTCGTAGTTTTTGGTCTGCTTGTTTTTAGATGAGGTTTTTAAAGAAAATGCTTCCCGATAGAGATTAATATTTTGAACAGGACAACCAGTGATTTTGGTCATCTCGTTACTTAAATAATAGTCTTTCTCTGATAGGTTCTTCTTTCTTTTAGCCAGGAATTTAGAAATGTATTTCTTTAACTCCATTGAGTTTTTTTAAGGTCTTAAATTTTGGTAAAGAGTACACAAGCATTATGTCCGCCAAAACCAAAAGTATTACTCATGGCAACTTTCACTTCTTTCTTCACGGCATGATTAAATGTAAAATTCAGTCTTCTGTCGATTTTTTCATCATCCGTAAAGTGGTTGATAGTAGGAGGTACGATGTTGTGAATAATGGTATGTATTGCTGCAATCGCCTCAATAACTCCCGCTGCGCCAAGTAAATGGCCAGTCATCGATTTGGTAGAATTAATCTGAATGTCGAAAGCGTGTTCTCCCAATAATTTTGAAATTGCATTAGATTCGGCAATGTCTCCCAATGGAGTAGAAGTCCCATGCATATTGATGTGGTCTACTTCATCGGCAGTAATGCCTGCGTCTTCTAAACAGTTTTTCATTACGAGATAAGCGCCCAGTCCTTCAGGGTGTGGTGCTGTCATATGATAGGCATCTGCACTCATTCCACCGCCTTTTAGTTCGGCATAAATAGTTGCGCCACGTTTTACAGCGTGCTCATATTCTTCCAAAATAATACAACCCGCTCCTTCGCCCAGAACGAATCCGTCCCGGTCTTTATCAAACGGTCTTGATGCGGTTTTAGGATCATCATTTCTGGTAGAAAGTGCCATCATTGCATTAAATCCGCCAACGCCACTTGCAGTGACTGCGGCTTCAGATCCGCCACAAACGATTACATCAGCTTTTCCTAATTGAATCAGCATTTTGGAATCGATAAGAGCATTTGCAGAAGATGCACATGCGGAGACCGTTGCATAGTTAGGACCATGGAAACCATATTCTATGGAAATGTGTCCCGGTGTAATGTCAACGATCATCTTTGGAATAAAGAAAGGATTGAATCGAGGAATATCAGTATTCGCCCAACCCAAAACCTCTTTTTCAAAAGTTTCTAAACCACCAATTCCAGAACCCCAAATTACGCCTACACGATTTTTGTCAACATTGGACTCAATGATGCCGGAGTGCGCTACGGCTTCTCTTGCGGCAACGAGCCCAAGTTGCGTGTTACGGTCCATTTTTTTAGCTTCTTTCTTATCGAAATGTTCTAATGGATCGAAGTCTTTGACTTCGCACGCGAATTTGGTTTTGAACTTTGAGGCATCAAAAAGAGTAATAGGAGCGGCTCCGCTCTCACCTTTGACAAGGCTTTCCCAGTATTCTTTAGCGTTTTTTCCAACAGGCGTAATCGCGCCAAAGCCGGTTACAACTACTCTTTTCAATTCCATAAATTTTGTTCTTTGTTGATAGAATATTATTTGTTCACTACTTCTTCAATGTAAGCAATAGCGTGTCCTACCGTAGTTATTTTTTCTGCTTGATCATCAGGAATCTGAATGTTAAATTCTTTTTCGAATTCCATAATTAGTTCTACAGTATCCAAAGAATCAGCTCCTAAATCGTTAGTGAAGCTAGCTTCTGGAGTTACTTCTGTTTCTTCAACGTCGAGTTTATCAGCGATGATAGCTTTTACTCTTGATGCAATGTCTGACATAGTAAGTTATTTTTAATTAATTGTTAGTTGCTGCAAAGATATAAAATTCTTTATGATTTGAACTTTTTTTACCAAATTTTAAATGAGGAGTCAAATGAAATTTAATAATGACTGAATTTAAACTGCTCTGATTGTGTAATGCCGCTGTAATATTTTTATTGCAAAACTGACCTTGTTGTTTTTATTGGTGTTTTTGACGAATTGAAAGTCAATAAGTTAAAAACTTTAATCTGTAGGTTTCGAAAATGATATTCTTTTTTTTCTCTTTTAAGTTGGGAAGGAACCTGTTCTTTTTTTGTAAACTGCGATTAGGTAAATTTGCTTCTAATTATCAGTGAAAAATTTAATTTTCGGTCAGTATAAACCATTCATTGATCAAAGAGGCGGCCAGTCTCGCTGTAATTTCATTAGGGTCATAGGTCGGATTTACTTCGGCAACATCCATCGCAACCTGTTTTTTAGATTTCAGAATATGCTTGAACAAATGGTTGAAAGCTGCGTCTGCAAAAATCCCGTTATAAGCCAAAGCAGAAACTCCCGGAGCGATTGAAACATTGAAAACATCCATGCAAACGGTTATGTAAATAACATCTGATGTTTCTATAAAGTCATTGAGTTTAGAATAAAGGTTGGGCAGATTTTCAAAAAACAGTTCTTCTGCCAAAATATAGTTCATCCCATATTGGTGAGCGGTATCAAACAGTTTCAAAGTATTTGAATTTCTCTGAATTCCGATATGCATGGAATGGATTGTGCCTTCCTGCGCAATTTGCCAAAAACCAGTTCCTGAACTTGCGCCAATTTCAGGATCAATTTCGCGATTGTCAAAATGCGCATCAATATTAATAATTCCGATTTTTTGAGTGGGAAATGCTTTTTTAATTCCGGAATAATGTGCGAATGTCACTTCGTGACCGCCACCGAAAACGATTGATTTGGCTTTTCTTTTTAAAACTTCAGCAACTTTATTAGCAAGTTCATTTTGGGTTTTTTCTAAATTTTCGTCTGCGCAATATATATTGCCAAAATCTTTCAGTGTAAATTCAGGATTGACGACCGGGAAATTCGAACTGTTTTTTCTAATAATATCCGGAGCGTCTTTTGCGCCAACTCTTCCTTGATTTCTTTTTACACCTTCATCAACGGCAAAACCATGCAAAACGAAATCGTTTTCCAAAATGTTATCGTAATTATTCTCCAAAGTTACCCTTTGAAAAACTCTGTGATAAAGCGGTTCATCGCCATCGAAACGTCCTTGCCAGATCATCATTTTAGATTTTTTTTTCAAATCTTTTTTTAGATTTTTTATATGAATTAAAATCCCAACTACTATCGAAACCTTTCCAAAAAATCCTTATAACTACTTTTCCATAGATATTGCTAATTAGTAAATCCATATCTCCATATCTAAAAGAAATATTTTTTTCAGCATAAGCATTTGTGTTATTGTTAGTTCGATAATCTTCAGTTGCGTCTAGAACTTCTTGAAGTTTATTAAGGAAATTACATGCCTCATCCTTATTAAAGTTTTTAAAACCATAACCTTGATATTCAGTGCCATTGTCATTCCAAAAATTGCCATAAAAACAAAGCAGTAAGCCTTCTTTGTTCTTTGTCTCAGATTTGTAAAGCAATGTCGTTATTTCGCCTGAATTAGAAGATGCTAATGCGATATTTTCAAATTTTGAAATTTCATCAGAATTCCCTAGAATGTTCTTAATTAGAAATTCGTTAGATCTAAATACAGTTATATCTTTATTCCAATCTTTTGCAAACCAATTTCCCGAATTAGCTGAAGTTTGAGCATATATAGAATCAGTAATTATAATGAATAACAATAAAATTAATTTTTCTTTCATTTATGATAAATTAATTGTTTATAACTATTTCTCCGCAAATGCCATCGCCGCATCTTTCACCCAAGAATGTTCGCGTTGTGCTTTTCTCTTCGTTTCCAAACGTTTTTTATTACACGGACCATTCCCTTTCAAAACTTCCATGAATTCATCCCAAGGCAATTCTCCGAAATCGTAATGTTGGGTTTCTTCATTCCATTTTAAATTTTCATCGGGAATTTTTAAGCCTAAAAACTCAGCCTGAGAAACAGTTACGTCTACAAATCTTTGACGCAAATCGTCATTGCTTTCTCTTTTTACCCGGTAATTCATGGATTTTTGAGAGTTCGGAGAATCGGCATCATTCGGACCAAACATCATCAAAGCCGGCCACCAAAAACGATTCAAGGCTTCCTGCGCCAAATCTTTCTGTTCTTTCGTTCCGCGGCAAAGCGTCATCAAAATTTCATAACCTTGTCTCTGGTGAAAAGATTCTTCTTTGCAAATTCTCACCATCGCTCTGGAATATGGACCGTAAGAATTCCCCATTAACATGACTTGATTCATTATTGCAGCGCCATCTACCAACCAGCCGATTGCGCCAATATCTGCCCAGGAAAGCGCAGGATAATTGAAAATACTGGAATATTTTGCCTTTCCTGAAAGCATATCATTGTAAGTGGAATCGCGGTCTGCAGCAATTTCGCCGTTATTCAAAGTTTCTGTCGCCGCATATAAATAAAGGCCGTGTCCCGCTTCATCCTGAATTTTTGCCAAAAGTGCCATTTTTCTCCTCAAAGTAGGAGCGCGTGAAATCCAGTTTGCTTCGGGAAGCATTCCCACGATTTCGGAATGGGCATGCTGGGAAATCTGTCTCACCAATAATTTTCTGTAATCATCGGGCATTACGTCTTTCGGTTCTACTTTATTTTCTGCCTGTACGTATTCTAAAAATTTATCTTGATTCATGTGAGTTCTTTTAATTAAAATTGCCGGTTTACTGTGCGCTGATTGCATCTTCTTCCGGCAGATAAAGTCCGATTCTTCCTTCAGAGAATTCGCCAACAACAAAATTTATGGTTTTTTCGGGGCTTTTAATTTCATATTCGTTGAAGAGGTATGGATTTCCACTTAATGGTCCGATTACCTCAATCTTTCGATCAGCGCAATGCCAATAATGATTCCAAATATTAATGCCTTCTACTTTAAATTCTTTTTCTTCTTCAATTAAGGACGCAAATTTCCAGTTTTTCATGATTGGTGATTTTTTAAATAAAACAGATTAAACATCATAATTCAGCATCACTACATTGGTGGTCGGGTGACACTGACAGGTTAATACAAAACCGCGCTCCACCTCGTCGTCGGTGAGTGCAAAGTTTTTTTCCATAAATACTTCACCTTCCATGACCTGTGCTTTGCAAGTACAGCAAACGCCTCCTTTGCAGGCAAATGGAACAGGAAGTTTCTCTGCTAAAGCCTGGTCTAAAATACTCTTTTTCTTTGAATTCAGATGAAATGAATATTCATCATCATCAATAATTAAAGTCACCATGCTTTCTAAATTAGGAATGGCTTTGAATTCATCACTCATTTCTGCATTTCCTTCTTCGTCGGGTGCGGCGTAATATTCGTACATGATCTGAAGCGACGGAACTTTCTTTTCTTTTTTCAGATAATCAGAAATTCCTTTGATCATTTCAGACGGTCCGCAGATGAAATAAGTGGAATCCTGAACGGGAATATCGGTAAACCTCTGGAATAACAGATCTAATTTCTCCGCAGAAATTCTGCCTTCAAAAAGTTCATCTTCAAAATGTTTTTCTCTGGATAACAGGAAAATAACTTTCAATCTTCCCTGGAATTTCTCCACTAAATCATCAATTTCTTTTTTAAAGATAATATCGGTGAAACTTTTATTGCTGAAGAAAAGATAAGCTGAACTCTGTGGTTCCTGATAAAGCGCTTCTTTTATATTGGACAATACCGGCGAGATTCCGCTTCCTGCAGCTAAACCAATGTAGGTTTTTTGATTCGAAATATGATAGTGTGTGTAAAAATGTCCGCTAGGAGCCATCACTTCAACACTATCGCCCACTTTTAATTCGCTGTTAAGATAAGTAGAAACTTTTCCCTTGTCCAGATGTTTTACTAAAATTTCCAGTTCCGGATTTTCTTCGCTCGGCGCGTTGATGATAGAATAGCTTCTGCGCAAATCGTCTTCCCCAAAAACAAATCTTACATTCAGATATTGTCCTTGTTTAAAAGAAAATTCGTGTTTTAAGTTTTCCGGAATTTCGAAAGCGATATGGACGCAATCATTGGTTTCGCGTGATACTTTTGTTGCTTTTAGTTGATGAAAATGATGCATAGTATTTTAAAAACTCAATAAAAGTGAGTTCAACAAATATACTTATTTTTTGAAAAGTATAAAAACGGCGTATTTATTTCATTCATTATTTTAAATCCGTGCATTTTTCTTGAAGGATATTGGGATGCAAGAAATTGATAAATCCTCAAAAGTGGAAATATTGGCTTATTGTTTAGTTTAAATTTATTGATTTCGGAAATTTTGACTGATTTTATTTGATTATAATCAAAAGAACAGTTTTTGAAGAGTAGAAATAAGAATTTAATAATGATAAAAAAATAGTGAGAATTCAAAAATGGGTATGGATTCTTTTTCAGAACACTAAAAACATATAATTATGAACTTAGATCAATATACCGTAAAATCGCAGGAAGCCATTCAGAAATCGCAGCAGATTGCGATGGAGTTTGGAAACCAAAGTATCGAACCACAGCATTTGCTGGAAGGGATTTTTCAAATAGATGAGAATATTTCTGAATTTTTATTAAAGAAATCGGAAGCCGAATTAACTTTAGTCAGAGAAAGAAACCGCGAGAATATCGAAAAGTTGCCGAAGGTAGAAGGTGGCAATATTTACCTTTCACAGCCGACAAACAAGGTTTTGCTGGATGCTCCGAATGTTGCCAAAAAAATGGGTGATGAATTTGTTACCATCGAACATCTTTGGCTTTCGCTTCTCGATGTGAATTCCGATGTTTCGAAAATGCTCAAAGATATGGGACTAACTAAAAGTGGTCTGGAAACCGCCATCAAGGAATTGCGGAAAGGTTCGAAAGCTACTTCAGCAAGTTCCGAAGAAACCTATCAAAGTTTGAATAAATATGCCAAGAATTTTAATGAACTCGCTGCTGAAGGAAAACTTGATCCGGTTATCGGTAGAGATGAAGAAATCCGTAGAGTTTTGCAGATTCTTTCCAGAAGAACCAAAAACAATCCAATCTTGATCGGTGAACCCGGCGTGGGTAAAACTGCGATTGCAGAAGGAATTGCACACCGCATAATTTCCGGTGATATTCCTGAAAATTTACAGGACAAAACTTTGTTTTCGCTTGATATGGGAGCTCTGATCGCTGGTGCAAAATATAAAGGAGAATTCGAGGAAAGACTGAAGTCTGTAATCAATGAAGTCATAAAATCAGACGGTCAAATTATTCTTTTCATCGATGAAATCCATACTTTAGTTGGCGCAGGCGGCGGAGAAGGAGCGATGGATGCTGCAAATATTTTGAAACCGGCTTTGGCAAGAGGAGAACTCAGGGCAATCGGAGCGACTACTTTAAATGAATATCAAAAGTATTTTGAAAAAGACAAAGCATTAGAAAGGCGTTTCCAAAAAGTGATGGTTGAAGAACCGGATACAGAATCTGCGATTTCTATTTTACGTGGAATTAAAGATAAGTACGAAGCTCACCATAAAGTTCGAATAAAAGATGAAGCGATTATTGCAGCAGTAGAGCAGTCTCAGCGGTATATTTCTGGCCGTTTTTTACCGGATAAAGCCATCGACTTAATTGATGAAGCTTCTGCGAAATTAAGAATGGAAATCAATTCAAAACCAGAATCGCTGGATGTTTTGGATCGCAAACTGATGCAGATGGAGATTGAGCTCGCTGCGATTTCTAGGGAAGGAAATGATATTAGAGTAAGTCATCTGAAAGAAGATATTTCAAAAGTTGCGGAGGAAAGAAATGAAATCAACGCAAAATGGCTCAAAGAAAAACAAAAATCAGAGGATTTAACTTCCATTAAAAAAGATATCGAAGCATTGAAATTAGAAGCAGAGCGGGCGTCCAGAGCTGGAGATTATGCTAAAGTTGCCGAAATTCAGTATGGTAAAATTAAAGAAAAAGAAAGCGATTTGCAGAAACTCGAACTCGAGATGCAAAACAACCAAAATGAATTAATTAAAGAAGAAGTTACGGCAGAAAACATTTCGGAAGTAATTTCGAAATGGACAGGAATTCCGGTGACTAAATTAATTCAGTCCGAAAGACAGAAATTATTGCATCTGGAAGATGAGCTTCACAGAAGAGTTGTTGGTCAGGAAGAGGCGATAGAATCGGTAGCGAATGCCATCAGAAGAAACCGTGCCGGATTAAATGACGAGAAGAAACCGATCGGAAGTTTTCTTTTCCTTGGTACAACAGGTGTCGGAAAGACTGAGTTGGCAAAAGCACTTGCAGAATATCTGTTCGATGATGAAAATAATATGACCAGAATCGATATGAGCGAATATCAGGAAAGACATTCTGTTTCACGTCTGGTGGGTGCTCCTCCGGGATATATCGGTTATGAGGAAGGTGGGCAGTTAACGGAAGCTGTCCGCAGAAGACCATATTCAGTCGTTCTTTTAGACGAAATTGAAAAAGCGCATCCGGATGTTTTCAATACTTTGTTGCAGGTTTTAGATGATGGAAGATTAACTGATAATAAAGGAAGAGTCGTCAATTTTAAAAATTCGATTGTTATCATGACATCGAATTTAGGTTCACCTTTGATTATGGAAAATTTTGAAAAAATTACAGACAGTAATGTAGAAGAAGTCGTAGCCACAACAAAAGAACAGGTTTTTGAACTGCTTAAACAAACATTAAGACCAGAGTTCATTAACAGAATTGACGAAATAGTTCTTTTCCAGCCTTTGAACAGAAAAGAAATCGGAAAAATCGTGCATTATCAATTGCAGGACTTCAACAGAATGTTGGAGAAAAGAGGAATTATTATCACCGCGACCGACGATGCTGTAGAATATGTGATGAACAAAGGGTACGATCCGGCATTTGGAGCGCGACCTTTAAAAAGAGTTCTTCAGCAGGAAGTTCTGAATAAACTGTCCAGAGAAATTCTCGCAGGACATGTGAATGATGGCGACCGAATTACCCTGGATTATTTTGATGAGAGTGGTTTGATTTTCCGGCCGACAGAATAATTCAGATTTATAAATCATTTAAACCCGTCTATTTGAAATTTCAAATAGACGGGTTTTTGCGTGTGGGCCTATATCGAAGTGCATTTCGAAGAATTCAATTTTCAAAATGGCAAAGTATTTGCTTTCTCTAAATTGAAAAATTTTTTTTCATCATTTGTGTTTTTGGATCCGCTGAGTAATCAGCGGATCCATTTTTTTAAATTTATGGTTGTGGAAAAAAGATTAAAAATACTTTGAATAAAATTTTGATATTCAAAAAATAAGCGCAATATTTGCAGTGTTCAATGCTTGTACAAGCAGAGAATAAATTTTTTTTCATCATTTGTGTTTTTAGAATCCATCAGTCATGATGGATTCTTTTTTTTTGTTATTGAAATCGTAAATATTATAAATTTTTAAAAAAAACAGCCAATATGTTTTGTTATGCAAGGAATAATACCGACCTTTGTAGCATTCAATGCTTGTAAAAGCAAAGAATAATTTTTTTTCATCATTTGTGTTTTTAGAATCCACTTTCATCGGTGGATTCTTTTTTTCTTAAAAATGAAGCTTTGCAATGATGGAAAAATGGCTTCTGCGACTGCATTTACGATATGGTCCAAATCAACATTGAAAGCCCAAAACTTTTTGCTGACTTTTTTAGCTCTGGCTATTCAGCTTTGTTTTTTCCATCACTGCAGCCCATTTCTACAAAACCGCAGTTTTTTAAACCGTTTTTAATATCAGTCATTTGTCGTGGATCCGCTTCCGGAAAGAAAAAGTCTGCATGATCATCATCCATCAGTTCTGAAATTTCCGTTTTTATGTTGGTTTCTGAATTTTCCTGGTCAGATTTTTAGGAAAATTATTGCCTTAAAGGTTCTGCTTGATGGGAAGTAAAGTATAAGACGGTGAAAAGGCTGGTTCGATTTTTCATTTTAAAATAACTGGAAAGGTAAATATTTAAGTGAAAAAATTAAGCAACTGCCCACGCAACTTAGTCTGTAATTCAATTAGTTTCACTACTTTTGCACCTCGAAAATTCACTTATCAATTAGTATTCAAAAAATATGATTTCTGTTCAAAATTTAGGTCTTCATCACTCCGGGAATTACCTTTTTCAAAATGTAAATTTCACCATTAAAAAAGATGATAAAATCGGTTTGGTCGGCAAAAACGGAGCGGGTAAATCGACCTTGTTAAAGATGCTTACCGGCGAAATTAATTTCTACGAAGGAGGTATTATACAAGAAGGAGTAGTAACCATTGGTTTCCTAAAACAAGATTTGGATTTCGTGAAAGGTCGTACCGTTTGGGATGAAACGCTTCAGGCATTTGAAGCGATCAATGCCATGAAGAATGAACTCGATGACGTCAACAATCAAATGGTTACGAGAATTGATTACGAAAGTGATTACTATGAAAATTTAATTCATAGAATGACCGAGCTGAATGATCTTTTGATGCATCACGACGCTTATAATTTAGAAGGTGATGTAGAGAAAGTACTATTAGGACTGGGTTTTAAAGCTGATGATTTCCATAAAATAACCGATGAGTTTTCGGGAGGTTGGAGAATGAGAATTGAATTGGCGAAACTGCTTTTGCAGAAAAATGATTTAATGTTACTCGATGAGCCAACCAATCACCTGGATATGGAATCCATTATTTGGCTGGAAGCTTTTTTGAAAGATTATCCTGGCGCAATCGTCTTAGTGAGTCACGATAAGCAATTTATGACCTCAGTTTGTAATAGAACTTTTGATATTAATAATAGAAAAGTTGACGATTATAAAGCCAATTATACCAAATATTTGGAGTTGAGTAAGGAGCGAAAAGAAAAACAAATTCAAGCCAAGAAAAATCAGGATGTCGAAATTAAGCAAATGGAAGATAATATCAACCGTTTCCGCGCTTCTGCGACTAAATCTTCTTTCGCGCAATCTTTGATTAAGAAACTGGATAAACTGGAGAGAATTGAAGTTGATACCGATGATGTTTCAAAATTTAATATTCGATTTCAGCCCGCTGTAACTCCAGGAAAAGTCGTTTTTGAAGCCAAGAATTTAGGAAAAGCTTATGGTAATAAACAAATTTTTGATAAGGTTGATTTCTTTATCGAACGTGGACAGCGAATCGCTTTGCTTGGACAAAATGGACAAGGTAAAACGACTCTGGCAAAAATATTGTCAGGAGAAATTACCGATTATTCGGGAGAATGGAATCTCGGACATAACGTGAATATTGGATATTTTGCTCAGAACCAGGAAGAAGTTTTAACACCGAATAAAACAGTTTTAGAAGAAGCGGAAGATGCTGCGACCGAAGAAACCCGTCCAAGAGTTCGAGACTTGTTGGGAAGTTTCCTTTTTCAGGGAGATGACGTTCAGAAAAAAACGAAAATACTTTCCGGAGGTGAGCGTAACCGTTTGGCTCTATGTAAATTACTGCTTCGTCCATTCAATACGTTGATTATGGATGAGCCGACGAATCACTTAGATATTCAATCCAAAGAGATTATCAAACTGGCACTTCAGAGATTTGAAGGAACATTGATTGTTATTTCTCACGACCGTGAATTTTTACAAGGGTTAAGCGATAAGATTTTTGAATTCCGAGATGGAAGAATGAAAGAGTTTTTGGGAGATGTTAATGATTATCTGGCATTCCGTCAAAAAGAAAGTATCCGCGAAATTTCTGCTGAGAAATCCAAATTGCAGGAACTGAGAAACGAGCCAATTCAGGAAAAGGTCATTGAGAAGCCTGTTGAGAAAAAGGTGGTTATCGTGAGTAAAGATCAAAAAAATATTCAAAACAAAATAAAGAAAGTAGAAGAAAAAATTTCTGAACTCGAATTGAAAATCGAGGAAATGGAAGCGACTTTCACTTCAGGAAATCCTTCCGCAGAAACTTTAGAAATTTATAATACCAAGAAATCAGATTTAGATCTGGCTTTGCAGGAATGGGAGTTTCTGGGAACGCAGTTGGAGAATTAAAGAAATCTTCGAAGTACTAAAATTTTATTTTTATTAAATTGCCACGAATGCACGAATGTCTTTAATTCGTGCATTCGTGGCGTGATGACTAAAAACTTCCAGCCAAAAATTCCTATCTTTGAACTTTAATTAAACTTCAATGAATCACAGTCCGGTAGAAGGTTTTTCTAAACTTTCAAAACAAAGAAAAATAGATTGGCTCATCAAAGAATATCTGAGCGAAGACCGCAGTTACGAACAGGTTCTTCAGCAGTATTGGAATGGCGATCACACGCTGCAGAAATTACACGAAGAGTTTTCAGAAAACACCATTTCTAATTTTTATATGCCGTACGGAATTGCGCCTAATTTCCTTATCGACGGGAAATTATTGGCATTGCCAATGGCCGTGGAAGAAAGTTCGGTAGTCGCAGCCGCTTCAAAAGCCGCAAAATTCTGGATTGATAAAGGCGGCTTCAAAACAACCATCATTAATACTAAAAAATTAGGTCACACGCATTTTATTCTGAATGTGGAACCTCATAAATTACAGCATTTCTTCAACTTTAAATTAAAGAAAAGATTATTTGAAGCGACCGAAGAAATCACAAAAAACATGCGAAATCGTGGCGGTGGAATTTTAAACATTCGTCTCATCGACAAAACTGCGGATTTGGAAAATTATTTTCAACTGAAAGCGAGTTTCGATACGGTAGATTCTATGGGCGCCAATTTTATCAATTCCTGTTTGGAACAGTTCGGAAAAACTTTGACAGAAGAAGTTCAGACAGAAGAAAATTTCACGCCGGAAGAAAAAGATTCGCTGCAGATTGTCATGAATATCCTTTCCAATTTTACGCCGGACTGTATTGTACGTGCTGAAGTTTCCTGCAAAATTGAAGACCTGAAAGACGACAGCGGAATTTCTAATGAGGAATTTGCAACCAAGTTTAAACGCGCGGTGACCATCGCCGAAATCGAACCTTTCCGTGCGACCACTCATAATAAAGGAATTATGAATGGAGTTGACGCGGTTGTAATTGCGACAGGAAATGATTTCCGTGCAACCGAAGCCTGCGCGCATGCTTATGCCGCAAAAGACGGGAAGTATTCAAGTCTGACGCATTGCACAACCGATAACGGAATTTTCAGATTTTGGATCGATCTTCCAATTTCTGTCGGCGTTGTTGGTGGTTTGACGAATCTTCATCCGCTGGTGAAATTTTCTTTGGCTTTGCTCGGGAAACCTTCTGCGCAGGAACTGATGAGTATTTTGGCGGTTTCCGGTTTGGCGCAAAATTTCGGAGCACTTCGGTCTTTGGTAACAACCGGAATTCAGAAAGGGCACATGAAAATGCATTTGTTCAACATCCTGAACCAATTAGGAGCAACGGAAGAAGAGAAAAATCATTTCGTTACTTATTTTAAAGACAAAACGGTGACGCATCATGAAGTGATTACAGAGTTTAATAAATTGAGGAATAAATAATATGTTGCAACTTTTTTTAGGGCTTTTAATTTTAATTTTTGGGATTTTTCTGAAAACAACAAAGGATCCGGGATTTGCCAAATCAAAGAAATTTTCGTGGATGTTTATTCTCATCGGAATATTGTGTATTATCGGAAAATTAGTCATCATGTATCAACAGGGAGAATTATAATATGAAAAATTTAACATTAATCATCGGAGCCGTTTATGGATTGGTTTCCGTAATTTTAGGAGCTTTCGGAGCGCACGCTTTAAAGAAAGTTTTATCCGTAGATAAATTGCAAAGTTTCGAAACTGGCGTGAAATATCAAATGTATTCCGCATTATTTTTATTGATCGTGGGATATATTTTAAAATTTGAAACCCCTTCAGAAAAATGGATTTCTATTTTAATGATTGCCGGAACATTTCTGTTTTCGGTAAGTATTTATTTACTGGCATTCAGTGAAGTGGCCGCAATTCCTACAAAAGCAATCGGGCCAATAACGCCGATTGGTGGTTTACTGATGATTATTTCCTGGGCGATGCTGATCTTTTATTTTGTGAAAGCAAAATTTTAAATCCTGGACTTCAAACTTAGTGTATGTTTTTCTTCATCGCTGGAAACTCCAGAAATTAGTCGGAAAAGAAACCCGTAAAATCAATAAAAACGGATTTTTGGTAAATGCAGAAATCAAAGTTTTTAAGAATTATATTACACTTTTCTTTATTCCACTCATTCCGCTTGGTAAAAAATACAGCTTCTATATTCCGCATTCAGATGAGTATTATGAGAATGATTATTTCTCGAAAATGCCTGCAGACTATTTAGAAATCTGCAAAGAAGTAGGTAGAAAATATTAAACATGACGAAACCAAGAATCGCTTTATTTCTCGGAATTTTATGTATTTCCATTTTCCCCGTAATTGTGCGGATGAATCTCACGTCGGGATTAATTTCTGCGTTCTACAGGATGGCAATTGCAACCGCGATTCTTTTGCCTTTTGCCCTTTATAAGAACAAACTTAAGTTAGAAAACCTCAAAACGCTTTTGCCTATAATGGTTTGCGGCGTTTTGTTTGCTTCAGATATTGCCGTTTGGAATATTTCAATTCAGAATTCATCTGCCACGCAGGCAACTTTGCTTACAAATCTTTCTCCGATTTGGGTCGGGATTTTTTCCTTTGTTTTTTTGAGTTATCGTCCGCGAAAAAGTTTTTGGCTCGGAACTTTAATTGCCTTAATCGGAATGACGGTTTTTGTAGGTATTGATGTGATTTTAGAATTGAAATTAGATGTCGCTTTCTTCCTCGGTATTCTTTCCGGATTACTGTATGCTTTGTATATTTTGGTGAGCAAAAGCCTGTTGGAGAAATTAGAAGTCATTACTTTTATCACCTACAGTATGATTTTCAGTACCATTTTTCTTTTCATTATTAATGTTGTTTTTGGGGAACAGTTTTTCGGTTTTTCAAATAAGGCGTGGGTTTCACTTGTTATTCAGGGAGTTGTTTGTCAGTTAATTGCGTGGTTACTCATCAGTTATGCGACCCAGAATATGCGGGCGACCAGAGTTTCCTTAAGTCTTTTGAGTCAGGCGATTTTTGCCACTATTTTAGCGGCAGTTTTTGTGAATGAAAAAATAACGGTGGTTCAAATGGTTGGTAGTATTATTATATTAGCCGGGATTGCAACTACCTTTTATGAAAAGACAAAACCTGCAATCAAGTAATTTTAAGAACATTAAAACCGGTTTTGCCAAAAAATTCAATGGGTTCAACTGTTATCTTCTCAAATTTTCTTAAATTTGTCAATCTTTAAAAAAAATAAATATCTAATTAAAATATTATGAATCTTCACGAGTACCAATCCAAAGAGATTTTGGCAAAATACGGAGTTAACATCCAACGAGGTTTTATTGCAAACACTGTGGAAGAAGCAGAAGCAGCCGCGAAAAAACTGACTGAAATGAACGGTAACGAAGGCTGGGTCGTTAAAGCACAGGTTCACGCAGGTGGGCGTGGAAAAGGCGGCGGCGTAAAGTTCTCACCGAACATGGAAAAACTGAAAGAAAATGCTGGAAACATCATCGGAATGCAGTTGGTTACTCCACAAACTTCTGCCGAAGGGAAAAAAGTAAATTTCGTTTTGGTAGCTGAAGATGTATATTATCCGGGAGAAACAGAAACCAAAGAGTTTTATGTTTCTATCCTTTTAGACAGAGCGCAAGGTAAAAACATGATCGTTTATTCTACAGAAGGTGGGATGGATATCGAGCACGTTGCTGAAGTAACTCCACATTTAATTCATAATGAAGTGGTAGATCCTGCAGTTGGATTGCAAGGTTTTCAAGCAAGAAAAATCGCGTTTAACTTAGGTTTAGAAGGCGCTGCTCATAAAGATTTCGTAAAATTCATTGCTTCTTTATACAACGCTTATGTTGGTATTGATGCAAGTCTTTTTGAAATCAACCCGGTTTTAAAAACTTCTGATAACAAGATTATCGCTGTTGATGCTAAGGTTTCTTTAGATGACAACGCATTGTTCCGTCACAAAGATTTGGCTGCGCTGAGAGATACAAGAGAAGAAGATCCTACCGATGTTGAAGCTGGTGATGCTGGTTTGAACTTCGTGAAGCTTGATGGTGACGTTGCTTGTATGGTAAACGGTGCTGGTCTTGCGATGGCGACTATGGATATCATTAAATTATCCGGCGGTAATCCAGCGAACTTCTTAGACGTTGGTGGTACTGCTGATGCAGAAAGAGTTCAGAAAGCTTTCGGAATTATCTTGAAAGATGAAAATGTAAAAGCAATTTTGATTAACATCTTTGGTGGAATCGTACGTTGCGACAGAGTTGCACAAGGTATTGTAGATGCTTACAAAGCAATGGGGAGTCTCCCAGTTCCATTGATCGTGAGATTGCAAGGAACCAATGCAGTTGAAGCAAAACAATTAATCGATGATTCTGGTTTGCCGGTACATTCTGTGATTACTTTGGAAGAAGCTGCTAATAAAGTAAAAGAAGTTTTAGGACACTAAAATTTTCAAAATATAAAAGAGAAACCGTTTCATTAAGTTGGAGCGGTTTTTTTGTGTAACGAATTATTATTTTAAATATATTTTACATCTACGGAAAGGCTAATTGCTTTATGTATTATCGTGACAGGGATTTGGTTCCGCTGTAGAATAAGAGGGCGGCAAAGAATTATTGTACAACTCCTTAATATATGTTGAATAGCGTCGGATTAATAATTTCTTAGATTTAAGATATCTTTTCTACTTTAGAAGTAATGTCCGAAACAGCTGGTGGAATAATTTCGAAGAATTCTCGGTAATGCCTTTGTAATCTCATAAAAAATAATTTCACTGAAAGTATTTGTAAATTATTGTAAATCAGGGTTTGCTAATTCAAAATAATTTCCTATTTTTGCCCCCTAAAATAAAAAGCAATTTAATGCCTACTATTCAACAATTAGTAAGAAAAGGAAGAGTCTCGCTTGCCAAGAAGAGCAAATCGGCGGCCCTTGAATCTTGTCCACAAAGACGAGGTGTATGTACAAGAGTATATACTACCACTCCTAAGAAACCTAACTCTGCACTTAGAAAAGTTGCAAGGGTAAGACTTTCAAACGGTAAAGAAGTTAACGCCTATATCCCGGGCGAAGGACATAATCTTCAAGAGCACTCGATAGTATTGGTTAGAGGCGGAAGGGTGAAAGACCTACCGGGAGTACGTTATCACATTGTTCGTGGAGCTTTGGATACCGCAGGAGTAGCTGGAAGAACCCAGAGAAGATCAAAGTACGGAGCGAAAAGACCAAAACCAGGTCAAGCAGCTGCAGCACCTGCAAAAGGTAAGAAAAAGTAATCATTAATTTTTAAGAAACGAAACAATGAGAAAGACAAAAGCGAAAAAAAGACCGTTGTTACCCGATCCAAAATTTAATGATCAACTGGTAACAAGATTTGTAAACAATTTGATGTTTGATGGTAAAAAATCAATCGCATTCAAAATTTTCTATGATGCATTAGATATCGTAGAAAGCAAAAAAGGAGATAACGAAAAGCCAGCTCTGGAAATCTGGAAAGATGCTTTGACTAACGTTATGCCTCACGTAGAAGTGAGATCAAGAAGAATCGGGGGTGCAAACTTCCAGATTCCAATGCCAATCAGAGCTGATAGAAAAATTTCTATGGCAATGAAGTGGTTAATTAAGTATTCTACAGCAAGAAATGATAAATCAATGGCTCAGAAATTAGCTACGGAAGTTATCGCTGCTGCGAAAGAAGAAGGTGCTGCGTACAAAAAGAAAACAGACACTCATAGAATGGCTGAAGCAAACAAAGCATTTTCACACTTTAAATTCTAATCTGAAATGGCAAGAGATCTTACATTCACAAGAAATATCGGTATCGCTGCGCACATTGATGCAGGGAAGACCACCACTACAGAAAGGATTTTATTCTATACAGGTAAAGTTCACAAACTAGGAGAAACTCACCAGGGTTCATCACAAATGGACTGGATGGAGCAGGAAGCAGAAAGAGGTATTACAATTACTTCTGCAGCTACAACCTGTAAATGGGTGTTCCCAAGATTTGAAGGACAGCCTACACCAGATTCTCACGAATACCACTTTAATATTATCGATACACCAGGACACGTAGATTTTACGGTTGAGGTAAATCGTTCATTAAGAGTATTAGATGGTTTGGTATTTTTATTCTCAGCGGTTGATGGTGTTGAGCCTCAATCAGAAACCAACTGGAGATTGGCAGACAATTACAACGTTGCGAGAATGGGATTCGTAAACAAAATGGACAGACAAGGTGCTGACTTCCTTATGGTTGTAAACCAGGTTAAGGAAATGTTAGGTTCCAATGCAGTTCCAATCGTTTTACCAATCGGTGCTGAAGAAACTTTTACAGGAGTAGTAGATTTGATTAAGAACCGTGCTATTATGTGGCATGATGATACCCAAGGAGCTACTTTCGACGTTATTCCAATTCCGGAAGATATGTTGGATGAAGTACACATGTACAGAGAAAAATTAGTTGAAGCAGTTGCTGATTATGATGACACTTTGATGGAGAAATTCTTCGAAGATCCAGATTCAATTTCAGAAGACGAGATCAACGCAGCTTTGAGAAAAGCAACGATCGATATGTCGATTATCCCAATGACTTGTGGTTCTTCATTTAAAAATAAAGGAGTACAGTTTATGTTGGATGCAGTATGTAAATACTTGCCTTCACCAATGGATAAAGAATCAATCTTTGGTATTAATCCAAAAACTGACGAGGAAGTTGCAAGACATCCTTCAGTTACTGAACCTTTTGCAGCTTTGGCATTTAAAATTGCTACCGATCCTTTCGTAGGAAGATTGGCATTCTTTAGAGCATATTCAGGAAGACTTGATGCGGGTTCTTATGTGTTGAACACAAGATCAGGTAACAAAGAAAGAATTTCTAGAATCTACCAAATGCACGCTAACAAGCAAAATCCTGTAGAATATATTGAAGCAGGAGATATTGGTGCAGCGGTTGGATTTAAAGATATCAAAACTGGAGATACTTTGTGTGACGAGAAAAACCCAATCGTTCTAGAATCGATGGTTTTCCCTGATCCAGTAATCGGTATCGCAGTAGAACCTAAAACAAAAGCAGATCAGGATAAAATGGGGAACGCTTTGGCAAAATTGTCTGAAGAAGATCCTACTTTCCAAGTGAAAACTGACGAAGCTTCCGGTCAAACGATTATTTCAGGAATGGGTGAACTTCACCTTGATATCTTGATCGACCGTATGAGAAGAGAGTTTAAGGTAGAGGTAAACCAAGGTGAACCACAAGTAGAATACAAAGAAAACTTAACACAAGTTGCTGCTCACAGAGAAGTTTACAAAAAACAATCTGGTGGACGTGGTAAATTTGCTGATATTCAATTCGAATTAGGCCCAACCGATGACGGTAAAGCTGGTTTAGTATTCGTAAATGAAATCAAAGGTGGTAACATTCCAAGAGAATTTATCCCATCGGTAGAAAAAGGTTTCAAAGAATCTATGAAAAACGGTCCTTTAGCAGGATTTGAAGTAGAAGGAATTAAAGTAACTTTGAAAGACGGATCTTTCCACGCAGTGGATTCAGATGCATTATCTTTCGAACTTGCAGCAAAAATGGGCTTCAGAGAAGCAGGTAAAAAAGCGAAACCGGTAATCATGGAACCAATCATGAAACTGGAAGTAGTAACTCCAGAAGAATACATGGGAGATATCGTAGGTGACCTTAACAGAAGAAGAGGAACCGTAAACGGTATGGATGACAGAAACAACGCGAAAGTAATCAAAGGATTCGTTCCACTTTCAGAAATGTTCGGTTATGTAACTTCATTGAGAACCCTGTCTTCAGGTAGAGCAACATCTTCTATGGAATTCGAAAAATACGAAGCAGCCCCACAAAGTGTCGCTGAAAAAGTAATCGAAAAAGCAAGAGGTTAATTATTTAAATTAGATCAAAATGTCACAAAGAATCAGAATAAAATTAAAATCTTACGATTACAGTTTAGTAGACAAATCTGCTGAGAAAATCGTAAAAACGGTAAAAGCTACCGGCGCTGTTGTAAACGGTCCGATTCCTTTGCCAACGAATAAGAGAATCTTCACCGTGTTGAGATCTCCTCACGTAAACAAAAAAGCAAGAGAACAGTTCCAACTATCTGCACACAAAAGATTGATGGACATCTATTCTTCTTCTTCCAAAACGGTAGATGCACTAATGAAATTAGAGTTACCTTCAGGAGTTGACGTAGAAATTAAAGTGTGATAAAAGTCGGAGGACAGAAGTCGCAAGAGCGAAGTTTTTCTACAAGCACTTTGCTATGATAATAAAATCCCTTTTCGAAAGATTGGGGATTTTTTGTTTGATTAAAGTTTCAGTTGTTGATGAAATTTTTTTATTTTTTTTGGAGCAACAGGAGTTTCGTATATTACGATTCCTGGCGATCCCATTTTTACCAGCTTTTCAGTCTATGAAAGGTTGAGGATGTTAATTGTAAATCTCATTTTGGCATATAGAATTTTGTAATTTACATTCATTATAAATTGTCACTTTCGCATTGTTTTAAGAAGAATATCTTGCAGAGGTTCAGTTTTAGCTTTATATTCGTGATACATTAACCAATAAAAACGATGTATTATGAAAAAACTGTTATTATTGGCAGCTTTCGGAGTTGCAGGAATGATGAGTGCGAGCAACACAGAAATTGCAAATGAGGGGACTACGATCGTGCTCGCTAGCCGCACTTGTGTTGGCGTAGAATCAGACTGCGGTGGAGGCGGAATCTGGTTCGCTTGTGGTGAAAAAAACTCCGATGGCGAATTAGATCATGAAGTAGTTGATGAAATGAGACAAAATTTAAATGAAGCATTTTGTGGATATGGAGAGTAGGAAATTTTTATTGTTTTTTCTCGTATTATTATGTTCAATTATTTATGGGCAGGAGTGTAACTCCTGCTTTAAATTTTATTACAGCTTCAGCAATCAATCTGATTCATTGGATATATATTCTAAAAGCAATCATGTTTTTGTTTTAATGAAAAAAAATGACAGTACTTTGTTTACAGATATTCAAAATAAAAAGGCGGATTCTTTAGAAGCAATAATTTGGGCAGATTATAAAAGAACTAAAAGCGGAACGATAAGTTATAAAGGTGTTCCGAATGCAAAATTCAAATATTATATCAGCAAAGATTTAGGTGTCCCGAAAAGCAATGTAAAGGTTTATGATAAAGTAGGAACGGCTAATTTTTTGTTTGAAGATCCCTCTGAATTAGAATGGGAACTAATCAATGAAAAAAAACAGATTGCAGGCTTCTCTTGTCAAAAAGCGCAGACTTTTGCTTTTGGTAGAAAATATATTGCATGGTTTACAACTGAGATTCCAATAAGTGATGGTCCTTATAAATTCAGAGGCTTGCCAGGACTCATTGTTGAAGTTTATGATGACAGGAAATATTTTTTATTTTCATTAATTAGATATCAAAAAAATGATACTGATGTAATGATGAAGATTCCGGAGTTACGGCGAAGGAATTTAATAACTACGACTAAAGAGAAATTCATTTCGGCTAAAAAAAACCATAGGGAAGGATTAATAGCAAGGATCAGAAGCGGACCTTTTGGTCAAGAAGTAAGTGCTGAACGAATAAAACAAATTCAAGATAATATGAAAAAGAACAATAATTATTTAGAGTAGTTTCTTTTGAAAAATTTGTAAATAATAAGATTCTCTACATTTGAGAAATCTTTTTTGATTCGTGTCAAGAAAAGGACAATGCGAAAAGAAAAAAGAAACGGAATATTTTCATACGATAAAATGATAAAAAATTGTAATATGTTAAAAATCAAAATATTTTACACTGTTATATTGTCAATTAAAATATTCTTCATACATTTGCACACTCAATTTAAGGAAGAAGTGCGCCTATTTCAAATATAGAAATCACCCAAACCTTGATTGATAAACGAGAACTTAATTAGATATATATAAACATGTCAGGTATTATTGGTAAAAAAATCGGGATGACATCGCTGTTTGACGAGGCTGGGAAGAATATTCCTTGTACCGTTATTCAAGCGGGTCCTTGCTCGGTTTTACAGGTCAGAACCATAGAAAAGGATGGGTACAAAGCTGCTCAACTTGGTTTCGATGACAAGAGTGAAAAGAACGTTGGTAAAGCGTTAGCCGGCCATTTCAAAAAGGCGGGTTCAACTCCTAAAGCTAAATTGGTAGAATTCTATCATGCTTTCGTAGAAAAGTTAAGCGTAGGAGATGAAGTGAAAGTGAACTTATTTGCTCAAGGCGAATATGTTGATGTAACAGGAACTTCAAAAGGTAAAGGTTTCCAAGGGGTTGTGAAAAGACACAATTTCCGTGGGGTAATGCAAGCGACTCATGGTCAGCACAACAGATTAAGAGCCCCAGGTTCTATTGGTGCAGGTTCCGACCCGTCAAGAGTATTCAAAGGAATGCGTATGGCAGGAAGAATGGGTGGTAAGCAAGTTACCGTACAAAACCTAGAAGTGTTAAGAGTAGATGAAGAACAAAATCTTTTAGTAGTAAAAGGTGCTGTTCCGGGAGCGAAAAATTCTTATGTAATTATCAGAAAATGGAACTAGTAGTATTAAATACATCAGGAAAAGAAACCGGAAGAAGTGTGTCTCTAGACGAAGCTATCTTCGGAATTGAGCCAAACCAGCACGCGGTTTACTTAGAGGTTAAGCAATATCTTGCTGCACAAAGACAAGGTACGCACAAATCAAAAGAAAGAAACGAAATCTCAGGATCAACTAAGAAACTTAAGAAACAAAAAGGTTCAGGTTCTGCAAGATACGGTAGTATCAAATCCCCAATTTTCAAAGGTGGAGGTAGAATTTTCGGTCCAAAACCAAGAGACTACAGATTCAAATTGAATAAGGCTTTGAAAAGATTAGCAAAAAAATCTGTTCTTTCGCAAAAAATGAGAGATAATTCAATCATAGTATTAGAAGCTTTCAATTTTGAAGCGCCTAAAACGAAAGAATTTATCAACTTGAACAACGCGTTAGGATTTGAAGGTAAAAAAGCTCTTTATATCTTACCGGAAGCGAACAAAAACGTTTATCTGTCTTCTAGAAACTTGGCGAAAACCAAAGTTTTAACTTATAACGAAATCAGTTCTTACGATTTAGTAAACGCTGGTGAGATCGTATTTTTAGAAGGTGCAATAGAGAAATTTCAAGAAAATTTAAGAAAATAAATCATGTCTATTATCATTAAACCAATCATCTCAGAAAAAGCAAACTATCTTACAGATTTGAGAGGACATTATTCTTTTTTAGTTAACCCTAAATCGAATAAAATCCAGATCAAAAAAGCGATAGAAGTTGCTTACGGTGTAAAAGTAGCAGACATTAGTACAATGATTTATGCGCCTAAAGTTTCTAGTAAACACACCAAAAAAGGATTACAAGTTGGAAAAACCAGCAAATTGAAAAAAGCAGTCGTGGCCCTTGCAGAAGGAGAAGTGATTGATATTTTTGCAACCAACTAAAAAAGCACAACGGGTTATCACCCTGTGACTTGAACAATAAAATTTTATTAATTATAAATAATTGTAATGTCTGTTAGAAAATTAAAACCTATCACCCCGGGACAGAGATTCAGAGTTGTAAACAACTTTGATGAAATTACTACCAACAAACCAGAGAAATCTCTAACAGTTGGTATAAGTAAGTCAGGTGGTCGTAACAATACTGGTAAAATGACCATGCGTTACACCGGAGGTGGACACAAACAAAAATACAGAATTATCGACTTCAAAAGAAACAAGTTTGATGTTGAAGCTACGGTAAAAACTGTTGAGTACGATCCAAACAGAACTGCTTTCATCGCTCTATTAGAATATGCAGACGGAGAGAAGAGATATATCATCGCTCCAACTGGTATCAAAGTAGATCAGAAAGTAATTTCCTCAGAAACCGCAGAACCAAATGTTGGTAATGCAATGAAGTTGAAAAACATTCCTTTGGGAACTGTTATTTCTTGTATCGAATTGAAACCTGGTCAAGGTGGAATTATGGCAAGAAGTGCAGGATCATCGGCACAGTTAACTTCAAGAGATAAAAAATACGTAATCATTAAATTACCTTCGGGAGAATCTAGAATGGTTCTTGGAGAATGTATGGCAATGGTTGGTGCAGTATCTAACCACGATCACATGCTTACCGTTTCCGGTAAAGCAGGTAGAAGCAGATGGTTGGGTAGAAGACCTAGAACGAGACCAGTAGTAATGAACCCTGTAGATCACCCAATGGGAGGTGGTGAAGGTAAATCTTCTGGAGGTCACCCAAGATCAAGAAATGGTATGCCTTCTAAAGGTTACAAAACCAGAAAGAAAAACAAAGCGTCTAACCGTCATATCATATCTAAAAGAAAATAATTATGTCAAGATCACTTAAAAAAGGACCTTTCATTCATCACACTTTAGATAAGAAGGTTCAGACAAATATAGAGTCTGGTAAGAAAACAGTAATCAAAACTTGGTCTAGAGCATCAATGATCTCTCCAGACTTCGTAGGGCAAACCATCGCAGTACACAACGGAAAATCTTTTATTCCTGTATATGTAACTGAGAATATGGTAGGTCATAAGTTAGGCGAATTTTCTCCGACAAGATCTTTTAGAGGTCACGGCGGTAACAAAAATAAAGGAGGTAGATAATCATGGGATCAAGAAAAAGAGAAAGTGCATTGGCACGTAAAATAGCAAATCAAGATGTAGCAAAAGCGTTACATAATGACTGCCCGTCTTCTCCAAGAAAAATGAGATTAGTAGCTGATATCATTAGAGGAGTAGAAGTAGATAAGGCGTTGAGTATCCTTAAATATTCCAAGAAAGATGCTTCAAATAAATTAGAGAAAGTACTTCTTTCGGCGATGGCTAACTGGCAATCAAAAAACGAAGGTGCTGATATCGAAGAAGCAAACTTAATCGTAAAAGAAATTATGGTTGACAGTGCAAGACAATTGAAGAGACTAAGACCAGCACCACAAGGTAGAGGTCATAGAATCAGAAAAAGATCAAACCACATCACTTTAATTTTAGGAACTAAAGATAATAAATAATCAAGGTATGGGACAGAAGACAAATCCAATTGGTAACAGATTAGGTATCATCAGAGGATGGGATTCAAACTGGTATGGTGGTAAAGATTATGGAGACAGAATCGCAGAAGACTACAAGATCAGAAGATACCTTGAGGCAAGATTATCTAAAGGTGGAATTTCAAAAATCTACATCGAGAGAACATTGAAATTAGTAACCATTACAATTACGACTGCTAGACCGGGATTAATTATCGGTAAAGGAGGACAGGAAGTTGATAAATTAAAAGAAGAATTAAAAAAATTGACGGATAAAGATATCCAGATCAATATCTTCGAAATCAAAAGACCTGAACTCGACGCAGTTTTAGTTGCAGACAGCATCGCAAAGCAAATCGAAAATAGAATTTCTTACAGAAGAGCTGTGAAAATGTCAATTCAAAGCACCATGAGAATGGGAGCAGAAGGAATCAAAGTACAGATCTCTGGAAGATTAAACGGAGCTGAGATGGCAAGAAGCGAATCTTTCAAAGAAGGAAGAATCCCATTGTCAACTTTTAGAGCAGATATCGATTACCATATCGGTGAAGCACTTACTCAGTACGGGAAACTAGGAGTGAAAGTTTGGATTATGAAAGGGGAAGTGTACGGTAAAAGAGACCTTAGCCCATTAGTAGGACAACAGAAAAAAGCACCTGCAGGAAGAGGAGATCGTAACGATCGTAATGATAGAGGAGACAGAGGCGATAGAAGACCAAGAGATAGAAAATAATTAATGAAATTTTGGAGGATACTTTTTAAATGACCGTTACTTTTTTAAAATCTAAAATCTAAAATCTAAAATTCCTAGAAATTATGTTACAACCAAGAAGAACCAAATTCCGTAAAGTTCACAAGATGAAAATGAAGGGGATTGCCCAAAGAGGCAGTCAACTTGCATACGGAACTTTCGGGATCAAAGCTAATGAAGGAGCTTGGATCACTGCAAGACAAATTGAAGCAGCGCGTATTGCTGCAACAAGATATATGAAAAGAGAAGGTCAGTTATGGATCAAAGTATTTCCAGACAAACCTATTACTAAAAAACCAGCCGAAGTAAGGATGGGGAAAGGTAAAGGTGCTGTGGAATATTGGGTATCTGTAGTGAAACCTGGTAAAATTATGTTTGAAGTAGGTGGCGTATCTTATGAAGTTGCAAAAGAAGCACTTCGTCTTGCCGCTCAGAAACTTCCTGTTACTACAAGATTTGTAGTTGCTAACGATTTTGTTCAACCTCAATAATTTATTAAAATGAAAAAAGCTGACATCAAAAATCTAAGCGCAGGAGACATTCAGAACAAACTAGTTGAAGTGAAAGCAGATTTCAATAAAATGAAATTATCGCACAGCATCAGCCCGATTGAAAATCCTATTCAAATCAAAGATTTGAGAAGAACAATCGCAAGACTGGAAACTGAATTAACACTAAAACAACAATCATAATTTTCCTTTTATCATGGATAGAAATTTAAGAAAAGAAAGAATCGGAATCGTTTCTAGCAATAAAATGGAAAAAACCATTGTTGTAAGTGAAACGACGAGAGTAAAACACCCGATGTACGGTAAATTCGTTTTGAAAACGAAAAAATATACCGCTCATGATGAGAACAACGAGTGTACTGAAGGCGATACAGTATTAATTACTGAAACAAGACCTTTAAGTAAAAGTAAGAGATGGAGATTAGTAAGAATCATTGAAAAAGCTAAGTAATGTTACAAACCGAATCAAGATTAAAAGTTGCTGATAACACAGGTGCAAAAGAAGTACTGGTTATTAGAGTTCTAGGAGGAACTAGAAGAAGATATGCTTCAGTTGGTGATAAGATCGTAGTTACTATCAAAGATTCTACACCACAAGGAACTGCAAAAAAAGGAACTATTTCTAAAGCAGTAGTGGTAAGAACAAAAAAAGCAGTAAGAAGAAAAGATGGTTCATACATCAAATTCGACGACAACGCTTGTGTTCTTTTAAACGCTACTGGTGAAATGAGAGGAACCAGAGTTTTCGGACCTGTGGCTCGTGAACTAAGAGACAAAGAATACATGAAAGTCATTTCATTAGCTCCTGAAGTACTTTAATTTTAAAATTTACAAAAAATGACAAAGTTAAAAATCAAAAGAGGAGATAACGTAATCATCACTACCGGAAAGAAAGAAATTAAAGGTAAAAAAGGTGAGGTTATAGAAGTGATCAGAAAAGAAGGCAAAGACGCAAGAGTAATTGTTGCAGGTTTAAATATTGTTAAAAAACATACTAAACCATCTGCAGGAAATCCACAAGGCGGAATTGTAGAAAAAGAAGCATCAATCCATATTTCAAATGTTATGTTGATCGACAAAAACGGTAAACCAACAAAAACAGGAAGTAAGGTAGAAGGTGATAAGAAAGTGAGAGTTGCTAAATCAACCGGTGAAACTTTATAATAAAACGACGATGGAATATATAGCAAGACCAAAACAAATATATAAAGAGAAAATTGTTCCTACAATGATGGAAGAATTTGGGTACAAATCTGTAATGCAGGTTCCTAAATTATTGAAAATCGTTGTGTCACAAGGTTTGGGTGCAGCAACAGCTGACAAGAAAATTGTTGATTACGGAATCGAAGAACTTACAGCAATCACTGGTCAAAAAGCAGTTGGAACTCTTTCTAAGAAAGATGAGGCAGCTTTCAAATTAAGAAAAGGAATGCCTGTAGGTGCTAGAGTTACTTTAAGAGCAAATCAAATGTATGAGTTCTTAGACCGATTAACTTCTTCAGCTTTACCACGTATCCGTGATTTTAACGGTATCAAAGCAGATGGTTTCGACGGTAGAGGAAATTACAACTTAGGGATTACTGAGCAAATCATCTTCCCAGAGATTGCAATTGACAAAGTAAAAAAAATCCAGGGGATGGACATTACTTTTGTAACTTCTGCGAAAACTGACAAAGAAGCTAAATCACTATTAACGCATTTCGGTATGCCTTTCAAAAAGAACTAAGATGGCTAAAGAATCAATGAAAGCGCGTGAGCGCAAAAGAGAAGCTACGGTAGCTAAATATGCAGAGAAAAGAAAAGCTTTGAAAGAAGCTGGAGATTATCTTGGCTTACAAAAATTACCAAAAGATGCTTCGCCAGTAAGACTACACAACAGATGTAAATTAACTGGAAGACCAAGAGGTTACATGAGAACATTCGGTCTTTCAAGAGTAACTTTCAGAGAAATGGCCAACAACGGTCTTATCCCGGGAGTGAAAAAAGCAAGTTGGTAATAATTTAGAACAATCAAGATGATCAAGTTGATTATTAGATAAAAGAAAAAAGAATAAAGAGAAAGGGTTTTAATCTTGGCTCTTTGTTCTTGGCTCTTGGCTCTCTTTTCAAAACTGCTCATCACAAACCAATAATTTAAAATAGAAAAATGGTAACAGATCCAATTTCAGATTTCCTAACCAGAGTAAGGAACGCACAAAGCGCAGGCCACAAAGTGGTGGATATTCCTGCATCGAAAATCAAAAAGGAGATTACAAAAATTTTGTTTGATCAAGGTTATATTTTGAACTACAAGTTCGAAGATAACGCTGTTCAGGGAAACATCAAAATCGCTTTAAAGTACGACAAAACAACCAACAGACCTATCATCAAAAGCATCCAAAGAGCTTCAAGACCAGGTTTGAGACAATACAAAGGATCAGGTGAACTGCCAAGAGTATTGAACGGTTTGGGAATTGCAATTATCTCAACTTCGAGAGGAGTAATGACCGATAAAAAAGCACGTCAGGAAAAAGTGGGTGGAGAAGTAATCTGCTATGTTTATTAATTAATAATCAAAGGAAAATGTCAAGAATTGGTAAATCAATTATAGAAATTCCCGCTAATGTTACCGTAACCGAGAAAGACGGATTGGTAACTGTGAAAGGACCGAAAGGAGAACTTACACAGCAATTAGAGCAGGGAATCACTCTAAAGCAAGAAGACGGGATTCTAACTTTAGATCGTCCGTCGGAATCTAAACAACATAAAGCATTACACGGTCTTTACAGAGCGTTAATCAATAATATGGTTCTTGGAACTGCCGAAGGGTGGACCAAAAAACTGGAATTGGTAGGAGTAGGATACAGAGCATCTAATCAAGGAAACAGATTAGATTTAGCTTTAGGATTCTCACACGGGATCGTACTGGATCTTCCGAAAGAAATCGTGGTAGAAACGTTATCTGAAAAAGGTAAAAACCCTATCATCACTTTAACATCATTTGACAAACAATTATTAGGAATGGTTGCTGCAAAGATCAGATCTTTCAGAAAACCAGAACCATATAAAGGAAAAGGTGTTAGATTCGTTGGAGAAATTGTAAGACGTAAAGCTGGTAAATCTGCTTAATTTTAAAACTTAAGAACATGGCACTAAGCAAAGTACAAAAAAGAAATAGAATTAAAAGAAGAGTAAGAGGGAAAATCTCTGGCTCTGCTGAATTACCAAGATTATCAGTTTACAAAAGCAATAAAGAAATTTACGCGCAGTTGATCGACGATAAAGATGGTAAAACTTTAGCCTCAGCTTCATCAAGAGCGCTGAATGCAAAAGGAAACAAAACAGAAATCTCTGCAGAGGTAGGTAAAGCAATCGCTGAAAAAGCTAAAGCTGCAGGAATTGAAAAAATAGTGTTCGACAGAAACGGATTCGTATATCATGGTAGAGTGAAAGCTTTAGCTGATGGTGCGAGAGAAGGCGGACTAAAATTCTAATCATTAAATTTCGGAAATATGTTAGGACTAGATAATATAGAAAAAATCAAACCGGGAGGATTAGAACTTAAAGATCGTCTCGTTTCAGTAAACAGAGTTACGAAAGTAACCAAAGGAGGTAGAGCTTTCGGATTTTCTGCAATCGTGGTTGTAGGAGACGAAGCTGGGACTGTAGGATTCGGTTTAGGAAAATCTAAAGAAGTTGCTTCGGCTATTGCAAAAGCAGTAGAAGATGCGAAGAAAAATTTAGTGAAAATTCCTATGAAAGATCATACAATTCCTCACCAAACATCCGCAAGATATGGTGGTGCAGATATCTTCTTGAGACCTGCAACTCATGGTACCGGTGTAATCGCTGGTGGTACAGTTCGTATGGTATTGGAATCTGCTGGTATTAAAGATATTCTTTCTAAATCTAAAGGTTCATCTAACCCACATAACGTAGTAAAGGCAACTTTCAAAGCGTTATTGGATATTAGAAAACCTGAGGAAATCGCAAGATTAAGAGGTATTTCATTAAATAAAGTGTTTAACGGTTAATAAGTAAAGCAATGGCAAAAATTCAAATCAAACAAGTAAGAAGCGCTATTGGTAGAACCAAAACTCAAAAGAGAACGCTTGAAGCATTAGGATTGAAAAAACTTCACCAAGTGGTAGAACATGACGATACTCCTGCAATTCTAGGAATGGTAGCGGCAGTAGGTCACTTATTAGAAGTACAAAAATAGAAAATTGACAAAGAGACCAAGAGACTTGATAATGATAGTCTCTTATCTCTAATCTTTAAATCTCAAATCTAAAAATAATGAATTTAAATAATATTAGACCTGCAGCAGGTTCTACTCACAGTACGAAAAGAATCGGAAGAGGACAAGGTAGTGGAAAAGGTGGTACAGCTGGGAAAGGTCACAATGGTCAGCAAGCAAGAGCTGGTTATTCTCAGAAAATTGGTTTCGAAGGTGGACAAATGCCTTTGCAAAGAAGATTACCGAAATTCGGTTTCACCAACATCAATAGAAAAGAGTATAGAGGAATTAATATTGATACCCTGCAACTTTTAGCGGATACCAAAAATATCACAGAAATTACGCAAGAGGTATTAGTAGAAAATGGTTTAGCTAAAAAAAGCGAAATCGTGAAAATTATGGGTAGAGGAGAGTTGAAAGCTGGTATTTCAATTTCTGCGCACAAATTCACTAAATCTGCAGAAGAAGCAATTGCTAAAGCAGGAGGTAAAGCAATTACTCTATAATTTTTACAATGAAAGAATTTATACAAACACTAAAAAACATTTGGAGTCTTAAGGAACTAAGAGAAAAAATACTTTTTACTCTTGGAATTGTCCTAGTGTATAGATTCGCATCTTATATTTCCTTACCGGCCATTAACATGGCAGAGGTAGGGAATCTTTTGGATATTTACAAAAACCAGGGAGGCAACAAGCAAGGAGCAGGACTTCTTGGCTTGCTTTCTTCGTTTACAGGTGGGGCATTCAGTAGAGCGTCGATTATGGCACTCGGTATTATGCCTTATATTTCTGCTTCCATTATTGTGCAGTTAATGGGTATGGCAATTCCGTACCTTCAGAAATTGCAGAAAGATGGCGAAAGTGGTAGAAATACCTTAAACCAAATTACAAGATGGTTAACTATTGCAGTTTGTTTGGTACAGGCACCTTCTTACCTTACTTCAATCACTCAGATGTTCTTGCCGCACGCACAGTTTGCTTCTGCTTACTATGTAAATCCGCAGTCCATTATGTTCTGGTTGCCTAGTATCGTAATTTTGGTCGCTGGTTCTGTATTCGCGATGTGGTTAGGAGAAAAGATTACCGATAAAGGAATCGGAAACGGAATATCTATCCTTATTATGGTTGGTATTCTTGCTGATTTCCCAGGTGCTTTCATTCAGGAAGTTGCAACTCAAACAGGTAAAGGTGGTTTTGGTACCATTATGATCCTTATTGAAATTCTCTTCTGGATGTTGGTTGTCCTTTTAGCAATCGTTCTTTCGGTCGCAGTTCGCAAAATTCCTATTCAATATGTAAGTAGAGCGCAAGCAAGAGGTGGGGTAAACAAAAATTTAATGCAAGGTGCAAGACAATGGATTCCTTTAAAAGTAAATGCTTCTGGAGTAATGCCAATCATCTTTGCGCAGGCACTAATGTTTGTTCCTGGATTGTTGACGAAAGTTGATGAGACAAACACCTTCTTAGCAGGATTCAAAAATGTATTTAGTTGGCAGTACAATGTATTGTTTGCGTTATTAATTATCATCTTCTCATTTTTCTATACCGCAATTACAATTCCGGTGAATCAAATGGCTGATGATTTAAAAAGAAATGGTGGACTGATTCCGAAGGTAAGACCCGGGAAAGAAACCGCTGATTATCTGGATGATATTTTGTCAAAAATAACCTTGCCAGGTTCTATCTTTTTAGCTATCTTTGCAATCCTTCCAGCACTTGTGCATGGAGCGTTTGTTCAGACCGATCGTTTTGCCCTGTTTTTCGGGGGTACATCACTTTTGATTATGGTCGGGGTGATCTTAGACACTGTACAGCAAATCAATACGTATTTGTTGAATCATCATTATGATGGCTTAATGCAGTCTAAATTATCTAGAACGAACAATAATTTGTAATTAGATAAATGGCAAAACAAAAACATATTGAACAAGACGGCGTTATTACGGAAGCACTTTCGAACGCCCAATTTCGTGTTGAGCTAGAAAATGGTCACGTACTTATCGCGCACATTTCTGGTAAAATGCGGATGCATTATATTAAACTTCTCCCTGGCGACAAGGTGAAGTTAGAATTATCTCCTTATGATTTATCAAAAGGAAGAATAACCTTCAGATATTAATTTCAGCTAAAACTGAATTTAAGTATATAAAGAGAACTTCAATAGAATTGAAGAATTATATTGAAGTTCTAAATTTAAACAAAATGGGAATGATTCCGTAAGATCTCATTTAACCGTTGTAAAATTAACAAAGTAAGTAACGAATGAAAGTTAGAGCATCTATCAAAAAAAGAAGTGCTGATTGCAAGATCGTTCGCCGAAAAGGCGTTCTGTTTGTAATCAACAAGAAGAACCCAAAATTTAAACAAAGACAAGGCTAAAATTAAATTATGGCGAGAATTTCCGGTATTGATTTACCAAAAAACAAAAGAGGCGTTATCGGTTTAACTTATATCTATGGTGTTGGAAGAAGTACTTCTTCTGAGATCTTGAAAGCAGCCGGCATCAGCGAAGACAAGAAAGTCAACGAATGGAATGACGATGAATTGGCATTAATCAGAAACTACATCACTGAAAACATCAAAGTGGAAGGTGAATTGCGTTCTGAAACACAACTAAACATCAAGCGATTGATGGATATTGGTTGCCAACGAGGAATACGTCACAGACTGGGATTACCTTTAAGAGGACAAAGAACAAAGAATAATTCTAGAACCCGAAAAGGAAAGAGAAAAACTGTTGCTAACAAGAAAAAAGCAAGTAAATAATCGGTAAGAATTATGGCAAAACAGACAAAAGCAGTTAAGAAAAGAAAAGTAAAAGTTGAAGCAATTGGTGAAGCACACATCCAGGCGACTTTCAACAATATTATCATTTCTTTAACAAATAAAAGTGGAGAAGTAATCTCATGGGCATCTGCCGGAAAAATGGGATTCAGAGGTTCAAAGAAGAATACTCCTTTTGCAGCGCAAATGGCTGCGGAAAATTGCTCAACAGTAGCACACGATGCTGGACTACGCAGAGTAAAGGTTTACGTGAAAGGTCCTGGAGCAGGTAGAGAATCTGCGATCAGAACCATCCACAATTCAGGAATTGAAGTTAGTGAAATCGTTGATGTGACTCCAATGCCACATAATGGTTGTAGACCACCAAAAAGAAGAAGAGTATAATCTATTATTTTATGTTTTAGCTTTAAATAATAATGATTATACATTATTAATCTAAAATCTAAAATCTAGAATCTAAAATCTTAAAAAATATGGCAAGATATATTGGACCAAAAACAAAGATTGCAAGAAAGTTTGGAGTTGCAATCTACGGAGATGACAAAAACTTCGAGAAAAGAAAAAACCAACCGCCGGGACAACACGGTGTGAACAAAAGAAGAAACCAGAAGAAATCGGAATATGCTGTTCAGTTAATGGAGAAGCAGAAAGCGAAATATACTTATGGAATTTTAGAGAAGCAATTCGCTAACCTATACGAAAAAGCTAACAGAGCAAAAGGCGTTACAGGTGAAGTTCTTTTACAATTATGTGAATCAAGATTAGACAATGTAGTGTATAGATTAGGGTTTGCAAAAACCAGAGCTGGAGCAAGACAATTGGTTTCTCACAGACACATCACTGTAAACGGAGAATTGGTAAACATCGCTTCATATTCTATGAAAGCTGGTGACGTAGTTGCTGTGAGAGAGAAATCAAAATCTCTTGAAGTAATTGCTGATTCATTGGCTTACAGATCTACTTATGAGTGGTTACAATTTAACGACGAAACCAAATCTGGTACTTTCGTATCTGCTCCGGAGAGAATCCAAATCCCGGAAGATTTGAAAGAACAGTTGATCGTCGAACTTTACTCTAAATAATAATTTTTTCAAATTTTTGCTCAACCCAAATTATATGGCAATTTTAACATTTATTAAACCCGATAAAGTAATCCTCCTTAACTCCAATGAATTCAAAGGTCAATTTGAATTCAGACCATTAGAGCAAGGGTTCGGACTTACCATCGGTAATGCTTTGAGAAGAGTTTTACTTTCTTCTCTTGAAGGATATGCTATTTCATCTATCAAAATAGAAGGCGTAGAGCACGAATTTTCAACAATTCCAGGTGTAATTGAAGACGTTACAGAAATTATTCTGAATCTGAAACAATTAAGACTAAGAGCAAAATCTGAGACTGCAACTGCAGAAGAAGTTACTGCCAAAGTATCTGGGCAAACTACTGTAACAGCTGGCGACTTAGGAAAATCAATGCAAGATTTTGAAGTATTGAATCCTGATTTAGTAATCTGTTCAACAAACAAAGACGTGAAATTTGAAATCACGTTCAATATTGAAAAAGGTAGAGGTTATGTTCCTTCCGAACAAAACAAATCAAACAATGCTCCTATCGGAACTATTGCTATTGATTCAATCTATACTCCGATCAAAAAAGTACAGTACAGTGTTGAAAACTATCGTGTCGAGCAAAAAACAGACTACGAAAAACTTGTTTTGGATATTGAAACTGATGGTTCTATCAGTCCTCAAAATGCTTTAACTGAAGCTTCTAAGATATTAATTTATCATTTCATGTTGTTCTCCGATGAGAGAATTACTTTGGAAACTGAAGCGGTGAAAGCATCTATTCAATACGATGAAGAAACTTTACATACAAGACAACTTCTTAAATCTAAATTAGTAGATATGGATCTGTCTGTAAGAGCATTAAACTGCTTGAAAGCTGCTGAAGTGGAAACTTTAGGAGAGTTGGTTTCTTATACCAAGTCTGATTTGATGAAATTCAGAAATTTCGGTAAAAAATCTTTAACAGAATTAGAAGAATTAGTGCATGCAAAAGGTCTTAACTTCGGTTTCGACGTTGCTAAATATAAATTAGACGCTGATAAATAACAAACAATGAGACACGGTAAAAAATTCAATCACTTATCTAGAACAGCTTCTCACAGAAGTGCTTTGCTTTCTAATATGGCTTGTTCTCTTATTGAGCATAAAAGAATCAACACAACTGTTGCTAAAGCGAAAGCTTTAAGAGTGTATGTTGAACCGATCCTTACAAAAGCGAAAGAAGATACAACACACAACAGAAGAACAGTTTTTTCTTACCTGCAAAGCAAAGAAGCAGTTACTGAATTATTCAGAACAATTGCTCCTAAAATCGCAGAAAGAAACGGTGGTTACACAAGAATCATCAAAACTGGATTCAGACAGGGAGATGCTGCCGATATGGCAATGATCGAACTTGTAGATTTCAACGAACTTTACAACCCGAACGCTGAAGAGAAAAAAGTAACAAGAAGAAGCAGAAGAGCGACTCCTAAAGCAGCAGAAACTGTTGCTGAAGTAAAAGAAACTCCTGCTAAAGAAGTTAAAACTGACGAGCCAGTTGCAGAAGCTACTGATGCTACAGAAGAAAAAGCTGGCGAATAATATTCCCGACTTTTTATAAAGAAAAATCCGTTCAATTTAATTTGAACGGATTTTTTATTTTAAGAAATAAGGTTCGTTTTTATCTGCCTTAACTTTTTATTTTGATCGTTGTAATTTACTTTTGAAATCAAAGGTAAAATCTGAACATTTCTTACTTGGCTCTTTTAACTTGGCTCTTGCTATTGTCCTCTCGCTTTCTTCAAATGAATCACATTTTTTTCCTGTGTAATCGTAACAGAGTCGTTTTTAGCCACAATCGTAATGTCAAAGTTTCCATAAACTCCTCCTTTTGGCCAAGCCTCTTTCTGTGGGGCGGAAATGGTCTTATTATTACTTCGGATGCTGATCGTTTTTTCTTTAGGTGTGTTTTTAAAAGTAACCAAAGCTGACGATCCATCATCTGCCACATAACGTTCCGTGTATTCAGGTGCATCAGTATTTACACCGGCGGTGGCAGTTGCAGGAACGGTCGTGCTGTCCTCCGGAAGATCCGCAGAATATCCGCTTTCCTGTTTGATAATGCTTTTATTTCCTTCGGTGTTTTTCTTACAACTGAATGTGAGCAGAAGCAAGGAACTTGCGGCGAGGATGAATATTTTTTTCATTATTAAAGTTTTAGTGGTTAATCAAATTTAATAATAAGTTTTCTAATTATCAATATCCTGTTAAAATTAACTAAAATTTAACTCAAACCTATTTAAAATCATCGCATATAACCCTTGCAATCATTCCATTTTCACTAAATTTGTACTTCATATTAAATAATACTAAAAAATTATACAATGAGTTACATTTCTTACATTGAAGCGAGGCAGATTTTAGATTCCAGAGGAAATCCTACCATCGAAGTCGACGTGTTCACAGAAAGTGGTGCGATGGGTCGTGCTGCTGTTCCTTCCGGAGCATCTACGGGTGAACATGAAGCGGTAGAATTACGTGATGGCGGTTCTGATTTCGCAGGAAAAGGAGTTTTAAAAGCAATCGAAAATGTAAGAGAAGTTATCGCACCGGAATTAGTTGGACTTCCCGTGTGGGACCAAAACTTTATCGATCAGATTATGATCGAATTAGACGGTACAAAAAACAAAAGTAATCTCGGAGCTAATGCTATTTTAGGTGTATCGTTGGCCGCCGCAAAAGCTGCAGCGACAGAATTGAGAATGCCTTTGTACAAATATGTTGGCGGAGTTAATGCCAATACACTTCCTGTTCCGATGATGAACGTAATTAATGGTGGTTCGCATTCTGATGCGCCGATCGCGTTTCAGGAATTTATGATCATGCCGGTCAAAGCAGAATCTTTTTCTGATTCATTAAGAAAAGGAACTGAGATTTTCCATAGTTTAAAATCAATTTTACACGACAGAGGATTATCAACTGCAGTTGGTGATGAAGGTGGTTTCGCACCAAAATTCAAGGGAACGGAAGACGCTCTGGACACACTTACTAAAGCCGTTGAAAAAGCGGGTTATAAAGTTGGAGATGATATCATGTTTGCATTAGACTGTGCTGCGTCAGAATTCTACAAAGACGGAATGTATGATTACAGAAAATTCGAGACACCAGAATCTGCGCACTTCAACAGAAGCGAACAGGTTAATTACTTAGCAGATTTGGCAGCGAAATATCCGATCATTTCAATCGAAGACGGAATGCACGAAGATGATTGGGAAGGTTGGAAAATGTTAACCGACAAAATCGGCGACAGGGTTCAATTAGTTGGAGATGATTTATTTGTAACCAATGTAGAAAGACTTTCAAGAGGAATCAACGAAGGAATTGCAAATTCAATTCTCGTTAAAGTAAACCAAATCGGAACGTTATCAGAAACGATGGATGCTGTGCAAATGGCTCAGCACAACCGTTATACAAGCGTGATGTCTCACAGATCTGGTGAAACAGAGGATTATACCATCGCAGATTTAGCCGTTGCAATGAACTGCGGACAAATCAAAACCGGTTCTGCTTCCCGTTCAGACAGAATGGCGAAATACAATCAATTACTTCGTATTGAAGAAGCTTTGGGAGAAACCGCCTATTTCCCCGGACTTGACGCATTCAAAATAAAACGATAATAGAAAAAATTCATGGAAAGACCGCGCAAAACACTTGCGGTAGTATTCCATTATTTATAAATTAGTAAAAAATTAAATTATAATGTCAGATAACAAAGTTATATTAAACTATGATGGTAAAGCGTTTGAATACCCAATCGTAGAAAGCACCATCGGTGACAGAGGAATCGATATTTCAAAGTTAAGAGACCAGACCGGTTTGATTACTTTAGATTTAGGATATAAGAACACAGGAGCTACTTTGAGCGACATCACTTATCTTGACGGTGATAATGGTGAACTGTATTACAGAGGATATCCGATTGAGCAAATTGCCGAAAAATCAAACTTTACAGAAGTAATGTATCTTTTGTTAAATGGTAATTTACCGACAGCAGATCAGTTCACAGGTTTCGAAAAGGGAATTAAAAAGTACAATTTCGTTGCTGATGAAATGAAAAGACTGATCGATGTATTTCCTCGTTCTGCCCATCCGATGGGAGTTTTATCTTCATTAACTTCTGCACTTACTGCCTTTAATCCAAAAGCCGTAGATGTACGATCAAAAGAAGAAATGGACCACGCAGCAGAAATGCTTATTGCCAAGTTCTCTCACCTTTGTGCTTGGACTTACCGTAAAAAAATGGGACTTCCGATCAATCACGGAGATGACAGTTTAAACTATGTAGAGAATTTCTACAAAATGTGCTTCCGTCGTCCAAACCAGGAATTCGAATTAGATCCTGTCGTTGTAGGAGCTTTAGATAAATTATTAATGCTTCACGCAGATCACGAGCAAAACTGTTCTACATCTACGGTAAGAATGGTTGGTTCAGCACATACAGGATTGTTTGCGTCAGTTTCAGCAGGTATTTCTGCACTTTGGGGACCACTTCACGGTGGGGCAAACCAGGCAGTAATCGAAATGTTGGAAATGATCGAACAGGATGGTGGAAATGTTGCAAAATATGTAGAAAAAGCTAAAAATAAAGACGATGATTTCCGTCTAATGGGCTTTGGACACAGAGTTTACAAAAACTTCGATCCAAGAGCAACCATCATCAAAAAAGCAGCAGATGATATTTTGAATGCATTAGGAATTCAGGACAAAGCTTTAGATATTGCACGTCAATTAGAAAGAGTAGCTTTAGAAGATGACTATTTCGTAAGCAGAAAATTATATCCAAACGTAGATTTCTACTCCGGAATTATTTACCGCGCTTTAGGAATTCCAACCGAAATGTTCACCGTAATGTTCGCGTTAGGACGTTTACCAGGCTGGATTTCTCAGTGGAAAGAAATGCGTTTGCACAACGATCCAATCGGACGTCCAAGACAGGTTTATCAAGGAGCGCCAAAACGTGATTACGTTGATATGAACGCAAGATAATCAGATCTTTAAATAGTGATTTCCCTTTCAATTTAGTTTGAGAGGGATTTTTTTTGGGCGCACATTTCCGTCTTCCGTTCCCGCTTTTTTATTTTTTCCTCGCTATTCCCTCCGCCAAAAAATAAAAAGAGCTCCACTCAAGCCGGGGCGCAACTCTGTTATTAAAATTAGATTTTAGCAAAATTGAAAATTTCTGTATCTTAACGCTCGAAAGATCTACCAAATTATCATTAATGTGGAAAAAATCAATTTAAAAAAATCGTTAATTTTACACCTTAACCTTGTTCCAATAAATATCATTAACAATAATGAATTCAAAATTTAAAAAAATAATAATAGCCGCATTTTTAATTTTAATTGCTTTGAACTCGGTCGCATTCTATATTCTTCAGGAAGCAATAGGGATCGCAAAAGCCATTAATAATACAGAAAATAAAGAAGCTTTAAAGTCATTAGAGCAAAAACAAATCTTAAGTGATGTTTTACCGTCATTGGTTTTTACCATTGATATTGTTCTGATTTTCTTCTTGTGTTATCTCTTAATTAAAATGCTGTTCAAAAGTTTAAAAAAATCCACACCTACTCAATAATGAAATTAAAAAATTACATCAACGGACAATGGATCGAAGGATCAGGAAATGAAATTCCATTATATAACGCCGTAAATGGCGAATTGGTCGCAATTTCAGATACCGGTGGAATCAATTTTGAGCAAGCCTTAGATTACGGTAGAACTGTGGGTTACAAAAATCTCTCCTCCATGACTTTCTACGACCGCGGTGAAATGTTGAAGAAAGTGGCTCTTTATTTATTGGAAAGAAAAAAGAAATATTACGATTTATCATATAAAACCGGCGCAACTCACGCAGATTCCTGGGTTGATATCGAAGGAGGTTTCGGAACTTTTTTCACGTATTCTGGTTTAGCGAAAAGAATGCTCCCGAATACACCATTTTGGGTTGATGGCGATACGCAGAAACTTTCTGCCAACGGAACTTTTATTGGGACGCATATTCTGACGCCAAGCGAAGGCGTTTCCGTTCAGATTAATGCGTACAACTTTCCGGTGTGGGGAATGTTAGAAAAATTATCAACTTCCCTTTTGGCCGGAGTTCCAAGTATTGTAAAACCAGCAACGCCTGGATCTTACCTTACGAATGCGGTTTTCCATGATATGATCGAAAGCGGAATTCTTCCCGAAGGAGCCATTCAGTTGGTTTGTGGAGAACCGGGAAATATCCTGGATTATGTTCAGGATGGCGATTCTGTGCTTTTTACAGGTTCGGCTTCTACGGGAAAAAAATTAAAATCGCTACCGTCAGTTTCCAATAACGCGGTCCGATTCAATATGGAAGCCGATTCTTTAAACTGTTCCATCCTCGGTCTCGATGCCAAACCCGGAACACCGGAATTTGATTTGTTCATCAAAGAAGTCCGTACGGAAATGACGACGAAAGCCGGACAGAAATGTACCGCAATCCGGAGAATTATAGTGCCCGAAGATTTGGTTGCCGACGTTCAGCACGCTTTGTCGAAAGCTTTGGATCAAACCAAAATTGGAAATCCTTTAAGCCGCGAAACCAGAATGGGTTCCATCGTTGGTAAAAAAGAAATGGCGGTTCTTCAGGATAAAATTGAATTGTTGAAAGTTGAAACCGAATTAATTTATGACGGGAAACAGGAATTAGTTAATGCAGATTACGAAAAAGGTGCCTTTATGACTCCAAAAGTTTTTTACAACGATAAACCTTTTGAAAAAAACAGTTCTCATGAAGTGGAAGCTTTCGGTCCGGTTTCCACAATTATGCCATACAAAGATGCGGAAGAAGCTGCTGCTTTGGCAAAACGCGGAAAAGGAAGTTTGGTAGGTTCCATTATTTCCTGCGATGAAAAATTCGTCGCAGAAACCTCCTGGAAAATGGCCTCATCTCATGGAAGAATTTTTGTTTTGAACCGAGATAATGCCAAAGAATCGACCGGTCACGGCTCGCCTTTGCCAACATTAATGCATGGCGGTCCGGGAAGAGCGGGCGGAGGCGAGGAAATGGGCGGTTTAAACGGACTTCATTTCTTTCTTCAGAAAACAGCCATTCAGGGTTCGCCAGATATTCTGACAGCAATTACGAAAATTTACCAGCAAGGTGCAACGCAGCATTTTTCAGATAAGCATCCTTTCAGAAAATATTTCGAGGAAGTTGAAATCGGTGATTCTTTAGAAACTGCGGGAAGAACGGTTACTGAAGCTGATATCGTAAACTTTTCCAATGTTTCCTGGGATCATTTTTATGCGCACACAGACGTAACTTCTTTGAACGGAACCATTTTCGACAAAACGGTGGCGCACGGATATTTTATCCTTTCCGCCGCAGCAGGATTATTTGTTTCCGGTAAAAAAGGTCCGGTCATTGCAAATTACGGTTTAGAAAATGCCAGTTTCTTTAAACCTGTTTACGCCGGCGACACCATTACGGTTTATTTAACAGCGAAAGAAAAAATCAACAAAGGGGTGAAAGGAAGAAACATCCCCAGTGGTGTTGTAAAATGGTTGGTGGAAGTGGTGAATCAGCGCGATGAGATCGTTTGTGTTGCTACCATTCTTACTTTGGTGGCGAAGAAATCACAGTTTTTAGATCTCAATTTAAAAAATATTCAAAAACATTTAAATGGTTTAACGGTGAATTCTCTGCCAAAGTGGGGAATCATGACGCCTCAGAATATGTTGGAACATTTAGAAGATTTCCTGAAAATGTCCGTTGGCGAAGAGCGTATAGAATGCCGCACAAAAGACGAAGAACAACTTGAAAAGCTTCGCGACTGGCTGTACAAGGAAAAAGCAATTACCAGAGATTTAAAGTTTGAAGGATTACCGGAAAACGAAAACGCATCACTACGCTACAAAAATCTTGAGGAAGCTAAAGAAAAATTTATTGAAAGTCTTAAAAAATATCTCATTTATTACCGCGAAAATCCTTTGGCAGAGCATACCCATCCGCTGTTCTGCAATATTGGTAAAGAAATGTGGGAACTGTTTCACCGCAAACATTTCACGCACCATTTTGAGCAGTTTGGATTAACGGACTAATTTTATAATAAATTGAAAACAATCCTTTCCCTGTTTCTGATCATCTTTTTGACTTCGCAGTTTTCTGCGCAGAAGGTTTTCTCCGTGGATTATCAAAGTCAGGCAGATGTAAAGGTTTTTGTAGTGAAATATGAAAGTCAGGCAGATTTAAACGTCTATAAAGTCGATTACCAAAGTCAAGCCGATGGAAACGATGGCAAATGGTTTTTTGTAAAATATTCCGGCCAGGCCGATAAAAAGATTTTTTTCGTAGACTATGAAAGTCAGGCAGATTTAAAAATTTTCTTTGTCAAATACCAGAGTCAGGCAGGTTGGAAGAAAAAGGAAAAGAAGCAGTTGATGTATTAATTAATTGAAAACTTTTGCGATTATTGTGTTAAACTTTTAATGAATGTCGAAGTGATAAAAAACATTGGAGAGCAAGTAGTAGCGTTCAACAAGCAGTTGCATTATTCAGGCAATCTTCCTGAAGGTTTCCACGTGCTCAATCCGTTCTTCGATAATCCCGAAACGTTAACGGTAATGACCGAATTTTATCGAAAATTTTATAATGATAATCAGCAGAGAAAATTCATCATTGGAATTAATCCCAGCCGCCACGGAGCAGGAGTTACAGGTGTTCCGTTTACCGATACCAAAAGACTGGAAACGGTTTGCGGAATCGAAATGAAATCTGCGCATACTCATGAAATTTCATCAGTTTTTTTATATGATGTCATTGAGCAATTTGGTGGACCAGAAAGGTTTTATAAAGAATTTTATATCAATTCTCCTTTCCCTTTAGCTATTGTCAGAAATACGATTAGAGGTAATTTAAATGCTAATTACTATGACGACAAAAAACTCTTCGAAGCCGTAAAACCTTTTATGATTAAAAGTTTAAAAGATCATATCAGTCTAGGTTTAGATACTTCGGAGGTCTTTGTTTTAGGAAAAAAGAACGCCACTTTTATTGAAAAAATCAACAGTCAGGAAAAGTTTTTCGATCAACTGACCGTGTTAGAACATCCCAGATATATCCAGCAATATAAAAGCAAAGAAAAACAATTATACATCGACAAATATTTAATCGCATTAAATAAAGCATAATGAATAACGGATTTGTAACCCAGGAAATCAAAAATAACATCGCCGAAATCACTTTTGGAACGCCGAAAAGCAATTCTTTACCAGGTGAGATTTTAGAGAAGCTCGCCCAAACTATTTTAGATGAAGGAGCAAAAGAAGAAGTAAAAGCAATCTTTTTAAAATCTGAAGGAGGAAAAGCTTTCTGTGCAGGAGCAAGTTTCGATGAGTTGCTTGAAATTGAAGATTTAGAAAAATCAAAAAAATTCTTCGGAGGTTTCGCTAAAGTTTTAAATGCGATGCGATCTTGCGGTAAATTAGTAATCGTACGCGTTCAGGGAAAAACAACCGGTGGCGGTGTAGGAATTGCGTGTGCGGCAGATTACTGTTTTGCGACGAAAGATGCTGCAATGGCTTTAACAGAATTGAATTTAGGAATCGGACCTTTTGTAATCGGACCTTATGTAGAAAGAAAAATCGGAAAGTCAGCTTATTCAGCGATGTCGATAGATGCGGATTTCCGTAGTGCAGAATGGTGCGAAAAACACGATGTCTATCATTCAGTTTCTGCGACTATTGCAGAGATGGACGCTCAGCTTCAGCTTTTTTTGGAGAAACTTTCTCACAGAAGTTCAGATGCTTTGGCTTTAATTAAAAAGGTTTCATGGGAAGGGACGGAACATTTCGAGGAGTTGATGCCCGAAAGAATTCACATGAGCGCGAGTTTAATTCTGGAAGATTCTGCCAAAAAAAATATTGAAATGATTAAGGAAAGATTGAGAGCAAAATAGTTTTTATTAATGATGAAAACTTCAAAAACCGTCCTCATCCTCGGCGGAAACTCAGATGTCGCGAAGCAGTGTGTTTTACAATACGCCCAAAAAGGATTTGAGGTTATGGCAGCGTCAAGAGATTTAGTTTCCCTGAAGAATTTTGTTATTGAACATCAGCTGGAAAATCAGGTTAAGCTTATTTATTTTGATGCGGTTGATTTTTCTTCACATCAGAAATTTTATGAGGAATTACCTGTAAAACCTCATATCGTGATTTATGCTGCGGGATTTTTAAGTCAGAATAAGTATGCGCGCGGGAATTTTAATGATGCATTTCAGATGATGAAAGTGAATTACGCCGGCGCCGTTTCAGTTTTAAACATTATTGTAAATGATTTTTCCAATACAAATCTCGAGCGAATCATCGGTTTGTCATCACTTTCGGGAGTTCGGGGCAGAAAAAGCAATTTCATTTACGGAAGTACGAAAGCGGCTTTCAACACTTATCTTTCCGGATTGCGGCAGGAACTGCATTCAAGAAATATTGTTGTAAATGTTTTAGTAAGCGGCTATATCCGAACCAAAATAAATGAGGGTTTAAACTTGAACGAATCATTAATCATGGAGCCTGATTATGTTGCAAAACATATCGTCAACGCTGGAAATTCATTCAGCATTGTCCCCAACTGGAAATGGAAAATTATTTATTGGATTCTGAAATTATCGCCGGAAATTTTGGTAGCGAAACTGCCGTGAAAAATGCAGTATAATTTTACCATTCAATATCAAGTTTTGCTATTCCTTTCGCGGTATGAAAAGTTCAACTTCATTTTGTATTAAAATATGCATATCTATAAACCACGTTTTTGTTTTTCCTGCCATTTATAAAAGGCAACAGCAATATTGATTTCAAAATATGAATATTCTTCACCCAATTCGTCCTTTATGGCTTTTAAAGAGGTTAGAGTTTGAGACTTTGCGAGCGCGATAACAGGATCTATTTTGTTACTGTCCATTAGTTCGCTTGGTTTGATGGTTCCTACCTCCACGAAATTGGCCAGATGACCTTGGATGGTAGTTATGGACAGATTCCGGATTTTTGCAATTTCTTCTATGCTGTTGCCGGCTCTGTACATTTGGAAAGTTGTGGTATAGGTTCCCGCTTCGTATTTATTTGCTTTTTTTGGTGCGCTTTGTTTTTTCGGAGTTTTCTCGGTTATTTTACTGCTCAGATTATTTCTGGTACAGAAATCTGATATAAGATCTAAAAATATTCCCCCGTATTTTTCTATTTTAAAAGCTCCAAAACCACTTATCTGGTTCAGTTCTTCTTTGGTATTGGGGAGATAAGTTGCTAATTCCAGCAAAGTGACATCAGAAAAAATAACATAAGGTGGTACATTTTCTTTCTCGGCTTGCTGTCTTCTTAAAACTCTCAATTCATCAAATAATTCCGGATGTTCTGCGATTTCATTTTTCGGATACGAGGTTTCTATTTCCGCTACAGTCACTGCTTTGGCTAATTCTTTTACTTTTTGAAGGTTAACTTTTTTCTTGTTAAATAAAACTTCTTTGCTTTTTTCCGTCAATTTTAATACAGAGAATTCTTCATTTGATTCATGCAGGAAATCATTAATTACTAATTGCTTTATTAAATTATGCCAATACGTTCTATCAGCGTTATTTCCAATTCCATAAGTTGGTAAACTGCGCATATAATCCGTGATTTTCGCTCCTTTTGATTCCCGGAGAAAATCGATAATCAAATTTTTCCCGTAGCGTTCTTTCAAACGGAAAACAGCACTCAATAATTTCTGAGCATCAATAGTGGCGTCCCAATTTTCAAAATCACTGAGACAATAATCACAGGAATTGCAATTTCCGGGATGCGGTTCTCCAAAATATTCCATGAGATATTGTCGGCGGCATTTTTGCATTTCAGCAAAGTCGGTCATTTGTTGCAGTTTTCGAAGCATTAATGTGGACTGTTCCTCATTTCCTTCAATCACTGCAAATTTTTTCAGCTTCATCACATCGGCATTGGAGTAAAATAAAATGGCTTCACTAGGCAAACTATCTCTTCCGGCTCTACCGGTTTCCTGATAATAACTTTCGATGTTTTTTGGAAGGTCGGCGTGAATCACAAAACGCACATTGCTTTTGTCGATTCCCATTCCAAATGCAATGGTAGCAACCATGACCCTTATTTTGTCTTTGATGAAATCATCCTGAATCTGCGCGCGTTCTAGTGAAGAAATTCCGGCATGATAAAATGCTGCATTGATGCCGTTTTCTTTAAGGTTATTTGCCATATCTTCCGTTCCTCGCCGGGATAGACAGTAGATAATTCCTGAATCATTCGGATGATCATTCAGGTATTGAATTATGTGACTTAAAACGGATTGTTTTGGCTGAACAAAATATTTAATATTGGGTCTGTCAAAAGATGAAATTAAAACAGTCGGTTGTTGAAGATTGAGCTGTTTAATGATGTCCTGCCTCGTAATTTCATCAGCACTTGCAGTGAGTGCGATGATTGGGATTTGTGGAAATTGTCTTTTTAAGCCATTCAAGAATAAATAATCCGGCCGGAAATCGTGTCCCCAGTGCGATACACAATGCGCTTCATCAACTGCAAATAAGGAAATATTGATGCCTTTTATTAAGTTTAAAAAAGAACCGTTGTCTGCACTCAGTTTTTCGGGCGCAACATAGAGAAGTTTGAGTTTTCCTTCTTTTAATTGATGGAAAGTTTCATTCTGTTCAAGAGGATTCATCGAAGAATTCATATAGGCTGCAGAAACCCCATTCGCACGCAAAGCATCAACCTGGTCTTTCATCAAAGCGATTAAAGGCGAAACCACAATTGCTGTTCCGTCCAAAGCCAATGCCGGAACCTGATAGCACAAAGATTTCCCGCCACCGGTTGGCATGAGTACAAACGTATCCTTTTTTGCAATTACATTTTTAACCGCACTGGCTTGGTTAGGTCTGAAACTATCGTAACCAAAATACTGCTGAAGTATTTGTGTAGAAATTTCCATAGATCAAAATTTGTGTTATGGTAAAAATAGTAAATTAAAAAATAATTTTATATTGGGATTAATAAAAAAAATCCCATCGTTTCGGAAAACAATGAGAATTTTTTATTGATTTTGATATTTTAAAAGAGAATTTTAAACTCCTAAAATGACAGACGCATCTATATTTAATTTTTTACTTATTTCCCTTGCTACTTTCAAAGTAGGCTCAGACTTTCCAGTTAAATATTCACTGATCCTTGAGGGACTTACATTTAATAATTCTGAAAGTTTGACCTGATTAATATCCATTTCAAACATGCGTAATTTCAAAATTTCCTTTAAAGAAGGCTTTTCTACTGGAAAATATTTCTCCTCATAATCAGCAACCAAATCAGAAAGAAAATCTAATTCAATGAAATTCTTATCATCTTGTGAAGTTTCATTTCCTACTGTTTTCAGAAGTTCTTCAATTCTTTCGCAGGCTACTTCGTACTGTTTTTTTGTCATGATGTTAGATCTCTGAAGCATTAATTTTATCGTATTGAGAATGAGTTCCAATAAATCTGATGTAAACTTTCTGTGACGCAAAAATTATAATTGCTACTAACCGATAATGATTTCCTCTGATATTAAACACAAAACGATTATTTCCGACATAGTCTACAGAATTAAATGAATTCTTAATTTCTGCAAAATTCATCCAACTTTCGCCTTTAGTTCTCGCATACCAATCTTTTAAAGCAATTTCCGCATCGGGATACTTTAAAACAAAATCTTTAATTTTCAAAAAACTTACGATTCTCATTCAGTACAAATTTAATAATTATATTTTGAATTTCAAATCATAATACCAAAAAACAAAATCACGACCTAGGCTTTCAACTCAACTTTCAAAGCCAATTCATCCAACTGCTCCTCAGCAATTGCACTTGGCGCATCAATCATCACATCACGTCCGGAATTGTTTTTCGGGAAAGCGATATAATCTCTAATCACTTCATTACCATCAAGAATTGCCACCAAACGGTCAAAACCTAAAGCTAAACCAGCATGCGGCGGTGCGCCATATTGGAAAGCGTTCATCAAAAATCCGAATTGTGCTTCTGCATCTTCTTTCGTAAATCCTAATAAATTAAACATTTTCGCCTGCAAATCTTTATCGAAAATCCTTACCGATCCGCCACCGATTTCGTTCCCGTTAAGAATTAAATCGTATGCATTTGCTCGGGCTTTTCCCGGATCGGTTTCCAATAAATGAACATCTTCCGGTTTTGGCGAAGTGAACGGATGGTGCATCGCGTGGTATCTTCCGGTTTCTTCGTCCCATTCCAAAAGCGGGAAATCGATGACCCAAAGCGGTGCAAATTCTTTCGGATTCCTTAAACCCAAACGGTTCCCCAATTCCATTCTTAAAGCGGAAAGCTGGGTTCTCACTTTATTTTCGTTTCCGGACATTAGGAAAATTAAATCTCCTCCTTTTGCCTCGAATTTTTCTGTGATTTTTTTTAAATCTTCTTCGCTGTAAAATTTATTTACGGAAGAAGTCACCACACCATCATTTTGGAATTTAATCCAAATCATTCCGTTGGCACCAATTTGTGGGCGTTTTACCCAATCGATCAGTTCATCGATCTGTTTTCTGGTGTAAACTGCACAACCCTCAACATTGATTCCGACAACCAGTTCTGCTTCGTCAAAAATTTTGAATTCTTTTCCTTTTACCAAATCATTCACTTCCACGAATTTCATCCCGAATCTAATATCCGGTTTGTCATTTCCGTAATTTTTCATCGCATCTTCGAAAGTCATTCTCGGGAACTTTCCGAATTCTTTTCCGGCAATATCTTTCAATAAAGTCGCGGTCATTCCTTCGAAGATTTCCAGAACATCTTCCTGTTCTACGAAAGCCATTTCGCAATCGATCTGCGTGAATTCCGGCTGTCTGTCCGCTCTTAAATCTTCATCACGGAAACATTTTACAATTTGGAAATAACGGTCCATTCCGCCAATCATCAGCAACTGTTTGAAAGTTTGGGGCGACTGAGGAAGTGCATAAAACTGTCCCGGATTCATTCTGCTCGGAACCACGAAATCTCTCGCGCCTTCAGGGGTTGATTTAATTAAAACCGGCGTTTCAACTTCAATAAAATCCTGTTCTGATAAATAATTTCTCACTTTCTGCGCCATTTTATGACGGAAAATTAATTTGTCTTTCACCGGATTTCTGCGGATATCCAAATATCTGTATTTCATTCGAAGCTCTTCACCGCCATCCGTTTGATCTTCAATAGTGAAAGGTGGCGTTTCTGATTCGTTTAAGATCGTCAGTTTTTCAACCAGAATTTCGATTTCTCCTGTTGGGATTTTCGGGTTTTTACTGATTCTTTCGATAACCTTTCCTTCGATTTGAATCACGAATTCCCGGCCGAGTCTATGAGCGTTTTCTAATAATTCTGCGGAAGAACGGTCTGCATCAAATACCAATTGCGTAATTCCGTAACGGTCGCGTAAATCAATCCACATCATAAAACCTTTGTCACGAATGGTTTGAACCCATCCCGAAAGGGTTACGTTTTGATCAAGATTTTGTATAGTCAATTCTCCGTTGGTGTGCGTACGAAACATAGTTTTTCAGATATTAGAAGTTAAAATTGAAAGGTAGATTTGGTCTAAAATTTCAGTGGCAAAGATAAGTTTTTTGGACGATTGTAAGAAGGGATTATTTATTGTTGTTGCCGCACAAATAATGCTCCTTGGTTTCATATACAGACAATTCGTAATAAAAAGACGATGTCTGGGACCGAATTCGGTTTAAGCACAAGTAAGGAGTAAACACCGAAAACTTTATGATTTTTTAAGAATTAGATTATTTAATTATTACTTAACTTTGTGAATATCAACATTAAAAAAACAAATTATTTATTATGGGAAAAGGAGATCAAAAATCGAAAAGAGGAAAAATTGTAGCGGGAAGTTATGGTAAAAAAAGACCACGAAAAGAATCAAAGCCAATGCTTGCAACGGTCGATCAGGTTGAAAAACCAGAAAAAGAAGTGAAGCCCAAAGCTGCGGCAAAACCTAAAGCAGAAAAATAAGAGGTTAAATTAAAAAGAACAGCAAACCAAATTGAATATAAAAAAACCGAAGAACATTCTTCGGTTTTTTTATATTGTAATGTTATTTTCTGTCAAATAGACTTCCTAAAAGTCCACCTAATCCGCCTTCTGATTGTTGGTCACCGCCAAGAACACTTCGCAAAATATCCCCGAGTCCACCACTGGAACCTTGCTTAGCACTGCCAAGCACACTGCCGAGGATTTCAGTTAAAGGATTTGAGTTTCCTTGCGCTTGTTGTTGCTGAACCTGACTGGTCGCGTTGCCTAAAATTCCACCCAGTAGATCTCCCAAACCTCCGCCCGAATTTACGCCGGTTGCTTGTTTTTCTTTGCCGATAAATCCCATAATTACAGGAGCCAGCATTGCTAAAATTGGTCCGATTTTATCCACTGAAATTCCTGTTTTCTCAGAAAGTTGATTTTCAACATCTGGCTTTTGGCTGCCGAAAACATGATCGAGAATCGAAGCTCCTTCCTGTTGTCTTGCTGCTGCCTGAGAAGGATCATTTAAAATACTTCCGTCATGATCTTTGTCCAGTGCGTTATTCAGCGCTTCTGCTTCCTGCGGATTGTCCTGAGATTTTTTTCTCAGATAAGAAATGACCAGTGGTGCAGCGACTGCCAATAAAGCGATAATTTGGTTTTTGCTGATTCCAAATTTGTTTTCAGCATCTGCCGCAACCTGATTTCCTGTGTTTCCTGTGATAAGGTCAATTAAACTCATATTCGTGTGTTTTTAGAAAATTAATAATTAAAGTCATCAAAAATTAGTCCTTTTATTTTTTCTAAAAACGTAAAGAAATGTTAAAGTTTAATTTTTGAAAATAGGAACGTTTGAGCAGGCTTCGCCAAACATTAAAGATTTTACAAGTGGTTTCAGTTGTTCAACCAATTCGATATAGGCATTTTCCGGAATCGATTGATCGCTGCAGCCTTTTACCAAAACTCTTTTACCAGTCAGTTCAGAAAAGTCATAAGTTTGAATGGCATTGTGCATCAATAAAACTTCCAGATCTTCTTTATTTCCGAAAACGATTTTCTTTGCGGTTTCTGTTAATTTTGCAGTGAGCAGAAAGTAAGCCCAGAGTGGGACAATCGCATCGGCAGAATTATAAATATAGACGTAACAATCTTTATATTCTTCGACGTTAATATTTGCTATTTTTTCACGGAAATCTTTTTCTTTTAAAATCAATTCCTGAAAAAGATAATCCTTCAGATCGATACCGATCCGTTTGCCTTTAGGCACCAGTTCCGAGAGATCGAAGTTGACCAGCCCGCTTTCTGCAATTTTGTTTTTTATTTCTAAATCAGACATTTTTTTATTTTATCTTTGAACAAATTTAAGTATAATTAATGATTTGCTTTGAGCCAAAATCTCAAATCTCAAATTTTAAATCCCGAATCTATTTTGAAATACTACATCATCGCTGGCGAAGCATCCGGAGATTTGCACGCTTCTAATTTAATGAAATCGATTCTCAAAAAAGATTCCCACGCGGAATTTCGTTTTTGGGGCGGAGATTTAATGACGGCTGTTGCTGGATTTGAACCGGTGAAACATTACAAAGACTTAGCTTTTATGGGATTCCTGGAAGTTGCCAAAAATTTGCGGACGATTCTGAAAAATATTAAAATTTGCAAAGAAGATATTAACCAATATCAACCTGATGTTTTGATTTTAGTTGATTATCCTGGTTTTAATTTAAGGATTGCTGAGTTTGCTAAAAGTTTAGAAATTAAAGTTATTTATTATATTTCTCCACAACTGTGGGCCTGGAAAGAGGGCCGTGTCGAAAAAATCAGAAAGTTTGTCGATGAAATGTTGGTGATTCTTCCGTTTGAGAAAGAATTCTATAAGAAGCATGATGTTGATGCGCATTTCGTAGGACATCCTTTATTGGATGCGATTTCCGATTTGCCGGAAATGAATATCAGCCAGTTTAAAAAAGACAATCATTTAAACGGGAAAGAAATCATCGCACTTTTGCCAGGTTCACGTGAACAGGAAGTTACCAAAATGCTTGAATTAATGCTTTCTGTGCGTCCACATTTTAAGAATTACCAATTTGTAATTGCAGGAGCGCCAAGTTTGGCGAAGTCATTTTACCAGAAATATGTTGATGAAAATGTTCATTTCGTTTCCAACAAAACTTACGATTTGTTAAGATGTTCAAAAGCGGCTTTGGTGACATCGGGAACGGCAACTTTAGAAACGGCTTTGCTCAATATACCAGAAGTGGTTTGTTACCGGAGCAGCACTGTTTCTTATGAGATCGGAAAACGCGTGGTTAAAAATATCAAATATATTTCTCTGGTCAATTTAATTATGGATAAAGAAATCGTTACGGAGCTTATTCAAAGTGGTTTAAACACGAAGAATTTAGTTAAAGAATTATCCGCAATATTGAATGGAGAACAAAGAGAAAAAATATTAAACAATTACAAACAACTTAGGGAAAAGTTAGGTGGGAAAGGGGCTAGTGATGAGGCGGCAGCTATTATTGTAAAAGGGTGATTTTACCCGTGATTTTATCAGCGGAAGTTGATAATTTTACAGAAAAATACCTTGCATAAACAACCTTTACTTATTATCTGCATTTGTTTTGTTCTTGGGATTCTTTTGCAGGATTTTCTTTTTCTGAAAATAGAGTATATTTATATGTTCTTGATTTTCAGCTTTTTGTTGTTGTTTCTATTTTTGATTAAGAATTTTTATTGCCAGCAAGTTCGTCCTCTTCCTCTTTTGTTTTTGTTTTTTTCTTTGGGAATTCTTGCCCATTTTCTGAATTCGAAAGTACCGGAACTTCCGCATCTGAAAAGCAAAGAAAATATTGTCTTCAAAATCAACAAGAAACTCAATTCCAACGAGAAAAACCGCCGCTATGAAATTACCGCTTGGAAAGACAAGGAATCATTTCTAAGTGTATTGTCTTTGCCAAAATCTGAAAAAGATCTTGATTTTTCTCATTATTATAAAGCCGAAGCATACATCAATACAGTGAAGAAACCGTACAGCGATTTTCAGTTTGATTACGGCAAATATTTGGCGAGGAAAGCGATTTACTTTCAATCTTACCTTCCGGATTCTTTTCAAATAGCAGAAAGAAAAGATTTAACTTTTGCTGAAAAAATTAGGGAGAAACGGTTAGAAACTTTAAGTAAAATCGACCACGCAAATTTCAGTAAAAAGGCCCGTGAATTCACCAAAGGAATTATTCTTTCCGACCGAACAGAAATGGATGACCAAACGATTCAGGATTTCAGTAAATCTGGATTAATGCATGTTCTGGCGATTTCCGGTTCTCACATGGTGATTATTTTCTGGTTGATTCTGGTGATTTTAAAACCTGTTTTTCCAGCCAGATTTAGAAATTATAAAATTATAATATCGTTGCTGTTAATTTGGGCTTTTGGTATTTTTATCGATTACGGAAGTTCGGTGGTTCGGAGTTGTATCATGATTTCGGTCTACTATATTTACGTATTGCTGCAGCGGAAACCCGATTTGCTTCATTCCATGGCGGTTGCGGCCTTTGGGATTTTAATTGTCGATACAAATCAGTTTTTTGATGTGGGTTTTCAGTTGAGTTTTATCGCAGTATTCGGTATTTTCTGGCTCAATAAACCGATTTTGAAACATTTGCCGAAACCCAAAAACACCTTCCAGAATAATATGGTAAATATCATATCCGTTAGTGTTTCGGCGCAAATTGCCACCCTTCCTTTGGTTGTTTTCACTTTTCATCAATATTCCGTTATTTCGATTGTGGCGAATCTGGTGGTTATTCCTTTTTCGGAGATTCTGATTATTTTTTCGCTATTAATGACTTTTATTATTGCCTTTTCTATTAAGTTTACATGGTTGAATTTGATGTACGATTTCTGCGTAACTTATGCTTTAAAACTTATTCATTTTTTTGCGGATTTTGATGTTGCTTTTCAGAAAATGATTCCCATGACTTTGCTGGAAGTGGTTGTTGCTTTTATCATTATTTATTTCTTAAGAGCGGTGGTTTTGAAATTTAATATTAAAAACAGTCTTAAAGTTACCTATTTCATCTTGACTTTTGTGGCGTTAAGGTTTATATTAAATTTTAAAGCGAATCAAATTAATGAGATTTTAGTACATCAATATTTTAAAGAAAAAATTGTTTCAGTGAAGCAAAATGATAAAGTTAAGTTTGTGGTAAGAGAAAATTCAAATTCAGAAAAGATAGAAAAATATGTGATTGAGCCTTATCTCACGTCAAGAAGAACCAAGTTTTTTGAAATTGTCACGGTTTCAAAATCAGCGGAACATATTCAAATCAATGGAATTAAGTATGATTTGAAATAAAAGACTTTGATTTTAAACTAAATGTATTATTCTCAAGAATTTGGGCTCGAAAATAGAATGGAAGACACATCGTTGTTATTTAGAAAGATTACAAACTAAAATTTTCTGACATTTCTCACGTGAAATACACTCAGCATTTTTCTAACTTTGTAAGAATTCAAATTTAAACATTAATTATGGCAGGATTAACTAGTTCTTCTATTGGAAGAAAGTACGCAATGGCATTATCTGCAATGTTTTTGCTCATTTTCCTAATTATGCACCTCTCGGTCAATTTACTATCGGTTATTAGTAAAGATGCATTTAATTCCGCATCGGAGTTTATGGGTTACAACCCTCTTATTCAGTTTTTAATGCAACCAGTTCTCGGTTTCGCAGTAATTTTTCACTTTGTAATGGGCTTTATTCTTGAAATTAAAAACAATAATTCAAGACCAATAAAGTACGGAATGAATGATCGCGCTGCAAATTCTACCTGGATGTCTCGAAACATGCTTCTTTCAGGAATTGTTGTTTTAGCATTTTTAGGATTACACATGTATGATTTTTGGTGGCATGAAATGGACTACAAATATGTTGTAGGAAGTGTTAGAGACGAAGCAAGGTTTTGGCCGGAACTTCATGCACAGTTTGGTAACATCGGAAGAGTAATTTTCTATGTTGTCGCTTTTGTATTACTGGGACTGCATTTAGCGCACGGATTTCAGTCGTCTTTCCAGTCGGTAGGGGCGAGACATCCGAAATATACACCAATGATTAAAGCTTTGGGAACTTGGTATTCTATCCTTATCCCAGTGGGCTTTATATTTGTTGCCGTTTTTCATTATGTAACTCAATAAATTTTAAGTTTTATATCGACATTAAAATTTAAAATCTAAAATTTAAAATTTCTAAAAATGAGCAAATTAGATTCAAGAATTCCAGCAGGTCCTTTAGCGGACAAATGGAAAAATCATAAAGATCATATGAACTTGGTTTCACCAAACAACCGTGATAAAATTGATATCATTGTTGTAGGAACTGGGTTGGCAGGTGGTTCAGCCGCAGCTACATTAGCAGAACAAGGATATAACGTAAAGGCATTTTGTTACCAGGATTCACCAAGAAGAGCGCACTCGATTGCTGCGCAGGGTGGTATTAACGCTGCAAAGAATTATCAAGGTGATGGTGACTCGACCTATAGATTGTTTTATGACACGATTAAAGGGGGTGACTACCGCTCGAGAGAAGCAAACGTTTACAGACTTGCAGAAGTTTCCGCAAGCATCATCGACCAGTGTGTTGCACAAGGTGTTCCTTTCGGAAGAGAATATGGCGGTCAGTTAGACAACCGTTCTTTCGGTGGAGTGCAGGTAAAAAGAACGTTCTATGCTAAAGGGCAAACCGGGCAGCAGTTATTATTAGGAGCATATTCAGCCGTTAGCCGTCAAATCGGTAAAGGAAGAATAAAAATGTATAACCGTCACGAAATGCTTGATTTAGTAATCGTTGATGGAAAAGCCAGAGGAATTATCGCCAGAAATTTAGTAACCGGCGAAATAGAAAGACATTCTGCTCATGCAGTAGTAATCGCTTCCGGTGGTTATGGAAATGTATATTTCCTTTCTACCAACGCGATGGGATCTAACGTTTCTGCCGCCTGGAAAATTCATAAAAAAGGAGCGTATTTCGCAAATCCTTGTTATGTGCAGATTCACCCAACCTGTATTCCGGTTCATGGAACAGCACAGTCAAAACTGACTTTAATGTCAGAATCATTAAGAAACTCCGGGAGAATCTGGGTTCCGAAAAATATTGAAGATGCCGTAGCCATTCGCGAAGGTAAACTGAGACCGGAAAATATTGCTCCGGAAAACCGTGATTATTATTTAGAAAGAAGATATCCTGCTTTTGGAAATTTAGTTCCGAGAGACGTTGCCTCCAGAGCAGCGAAAGAAAGATGTGACGCTGGTTACGGAATTGAAAATAATGATACGCATGAAGGAGTATACTTAGATTTTTCTACTGAAATTCAGAAGAAAGGTAAAGAAGCTGCTGTCGAAAAAAATATTCATAATCCGACCGATCAGCAGATTTATGATTTAGGAAAAGCATGGATTGAAGAGAAATATGGTAACCTTTTCGTGATGTACGAAAAAATTACCGCAGACAATCCTTATGTAACTCCGATGAAGATTTATCCGGCAGTTCACTATACAATGGGTGGTGTTTGGGTTGATTACAACTTACAGTCAACTATTCCGGGATGTTTCGTAATTGGTGAAGCTAACTTCTCAGATCACGGTGCAAACAGACTTGGAGCTTCCGCTTTGATGCAAGGTTTGGCAGACGGATATTTCGTTCTTCCATATACGATTGCAGATTATCTATCTGCAGATATCAGAACCGGAGAGATTCCAACAAACAGTCCAGCTTTTGATGCTGCGGAAAAAGAGATTCAAGATAAAGTGAACTTCTTTATGACCAATAACGGTAAACACAGTGTAGATTATTTCCATAAAAAACTAGGTCACATCATGTGGAATAAAGTTGGAATGGGACGAACCCCTGAAGGTTTACAGGAAGCGATTAAGGAAATTGAGGACGTAAGAAAAGAATTCTGGGCAGATGTAAGAGTTCCCGGAGACGCAAACGGAATGAACATGGAGCTTGAAAAAGCATTCAGAGTTGCAGATTTCTTGGAGTTGGGTCAGTTAATGGCGAAAGATGCTTTGGCAAGAGAAGAATCTTGTGGCGGACATTTCCGTTGGGATCACGCAACACCGGAAGGTGAGGCAGAAAGAGATGACGAAAACTTCAAATATGTTGCAGCTTGGGAATATCAGGGAGACGATATCAATCAGGAAACCATGCATAAGGAGGATCTGATTTATGAAAATATCGAAGTTAAAACAAGAAGTTATAAATAATCTCCAATAAAGTTAATAATATGAGTGCACAAAAAGGATTAAACCTGACTCTGAAAATTTGGAGACAGAAAAATAATAAAACAAAAGGACAGTTTGAGACTTACAAAATCTCCGACGTTTCTACGGATTCATCATTCCTGGAAATGTTGGATATGCTCAACGAAAACCTGGTCAACGAAGGGCAAGAGGCGATTGCATTTGATCATGATTGTCGCGAAGGGATTTGCGGTATGTGTTCATTGTATATCAATGGCCGCCCACACGGACCAGATACAGGAATCACCACATGCCAGCTGCACATGAGAATGTTCAAAGACGGCGAAACAATTCATATCGAACCGTGGAGAAGTGCCGCTTTCCCAATTATTAAAGATTTGGTAGTAGACAGAAGTGCTTTTGACAGAGTGATGGCAGCGGGAGGTTTTATTTCGGTAAATACTTCTGGAAACACACTCGACGCCAACGCAATTTTAGTTCCGAAAGAAGATGCAGATAATGCGATGGATGCAGCAGCCTGTATCGGTTGTGGCGCTTGCGTGGCAACCTGTAAAAATGGTGCCGCGTCATTATTTGTAGGTGCTAAAGTTTCTCAGTTCGCTTTACTGCCTCAAGGTAAAGTAGAAGCGAAAAGAAGAGTACTGAACATGGTGAAAGCCATGGATGAAGAAGGATTCGGTAACTGTTCAAATACAGGTGCTTGTGAAGTGGAATGTCCGAAAGGAATTTCTTTAGAAGTAATCGCCAGAATGAACAGAGAATACTTTTCAGCGAGTGTCGATCAAGGTTAAAATTATTTTAACAATCATAAAAAACTGCTTTCAGAAATGAAAGCAGTTTTTCTTTGTTAAACTTTCACAAATCTTAAAAATAAATTTTTAATAACTCGGTTAAAACCCTATTTTTGCTCCGATTTAAAAACAAGGTTAGTTTGGTTGAATCAATTTTAATTAAATAAAAGAAAAACAATAAAGATGAGTAAGTATTTTTTAATGCTATTGGTTGCATTCGTTGCGATGTCATGTTCAAAAAAAGTCGAGGTTTCCGGTAATTTTGCCGGTGGATCACCATTAGAAAGAATTGAATTTATAGAAGCCTCTGGCGTAGCGACACTTCCGTTGGTTAATATGGGAGTAGACAGCAAAGGAAGCTTTTCCGGAAGTTTCGAGGCGCCGAAAGACGGTATGTATATTATGACTTATGCAGGTAAACAGGCAATGGTTTATCTTAAAGGAGGTCAGAAGGTAAATATTTCAGGACAGGCAGAAGCTTTCCCGGCGAAATTTACAGTAACCGGCGATGCGAAGAAAAATAATGACTTCATCCAGGAATCATTAGCTGCAATCCAGGAATATGCAGGAAAAATAAATGTTGGTGAATTAGTAACTAAGGATGAAGCTACATTTTTAAAAGAAGTTGAAAAAATTAGAGCCGATTTAGAAAGCCGAATTGATGCTGCCGCTAAAAAAACATCTGCCGACAGTGAAGCGGTTCAGTGGAAAAAAGACGAATTAAATGCAAGTATTCTTGGACTGATGACTCAGTACGAAATGAATCACGCACAGGCAACTGGAAAAGCAGATTATAAAGTTTCCAAAAACTTTACCGATGCTGAGGCGAAAATGAGTAAAAACAACGACAGAATGTTGAAAAATCAACCGATTTACAGAAATTATTTATTAGGGAAATTAAGCAAAGAATTCCAGACTTATGCAGAAGCCCACAATAATTCGGGACAGGAAACTTCTTCCGTGTTGTTTTCTAATTTTTTAGATACTAAAAAAGATATGCCTCAGTTAGAGAAAGATTATCTGTTGGCATTTGTAATGTCAAACAGTGATATCAATCCTTCTACGACTCCTGAAAATGCTGCAAAAATCAATAAACTGATTCAGGATAAAATTAAAGATGCAACAATTAAAAAGGATTTAGCGCATATTCAGTTCGTTCTTTCCGGACCTAAAGCAGGTGAGCCAATTTCAGCTGCAAAATTAGTGAAAGAAGATGGCAGTGCTTTTAAATTAACAGATAACAAAGCAAAACCTGCAATGGTAATGTTTTACGCTTCCTGGAATCCTTACATTAACGAAGCGACCATTCCGGTTTTAAGAGAAATTGCCAACTTTTACAAATCGAAAATGGATTTCATTTATGTCAATTTAGATGATACTAAAGACCAGTTTTCAAAAACAAGCAAAGCAATGCTGATGGGATTCCCCGGAACCAATGTGTACGGTGAAGGCGGTATGAATTCTCAGATTGCAAAAGATTTAGGAATCTATGGTTTCAAACTTCCATCATTTATCCTTATTGATAAAGAAGGGAAAGTGGCCAGCAAGTTTTTCTTTAATTTAGGTGATCCGGAATTGGTGACCCAGCTTGATAAAATGACGGGCTTAAAAGCACCAGCTGCACCAGAAGCAACCCTGCAAAACGATTTAGTTCAGCCACCAGCGCCTGCAACTAAATAATATTACGCCTGTTCAAAATATAGTCCTGTCATTTTATGGCAGGATTTTTTTATCTTTCAGAAAATATTTAAAAAATGAAAAAAGAATTACTTCTTCCTAAAAATGTTTTGTATACGCTTATTTTGGTAAATTTTGTATTTAATTTTTTTACAGTTTTTTTCAGTATTACAAGTTTGGATATTCCACTCGCGGCGGCAAAAGTTCTTATTTATATAGGTTTATTTTCCAGTTTTATTGCTTCTGTTGTATTGATTGTCGATGTTTTTACTAATCATATGAATGGAAGATATCTTTGGACTTTAGCCTTTCTGTTCTCTGGTGGACTTTTGGGCTTTTTCTACTTGAGAGGTCGTGATTATTATTTGAATGCAAGTAATTAAATAGAAGCCCATTATAATTTAATAATTAAAAACTACAAAGCGGGAAAACTTCTGTTTTTTTTTATTTTAAAACCTTACTTTTGCGGACAGATTAATTGAAATGAGAAAGAGAAATAAAAATATCGTTTTAGAAAACATCAAATTGGTTTCTGCCGGTTCAAAAGGCGTCGCTGTAGGAAAAACCGACGAGGGGAAAACCGTTTTGGTTTCCGGTGCGGTTCCCGGAGATGTTGTAAATGCCCGCGTAAAAAAATCAAAATCCAATTACTTCGAAGCCGAAATGATCGAGATTGTCGAAAGATCACCTTTCCGTGTGGAACCAAAATGTATTCATTTCGGAGTTTGCGGCGGTTGCAAATGGCAGAATCTTTCTTATGAAAAACAACTGGAATTTAAACAGGACGAAGTTTTTAATCATATTAAAAGAATTGGAGGAATCGAAGATTTTGAAACTTTGCCAATTCTTGGTAGCGACGAACAATATTTCTACCGCAATAAAATGGAATTTTCTTTTTCCAATGCTCGTTGGCTCACCCAATATGAGATCAGTTCTGAGGAAAATTTTGGGAACAGAGATGCTTTAGGATTTCATATTCCTGGAATGTGGAGCAAAATTTTAGATTTGAAAGAATGTTTCTTGCAAGAAGATCCGTCGAATGCGATGCGATTGGCTATCAGAAAACATGCTGTTGAAAATGGTCTGGAATTTTTCGATGTCAAAGGTCAGCAAGGTTTTTTGAGAACCGTCATGTTCCGTCAAAATTCAAAAGGCGAGTGGATGGTTCTTTTCCAATTGTTCCGTGAGGAGAAAGAAAATCAGCAGAAATTATTCGACTTTTTGTTGGGCGAATTCCCGCAGATTAAAACTTTACTTTTCTGTATCAATTCAAAACAAAATGACTCTTTATACGATCAGGACGTTCAAACCTATTTCGGAGAAGGCTTTTTAATGGAAGAAATGGAAGGATTGAAATTTAAAATTGGACCGAAATCTTTCTTCCAGACGAATTATAAACAAGCCTTAAATTTATATGCAAAAACTTTGGAATTTGCAGATTTAAAGGGAGATGAGGTTGTTTACGATTTGTACACCGGAACCGGAACTATTGCTCAGTATGTCGCCAGAAAAGCAAAACAGGTCATCGGGATAGAGTCGGTTCAGGAATCGATTGATGCGGCGAAAGAACACGCAGAATTAAACGGCTTAACCAACTGTACCTTCTATTGCGGTGACATGAAAGAAATCTTCAATGATGAATTTATCGCACAACATCCGAAAGCAGATGTCCTGATTACCGATCCGCCAAGAGACGGAATGCACCAGAAAGTAGTGGAGCAGATTCTGAAAATCGCACCGGAAAAAATCGTTTACGTAAGTTGTAATTCTGCCACACAGGCCAGAGATTTAGCGTTGATGAAAGATCATTATAAACTGGTGAAAATTTTACCGGTAGATATGTTCCCACAAACACATCATGTTGAAAATATTGCTTTACTAATTAAAATATAAACACTATTTTTATTTTTTTAATAAATAATTATGAAAGGATTAAAGAATTTTTTTGTGCTTACTGTATTGGTAGGCTTTGTGAATGCTGCAACAGCGCAGGTTAAAGATACCTTGGTTGTCAAATCAGATTCTTCTGCAACTGCTAAAGCTAAACCTGGTGCTAAAAAACCAGAGAAGATAAAACCGTACAAAGAAGTCATTACTGATAAAGCAATCACAGATTTAGGGGTTCTTTCCGTTCATAAAGTTCAGGACAAATTTTACTTTGAAATTCCGCAAACGCTTCTGGGTAAAGAATTTTTACTGGTGAGCCGATTAACCAAAGCTGCTGCTGGAATGCGCTCGGGAACGAGTGGTTATGCAGGAGACCAAATTGGGCAGAATGTAATCACTTTTGAAAAGGGGCCGCAGGATAAAATTTTCATCAAATCGATTTCCTTCGTAGATTACGCAAAAGATTCTACCTCTCAAATGTATAATTCTGTAATGCGGAATAATGTACACGCCATTATTATGTCTTTTGATATTAAGGCATTCGGAGAAGATAAAAAATCGTACGTTATCGATGCCACAGATATGCTTGATGCAGACAACGAATTGGTATCCTTTGATGCCACTATGAAAATGGGTTACAAAGTCGGCGCCTACCAGAAAGACAAATCTTACATTAATTTTGTTAAATCTTTTCCCAATAATATTGAAATTAATACCACCAAAACTTTCGCTAAAACATTAGGGCGCATTACAGTTCCGCCGGGACAGGAAAAACCCGTAGTCAGCGGAAACTATACGGTAGAAATAAATTCTTCTCTGGTTTTGCTGCCGGAGAATAAAATGCAGGCGAGATATTTTGATCCTCGGGTGGGTTATTTCGCAGTGGGTTATACCGATTTTGATTTAGACCCTCAAGGTGTAAAAAGAGTTTCTTTGATTAAAAGATGGAGACTCGAGCCAAAACCACAAGATTTGGAAAAATATAAAAGAGGCGAGTTGGTAGAGCCTGCAAAACCGATTGTATTTTATATCGATCCGGCAACTCCTAAAAAATGGGTTCCGTATTTAATGGAAGGGGTAAATGATTGGAAAAAAACCTTTGAAAAAGCAGGATTTAAAAATGCAATTTATGCTAAAGTTCCAAATACTAAAGATGATCCGGAATGGAGTTTAGAAGATGCCAGATTTTCTGCAATTGTTTACAAACCTTCTGATGTTCCCAATGCATCAGGTCCGTCGATTTCTGATCCCAGAACCGGAGAGATTTTAGAAAGCCATATCAATTGGTACCATAACGTAATGCTTTTGCTGCGGAATTGGTATTTTGTGCAGGCATCACCCAACGATCCGCGCGCAAGAAAGATGGATTTCGACGATAAATTAATGGGTCAGCTTATTCGTTTCGTTTCTTCTCATGAAGTGGGTCATACTTTAGGGTTAAGACATAATTTTGGATCCAGTTCAACCGTTCCGGTAGAGAAACTTCGTGATCGGACCTGGCTGGAAAAAAACGGTCACACTCCGTCTATTATGGATTATGCCAGATTTAATTATGTTGCGCAGCCAGAAGATAAAGTCACCGAAGCTGGCATAATGCCAAGAATTGGTGATTATGATGATTGGGCAATTGAGTGGGGTTACCGCCGGTTTTACCAATATAATTCTCCGGATAAAGAAAAAGAGCACCTTAATAAATGGGTGATGACAAAGTTGAAAAATAACCGTCTTTGGTTTGGTACAGAAAGTAATCCTTACGATCCACGTTCTCAGAGCGAGCAGGTGGGTGATGATGCCATGATTGCAAGTGCCTACGGTATTAAAAATTTAAAACGGATTGTAGATAATCTTCAGGACTGGACGAAGAAACCGAATGAAGATTTCAGCAATCTTTCAATAATGTACGATCAGGTGACAGGGCAGTTTTCGAGATATCTGGGACATGTTTCCAAATATATTGGCGGACAGTTAGAAACACCGAAAACAATTGAACAAAGTGGTGCTGTTTATGAAGTAGTTTCTAAAGCTGATCAAAAACGGGCCTTGGAATTTTTAAATCAAAATATTTTTACAACACCGCAATGGCTTTTAAAGAAAGAGGTTTTTCAGAACACAGAAAAGACACCTGTTAATTTGGTAGAAAATCTTCAGACCACCGTTTTAAATAGAATTTTGGCGGACAATGTTCTTCAAATGATTAATCAGAGCCAAACGGAGGATGCAGATGCGTATGCATTGGTTGATTATATGAACGATTTGAAGGAAAACATTTTCAATAACTCGAGTGAAGATATTTACCGTCGAAATCTACAACGCAATTACGTGGAGTCGCTGATCGGTTTACTAAATGCCAAACCCTCGGCTGCAAACAGATTTTCAAGAACTGCGGAAGTTTCTAAAAATTCCGATGTTGCGGCAGTGGTGCGTGGAACTTTAAATAACATTAAGGAAAATATTGCCGTAAAAAAACCGGCTGATCTTGTGAATAAGTATCATTATGAAGATTTGACGTATAGAATACAAAAAGCCCTGGATCCAAAATAATGAAAAGAAAAATCCTTTTCTTGCTGCTCATTTCCCTGTTTCTCTGTTCCTGTGGTTCAGATGATGATATCTGCATCGGTGGTGAAGCAACCCCGCGGATGAAGATTAAATTCAAGACCAAATCCACCGGAAAAATGAAAACGATGGATTCCCTTTTTATTGCGGTAGATTATGGCTCAGGCCCGATTGGGGTTTTTGGCACTGTCGTAAAAACCGATTCTGTTTTGATTCCATTGCGGGTAGATGACCAGCCTTTTACGAAGATGTACGTAGGCGTTTCCAGAGTGGCCGTGAATTCTGAAATTAAAATTAATTATACCACGACTTCCCAATATGTTTCCCCAGCGTGTGGAATAAAAAAATTGTATCAGAATGTAAATTCTGTGCTCGAAGTTCCCAAGGCAGTTTTAGGAGTTGAACAAAATCAAAACCAAATCATCGATGAAAGCAAAACGCATCTTTACCTTCTTTTTTAGTTTTCTTTTCTTGATGACTTTTGCTCAAAAAAAGCAGGATTCGCTAAAAGTAAAATGGAAATACGAACCTAATTTTTTAGTGGGTTTCGATGTTTTGAATGCGGGAACTAGCGCTTTTTCAGATCGGAAATTATTTCAGGGTTTTGTCTCTTCTCATCTTAAAGGGAATTGGTACGCCATTGCAGATGCAGGTTTTGAAAAGAATATTTATCAAAAAAACGGATACGATGCTTCGGTCAGTGGCCCTTTTCTAAAATTAGGGACACTTTACATGTTAGCCCACGACCAGGAAAATCCGATGAATGGTTTTTTTGTAGGTGGAAAAGTAGCGGGCTCCTTTTATAATCAGGAATATAAAGCTGTTCCGATTCGTGGATATGGAGGGAGCGATGCGTCTCAGGCATTCCCTGCATCTAACCAAAGTTCTTATTGGATGGAGGTAAATATTGGCGGAAGAGTACAGTTGTTTGATTCCCCTTTTTATATTGAAGCCACTGTACAGCCCAAGTATTTAATGTTTACCACTAAACAGGATGAAATTAAACCGATGATCGTTCCGGGATTTGGAAAAAGTTCTGCAAAATTTAATATGGGATTTTCCTGGAATATCGCTTATTCTTTTTAATGATATATCTTCCGGTGTGAATGGCTGGTAAGTTGTTTTTGCGATGTTATTTTGATAATTATTTCTTAATTGTTTACCCGAAATTTGATCTTTCATAATTTTGTGATATATAATTTATATATATATGTTGATTTTCGTGTTGAATAAATACGGATTAATTTATTATTAAAGGGAATGTTGCCAATTTTATTTTGACGGCTAATAAAAAAAAAATTACTTTTGATTAATGATATTTAATAAATTAGTCTTATGAAGAAAATTATTATTTCCTTACTTTGTGGATTGATGGGCACGGCAGCTTTTGCACAATGGAGTCCAACATCAATGCAAGGTGAGAAAATCCGGCTTACATCCAACGTAAAAAATTACTACTCCTTAGATCTCAAGATGATGAGATCCAAACTTGCCAATGCGCAGGAAACCGGAAAGAGCGCAAAAGCGGTAGAGATTAAACTGCCTACGCTTGATGGTAAAGTTGAAAGATTTGCCGTGTACAGTGCGCCTGTTGTTGTGAAGTCTTTGCAGGATCGTTATCAATTGGGTTCTTATGTAGGGGTTGGGATTGATGATCCTACTGCTTATGTAAGATTCAGTGTGGGACCCAACGATTTCCAGTCGATGATTCTTAGGAATGGCGCTTATGAGTTTATTGAACCACAAAATACAAGTAAAACAGTTTACGGTGTTCACCCGAAAACCAATAAATCGGAAGCGGATAAAGCATTTGCTTGTTCGACTGAAGAGTCTCCTCTTTCCAAGCAGGAAATTAATAAACTTTATAGGTCAGGAAGTTCATTTAGTAATAATCCATCTGATTTTAGCAAAGCTTCCGATAGAAAATACAGAACAATGCGCCTGGTAATGACGACTAACGGCGAGTATACTACTTTTTTCGGTGGTGTTGATGGAGCTATGGCTGCCATTAATGCAACATTAACCCGTTGCAACGCTGTTTTTGAAAAAGATTTTGGTCTTCATTTAATTCTTCAGGATTTCCCGAGTTTAATTTATGAGAATCCAGCAGCGGATCCATATTCAACTGTTCTTAGTAGCTGGAATCTTGCTGCCCAGAAAGCAATTACCGCAGTTGCAGGTGAAGCGAATTATGACATTGGTCACATGTTTGGAGCGTCTGGAGGAGGCGGTAACGCAGGTTGTATCGGTTGTGTTTGTATCAGTCCTTTATTAAATGGTTCAGGAGTGCCGACCGAGAACGGTAAAGGTTCAGGTGTCACATCTCCTGCTGATGGAAAACCATTTGGCGATAATTTTGACATCGATTATGTAGCTCATGAGATGGGTCACCAATTAGGAGCAAACCATACTTTCTCTCATAATACGGAGGTGTCAGGACAAAATGTGGAACCTGGGTCAGGATCTACAATCATGGGGTATGCAGGAATTACTGGTGCAACTGATATTCAGCGCCATTCTGATCCTTATTTTCATATCAACTCTATTATACAGGTTCAAACTAATTTGAACGATAAAACGTGTGATATCGAAACGGCTGTTACCAATAACCCGCCTGTTATTACTCCAATGCCAAATGTAACCATTCCCAAAGGAACCGCTTTTGTATTGACCGCCCAGGCGACTGACCCCGAAAGTGATGTTCTGAATTATACTTGGGAACAGGTAGATGATACATTTGAGTCTATTTCTAAATCTAATTTAGGAACCACAAGAAATGGCGCAAGTTTTAGATCAATTATGGGAACTGATAATCCAACAAGATATTTTCCAAAACTGGAAACCGTAATGGCAGGCATTTTAAGTAACCCGAATGGGTGGGAAGCGGTGTCAGCGATAGCGAGAGACTCTAACTTTAAAGTTACAGTTAGAGATAATAATCCCGATGTAACACAACAGCAAACTCAAACTGCTGTTCAGAAAGTAACGGTAAGTGCTAATGGACCATTTAAAATCACCTCTACTAAAGTTTATAACAATGCCCGAGGTCCATTGAACTGGGATGTAGCAGGAACCAACGCCGCTCCGTTCAATGTGACGAATGTGAAAATTGATTATACAACAGATAATGGCACAACATGGACGGTTTTAACAGAATCTACACCAAACGACGGAACTGAAGACTTTATCTTTGCATCGTTTGCAACAAACACGGCTATGAAATTGAGAATTTCTGCGATCGGAAATGTATTTTATGCAGTTGCTCCGGTTGTAGTCTCCGTGACCAGTGCTTGTGATGACTCAGCTCCGGCAGGACTTGCAGTTTATGGAATTTCAAATACTGCGGCAAATCTGAGCTGGGATCCAATTAGTAATGCTACCTATAAAGTAAGGTATAAAATAGGATCAGATGGTATATGGAAAGAGGTCGCCTCTTCCAAAAGCAGCTATAGCATTACCGAATTAGCTGAAGGTACTACTTATGAAATTCAGGTTGCGGCGGTTTGTACTGGGGTTACAGGTACATTCTCGGCCTCTGTTAATTTTACGACGACAGTTGCTACATACTGCACAGCGGGAGCGGGTTCTACTAGTTATGAGAAAATTAGTAATGTAACATTTGCTAACATTAATAAAAGTTCAACAAGTGATGTGGGATATGAAGATTTTACCGCCGTAGTGGGAAATGTAACCAAAGGAATGACTTATGCATTCACCGCAACGGGTTCAGGTTCATATGCCACTGACGAAGTAAGAGTTTGGATTGACTTTAATCAGGATAAAAACTTCGATGATTCAGAACTTGTATTTGTATCAAATATTAAAAAATCTCCTTGGACTGGATCTGTAGTTATTCCACAAAATGCAAAATCAGGCCCTACCAGAATGAGAGTGAGATTACATGATACCTCTGAAGGCGGTAATGAAACTCCTTGTGGTTATTCAGGTTATGGTCAAGTTGAAGATTATACACTGGATATTGGCA